>NZ_AOJH01000086.1 GCF_000337355.1 Halorubrum kocurii JCM 14978 | reverse complement strand
CGCACCTGCTCGACACGATCGAGTCCGCGGTCGGCGAGGTCGGGTACGACGCGGCCGACTGGGCCGAACGGCGCCGCGCGGCGATGGCCGACGGCGACCTCTCGTACGCGGCCGCGAACCGGGACCTCCTCGTCCGTTTATAAGCGTCCCTCGCGAGCGGATCGCGGCTCGCGGCGCTCAGCGCGGCGGCTCCGCGGGGAGCACTTCGGGCAGCCCGTCGAGGAGCGAGACGGTGTAGTGGAGGAACACCGCAAGCGCCACGATCGACAGCAGCACGAGGAACAGCAGGATCACGCGCTCGTCGCTCCGGACGACGGCGCTCGCGTCGGCGACGAACCGGGACGGGCTCCGGCGGGCTCGCATCCCTCCGACGTAGGATGCGGTTTATTAAATAGCGTGGGGGCGGCCGCGGTCAGTCGCTCTCGGCGGTCGGCGTCCCCGACCGCGACAGCGGCTCGCCGTCGACCGGCTCGTCCGGGTTCGCGTCGATCGCGGCCTCGCTCAGCCCGAGTTGGGCGTCAACGTCGGCGTCCTCGCGGACGTGGACCGTGCCGCGGTGGATCGCGATCGCGTCCGCGAGGTGGAGCCGGACCGCGTCGAGCAGCACGTCGGCCTCGAGGGGCTGGCCGCGGCGCTTGATCTCGGCCACGTCGGAGCCCGCGGGAATGTCGAAAGCGCGCTGGGCGATCACTGGCCCTTGGTCGAGGTCGGTGGTCACGTAGTGGGCGGTGACGCCCGCGACGCGGACGCCCGCGTCCTTCGCCTGTCGATACGCCTCTGCACCGGGGAACGCCGGCAGGAGGGAGGGGTGGACGTTGATGATGCGGCCCTCGTAGCGGAAGACGACCTCCGGCGAGAGGATGCGCATGTACCGCGCCAACGCGATCAGGTCCACGTCGTACTCGGCCAACAGATCGAGGAGGCGCTCCTCGTCGGTGTTGCCGTTGCCGTCGCCGACGTCGTAGAAGGGCTTGTCGTAGCGCTCCGCGAGCGACCGGAGGTCCCCGCGGTTGCCGATCACGACCGGGATCTCGGCCTCCTCGCCGTCGTCGGCGAGGTCGCCGTTGGCCTCCGCCTCCAGTAACGCCTCGGGCGCGTGGGTCTCCTTGGTGACCAGCAGCGCGATCCGGCGCGCGTCGCGGTCGCTCGGGAACCGGACCTGGATGTCCACGTCGAGCTCGCGGCCGAGCTCGGCGAGCGCGCGGCGGAGCTCGCCCCGGGAGGTCTCCATCTCGGAGGCGTCCACGCGGGTCGTCATCCGGAAGACGCCCTCGCGGACCGCCTGGTCGAGGTCCTCGATGTTGATTCCCCGCTCGAACAGCAGGGAGGTGACCCGCGCGATGAGTCCGGTCTTGTCTCCTCCGACGACCGTGATCTCGGTCAGTTCGCGGGTCATGCGACGATCACCTCCGACGGTTCGAGCGGCTGCATACAGCCGATGGAGAACACGGAGGGGTTTGCCCCTTTCGCTCCGTGCCGACCCTGCTGCCCACACGATCGACCGGTATATATCCACGAACATGGATATAAAAGACGTTCCAAAACGGTTTTTACACACGACTCCGCACTACCGGACATGACGGCATACACCGCGACGGTGACGGTCCGCTTGAAGCGGGGCGTCCTCGACCCGGAGGCCGAGACGACCCAGCAGGCCCTCGAACGCCTCGGGTTCGAGCTGTCGGACCTCCGGTCGGCCGACCGGTTCGAAGTCGACCTCGACGCCACCGACGCCGACGAGGCGGCCGACCGCGCCGACGAGATGGCCGAGCGGCTGCTCGCGAATCCGACGATCCACGACTACGACGTCGCGGTCGCGGAGCGATGACGGTTTCAGTGGTTCAGTTCGGCGGGTCCAACTGCGACCGCGACGCGGTCCGCGCGCTCGAACACCTCGGGATCGACGCCGAGCGCGTCTGGCACGAGGACGGCCTTCCCGAGGACGCGGACGGCATCGTGCTCCCCGGCGGTTTCTCCTACGGCGACTACCTCCGCGCCGGCGCGATGGCCGCCCGCGCCCCGATCATGGCCGATGTCCGGGCCGCGGCCGAGGAGGGCGTCCCCGTGATCGGCGTCTGCAACGGCGCGCAGATCGGCTCCGAGTCCGGGCTCACGTCCGGCGCGTTCACCACCAACGCCTCCGCGCGCTTCCAGTGCGAGCCCGTTCACCTGCGCGTCGAGCGCGCGGACACGCCATGGACCGCCGCCTACGACGAGGGCGAGGTCATCGAGGTCCCCATCGCGCACGGCGAGGGGCGCTTCGAGATAAGCGAGGCGTCCCACGCCGACCTCGTCGCCGACGACCGCGTGCTCTTCCGCTACTGCGACGCCGACGGGAACGCCACCGACGCGGCCAACCCGAACGGCTCCACCGACAACGTCGCCGGCGTCCTCGGCGAGCGCGAGTCGGTCGCAGTGCTGATGCCCCACCCCGAGCGCGCCACGCTCCCCGACCTCGGCCGGAGCACGGACGGCGCGGGGATCCTCGAAGCGTTCGCCTGACCGGTCGCATCCCGACCGCGGTTCGTTACCGCTCTCGCAGGGGTGCCGAGCGCTCCGTCCCGTTGCGTTCCTCGTCCTCGTCGAGCGCCTCGTCGGCGAGCTGGCGACCCAGCGCCCGCTCGAACTCGGCCTCGGTGAGCTCCCCCTCGGTGTACCGCCGCTGGATCCGCGCTATCGGGTCCTCGTCCGCGGAGTCGCGACGCGCGCCCCGCCCTTGCGGCTCGGTCGCTCCGGCTCGGATTCCGACCGTCTCACTTTTTCAACTCCGCGCCCGAACCGGCCCTCATGGAAGCGCGCCACATCGACCACGTCAACCTCCGGATCCCCGCCGACGGCGTCGACGACGCCCGGGAGTTCTACGGCGAGCGGCTCGGATTCGGGATCGAGGACGGCCCGTACGCGGCCGGCGAGAAGCCCTTCTTCGACGTGCGGCTCTCGGCGACCGCCGTGATCCACTGCTGGCCGACCGAGGAGTTCAACCCGCCGACGGCGACGAACTACGACCACGTCGCCGTCGCCGTCGAGGGGTCCGCCGACGAGCTCGAGGCCGAGCTCGAGGCCGCGGGCGTGGAGATCGAGAAGTCGCTCGACGAGCCGCTCGGCGCGGTCGGCGAGTCGCCCGCCGTGTACGTCCGGGACCCGTTCGGGTACCGGGTGGAGATCAAGACAGGAGTGTAACGGAGCCGTCACGAACGGTTGTACTTTTAAGAGGACACGCCCGCGACGTATCGAAAAGATGGACGAGGAGACGGTGTCGGGTTATGTCGAACGATCACAGTCGCTCGTCGAGTCGTCGCCGCAGATGGACGAGCAGAATACGCGGGCGCGACTAATAGACCCGTTTATAAGGGACATTCTCGGCTGGGATTTCTATTCGACAGCTATCGAGATGGAGTACTCGGTCCAGATGGGATCGACGAAAAAGAAGGTCGACTACGCGCTGTTCACCGACGGATCGCCGGCAGTGTTCGTCGAAGCGAAAGGCTGTGACACCGCGATCACCGACTCGCACGCCGACCAGCTCCGGAGCTACATGCGACAGGAGTGGGTCGACTGGGGGCTTCTCACGAACGGAAAGTCGTTCCACATCTACCGACTCAAAAAAGACGGCGACAAGCCCGACGTGAAATTCCTCCGGCGTATCGATCTGTCCGACCTCACGGCGAACGACTGGCTGCTCGCGGCGCTGTCCGAGGAGTCGATCCGGTCGGGCGCATCGACGGAGATTTACCAGCGTGTCGAACGCCGCCGACAAGCGATCGAGACGCTCACAGACCGAAAAGCGTGGGTCGCCGAAGCGATCCGCGAAACTGTCGTCGACCGCGTCGGCGAGGTGGTCTCTCAGCCGGCGGAGTCGCTCTCAAAAACGTTCGTCGACGATCTGGTCGCGGAGTTGGAAAGCGACCAAAACGACGGCCACACCGACGCGAGTAACTCTGCACAGTCAAGAACCGAATCGGATCGTAGCGAACAGACCGACGTCCATGATCTGTCCGGTGCGTACGTGGTCGAAATCGCTGATCAAACGGACTCAAACCTGTTCAGCGACGACAGTCAAGCCGACCTCATGGGAATAGTCGTGGATCACCTTATCAGAGAGCACGGCCTGATCGACGCGTATTCTCCGCTCCCGTACGTTCCCGGCAAGAAGATTGCAATATTAAACGACGAACCGGCACATCCGTCAGGAGAAGAAATGCGGTTGTATCGTGCGGTTGGCGGCGATTACTACGTGTACACTTCACTGAACAAGGGCGACAAGAAGCGCCACCTCCGCGATTTCGCCGACGCCTGCGGCGTCGAAATCGCCTTCGACGGCGAGTGGTGACTCCCGCCCCGAACTGGTTCGCCCCGCCGAGCAACCCTTGTTTCCTTGCGTCCGTTTAAGACCCCCGAGCGACAGGGTCAGGTATGAGCGACCAGCAGCCGCGGTCGGAGGGAGGCGGCTCCCGACGCCGCGACGACGCGGACCGGTTCGCGGGCGAGAAGGACGAGACCCTGCGGAGCAGAGACGTGACAGAAGGAGCGGACAAGGCCCCGCACCGGGCGATGTTCCGCGCGATGGGGTTCGACGACGAGGACCTCTCCTCGCCCATCGTCGGCGTGCCGAACCCGGCGGCCGACATCACGCCGTGTAACGTCCACCTCGACGACGTGGCCGACGCCGCGATCGAGGGGATCGACGGCGCGGACGGGATGCCGATCGAGTTCGGGACGATCACCATCTCCGACGCCATCTCGATGGGGACCGAGGGGATGAAGGCGAGCCTCATCTCCCGCGAGGTGATCGCGGATTCGGTCGAGCTCGTCTCCTTCGGCGAGCGGATGGACGCGCTGGTGACGGTCGCCGGCTGTGACAAGAACCTCCCCGGCATGCTGATGGCCGCGATCCGCACCGACCTCCCCTCGGTGTTCCTCTACGGCGGCTCGATCATGCCCGGCCAGCACGACGGCCGCGACGTGACGATCGTCCAGGTGTTCGAGGGCGTCGGCGCCTACGCCGAGGGCGACATGAGCGGCGAGGAGCTCGACGAGCTCGAGCGCCACGCCTGCCCCGGCGCGGGCTCCTGCGGCGGGATGTTCACGGCGAACACGATGGCCTCCATCGCCGAGGCGCTCGGGATGGCGCCGCTCGGCTCCGCCTCCGCGCCCGCCGAGGACCCGGAGCGCTACGAGGTCGCGGAACGCGCCGGCGAGCTCGCCTTGGAGTGCATCGCGGAGGACCGCCGCCCCTCCGACATCCTCTCGCGGGAGTCGTTCGAGAACGCGATCGCGCTCCAGACCGCCATCGGCGGCTCCACGAACGCGGTCCTCCACCTGCTCGCGCTGGCCGCCGAGGCCGACGTGGAGCTCTCGATCGAGGACTTCGACGAGATCTCGCGGCGCACGCCGAAGATCGCGAACCTGCAGCCCGGCGGAACGCGCGTCATGAACGACCTCCACGAGCTCGGCGGGGTCCCGGTGGTCCTCCGGCGGCTGCTCGAGGCCGACCTGCTCCACGGCGACGCGATGACGGTCACCGGCCGCACGCTCGCCGAGGAGCTGGCAGAGCTGGAGGCCCGCGGCGCGCTCCCGGACGACGACGAGATCGAGTCGGACTTCCTCTACACCGTCGACGACCCGAAGGAGGCCGAGGGCGCCATCAAGATCCTCAAGGGGAACCTCGCGCCCGAGGGCGCGGTCCTGAAGGTGACCGGCGACGACGCCTTCTACCACGAGGGGCCGGCGCGCGTGTTCGAGAACGAGGAGGACGCGATGGAGTACGTCCAGTCGGGCGCGATCGACTCCGGCGACGTGATCGTGATCCGCAACGAGGGGCCGACCGGCGGTCCCGGGATGCGCGAGATGCTCGGCGTCACCGCCGCCGTCGTCGGCGCGGGCCACGAGGAGGACGTGGCGCTGCTCACCGACGGCCGCTTCTCCGGCGGAACCCGCGGCCCGATGATCGGCCACGTCGCCCCCGAGGCGGCCGACGGCGGCCCGATCGGCCTCATCGAGGACGGCGACCACGTCACCGTCGACATCCCCGAACGCGACCTCACCGTCGACCTCTCCGAGGAGGAACTCGCCGAGCGCCGCGAGGGGTGGGAGGCGCCGGAGCCGCAGTACGAGGGCGGCGTCCTCGCGAAGTACGCTCGCGACTTCGCCGGCGCGTCCGACGGCGCCGTGACGAACCCGCGACTGACCCGCGAGTTATAAATAGCCGAGCGCGACCCCGCCGCGTCGTCGGAGCGCACCGACGACGCGGCGAGGGAGATACCCGCTTCCGGACCGGTCGTCCCGCTTCTCCTACTCCGCCGCCGACCCGCCGTCGGTGTGCGCCGTCCGGACCGATTCTGCGCGCCAGACGTTGCTCCGACGGCCGGCGCGCGACAGCTCCATCCTGACGACCGAGCCCACCGGGAGGTCCGCCACGCGCTCGCGGGCGTCCTCGTCGGCGTACTCGACGACGTGGTACGTCTCGTTGCGCGGATGGGCACGTACCGTGGTGCAATCGTGATCGTTCTGCTCGGAAATGACGGTGTATGCGTTGGGTTCCGACATCTTACTCCGTTATTCTTGGACATGCTACTTCAATACTCCGTATATTCACTACAGTCGTCGATCAGGTGGTAATACGGATATAAGGTGTTCAAAAGACGAACCGACGCGACCGTCGCGCCGGCCTTTCGCCGCCCCGGGTCTCAGCTCTCACCGCCGATCTCAGCCCGCCACCGCCGATCTCAGCTCTCACCGCCGATCTCAGCCTGCCGCACCCGCTCGGCGTGGTCCGCCGCGTCAGCGGACGACCGTGACGGGCGCCGCGGAGCCGCGGACGATCTTCTCGGCGATGTTGCCGACGAGCAGCCGGTCCGCGAGGCTCCCGCTGTGGCTGCCGATGACGACGACGTCGAACTCCTCGCTCGCCTCGACGACCGATCGCGCCGGGTGGCCGGCCATCACCTCCGTGTCGATCTCGATCCCGCGTTCGGTCGCGATGTCGCGGGCGCGGTCGAGCAGGTCGCTCGCCTGCTCCTCCGCGGCCTCCTCTGTGTCGTCGGCAAGCGCGAGCCCGGCGGCGCTACCCATCATCGACGAGGGTTGGCCCACCACGTGGAGCACGACGATCTCCGCGTCCGGGTGCGCCTCCAGCGCGTACCGCAGCGCGCGCTCTGCCATCTCCGACTCGTCCATCGGCACCAGCACGCGGGTTATCATAGGCGCCGTACGTTCGGCGGGCTGATAAGTCGTCTGCTCGCCCGGACCGAACGTCCCCGCGGACGGCCGACGCCGAGCCAGACCAGCACACATATCTCCGCGGATCACGCACCGAGAGGCATGGAATCCAGTCGGTCGGACGACGACGCCGTCGGCGTGGCGCTGTTCGTCGACGGCCCGAACGTGTTGCGGGAGGAGTTCGACGTCGACCTCGACGACGTGCGGGTGGCCGCGGAGGCGGAGGGGCGGCTCGTGACGACGCGGCTCTACCTCGACGAACACGCGACGCCCGGGCTCATTCAGGCCGCGGAGGCGCGCGGCTTCGAGGTCGTCGTCACGAGCGGGGACGTCGACGTGAAGCTCGCGGTCGACGCCGCGCGTTTCGCGGCCGAGGGCCGGATGTCGACGCTCGCCATCGCCTCCCGCGACACCGACTTCAAGCCGGTCGTCGAGACCGCGAACGGCTACGGGATCCGGACGCTCGCGATCGCGCCCGGCGAATTCGGCCGGTCCGACGCCCTCCGGAACGCCACGAACGATTCGGTGACGCTCGACGGGGACGAAAACGGCGCCGACGCGAACGGCGAGGAGTAGAACGGCGACGAGGAAAGCGTCGGCGAGGAAAGCGTCGGCGAGGAAANGGAGACGGCGACGCACGGTTCTCCCCGGCGACGGAGCGGCCCCCTAGCGGTCGCGCTCGTCGCGGGCCGTTCGACGCGCGGCCACCCGCCCGAAGAGGAGCGCGCTGAACCCGCCGGTGAGGGCGGCGACGCCGCCGAAGCCGACCGCGGTCGGGAGGAGTCCGACCCGGGCGATCGCGGCGTCGACGCCGACCCGGAACCAGCCGAGGTTCGGGACGGCGAACAGCGCTTTGGCGGTGATCCACTCCTCGCGGACGACTGGGGCGATCCCGGCGCTCTGGTCGTACTCGCCGTTGGCGTCGCCGCGGGTGACGTACCCGTCGTAGGGGGCGGGACAGGCCGCGATCGCCGCGCAGTCGCCGTCAACCAGCGCGGGGTCGGCCCGCTCCGTCCAGTCCTCCCCGGCGGTCACCGGAAACGCGATCCGGTGCATGATCGGTCGCTGGCCGCCGCTCGGCGGGTCGAAGACGACCACGTCGCCGGCGCCGCCGAGCCGAGTCGGCGCGCCGGGCTCCGCCGCGCCGACGAGCCCGCCCCACGGGAATCGGTCCGTCGACGTGACGACGACGAGGTCGCCGCGCTCGACCTCCGGGGCCATGCTCCCGCTCTCGACGGCGACGAACGGGGGCCACGCGCCCGCGACCGAGGCGACGACGACCGCGACCAGCAGGACCGCGACGGCGGGCGCGAGCAGCTCAGAGGGGTTCCGCGTCACGTTCGCTACCGGGGTGGAAACGGCTTGAGCCTGTCGCCGGGGGGTGGGGTCGCGGGGGCGCTTCGGCGAAGTCACGAGGACGATTCGGCGGCGTCGCCCCCCGCCGGAGTCCCCGATGACAAGACCTTAGGTCCGGCCGAGAGACGGTTTCCGCATGTCTGACCGACGCACTCCCCTGCACGAGGTCCACGAGGAACGCGGCGCGAAGTTCACCGACTTCGGCGGGTGGCAGATGCCGGTCGAGTTCGACTCGATCCGCGAGGAGCACGCCGCGGTCCGCGACTCGCTCGGCGTCTTCGACGTGTCGCACATGGGCGAGATCGAGGTGTCTGGACCGGACGCGACCGCGCTGATGAACCGCCTCACCACCAACGACGTGGCGGCGCTCGGCCCGGGCGACTCCCAGTACGCCGCGATCACGGACGAGGAGGGCGTGATGCTCGACGACACGGTCGTCTACCGCCTCCCCGACGGGATCGAGGTGGGCGAAGGCGCCGAGGCGCTCGCCGGGCTCGATCGCGACCTCGACGCCGGCTCCGGCGACCCCGCGTACCTCTTCGTGCCCAACGCCGGCCACGACGAACAGATGTACGACCGGTGGGTCGACTACCGGGACGAGGCGGGGCTCGACGCCGCGGTCGCGAACGCCACCGACGACTGGGCCATGCTCGCGGTGCAGGGGCCGGACGCGGCCGACGCGCTCGACGAGGCGACGCCGACGGACCGGGTCGTCGGCCTCTCGAAGTTCGAGGCGACTGTCGCGGCGGTCGACGGGACCGACTGCTGGGTCGCCCGGACCGGCTACACCGGCGAGGACGGCTTCGAGGTGATGTGCCCCGCGGGGGATGTCGCGGCCGTCTGGGGGGCGTTCGTCGACGCCCCGCGGGAGGCGCAGCCCTGCGGGCTCGGCGCGCGCGACACCCTCCGAACGGAGATGGGGTACCTTCTCTCCGGGCAGGACTTCGACCCCGAGACCGAGCCGCGGAGCCCCTACGAGGCGCGCATCGGGTTCGTCGTGAAGCTCGACACCGAGTTCGTCGGTCGCGACGCCCTCGAGGCCCAGAACGAGGAGGGCGTCGACGAGCGGTTCGTCGGCGTGCGGCTGCTCGAACGCGGCGTCCCGCGCAGCGGGTACGCCGTCACCGACGGCGACCTCACGCGGGTCGGCCAGCTGACCTCCGGGACGATGAGCCCCACGCTCGACGAGCCGATCGGGCTCGGGTACCTCCACGAGCGCTACGCCGACCCCAGCACCGAGGTGAGCGTCGTCGTGCGCGGCGACGAGAAGCGCGCCGAGGTCGTGATCCCGCCGTTCCTCGACCGGTAGCACCCGTTATAAATCCCCCTCGACCGATTCCGCGTGGACCCGCCGGATCACCATGTACAGGCGCCAGTGGTCCACGCCGAGGCGGTCGGCGACCCCTCGAACCGCGTCGAGGTACCGGCCGTACGCGTCGACCGTCATCGGCTCCGGGTACTCGTCGAGGTCGGGACCGAGGTCGTCGGCGGCGGCGAGGGCGGCGACGACCGCCCACTCGCGCTCGCCGACGACGAACTGCTCGTCCGGGGCGAGGAACCACAGCAGCGCGGAGGCGACGCCCACGTCGACGCCCGGAATCCGGGTGAGCGCGTCGAGGGCGCGGCGATGCGGAGGCCCCGAGTCGGCTGCCGCCTCCGAGTCCGCCCCGTCCAGCGCGTCGATCGCGTCCCACATCGCGCCCCGTAGCTCCCGGGGGTCCGCGTCGGAGACGGCGGCCTCGACCGCGCGCCGCTCTTCGTGGTCGATGTCCGTCACGGCCCGGCGGAAGTACCAGCGGACCACCCACTCCACGTCGCGCTTGCCGTACTCGCCGGCCCGGAACGCCCCCGGAAGCGACTCGATCGCCTCCGCCTCGACCGGGTGGAAGGGGGCCGACTCCCGGTACGCCTCGACGTGGTCGGCGACGCGGTCCTCGACGTCGGCGAGCGAGAGTTCCATACCCGCCGAACGGCCGGGGCTTATAAAACGGTTCGGCGAGCACTCGCGTCGTCTCCGGCCGGGAACCACCGACACACTCATGCGGATGGCATCACAGATCGTGACATATGATCGCACGTCAGGGTGAGAGCCATGTCCGCTGAGGACGACGAGCCCGTGAAGACCATCTGCCCGTACTGCGGCGTCGGCTGCGGGATCAAGGTGAATCAGGGCGACGACCCCGGCGACGTGAACTTCATGCCGTGGGGGGAGGCGCCCGTCAACGAGGGCCGGGTCTGCATCAAGGGCGGCGCGGCGACGCAGGTCGTCGATCACGAGGACCGGCTCACGGAGCCACTTATAAAGGAAGACGGGGAGTTCCGCGAGGCGACCTGGGAGGAGGCCTACTCGCGGATCGTCTCGGAGATGGAGCGGATCCGCGAGGAGAACGGTCCCGACGCGATGGGGTTCTTCGGCTCCTCGAAGACGATGAACGAGGAGAACTACCTCCTCCAGAAGATCGCGCGCCGGTACGGCACGAACAACGTCGACAACTGCACCCGGATGTGCCACGCCTCGACCGTGTGGGCGCTCCGGACGAGCCTCGGCGCGGGCGCGATGACGAACAGCATGGCCGACTTGGAGGCGTCGGCCGACGTGTTCTGGATCCAGGGCGCGAACCCCGGCGAGCAGCACCCGATCGCCAACAGCCAGTACTTCCGACAGGCCGTGCTGGAGGGCGCGACCGTTATCCAGGTCGACCCGCACGCCAACAAGACCACCCGGTCGTTCGAGATCGAGGAGACCGACCGGCACATGCACCTCCAGGTGAACCCAGGCGCAGACATTCCCCTGCTCAACGTCGTTCTGAAGACGATCCTCGAGCGCCACGAGGAGGAGCCCGACGCGGGCTGGATCGACGAGGCGTTCGTCGAGGAGCGCACCGAGGGGTTCGATCATTTAAAAGAGACCCTCGACGACTTCGACAAGGAGGCGGCCGCCGAGGAGGCCGGCGTCCCGCTCGAGGACATCGAGCTCGCCGCCGAGAAGTACGCGATGGCGAACAACGCCGCCATCTTCACCGGGATGGGGATGAGCCAGCACGCCTGCGGCGTCGACAACGTGCAGAACGAGATCAACCTCGCGCTCATCACGGGGAACCTCGGGAAGGCCGGCGCCGGCGTCAACCCCCTGCGCGGGCAGAACAACGTTCAGGGGACGAGCGACGTGGGCGCGATGCCGAACGTCCTCCCCGGCTACCAGCTCGTCGACGACGACGAGGCCCGCGAGTCGGTCGAGGACGTGTGGGGGTTCGAGGTGCCCGACGAGCCCGGGCTCACCAACGTGGAGATCTCCCACGAGGCGGGCCGTTCGGTGAAGGGGCTGTACGTGATGGGCGAGAACCCCGTGATGAGCGAGCCCGACGGCAACGAGGTCGAGAAGCGCCTCGAGTCGCTGGAGTTCATGGTCGCACAGGACATCTTCATGACCGAGACCGCGGAGCTCGCCGACGTGGTCCTCCCCGCGACGACGTGGGCGGAGCGCGGCGGCACCGTCACCAACACCGACCGGCGGGTCCAGCGCATGCGCGGCGCCGAGAAGGTCCACGAGAACACGAAACACGACCTCGAGGTCCTGATGGAGGTCGGGAGCCGCCTGTTCAGCGAAGAGGAGTTCCGGTTCGACGACGTCGAGGCCGTCTTCGAGGAGCTTCGCGAGGTGTGTCCGATCTACCACGGGATGACCTACGACGCGCTCGGCGAGACCGGGATCCAGTGGCCCTGCTACGAGGAGGGCGACGAGGGCGACCAGTTCCTCTACGCGGAGTCGTTCGACACCGAGAGCGGCCTCGGGCAGATCGAGGGCGTCCGCCACCAGCCCCCGGCGGAGGTGCCCGACGAGGAGTACCCGCTGATCCTCACCACCGCCCGTCTCGAGGAGCACTACAACACGGGGACGATGAGCCGGCGGTCGCCGACGCTCTCGCGCCAGCACCCCGAGAACTTCGTCGACGTGCACCCGAACGACGCCGAAAGGTACGGCATCGAGGACGGAGACATGGTGACGCTCCGGTCCCGACGCGGCGAGATCGAGGTGAAAGCGCAGGTGACGGAGGACATCAAGGAGGGCGTGGTCTGGACGACCCCGCACTTCGCGGCCGCCTCCGCGAACCGCCTCACGAACGACGTGCTCGACGACCGGGCGAAGATACCCGAGTACAAAGCGGCCGCGGCGGACATCGCCGTCACCGTCACCGACGGCGGAGAGAGCGCGGCCGACGGTGCCGGGTCCGAGACGGAGTCGGGCGACGCGGAGCCGGCCGACGACTGACCGCTCGCCGACCCGACGCGGCCTTTTTTATCGCCCGAGAACGCCTGCAACACTGATTACGCTGCCGAGGAAAGGCTCCGATATGGTGCACGCAGACCCGGCGGTCGACGCGAGTGGGGTACCGGAGTCCGACCTCGCCGTCGCGCGCGCCGCGACGCCCCGCCCTATCGAGGCGGTCGCGGCCGACCTCGGGCTGACCACCGACGAGATCGAACCCCGCGGCGACGGGGTCGCGAAGCTCACCCAGTCCGCGGTTCGCTCCGCGACCGCGAGCGAGGCCGACGGGACGACGGTGCTCGTCACGGGGATGACCCCGACGCCGAAGGGCGAGGGGAAGACCGTGACCTCGGTGGGGCTCGGGCAGGCGCTCGCCGGGCTGGGGGAGTCAGCGGCGGTCGCGGTCCGAGAGCCCTCGCTCGGTCCCGTGTTCGGGATCAAGGGCGGGGCCGCGGGCGGCGGGTACTCGCAGGTGCTCCCGATGGAGGCGATCAACCTCCACTTCACCGGCGACATCCACGCGCTCACATCGGCGCACAACCTGATAGCCGCGGCGCTCGACAACCACCTCCATCACGGGAACGAGGAGGGGGTCGACGTGCGGCGCGTCGACTGGCCGCGCGCGCTCGACGTCAACGACCGCGCGCTCCGCGAGGCCGTCGTGGGGCTCGGCGGGCCCGCGCGCGGCGTGCCGCGCGAAGACGAGTTCGTCATCACCGCCGCCTCGGAGCTGATGGCCGTCCTCGGGCTCGCCGAGGACCTCGCGGACCTCAAAGCGCGGATCGGGCGGATCGCGCTGGCCGAGGACGCGAACGGCGACCCGGTCACGCCAGCCGACCTCGGCGTCACGGGGGCCGTCGCGGCGCTCCTCCGCGACGCGTTCCGCCCGAACCTCGTGCAGACCGTCGAGGGCGTCCCGGCCCTGGTCCACGGCGGCCCCTTCGCGAACATCGCCCACGGGACCAACACGCTCGTGGCCGACCGCGTCGGCGCCTCCCTCGCCGACTTCCTCGTCACCGAGGCCGGCTTCGGCGCGGACCTCGGCGCCGAGAAGTTCGCGCACATCGTCGCCCGCCAGGGGATCGTCCCCGACGTGGCGGTCGTCGTCGCGACGGTCCGCGGCGCGAAACGGCACGGCCTGGAGATGTGGCCGGCCGACTTCGACGCGCTGGCGGAGACGGACCCGGATGCGGTCCGGGCCGGCGTCGACAACGTGCGGCGCCACGTCGAGGTCGTGGAGTCGTTCGGGATCCCGGCGGTCGTCGGGATAAACGTCTTCCCGGACGACGCGGAGTCCGAGCTCGCCGCCCTCAAGTCGACGCTTTCCGACGCGGGGGTTCCGGTCGCGCGCTCGACCGCCTATCGAGACGGCGGCGAGGGGGCGACCGCCCTCGCCGACCTGGTCCGCGAGCGGGCCGGCACCGGCGAGTTCGCGCCGCTGTACGACCTCGACGCCCCGCTCCGCGAGAAGATCGAGACCGTCGCTCGCGAGGTGTACGGCGCCGACGGCGTCGAGTACGTCGACGGCGCCGCGGACGACATCGAGCGCGCGGAGGCGTGGGGGTACGGCGACCTCCCGGTCTGCGTCTCGAAGACGCCGTACTCCTTCGCCGACGACCCCTCGCTGACGGGCGTGCCGGAGGGGTGGACGCTCACCGTCCGCGCGGTGTCGGCGTCGGCGGGCGCCGGCTTCGTCGTCGCCAAGACCGCGGACGTGATGACGATGCCGGGGCTCCCCGCCGAGCCGGCCGCCGAGGACATCGACGTCGACGCCGACGGCGACGTGAGCGGGCTGTTCTGAGGCCCGACGGGCGGTCCGGCTACTCGCCGAGCGTCCGCTTCTCCTTCTTTACGACCTCGACCCCGCCGATCCCGGTGTCAGGGTACTGACCGTCGCCGTCCTTCTCCGCGGCCTTCACCATGTCCCAGACCACGTTGAGCCCGGTCGTCACGCCCTCTAACGCCTCCATCTCGCAGCCGGTCTTCCCGGTCGTCTCCACGGCGACCGTCAGCTCGATCCGGTCGTCGCCGACCGCGAACTCGGTGTCGACGTTCGTGATCGGGATCTGGTGGCACATCGGGATCGTCTCCCACGTGTGTTTGACGGCCTGCACCGCGCCCACGCGGGCGGTCGCCAGCACGTCGCCTTTCCCGACCTCGTCGGCCTCGACGGCCGCGATCGTCGAGGGCGTCAGCCGGATCTCACCGCGCGCGACCGCGCGGCGGCTCGTGTCGGGCTTGTCGCCCACGTCGACCATCCTGACCTCGCCGGACGCGTCGGTGTGGGTCAGTTCGTCGGTGGAGCCGTCTTCGGAGTCCTCACTCATCACGCGTCGCCTCGGGAAGCCGGTCGATTAAGTCCGTCGCCACGAGGCCGTTCCCCAGCTCCGCGGCCGCCGCGTCGCCGGCCAGCCCGTTGACGTACGCCCCGGCCGCGGCCGCGTGAAACGCGTCGGTCACGGCCGCGAGCGCGCCCACCGCGCCGGCGAGCACGTCCCCGGTCCCGCCGACGGTCATCCCCGGGTTCCCCGTGCGGTTCAGCCTGACCGCGTCGCCGTCGCTGACGGCGTCGACCGCGCCCTTCACGAGCAGCGTGTGACCGACCTCGTCGGCGAACGACCGAACGAGCGCCGCGCGCTCCTCGGGGTCGTCGGCGGTCTCGCCGCCCATCCCCACCAGCTCCCCCTGATGCGGCGTGCAGATCAGCTCGGCGTCGGTGTCGACCTCGGGGACGACCCGCAGCGCGTCCGCGTCGACGACCGCGCGCCCTGCGTACCGCGACAGGAACTCGCGCGCGAACTCGGTCGCCCCGTCGCCGTCGCCGAGCCCCGGACCGAGCACGACCACGTCGTTGCCGGCGGCGAGCTCGAGCGCGCGGTCGACGTGTTCCGGGCCGATCCGGTCGCCCGAGAGCCCGCGGACGATCAGGTCGGCGGAGTACCCCTGCACCGTCTCCGCCACCGCCTCCGGGCAGGCGACGCGCACGAGGTCGGCGCCGGCCCGGAGGGCCGACCGGGCCGAGAGCGCGGGCGCGCCGGTGTACGGGCCGCCCCCGATCACGAGCACCTCGCCGTTCTCGCCCTTGTGCGAGTCCGGGTCGCGCCCGAGCCCCAGCAGGTCGCCGGGACCGGTGAACCGCTCCGCGGCCGCCGGGATCCCGATGTCCGCGACGGTCACGTCCGCGTCGAGCGCCGCCAGGCCCGGCTTCTCGTCGTGGAAGGTGACGACGCGGTCGGCCTCGACGCGGACCGCCGAGCCGCCGCTCCCGGTCGGCTCCCCCGAACCGGCGCTGCTCCCGGTCGGACCGCCGGTGTCGGCGTCGATACCGGAGGGCACGTCGACGGCGACGACCGCGGCGTCGCTCTCGTTCGCCAGTCGCGCCGCGGTCCGTTCCGGCTCCCGGAGCGCGCCCGCGACCCCGGTTCCGAGCATCGCGTCGACGATCACGTCCGGGTCGTCGAGGGCGAGATCGGCCGCGTCGGTGACGCTCTCGGTCGGGATCTCGGCGGCGCCGAGGGCCGCCCAGTTCTCCCGAGCGATCTCCGTCCGGATCGACTCGGGGCGCCCGAGCAGGCGGACGGTTACGTCGTACCCCGAGAGGAAGCGTGCCGCGACGAACGCGTCTCCACCGTTGTTCCCGCGCCCGCAGAGCAGTTCGACGCTCGCGCCGGGGTCCGCCAGCGCCCGGACTTCGCGGGCGACGGCGTTGCCGGACGACTCCATCAGCTGCTTCCGCGGGACGCCGAGGGCGGCGGCGTTGGCGTCGACGGCCGCCATCCGTTCGCTCGTGATCATGGGCGGCCGTTCGGGCGCCGGGAGATTAACCCTGGGGCCGCAGGGCGCTGCGGCGGTATCGCTCCCGGAACCGGGCGGTCGTGAAATGAAAATGTTGATGCACGTCCGAGGGAAATCCGCGACGTAACAACCGTGGCACAGCCTGGACACGACGACGGCGCTGCGGACCGGTCCGAGCGCGGCGGCGCGGCGGGAGTCGAGGCGACGGCCCCAAACGCGTCTCTCGCCGGATCGGCGCAGTCGACCGACCCCGGTGAGTGCTCCGACGGCGGCGCGCGACAGACGACGCCCCGACTGCGACCCCTCGCATGAACATCGGATTCTTCACCGACAGCTACTTTCCCGGCGTCGACGGGGTGACGTACACGATCCGCGCGTGGCGGAACCGGCTCGAAGACCGCGGTCACGACGTGTACGTCGTCTACCCGGCGAGCAGCTACGAGCCCGACGACCGCGAGCTCCCCGTGCCGTCGCTGCCGAACCCCTTCTACGGCCAGTACCGCGTGCCGACCTACCGGCGGCTCTCGACGCTTCCCGACCTCGACGTGGTCCACTGCCACGGGCCGGCGTCGACCGGGCTCATGGGGCGCCGATACGCTAAGAAGCGCGGCGTGAAGTCCGTGTACACGCACCACACGCCCGTGGAGGACTACTTCGTACAGGGGCTGAAACTGGAGTCGTTGGCCGGGATCGCCGGCCGGGCGTACGTGGCCTACGAGAACCGGTTCCTCCAGTCGTTCGACTGCGTCACCGCCTCGACCTCGCGGATCCGGCGGGACGTGTCCCCCCGGCAGCTCCCCGTCGGCATCGAGACGGACACGTTCCGCCCGGTGGCTGACTCGAAGTTCGCGAGCGACGAGCCGACCGTGGGGTACAGCGGTCGGATGACCCGCAACAAGAACGTCGACGAGATCCTCCGGCTCGCCGAGCGGCTCCCCGACGTGCGGTTCGAGCTGGTGGGCGACGGGCCGGTCCGCGAGGAGCTCGAACGCGGCGCCCCGGAGAACGCGCGCTTCCGGGACTTCCTCCCGCGCGAGGACCTCCCGGCGTTCTACTCCGCGCTCGACGTCTTCGTCACCGCGTCGACCTGCGACACGCTCGGGCTGTCGACACTGGAGGCGAACGCGTGCGGGACGCCGGTCGCCGCGGCCGACGTGCCCCCCTTCGACCGCACCATCGGCGACGACAACGGCGCCCGGTTCGAGCACGGCGACCTCGACAACATGGCGCGGGCCGTCGACGACTGCCTCGAGGGCGACAGGCCGACCCGAGCGGCGGTCGAGGCGTTCTCGGTCGACCGGACGATAGACGAGCTGGAGGAGATATACGGGGTGTCGTAGATGGGCGCCGACAACGTCGACGTGTTCCAGCGGCTGGTGTTCAGCGTCCCGCCGCTCTCGCGCCAGCTCCCCGCGATGGCGGTCCTCGGAGTCGTTTACAGCGTCGTCGCCTTCGCGGCCTTTCGGGCGTTCACGCCGCTTTCGCCGGAGCCGTCGACGCTCCTCCCGATCGCGGGACTCCTCTTCATCCTCCCCTTCCTGTTCGCCGGGGAGCTGTTCCACCGGGTCCTCCCGCGGTATCCGCGGACCTGGAGCTACTTTCTCGCCCTGATCAACCAGTTCGTCACGTTCGTCTACGCCCTGATCCTCTCCGGGGCCAACGACGTGGGGAACGCGTGGAGCATCGTCTGGCTCCTCTTCATCACGGTCTACCTGATCAACATCCTCGTGCTCGTCGTCTCGGTTGGGATCGACCGGTACAAGCGGATCCTCATCGTCGGGCTCGCCGAGCCGGCGGCGCTCATCGCCGCCTTCTACGCGTTCGCCGGCGGCGACCTCGGCTTCACGACGTACCGCCACGTGTTCGCGTTCGCTTCGCTGCTCATCGCGGCGGCGTTCCTCGTGTTGGTGCTCGGGATCGTCGACTACCTCATCAGGAGCAACACGGACGTCTCCGCGTTCGAGCTCACCTCGGGCATCCTGCGGAACGACCGCGCCTCGCTCGATCTGGGGGTCGAGGCCGAGCCCGCCGTCGAGACGCTCGCGATCGACAACGGCGACCGGCTGACGCTCGCCGCGCCGTGGGTCCACCCCGGCCCGCTCGGGGGGTTCGGGGGCGGCCAGCTGAGCGGGAACGTCATCGACGCCCTGAACGACGGGGACGACGGCGAGAGCGGCTTCTTCCTGCACGTCCCCTGCACGCACAAGGAGGACCTCTCGAACCCGAGCGACGCGGAGACGATCCTCGACGCCGTCGCCGACCCCGAGCGCGTCGGTCGCGCGTCGCGGCTGGTACACGGCGACTACGGCGAGATCGAGTTCTACGGGCGCCGAGTCGGCGACAAGCAGGTCATCTTCCTCCACGGCGAGGGGATCGACGACTACGACACGGGCGTGTTCATGGGCGACGTCGACGAGTCCGCGGTGCTGCTCGTGGACCTCCACAAACACGACCTCCAGAACGGCCCGGAGAAGGAGGTGCTGTACGGCTCCTCCGAGGCGGATCGACTGAAGCGCCACTTCGACGACTTCCGCGACCGGCTCGCCGACGAGCCCCTGCGCGACTACGCGGCGGGCTTCGCGGTCCGCCGCGCGGACCAGGACGTGGCGGCCCTCGTCGAGTCGGTCGACGGCCAGCAGATCCTGCTGATGGGGATCGACACCAACGGGATCACGCCGGACGTGCGCGAGCTGGCGGCCGACTACCGCGAGGAGTTCGACGAGGCGCTCGTCTTCTCCACTGACACCCACGCCTCCATCCACGAGCTCGCGAACACGAGGCGGTCGGACACCGCCGCCCTGACCGCGGCCGTCGAGCGCGCGACCGACGAGGTGGCCCCCGCGACGGTCGGGCTGACCAGCCGAACGACCCGCCCGCTCAAGCTCTTAAAAAACGACTACAACGGACTCGTGTTCAGCGTCAACATCCTGATCCGGCTGACAATCATCTCGCTCGCGGTGTTGTACGCGCTCCTCGTCCTCTGGCTGTTCTTCTGACGGCGGGCTCGTTTCGCGGGCGACGCGGGGGGTCACGCGAAGAGACTTCTGTTCACGGACCGTGGGTGTCGGTATGTCTGAACGGAACGTCCTCGGCGAGGAGCTCGCCACCTGTAGCGGCGATCCGACGACCGGGTTCGAGCGCGACGGCTGCTGCGGAACGCACCCGGACGATCGGGGTCGACACGAGCTGTGCGCGGTGATGACCGACGAGTTTCTGACGTTCAGCGCGGAGCGGGGGAACGACCTCGTGACGCCGCGTCCGGAGTTCGACTTCCCCGGGCTCGAGCCCGGCGATCGCTGGTGTCTCTGTCTGGGACGGTGGCTCGAGGCGCTCGACGCGACGCGCGCACAGCAGCTGCCGGAGACCACCGTCCCGCCCGTCGTGCTCGACGCGACCAACGAGGCGGTGTTGGACTCCGTGGAGATCGAGACGCTCGAGAACCACGCGTACGACGCGTGAGGCGACAGCGGCGGCCGTCCGCTACCGGACCGTCCGGACGCCGAGCACCGAGGCCGACGCGCCGCCGATCGCCACCGGCATCCAGTAGACACCGCCCCGGAACACGAGCACAGCGGCAGTGACCGCGGACGCCGGGACCCCGGTCGTCGGGACGAGCAGCGCGACGAACGCCGCCTCGATCCCCCCGAGCCCGCCGGGGAGCGGCGTCGCGCCCGCGACGTACGCCAGCGGGACGGCGAACAGCGGAATCACCGGGGACACCTCGTGGCCGACCGCGGCGAACGCGGCCGTGAGCGCGGCGGCCTGAAACAACCAGCCGGAGAGCGAGAGGCCGACCGCGGCGGCCAACCGCCCGGGGCTCGTCGCGACGCGCTCGATGTCCTCGAAGAAGTTGCGAAGCCTGTCGGCGATCCCGGCCTCGACGGTGTCGGCGTCGAACCGGTCCAACCGCCCGGCCAGCCCGCCGACCGCGCTCGGGAGCCGGTCGATGACGGCCCGCCGGTACCGCCAGCCGAGGCCGATCCCCGCGACGATGGCCGTGATCAGCGCGACGGCGACGCCGACGGCGACCTCGAGGCGTTCGCCGACCGCGGCGGTCGTCGCGTAGTAGCCGACGCCGAGGAACACGAGCGAGATCGAGGGGACGACGTTGAGCACGTCGACGCTGGCGATCCCGACGAGGCCCGTCTCGTAGCGCGAGCCGGAGACCCGGGAGATGAGGGCCGCCGCGACCGGTTCGCCGCCGGCCTGCCCGAACGGCGTGACGTTGTTGGCGAAGACGGCCCCGGCGTACACGAGGAAGGACGTGGCGACCGAGAGGGAGACGTCGAGCGAACCGAGCACGGTCCGGAGCATGAGGCTCCACGCGATCAGCCAGCAGAGCGCGAACCCGAACGTCGCCGCGACCAGCGCCGGGTCCGCCGTCAGCAGCGTTTCGACCATCCGGTCCGCCCCGACGACGGCGAAGAGCACGGCGAGGATCGCGACCGCCGCGACCCCGCCGATGACCAGTCCCCGTCGCTGGCTCCCGTCCATAGGGGGGATGACGCCGTGGCTGACTTTAAATGTCTGATCGGTTCTCACCGGCGGTGGCCCCCCGACGACGACCGATCGTGCGAGTGACAAAACCCGATTATCTGCCGGGAAAGGGGTTCTAGAGCGGAGTCAGCGTCGTGAGCCGCCACCAACAAGAATACAACCGTCGGGGGGGTACGGTCGCGTACGTATGGACGATCAGCGGTTCCTCGAATCGGAGTGGGACTACTGTCTGGTGTTGGACGCGTGCCGCTACGACGTGTTCGAGGACGTGTACGACGAGTACCTCGACGGCGACTTAGAGAAGCGTCGGACCATCGGGTCGTCGACGCCCGAGTGGGCCTACCGGACGTTCACCGGCGACCACGACATCGCCTACTTCTCCGGTAATCCCTTCATCAACGACCTCGGGATCCCGCTGAACGAGCTGAAGTGGGGCGCGAGCTGCGACTACGAGTGGACCGCCTCCGACCACATCAGCGACATCCACGACGTCTGGAAGACCGGCTGGGACGACGACCTGGGCACGGTTCCGCCCGAGGGGCTCGCCGAGGCGTACCGCGACAACCTCGACGCCGTCGAGCGCGCCGACCGGACCGTGCTCCACTACATGCAGCCGCACGCGCCGTACCTCTCGCGCGGGAAGGGCCAGAAGCTCAAGCAGATCCAGAAGGGGATCAAACGGCAGGAGGAGGAGGCGGAAGCCGGCGACGCGGACGACGACGGCGGCCTCCTCTCGTCGCTCAGCGACTCGGTCCGGCCGAAGATCGAGAGCCGGCTCGACGACAGCGAGTTCGCCCAGAAGGCGGGGCTGTGGCTGGAGCTCGACCCCACGGACCTCGTGAGAGACGGCACCCGCGTGACCGCGCTCAAGCTCTACGAGGAGAACCTCCGGATCGCCCTGGAGTCCGTCGCCGACCTCGTCGAGGAGCTCGACGGGACCGTCGTCGTCACCGCCGACCACGGCGAGGCGTTCGGCGAGGAGGGCGTGTGGGAACACCACATCGAGACGTACATCCCGCCGCTGATGGAGGTCCCGTGGCTGGAAGTGGAGTGACCGAGACGAGAGCGATCACCCCCGCGACCCCCCGATGAAGGTCAGCCACTACTTCGAGTTCGAGGACCGCGTCACGGGCGGCATCCGAGAGTCGGTCGTCCACCAGCGGAAGATGCTCGACCGCGAGGGGATCGCCTACACCACCGAGCCGACGCTCGACGCCGACGTGTTCCACTGCAACCTGATGGGGCCGCGGTCGGTGTGGTACGCGAAGCGCGCCGGCGACCGGGGGGTTCCGGTGGTCGCGCACACCCACGTCACGGCCGAGGACTTCGGCGACAGCTTCCGGTTCACCAACGCGCTCGCGAAGCCGCTCAAGCCCTACCTCAGCCGCGCGTACGGCCTCGCCGACGCGCTGGTCTGCCCCTCCGAGTACAACCGCGGCGTGATCGAGGGGTACGCCGACGCGCCGACGACCGTCATCTCGAACGGCGTCGACCGCGAGAAGCTCGCCGGCTTCGAGTCGCTGGAGGCGGAGTACCGCGAGCGCTACGAGCTCGACCCGCCGACCGTCTTCCTCGTCGGCCACGTGATCAAGCGGAAGGGGCTGGCGACGTTCGTCGACCTGGCCCGCCGGCTGCCCGACGTCGACTTCGCGTGGTTCGGGCCGCTCGACCTCTCGTTAAAGGGTCGGGAGACGACCCGGCTCATCGAGGAGTCGCCGGACAACTGCACGTTCACCGGGTTCGTCGACGACGTCCGAGGCGCGTTCGCCGCCGGCGACGTGTTCCTCTTCCCGACTCACGAGGAGAACGAGGGGATCGCCCTGTTGGAGGCGATGACCGCCGGCAAGGCGGTCGTCGTCCGCGACATCGAGACCTTCTCGTGGCTCGACGACGGCGAGGAATGTTTAAAAGTCGATCCGACCGACGCCGACGACGAGACCGCGGCGTTCGCCGACGCGATCCGCCGACTCTCCGATCCCGCGCTCCGCGAGCGGCTCGGGTCGAACGCGGCGACGCGCAGCGAGTCGTTCTCGCTCGACGCGATCGCCGAGCGGTACCGGTCGCTGTACGAGTCGCTCTGACCGGCCGCCGACTCACGCCGGATCGGGAAACGCCGTGAGGTCGCTCGCCGCGGCGGTGAGGGTCACGCGGTCGCCCTCGCTGAGCCCGTCGCGGTGCCGCTCGACGGTCACCGCCTCCCCGGAGTCGACCTCCACGCGCACGTCGTAGCGGCGTCCCACGTCACGCACGCCCGTCACCGTCCCCGACAGCTCGATCGGGCGTTGGTCCGCCTCGCTCGGTCCGTCGCTCCTCTCGCTCGGTCCCGACCAGCCGTCGGAGCGCGCACCGGGGGTCAGAGTCAGGTCGTCCGGACGGACGTGAACGGCCGCGCGCTCCGCGCCGGCGAGTCCGTCGGGCACGGCGGCGGCCGCGAGTTCGGTCCCGCCGATCCGCACCGTCCGCGACCCGTTGCCGTCGTCGACCGTCGCCGAGAGCTCGTTCGAACGCCCGAGGAACGACGCGACGAAGCGGGTCGGCGGCGACTCGTAGAGCCGCCGGGGAGCGCCGGCCGCGACGACCGCTCCGTCGCGAAGGACGACGAGCCGGTCCGCGACCGACATGGCGTCCTCCTGATCGTGCGTGACGAACAACGTCGTCACCCCGGTCTGCTTTTGAATGCGAACGATCTCGTCGCGGAGCCGCGCCCGAAGCCCCCTGTCGAGCGCCGACAGCGGCTCGTCGAGGAGGAGCACGTCCGGCTCGGGAGCGAGCGCCCGAGCGAGTTCGACCCGCCGGGTCTCGCCCCCGCTCAGCGACCCCGGAGAGGCGTCGCGCCGGTCGGCGAGCTCGACCAGCTCGAGGTACCGGTCGACGCGCTCGCTCACCCGATCGGCCGCGAGATCGCCGCTTTCCAGCCCGTACCCGACGTTCTCTCCGACGGTCATGTGGGGGTACAGCGTCGGACGCTGGAAGACGACCCCGACGTTCCGGTCCTCCGGCGGGACGTCGGTGACGTCGGCTCCGCGGAGCAGCACCCTGCCGGCCGTCGGATCGAGATGCCCGGCGATCGCCTGGACCGCCGTCGTCTTCCCGCAGCCGCTCGGGCCGAGCAGCGCGACGAGCTCCCCGTCGTCGAGGGAGAGCGACACGTCGTCGAGCGCGCGTTCGGCCCCGTACCGGTGGGTCACCCCGCGGAGTTCGAGGGTCATCGCTCCACCACGGTCGGGACCCCGGCGAACCGCTGTACCGTCGCGACCACGACGAGCGTGACCGCCAGCAGCGCGAGCGCGAGCGGGACGACGGCGTCGATGCCGCCGGCGATGAAGTCGACCCAGATGCGCGTCGGCATCGTCCGGGGGTTGTACGCGACCATCATCGTGGCGCCGAACTCGCCGATGGCCCGCGCGAACGTGAGCACGACGCCGGCGACGATCGCGCGGCTTGCGAGGGGGAGCGACACGCGCCTGAACGTCGCGAGCGGCCCGTATCCGAGCGACCGGGACGCCTGTTCGAGGCGCTCGTCGACGGCGCCGAACCCGGCGCGAGCGGTGATCACCATGAACGGGGCCGCGACGAACGTCTGCGCGAGCACGACGCCGACGAGGCTGTCCGTCAGCGGCACCCCGACGCGCGCCGCGGCGGCGCCGATCGGCGTGAACTGACCCACCACGCTGAGCAGCATCGCCCCGCCGACGACCGGCGGGACGACGAGCGGGAGCACGACCAGCGCCTCGATGAGCCGCTTCCCCGGGAACGTCTCGCGCGCGAGGACGTACGCGAGCGGGACGCCGAGCGCGGTCGCGATCGCGGTGGCGACCGGGGCGGTGAGCAGCGAGTTCCGGACCGCCGTCCGACTCGCCGTCCCCAGCAGGGTCTCGACGACCGGAACCGATCCGGTCCGGCCCAGGAATACCGCGAAGGGGAGCGCGAAGGAGGCGAGCAGGATCCCCCCGAGAACGCCGAAGACCAACAGCGGCGGCAGCCGTCGGGAGTTCGTGGCCGAACGAGTCGCGTCGACGAGGCTCATCCGCCTCTCACCTCGGCGGGAACGGCGCCGTGCGCTCTCGGGAACCCCTCGGTCTCGAACCCGTTCTCGCGAAGGGTCTCATCGGCATTCGCGAGGAACCGGACGAACTCGCGGCCGGCGTCCGGCGCGGCCGCGCTCTCGAGCACCGTCGCGTTGTACGTGATGGGCGCGCCGGTCGCCGTGTACCCCTCGTCTGTCGTGTAGGATACCTCGGCGTACCGGTCGGCGTACTCCGGGTTCGAGAAGTCGTACGCTTCCGGGAACGGGTGGAACTGGAGCCCGTGGTCCGCGGCCATGTTCCGGTAGGCGACCGCGGCGGCGCGGTTCCCCGTCTCGACGCCGGCGAGGAGCTGTGGCTCCTCGGGCTCCCGATAGGCGGCGTCGGCGACGGCCTCGGCGAAGCCGTCGAGCCCGTGTTCCCGCTCTGCCAGCCGGAACGCGTGGATGGCGCGGTACCCGAGGGGATCGAGGTCGGGATCGCTTATCGCGAGCGCGCCGGGCTCGGCGTCGCGCGCGACCTCGTACCACGGGTCGCCAGCCTCCAGGCGTTCCCCGAACCGCGTGTCGGGTGCGTACGCGATACCGACGGCGTTGGACGCGAACGAGACGTCCCACGCGGCGTGCGCGTCGTACAGCCGGTCGCGCAGGAGCCCGGCGTCCGCGCTCACGACGACGTCCGGGTGCTTCCGGTCGTCGGTCACCATCCGCATCACCGCGTTCGTGCCGTAGTACTCTCCGTGACAGGCGATCCCCGTCTCGGCCTCGAACCGCCGTCCGACGTGTTCGTCGAGGACGACCGCCAGGCTCCCGGCAGCGAGGACCGAGACGGCGTCCCCGTCACCGAGACAGCCGGCGACCCCGAGCCCGCTCCCGGCGGAGAGCGCTGCGAGGACCGACCGTCGGGAAGCCGATTGCATGCAGAACGCTTCAGCTACCAGCGGGATATAAACTACTCTCGTTACTATCTTGTAAGAAGTAATGGTCTGAAGTTACGTTATCGGCGTGAGTCGCGCTGTTTGCGATCGAGTGTTCTTACGATGCCGATTCGGGAGGGAATTCTCCGGCGCTTTCGGTCTCGGGCGTGCCCCCGTAGACTACGGGGTCAGATCGATGTCCGCGGCGCCGTCGGCGTGCGAGCGCCGCCGCTCTCGGCCGACCTGGTCCATCGTCCGTTCGGCGAGCTTTCGGAACGCTCGTGCCGGCTCCGAGACGCCGTCGGAGACGGTGGGCTCC
The DNA here is from genome assembly GCF_000337355.1 of Halorubrum kocurii JCM 14978. Taxonomy (GTDB): domain Archaea; phylum Halobacteriota; class Halobacteria; order Halobacteriales; family Haloferacaceae; genus Halorubrum; species Halorubrum kocurii. The sequence continues at coordinate 42,561 of NZ_AOJH01000086.1, read as the reverse complement.
CCGACCTCGCAGCTCTGTTGAATCGCAGGATCGAGCGGGACCTCGGCGAGGAGCGGGAGCTCGAACTCGTCGGCGAGCCGCTGGCCCCCGCCGGTCGCAAACACGTCGTGTCGAGTCCCGCACTCGTCGCAGACGAACCCGCTCATGTTCTCGACGACGCCGAGCATCGACGTGTCGTGTTTCTCGAACATCCGGACGCCCTTCCGGGCGTTGTCCAGCGAGATGTCCTGCGGCGTCGTCACGGCGAGCGCGCCCAACACTCCCATCTGCTGGAGCAAGGTCAGCTGTACGTCGCCCGTTCCCGGGGGCAAGTCGACGACGAAGTAGTCGAGATCACCCCACTCGGTGTCGTGCAACAGCTCTGTGAGCACCTTGTTGACCATGGCGCCCCGCCAGATGACCGGGTCGTCCTCGCCGACGAGGAAGCCGATGCTCATCAGTTTGAGCCCGTGGCTTTCGATCGGAATGATCGTCTCGTCGTCCTCCGCCCTCCCGGGCTTGTCCTGAACGCCGAGCATCCGCGGGATGTTGGGCCCGTACACGTCGGCGTCGAACAGTCCCACGTTGGCCCCCCGCTCGGCCATCGCCGTCGCGAGGTTCACCGCGACGGTGCTCTTCCCGACGCCGCCCTTGCCGGAGGAGACGGCGATCACGTTCGGCGCGCCGTCCATCTGGCCGGCAGGCGTGGTATCGTCTATCTCGACCGACAGCGACGGCTCGTATCCCGCTTCCCGAACGACGGCCCGAACGTCCTCGGTGATCCGGGTCTCACTCGGCGAGTGCGGGGCACCGAGCGCGAGCGGGACGTGGGCGGTGTCTCCGTCTATTTCGATGTCGCCGACGAGACCGAGCGAGACGATGTCGTCGCCGATGACCGGGTCCTCGACTCGAGCGAGCGCGTTGTGAAGGGTAGCCATTAGTAGATCAGTGGGTTACGCTGAGCGACCGACAGTGCTCGTTCGCGACAGTCGACTGGTCTCGTGGGCGTCGATTTCTACGAGCGCCGCCCAGCCGCGGAGCGTCTCGAACTCGAAGCCGAACTTCGAGTCTGTCGACGCCGCGTAGCCGCCATGGTGTCGATGCATATCTACCGATTATAACTCGACGGCCCAAGACGTGCTCCTGTATATTACAGGTATTTAAACCCTATTGGCAAATTCCGACGGTACACAGCCGCACCGACCGGAGTGAAGGAGTGAGCCCTTCGAGGAGGCGCGGCGCGAGCGTCAGGTTCGGGAAAGCGATGATCCGCACGATCCGAGAGGTATATTTAAATACCAACATAGTTCACCGGATCTAGTTTGTTCGATTCAGTACATTTTGTTCGCAGGGATCTACCGATGGTCACGAACGACGCGGGCGACGACGGACACACGGTCGTGATAGAGATCGATCCGGGTGTCGACGTCGCGGCCGTGTTAGGTACCATTGCGGATCTCGGCGTCGACGGGGTAGGGGTCCGTGACGTCCGTGACGAGGGCCAGTCGACGGTCTCGATCGACCCCGAGGAGCTGACCGCGGTACAGCGTCGGACGTTGCTTCGGGCGGTGGAAGCCGGGTACTACGCAGAACCGCGGGAGGCGACGCTCACGGACCTCGCGACCAAGTTCGACGTGTCCAAATCCGCGGTTTCACAGCGCCTTCACGGCGCCGAGGCGACAATCGTTCGGCGGGTGGTAGAGGAGATGGCTCGCGAAGAGACGCTGGATTCGACGATCGCGTGTGGCCGGAGGGGGTGATCGGTCGAACCGGGCGAACCGGCCGAACCGATCGGTGCGGTATCGTCACCTCGTGGAAACGCTCGGTTCGGTTTTTACCTCCCCTCTCCGAAAATCTGTGTATGTCTGATGCTGTCGAAGACACCGACGAACTCCCGTCGACGGCGGGCGATCTCGCGGCTGAATTCCCCGAGGTGTGGGACGAGTACGCCGCTTTGGGCAAAGCCTGTTCGGAAGCCGGCCCGATCGAGGGCGAAGAGAAACGTCTCGTCAAACTGGCGCTGGCGGCCGGCTCCGGGTCGGAGGGAGCTGTCCACTCGCACGTCCGGCGAGCGCTCGAGGATGGCGTCGACCCCGAGGCGCTGCGGCACGTCGCCCTGCTTGCCGTCCCGACGATCGGGTTTCCGAAAGCGGTGGCAGTGCTGACGTGGATCGACGACATCGCCGACGGAGAGTGAGCGACGAGTTGACCCGTTCCGTCATCTCGGCCGTTCTAAAGGCCGATCACCCGAGACAACGTTCTGTGTCCGTCCGTCGAACGCGCCGACTGTGGGAATGACGGAGCAATCGTCGAACGGAGAGAGTGACGGCACCGAAGAGACCCGTCGGCTCTACGTCGAGTTCGAACTGTCCGCGTCCGGTGCGGTCGCCTGTCCCGTCGAGGTGTACGGCCGAGACGCCGACCGGATCGATCGACAGTCTTCTGGCGGAGAGTGTCACACGGAAACGGCGCGGGATCACGACGCCGGGACGGGGCCGGGTTCGACCGACACCGAGATCCGCCACTCGAAAACCGAGATCACCTCTGAGTGTTTCTGCCCGATTTTCTTCGACTACGACTGCATTCCGAAGATCACGGAGGTCACCGACGAGACCGTCGTCATTCGGGCGTTCTTCCCGGACCGCGACCGCCTCTCCGCGCTGATAGACGATCTCAGAGAGGCGACGGACGACCTCTCGTTGCGCCGTCTCACGCGGGTCGACTCCGTCGACGGCGATCGGTCGAACCGCGTCACCCTCGACCTCTCCACGCTGACCGAGACCGAACGGGAGACGGCCGCGATGGCGGTCTCGTCGGGCTACTACGAGACGCCGAGGGAGACGAGCGTCGGTGAACTCGCTGCGGACCTAGACATCACGAAGTCGGCGATGTCGCAGCGGCTGAGCTCGGTGGAGTCGAAACTTGCGCTCGCCGCCTTCAGGTAAGCCGTCCGGCTCGGGACGGTCATCGATGTGAGGAAATAAGAGGTGTAGAATGCCAAAGATGTGATCTATAATTCCAAAAACATAACGATTGTTTTAGCACTAACCGCTGGAGTATATAAGATGCTGTAGTATAAAGCGCGAGTTGCATCGTGGTCTGAGTGCGTTGTACAAATAGAGCCATGAGTGACCCACAGCAGCCGAGACTGACGCCGATCGATGAGTGGGAAGACGAAGCTGAAGCGATGTTAGACGACGTCGAATACGACACCGATCTCGGTGTGCAGATGGCTCGCGACGCGATACGGGTCTCAAATGGAGAGATGACTGACGCCGAGTTCCACGAACGATACCACGAAGCGGTACTGGACGAGTTCGGCGAGGACGAACGCCCGACGAAGCCGGAGGGGTTCGAAGATGACTGACGGAAAGGCGTACAGACGGGACGTGCTGAAGGCCGGTGGAGCCGCTGCCGCCCTCGGAGTCGGGGGGAGCGGATTTCTTCAGACGCTGGTCGAGAGCGAAGGCGATCAGCCGTCGGCCTCCGGGATCGAGAGCTTTGTCGGTCAAAACGACGTCGTCCAGACCGTCTGTTCGCCCAACTGTCGGGGGAAGTGTCCGATCGACGTTCACGTTCGCGACGGTCAGGTGAAGAAGATCGAACCCCATCCACCGGAAGACGAACAGTACAAGCGGGCCTGCGTGCTCGGGCTGTCGCACACGCAGCGCGTGTACGACCCGACGCGACTGAAGTACCCGATGAAGCGGGCGGACTGGTCGCCCGACGAGCCCAATCCCCAGGGGCGCGGTCCGGACGCGGAGTTCGAGCGCGTCTCGTGGGACGAGGCGCTCGACCTCGTCGCCGACAAGATGCAGTCGTTGAAAGCCGACCACGGCGCCGAGAGCGTCCTCTTCCACGAGGGGTCGGGGAACTACGGGCAGACGGGCAAATCGTTCAAGCGACTCGCGTCGCTGTTTGGCGCGACCCAATCCGCCTGGGGTATCGACACCAACGTCGGTCGCGGCTTTAACCGCGTCACTGGTGTCGGTGCCTTCCTCCCGCCGACGAACGAAGCCGAAGACTGGGAGAACGCGAACACGATCATCGTCTGGGGGTCGGACATCTTCTCCAGTCAGTTCCAGATGGACGCCTCGAAGGTCCTCGACGCGGTCGAGAACGGGGCGAAACTCGTCGTGGTCGACCCGGTGTACACGACGACGGCGTCGAAGGCGGACCTGTGGCTCCCCGTCGAGCCCGGCAAAGACGTGCACCTCGCGCTCGCGATGATGCACACCGTCTTCCAGGACGAGACGTACGACGAGGAGTTCCTCCGGAAACGGACGACTGCACCGGCGCTGATCCGCAAGGACACCGGGGAGTTGCTCGAAGCGAGCGACGTCTTCGAAGACGCCGGCGAGAACCAGGTCGTCGCCGTCGAACGCGGGAGCGGCAGCCCGGTCGCACTGGAACCCGAAACCGGCGGCCCGTACGCGCTCTTCGGCGAGTTCACCGTCGACGGCGTCGCGTGCGAGACGGCGCTCACGCGGCTTCGAGACCACGTGGCGGACTACGCCCCCGAGGATGTCGCAGAGACGACCGGTGTCGACGCCGAGAACATCCGGACTGCGATCCGGTGGCTGGCGACCCGCGGTCCCGGCGGGATCGCCCCGAGTTACGCGATCGGCCGGTACAAACACGGGCACGTCTTCGGGCAGGCGTACGCCATGTTGATGGGGCTGACCGGCGACTACGGTCGTCACGGGAACATCCACGCCCACCACTCGGGCGGTGCGACGCTCGCCGCCGGCGACTGGGCCAGCCCGAGCGACGCCGACCCCGGGCCGTCGCTGACCTTCCCCGAGTACCCCGACGCGATGATCGACGGCGACCCGCACAAAATCAGGGCCGTCTACTCCATCGAGTCGAACATGATGGGGAACCAGTTCCCGGACCGACAGCGGTTCAGAGAGGCCATCAGAAGCCTCGAGATGTACGTGGTCGCGGACATGCACCACACGGATACGGTCCAGCACGCCGACATCATCTTCCCGGTCCCCCACTGGTTCGAGCAGGAAGACATCAGCTCCGGCTGGGGGTCCCACCCGCATCTCGGCTACCGTCACAAGGTGCAGGAACCGCTGTGGGAGACCAAGGACGACTACTTCGCCATCCGCGGACTCGCGGAGCGATTCGGGTACGGCGACCGATTCCCGGAGACGAAACGCGACATGCTCCGGAAACTCGCTGGGCGAGACGACGACATCGACTTCTACACGCTGTTCGAACAGGGGACGCAGAAGAAAGAGAGCGTCCCGATCGTCAAGTACACCGACGAGTTCCCCACCGAGACGGGACGCATCAAGATGTACGACGACGAGGCCCCGAGCGAAGAGGGCGTCACGTTCGACGTGCCGCGACCCCTCGAAGATCGGACCGCCGACGACTACGAAAAGGCCGACGAGTACCCGCTGATGTTCATGCAGAAGCACAGTCGCTTCCGCATCCACTCGCAGTACGAGATGCTGAACTGGGTTCGCGAGATCAATCCCGAACCGCAGCTTGACATCCACCCGAAGGACGCGAAGGCACGGGGGATCGACGACGGCGAGTACGTCCGGGTGTACAACGACCGGGGCGAGATGGTCGTGAAGGCGAAGTACAACGACGCGTTCCAGCCCGGCCTGGTCAACACCGATCAGGGGTGGTGGAGCCGCGACTTCGTCAAGGGACACCTCCAGGACCTCACGCACAACGAGGTCAGCGAGGTCGGCCAGACGATGGCGTTCTACGACGTGCGGGTGGCGGTCGAATCCGCACCTGACGATGTAGACACGGACAAATACGGATCTGACAACCCGCGCGGGAGCAGTGCCAGAGCGACTCCCACAGGAGGTGACTGACGATGACAAAACACGGGCTCGTAATCGACCAGGAGCGGTGTATCGGGTGTCAAGCGTGCGCAGTGTCGTGTAAACAGGAGAACAACGTCCCGATGGGACAGTTCTGGAACCGCGTTCTCACCGAGGGCGGTGAGAAGATGGACACCCCGTCGGGCGGCTACCCCGAAGACGGCGGGAGCGGGTCGCTGGACATGCAGTACCAGCCGACGGCGTGTCAACACTGCGAGAACGCGCCGTGCGTGAAGGTCTGCCCGGTCAACGCGACGTACACCCGCGACGACGGCATCGTCGAGATCGACTACGACAAGTGTATCGGCTGTCGCTACTGCATGGCGGCGTGTCCGTACAACGCTCGAGTGTTCAACTGGGACGAGCCCGAACACATGCCGGAAGGGGGAACCGGCGACGTGGAGGCGCGGCCGCAGGGCGTCGTCGAGAAGTGTACGTTCTGTAGTCACCGCGTCGACGAGGGCCTCGATCCGGCCTGTGTCGTCAACTGCCCCGCCGACGCCCGTATCTTCGGTGACCTCGACGACGAGAGCAGCACCGTCTCGAAGTACATCGACACGTACGAGACGGACCAGCTGCTCGAAGACCGCGGGACGGACCCGAACACGTACTACATCAGCGGTGAGATGAGTCCCGGACGTCCACAGACGTCGGACAAGATGGAGAGCGAACTCGAGGACGTCTCGCCGTGGTCTGACGGCGACGACGTGCCGTCTGAGGAAGCCGACAGTACGGGTGCTGAGTCGAGTGGTGGCAGCCATTCGCTCAGCGGTGGCGAGATTCCATACGCGACCTCCGCGAAGTCAGGAGGTGACGACTGATGACGGAGCAGACCGGGTCGTCGCGGGTCGCGATCCCCTCGTTCGGCGGAAAAGGCAAGCTCTGGATCGGCCTGCTCGTCGCGCTCATGGCCGCTGGGATCGCTGCGTGGGGGTATCAGCTCACGACAGGGCTGATAGCCACGGGAATGCGCAACGTCTTCTCGTGGGGGCTGTACATCATGATGTTCGTCCTGTTCGTGGGGCTGTCTGCAGGCGGACTCATCATCAGTAGTGCGCCGAAGTTCTTCCATTCGCACCGCTACGAGGGGTTCGCGCGACTCGGGGTGCTTGTCAGTCTCGCGTGTATCATCGTCGCGGGACTGCTCATCTTGCCGGACATCGGTCGTCCGGGGCGGATATACCAGTTTTTCACCTCTCCGGACTTCCGGTCGCCGATGGTGTGGGACTTCGGAATCGTCCTGCTGTACGGACTCTTAAACCTCTGGTACCTGTGGCTCTTGACCCGCCGTGACCTAGCCGCACGCGGGTCGTCCCTCGCCCTCGGCTTCGAAGACACCGAGGCGGGCCGTGAGCGCGATCGAACGCTCATGTTCTGGACGGCAGCAGTCGCGCTTCCGACCGCGGTCGCGCTCCTGTCTCTTATACACATCTCTNGCCTCCCTCGCGCCATCAGAGATGTGTATAAGAGACAGGCTGCTGGTCGTGTCGGTCCTCGCGGACCGGTACACGAACTTCGAGGTCGACCGAGAGGAGCTCACGAGTCTGGGCAAGATCCTCGGAATCTTCCTCGCGTTCCACGTGGTGTACCTCTTGGCGGCCGAGCGACTACCACACGCCTGGGCGGATCACTTCGAGTTCTGGGCCATCATGAGTAACTTCCTCATCGGGGACTCGGTGTACTTCTGGCTGTGGACCGTCGTCGGCGGCGCGGTTCCACTCGCTATGCTGGCGCTCCCGTCCCTCCGAAAGCGCGTGTCAGTCATCTTCACGGCGAGCGTCCTCGCAGTCGTCGGGACGATGTTCGAAGGGATCCGCCTCGTGTTCACGGGGTACGAGGTCGCCAACATCGACTCCGCGCCCGGTATCTCGCTCGGCGGCGAGTACACGGGCATTACGACCACTATCTGGGCGACTGCGGGGACGTACACCCCGACGATCGTCGAGATCGCCGTCACCCTCGGTATCATCGCCTTCGGGGCGCTTATCGTCACGCTCGGCCTGAAGTACGTGCCGATTCAGCGAGTCGACGCAGAGCCATCGTACGCGGCCGACGGCGGCACACGAGACCAATGACCAACCAAACGGACACGCCGATTGAACGCGAGCGCTCGCCCGAACGAACCGCCGAAAACGACGCGCCCCAGTCAGACGCAGCGGCGATGTACGCGGTCCTCGCCGAGTGTTGGCGGGAACCCAGCCACCGGCTCGTCGAGGCCGTCGAAGCCGGTGCGTTAGAACCGGTGTTCGGTGACCTCGGTCCGGTGGACCTCGGAGAGCTTCGAACCGAACACACAAGGCTGTTTATCGGCCCGGCAGGACCGCCATGTCCGCCATACGAGAGTGTCTACCGCGATCGCGACGACCCTGACGAACTCGGCCCGGTCAAGGGACCAGCCACGATGGCGGTCACGCGCTGGTATCGAGAGTTCGGCGTCCGGCCCGCGCAGGACCACTCGGACCTTCCAGACCATCTCGCGACGGAATTAGAGTTCGCCGCGTACCTGGCAGAAGAAGGGTTCGACGAGCGGCTCGAGCAGTTCCGTGAGGAACATCTCCGCGCTTGGACCGACGAGTTCACGCGACGCGTTGAGGACGAGACGTCTGAACAGTTGTATGCATCGCTGGCAGCGACGACCCGAGAGGTAGTCGGATAACGAAACGACTCGACTTGCGAAATTGACCGTGTCTCGGCGGGTGCACTCGATCGATTCGCTGCCCGCACGCGTCGCTTTTGCAGCGAGGGATCGTTCAGCGAGGGATCCGGCTCTTGAGAACGCCGCAAACAGAGGGGAGTCAGGCCGCCTCGACGAGGCGATCGAGCGCCCTCCCGATCGCCTCGTTCGCCCTCACTGAGTCGTCGGCCAGCACCACCAGATAGACGAGGTCGTCGTGGTCGTCGAAGAGCGACGGCTGGCGGTGGACGCGCGCCCCGCGGACGCCGCCTATCGAACGGAGGTGACGATCCGCCGCCTCCACCTGTGTCGCCACCTCGTCACTGGAAGCCACTTCTGCCTCCGGGACGGTGCTCGTCGCGACGCTTCCGGAAACGCCTGTCCTGACCGAGCCGCGGATCGCCGCCGCCAGGGACGCCGGAGTCTCGTAGGACGGGAGGTCCGTCACGGTTTCCGTCAGCTCGTCGAGGTCGATGCCGTCGGCGTCGGCCGCCGTGGCCACCATCGGGGCCGCGACCGGTCGGTCGCCGAGCGACACCTTCGGAAGACGGCCGTCGCTGAACCCCTCGACGAGGGCGTAGTCGCACTCGCCGGCGAAGCCGTCGAGCACGTCCCGGAGAGCCCACCCGTCGCCGGTGCCGAACCACCCGCCGTCGTCGGTGAGGCCGACGGTGCGCGCCGCTCCGGCCGCCCGATGCCTGGCCGTGTCCTTCCCTTCGGTGTCGATGTCGGGCTCGTGAGTGAGCCGCTTGACGGTTCCCACCGCCCCGCGATCGCTGAGTCGCCCCGCGAGCCTCGCGACGAGGGTCGTCTTCCCGGAGTCCGACGGGCCGGCGACGCCGAGTACCTTCATGGGCTCTCCTCGGGCAACCATTGATAAATAGCGGCCGGACCGGCCGCGACGCGGGCTCCCGACCGGTACCCACGCCGCGTTATTCGACGGCTCTCGGGTGTCGGATAACCGCCGTCGATATGTGCGGGGGGGTCGAAGACGTCGTATGGCGCCATCGCACGTCCTGGTTCCGCTCGACGGGTCGCCGCTGGCCGACGAGGCGCTCGCACAGGCGCTCGAACTGTTCGACTGTCGGGTGACGGTGCTGAACGTGGTGACGCCGATCGACGCCGGGATGAGCGAGGGCGGCGTTCTCGGCCCCGACGGCGATCGCCGTGCGAACGCGCGGGACCGGGCCGAGCGCGTCATCGAACGGGCGAGGAAGCGAACGGACGCGACCGGTCGGCACGTCGAAACCGCGGTAGAAACCGGCGACCCGGCCGAGACCATTCTCGAGTACGTCGCCGCCCACGACGTCGATCACGTGGTCATGGGCGGCCACGGGGGCGAGCGGGGGAGCCTCGCCCGCCGGCTGCTCGGAACGGTGGCGACGACCGTCGTCGGCGAGGCCTCCGTCACCGTGACCGTCGTTCGCTGATCCCGTCCGCCTCGCCGCGTCTCAGTTCACCCGCCGAGCACCGCCGCGAAGACCTTGTAGAGCCCGAAGCCGATCCCGATCGAGAACACGAGCGTGATGAGCCAGAACGCGAGGGTGACGCCGATCTTCCGACGAGACACGCCCGCGGAGCCGCCGGCGAGGCCGCCGCCGATGACGCCGGAGATGATGATGTTGTTGAACGAGATCGGGATCCCGAGGGCGATGGCCAGTTGCGCGATGATGAACCCGGGGACCAGCGCGGCGATGGAACGCCTGACTCCCAACTGCGCGTACTCGCGGGAGGTCGCCTGGAGCAGTTTCGGCGCCCCCATCCACGCGCCCGCGAGAATGCCCGTCGCGCCCAGCGTGAGGAGGACGATGCCCGGCAGCCCGAGTTCGACCCCGTAGAGGTTCTCGAGCGGACCGGTCGCCAGCCCGACCTGGCTGCCGCCGCTGGAGAAGGCGACGACGCTCCCGAGGACGATCAGGAACGTCCGGATGCCGCCCTCGACCGACGCCTGCGTCCGCCGGCGAATGACGAGGAACCACGCCGCGGCGGCGACTAGGGTCACGAGCGCCACCACGGGATCGACGTCGGCGACCGTCGGCGTCTGGACCCGACGCGCGATGAACCCCGCGACGGAGCTCTGACTCGCGTCGGGCGGTGAGGGGATGACGCCCAGCTGGACGTTGGCGATGATGCCGCCGACGACCGCCGCGAGCAGGGGGACGCCGACCGTCTCCGGGATGTCGTCGCGTCGCAGGACGGTGGCGGTGAGGTACGCGAGTCCGCCCGAGACCGGGGGAACGAGCATCCAGAAGAGCACGATCCGGCGGTAGGTGTCGACGGCGGGGTCGCCGCCGAGCGAGAGCCCGACGCCGACCATCGCCCCCGTCGTCGCGAACGCCGCGGGCACCGGATAGCCGCTGTAGACGCCGAAGGCCATGAACCCGGTCGCGGTCAGCAGTCCGGCCGTCGCCGCCAGCGACGTTATCTGGACGCCGTCGATGAGTCCGGCTCCCACCGTCTCTGAGATCGCTCCGCCTTGCGTGAGCGCGCCGAGCGCGGCGAGGATGCCGATGAGGAACGCCGCCCGCATCGTCGAGATCGCGTTGGCTCCGATCGCCGGAGCGAATGGCGGCGAGTTGCTGTTCGCTCCGAGCGTCCACGCCGTGGCGAGGCTGGTGACCGTCGCCAGCACGACGAGCGCCCAGAAAACGACTCCCGCCACGCTCAACGGCCTCCACTGACGGGGGGTCGAACCATGTGAACCAGGTCGACGATGCCGGTGATTAAACATTTCCCCGGCGAGTCGTCAGCGACCGCTCGGACGAAATTCGATATAGCGACATACCATATACACGACTGATTCGCGACAGCATACTGTCGTCCTCAATAGGTCAGAACTTTGGGAGACTCCGGAACGGTTACCCCGCACGCACACGCACGGTCGGCCATGACCGATTCCGACTGGGGCGACTGGCTGCCGCGCGCGGTGGCGGACGCCGACCCCGACACGGTGGCGCTGTGGTACCTCGGCTGCAACGGCTTCGCGATCAAAGGAAGCGACGGGACGACGCTCTGGATCGACCCGTACGTCGGGACCGGCGACCCGCCGCGCACGGTCCGGATGGTCCCGGTGCCGTTCGACCCCGCGGATATCGAGGAGGCGGACGCCGTGCTGGCGACCCACGAGCACACCGACCACGTCCACGGCCCCTCGCAGGCGCCGATCCTCGCGAACACCGGCGCCGATCTCGTCGCGCCGGACGACTCCCTCGCGGTCGCCCGCGAGGAGGAGCGCTGGACCGAGGAGTGGGACGTCGACGAGGAGGCGTTCCTCGAAGTGACGGAGGGCGACGAGCTGCGGATCGGCGAGTTCACCGTGCACGTCGTCGAAACGCAGGACGCCGACGCGACGCACCCGGTCGGCTACGTGATCGAGCACGAGACGGGGACGCTGTTCCACGCCGGCGACAGCAAGCCCTCCGGGTCGTTCACGGGGCTCGCGGCGGAGTTCGACATCGACCTCGGAATCCTCGCGTTCGGCTCCGTCGGGAGAGTTCCGGACAAGGAGACGGGCGAACCGGTCGAGACCAAGTGGTACAGCGACGAGAACCAGATCGCCGCGGCCGCCGAGGACCTGGCGCTCGACCGACTCGTCCCGACCCACTGGGACATGTGGAAGGGGCTGACCGCCGACCCGACCGCGCTCCACGAACACGTCCGGAGCCGCTCGCACCCGAACCGGCTGGAGATCGTCGAGATTGGCGATCGGATCGATCTGTAGGCGTTCGGGCTCGACGAGGCCGATATCGCGTTTTTTCACCGCGGCGTGGTTATCAACGCCGAAACGCGGCCCGTGGAATTTAAGCCCCTGCTCCGGGAGGGTCTCCGTATGAGCGAACGGACGGCAGAAGCGACGACGACCGTCGACGAGGACGGTATCCGCGTCGAGAAGTCCTTCACGGACGACGCGTTCCCCGTGCCCGCGGTGATGTACGAGCTCTCCTCGACACGCGAGGACCCCGTGCGCGTGCGCATCGTCGACCGGATCCCCGAGTCGTTCCCGATGGACCGGATCGGGTTCCACCCGGAGTACGAGAGCGACAACTGGACCGCCTACAAGGACCACCGCGTCGAGTTCGAGCGCGTGGTCGAGCCCGACGAAGCGATCGAGACGGTGTTCGGCATCCGCGACGACGACCCCGACCTCGACGGCTTCCTCGGGACGCCCGTGATCGAGCACGTCCCGGTCGGCGAGGAGATCGAAGACGTCCTCGGAGCGGGCGACACCGACGCCGTCAGGGAAGTGCTCTCCGGCGACCGCGCGACGCTCCCGGGGATGGAGGAGCCGCACGAGGCGGAGGGCGAGGCATCGGATCCCCCGACTGACCCCCTGGCAGACCCGGACGAGGAGGCGCCAGCGGCCGCCGAGACCGACGACGCCCCCGACGAGATGGAGGCCCCCGAACCGCGGGACGTCGACGCGGGAACCGCCGCGGTCACCTCTCACACCGGAGAGCCGGACGCGGACGAGCCGGACGCGGACGAGCCGGACGCGGACGAACCGCTGACAGACGACGCGGACGAGGAAACGGTAGAGGTGACGGCCGAAGGGGTTGACGACGCCGCGGCGGCGGAGTCCGCTCCGGTCGACGCCGAAGAGCCGGAACCCGAGGCCGCCGACGTCGAACCGGAAGTGACCGACGCCGCCGACGCCGGGGACTCCGGAGAGACGGGAGAGCCGCCAGCCGCGGCTCCGGACGACGGCCTCGCCGCGGCGCTCGCCTCGGAGATACGCGCCGGCGACGTGGACGACGACGACCTCGAAACCCTCCGGTCCGAGCTGGACGTGGGCGTTCCCCGCAGCGTCGACGTGCGGATCGCCCGTCTGCAGTCGAGCGTCGCCGACATCGAGGCGTACGCGGACGCACTCGCGGAGTTCATCGACGGCGAGGGGACCGCCCGCGAGATCCTCGACGACCTCGACGAGAAGGTCGACGCCGTCGAGTCCGAGATGGCCGCGATCGACGACCGGCTCGCGTCGGCGGACGCGGACCGGAACGACCTCCGCGAGGACCTCTCGCGGGTCGACGACTCCGTCTCGGCCGCGACCGCCGAGATCGACGACGTCACCGAGCGGGTCGACGGCGTCGACGACCGGGTCGCGGACGTTGAATCTGAGGTGTCCGGCGTGGAGGAGTCGGTCACGGCGGTCGAGGGAACCGTCGCGGACCTCGGCGACACGGTCGCGGGCGTCGAGGAGACCGTCGACGGCGTCACAGACGACGTGTCGCGGCTCGACGACGAGACGACCGGCCTCGACGAGGCGGTCGACGACCTCAACGACGACGTCGAAACGCTGTACGAGGAGGTCGACGACGCCGCCGCGGGGCTGGAGGCGACCGAGGACCGGGTGGACGACGTGGAGGCCCGGATGGGGCGGTTCGACGAGGAGTTCGACGACCTCTGGGACGACCTGGCGGAGGTCGACACGCGCCTGACCGACATCGAGGAGCGGCTCGGCGAGGACCTCGACGACGTGGAGGCGGAACTAGACGCGATCAACGACCACCTCGAAGAGCTCGAAGCGTTCAGGAAGCGGCTCAACGAGGCGTTCGGTCCGTAATCGCGGAGCCGATGGCGGTACCGAGCGGAAAGCGCAACCCGTTTTACCCGCGGCGGCGCACGTCCGGTAATGAGCGAACCGGTACCGGTCGCCGTGCCGCGGAAAGGCCGGCCCCTCGAAGCGGTCCTCGAACGGATCGCGGCCGTCGGCCCGGAGGACCGGCTCGACGGCCTCGCGGACCGCGTGAGCAACACCCTCCGGTACGAGAAGGCCGTCACGAAGGGGCGCGTCGACGCCGAGGACGGCCCGTACGATCGACTGGCTGAGTACTCGGACCCCAACGACCCGCGCAACCCTGAGTTCACGCTGCTTCGTGACGACCGCGACGGCAAGCCCCGGCGGATCGTCTTCGACGCGGCCACCGTCGACCTCGGTGAGGTAACGCTGAAGCTCGTCGGCCGCGAGGAGCCGTTTCGAGCGCTTCGGACCCACGAGTTCGCGCTCGGGTTCGACTCCGCCGACCTCGTCTTAGAGGAGGTCGTCGGCATCCGACCGGGCGGTCTGGGCCAGATCGCCGACATCAACGAGCGGATCGACCCCGTCGACACCGACGTGCGCGTGGTCAACGGCCTCGGCGACACCGTCTATCACACGCTGATGGGCCGGCCCGAAGGGTTCGAGCCGGGGACCGACCTCGATCGGGGGTTCGTCACCGGGTACGAGGGGCCGCTTTGCATCTCGCCCCGCTACGAGCGGCTCGTCACCGCCGTGTTGGGGACGGACGCGCTCGAGGGCGTCGAGTTCGTCTATCCGAACGCGGACGAGGAGGAGGAGGCCGCTATCGCCAGAACCGGACTCGGCGTCTACCTCACGGTCACCGGGTCGACGGCGCGCGAACACGAGCTCGCGGTGGGCGAGCACCTCTTCCCCAGCGAGACCGTGCTGATGCGCAACGCGGCCGAACGCGACCCGCGCGTCGAACGCGCCCTCGACGCGATCGCGGTCGAATCGCCGTCCTCCGAGATCCGCGTCTGACACCCGCACTTTTTATAGCGATATACAGTGTACGTGTTGGCGGCTGATCGGTCAACACGGGTCTCTTTGGATCGCGATCGGCCGCGATCGACCGCGCTCCAGGGCGCCGTCGCTCCCGCGGTCTGCCGAGACGTCCTGTCCTTGCTCCCAGTCCAATCCAACTCCCGAGAAAGGCTCCGTCAGCGACCGCTGAGCGCCTTTCAGCGCCCGACGGACCCACGGCGAGCCAGCCCCGGCAGCTACGTCGAACGGGCGCCGAGCGCGACCGCCGGCCTTCGGCTCGCGTACCGATGACATTCCCCGGATACCGAAGAGGCCGCATCACCGATCAGCCGCTGGACAGACGAAACGGGCCGGACCGACCGTCAAATATATATCCAGTTTTCTAGGGCCACAGACGTATTTTGTAGTCCCAGAAAGACAGATATACAGTCTCGACCCGCGGCTTGATGGTCCTTCTCTACTGTATAAGGTCACTTATCCCGAATTGTGGGATAGATTGAAGACGGCGGCCGGAGAAGCCTCGGACGAGAGATGAGCGACGACCGCCGCTCCGTGAAGACGTACGTTCCCGACGAGCAGAAGGCGATCTGGCAGGAGCACGCCGACGAGTTGGGGATGTCGCAAAGCGAGTTCGTCAGAACGATGGTACAGGCCGGGAGACGCGGGTTTTCGATCGACGGCGCCGAGAACCCCGTCGAACCCGATCCGTCGGGGTCTGACCCCAGGGGTGACGACCTCGAAAGGCGGGTCGAAGCGGCGCTCGCCGACGGGGTGCTCTCGTGGGAGGAGCTGGTCGACGCGGTGTTCGACGACTTCGAGGGGCGCCTGGAGGACGCGCTCGATTCGCTCCAGGATCGGAACCGCGTTCGCTACAACGGGCGGGAAGGCGGGTACACGCTGATCAATGAGTAGCACGCGAGCGCCAGCCGAGGTCGACGATCCGGTCGCGTACTTCATCGAGGACCTCACTTATCACGGGAAGACTGAGCGGACGCGCGACGCCTACGAACGCGTCCTGCGTCGGTTCGAGTCGTTTCTCGACGGCGAAACGACGCCCGGATCGGCCACCCACCGCGACTGCATGGCGTTCGTCCACTCGCTGCGCGGCGACGTCGCCGACAGCACGGTGGCGACGTACGCCGCCTACCTCCACCGGTTCTACGGGTACATGACGGAGGTCGGCGTCTTCGAGGGGAACCCGATGACGCTCGTGATGGAGGAGATGGACGAGACGGTCGACAAGGACCCGGCGCGGCGGGACGTGTCAATCCCGGCTATGCGCGAGTTCGTCGCCGGCGTCCGCCATCCGCTCCACCGCGCGCTCGTCGTCACGCTGTTGAAGACCGGGATGCGGGTGGGAGAGCTGTGCAACCTCGACCTCCGCGACCTCGCGATCGACGACGAGGAGGTCAGCACGGCCTTCACGCTGGGGACGCGGCCGGCCCTCGCCGACCGGCCGAACTCGCTGTACGTCACCCCGGACGCGACGGTGGGCGAGGAGCTGAACGGCGAGGTGCGCACGGCGTCGAACAAGCGGAAGCGCGCCACCGTGATCCCGGTCGACGACGAGCTGGCGCGGACGCTGAAACGGTGGCTCGCCCTGCGGCCGGACGGCGCGTCCGCCGCGGAACCCCTGTTCGTCGGCACCGCGGAGGGGTGGGGCGAGCGGCTCGACCCGCAGGCGGTCAGGCACGTCGTCGAGCGCCACGCCCGCGACGCGGGGTGGTACCGCACCGGCGGGGGCGCCGCCGAGAACGTCACGCCGCACTACTTCCGGCACTTCTTCACGACGCATCTTCGGGACCGGACCGGCGACCGTGGCGTCGTCAAGTATCTCCGCGGGGACGTCGCCGACGACGTGATCGACACGTACACCCACAACTGGGGCGACCAGGTTCGCGAGACGTACGAATCGAACGTGTACCGGTTGTTGCGATAGCGACCCGGGTCGCGAACCGACCTCCAGCGAAATTTGTCGAGATACATAGGACGGAATGGCTGTCCGATAGCGGCCATATAAATCACATACCGCTATATCTAATTCTTGGAATGGAGCGGTCACACATCGAGACGGCGTTGCCGGCCAGCCGGACGGTCGCCCACTGGTAGGCGTCCTCGCCGGTTCCCCTTCGTCCCGGCGGCCTCGCCGGAAGGACTCCGCTGTCTCTGCGACCGGGTCGGTGAGTTTCCGGATCGCCCGCCGATACATTCGGGAAACCGCTCGACAAATAGGTTGATATTATTATTCTCGCATCCGTGATCGTTGTAGTGACGATGTCGATCGAGTGTTCGAGGTATCTGGTGCGTTCGGTGCGTGAGACCTGCCGCAGACGGCCGACCGCTCGTACGCACCACGCTGCGCGCGAGAGGGATGACACCTGAGGAAACGCCGCTCCACGTCGGCGAGCCCGTCGACGCCGCGTGGGGTACTCTCCCCGACGGGACGCGGACGACCCGAGAGTTGACCGAGCGGGGAGTCGACGGCGGGTCGGAGCCGAGCGTGGTCGTCGTTCGGCTGAGGGGAGAGGCCGAATCGAACGGAAGAACCGAACCCATTCGCAGCGACGGCGACGAACGGGACTCCGACCGAGCGACCGCGCCCGTCAGGGTTGAGACGATTCGAGGGCGCTACCCGGACGTGCGGATCATCGCGTACTCCGTTTGCGACGACCCCGACGCCGCAATCGACGCGAGCCGACTGGGCATCGAGTACGTCTCCGGCCGGCGGCTCGCCGCCGACGGCGAGACCCTCGCTGATCGAATCGAGGCGGCGGGACGAAGCGCGCGTTCCCGGGGCGCCGGCCACGACGGAGGGTTCCTCGAGCCGTTCGTCCGGATCGTCTCGGACGGGGCTACCGACCTCGAAGAGAAGGTCGACGCGCTGCTCGACCTGGGCCGCGACCACCTCGGGCTGTCGATGGGCTACTCGTCTCGGGTCGATTCGGACCGACTCCGCGTCCGGCAGTACCGAGATGATACCGGAATCCTGGATTCGCTCGCGTCGGCCGGCCTCGACGGCGACGGGTCGGTCCCGCTGGAGATGACGTACTGCAGACGGACGGTACGGGGGAACCGCAAGGACGGGGGCGATGAGCGCGGGGACAGCGACGTCGACAACGGCACCGCCGACGCCGGCGGTGGCGACCGGGGCGACGACGTGTTCGCGTTCACCGATCCCGAAGCGGCGGGGCTGGACGGTGATCCGGCCTACGAGCAGTTCGGGTTCGGGAGCTACGTCGGCGGCCGCGTCGTCGTCAACGGCGAGCTGTTCGGAACGCTGTGCTTCCTCGACCCGGACCGCCGCGCTCGGCCGTTCGACGAGTCCGAGCAGACGTTTGTCGAGCTGCTCGCCGCGTGGCTCGGCCGCGCGATCGAACGGGAGATCGCTCGTGAAGAACGGGAGGCCGCAGTCAAGCGATTCGAGGACACCTTAGAGCGGATCGACGACGCGTTCTTCGCCCTCGATTCCGACTGGCGGTTCACGTACGTCAACGAGAAGGCCGCCGCGCTGCTCGGTCGGGATCCCGACGCGCTGCTCGGCGAGACCGTTTGGGAGGAGTTCCCGGCGGCGCTCGGACAGGAGTACGAGGAGAGCTACCGGCGGGCGATGGAGACTCAAGAGTCGGTCTCCTTCGAGGCGCACTACGAGCCCTTGGACCTCTGGACAGAGGTGGCCGCGTACCCGTCGCCGGACGGGTTGTCGGTGTTCTTCGCCGACGCCTCGGAGCGGAAGCGCCGCGAGCGAACGCTCGAACACCTGCTGATGATCGTCGAGCGCGTCCAGCGCGAAGGCGACGCCGAAGGGGTCACAGAGCGGCTGATCGAGGCCGCCGCCGAGGTCCTCGGCCATCAGATCAGCGGCGTTCGCCTGTTCGACCGGGACGCCGGTCTGCTCCGGCTCGCCGGCACGAGCGAGGGTCTTGGCGATCGATTCGCGGCCAGTCGACGGCCGCGACCGCCCGGTGAGGGGATCACCGGGCGGGTGTTCGAGCAGGGAGAGACGCGTGTATACAGCGACCTCGCGGTGGGAGACGAACTGGCGCCGGGAGACGAGAACCGCGAGTACCACGGGATGCGATCGCTGGTCGCGGTCCCGCTCGGAACTCACGGCGTGTTCATCGTCGGGTCCGTCGAGCCGAACGCCTTCGACGAGAGCGACGTCACCGTCCTCGAGCTGTTGGCGACGAACGCGGTCGCCACGATGGACGCCAACGAGCGCCGCCGCCGGCTTCACACGTACGAGGACGCGCTGAAGAACGTCGACGACATGGTGTGCGTCCTCGACGACGACGGTGTCGTCACGTACGCGACGACGTCGTTCGCGGCGTGGTTCGGCGCCGGAGGCCCGGCGATCGACGACCGGAGCGGTGGTCTGGGTGACAGGTCCGAAACGAGCGCCGAGGACGGCATCGCGGGACGCCGTCTCGACGCGCTCGTCTCCGAGAGCGACGGCAAGGAAATCGCCGACGCGATCGCCTCCCTGTCGGGTGCGGAGGTCGACAGCGGCCGGGGCGACGCGACGCGAACGGTCGATCTGACGGTCCGAGGCGAGGGGGATACCCGGGCACGACACGGCGAGTTGCGGCTGTTGGCGCTGTCGAGGCACACCGACGGAGTCGTCGCGTCGCTGTCGGATGTCACCGATCTTCACCGGACTCGGACCGAACTGTCGACGGAGCGCGACCGCTTCCAGCGCCTGTTCGACCGGATTCCGGATCCGGTGATAGACGTCGTCCTCAGTGACGACGAGACGGTTATCGACGGGCTCAACCCGGCGTTCGAGGAGCGGTTCGGCGCCGACGCGACCGCGCTCCGGGGACAGACGATCGGCGCCCTCGGGATCCACGAGGAGCGGCTGGAAGCCGACGAGAGTCGCAGCGACCCCGGCGAGGACTCACTCGATACGCTGGTCCGCGAACGGGGGTTCGTCACCCGAGAAGTGCGGCGGCGAACCGTCGACGGACCGCGCGACTTTCTCTTCCGGGGGTTCAGCTACGAAGCGGGCGGGACGCGACGCGCGTTCGGCATCTACACTGACATCACCGAGCGGAAGCGCCGCGAGCAGTACGTCCAGATCGTCAACCGGATCCTCCGGCACAACCTCCGGAACGAGCTGAACGTCGTGTTCGGCTTCGCTGGCGAGATCGCCGCACTGACGGACGAGGAGACGGTCCGCGATCACGCCCGGCGGATCGAGGCGACCGGGAAGCGGCTGGTCGACGTGGCCGAGGGCGCTGCGACGATCCGACGCGTGGTCGAGGAGGGGTACGTGACCGAGCCGGCGCCGATCGGTGTCCGCGCTGTGGTCGAGGAGGTCGTCGAGCGGCACGTGGCGCGGGCCCCGGGCGCCGAGATCCGGACCCGTGTCCCCGACGGGGTCGTCGTCCGCGGCGACGACCGCCTCGAGACAGCGCTCGATCACCTCGTAGAGAACGCCGTCGACTACGGCGGCGACGCCCCGCGGGTCGAGGTGACCGCCGATCACGACTCGGACGCCGGAGTCGTGCGAGTGACGGTCGCAGACGACGGGCCGGGAATCCCCGTCTCGGTTCGCGAGGTGATCACCGGAGAGCGAGAGGTGACGCAGCTTCGCCACAACACCGGTGTCGGGCTGTGGATCGTCGCGTGGGTCGTAGCAGCGTACGGCGGAGAGATCCGCTTCGGTCCCGGTCTCGACGGCGACGGGACGGCGGTGACGCTCGCGCTTCCGTCTGCGGAATGAGTAATTCGACACCCGTGACTTGAGGACGAGATCGAACGGGAGCTCGACAGATCAACGCTCCGTCACCTGTTGATCATTCCCCACGCGTTCTCTCCGTCGACATTGCCTCTCGGCCGTTCGAGTTGAACTTCGAGTCCGCCGTCGTCGTCAACCGAGACCGAGATGCGTTCGACGTTCCGTTCGTACAGGCTACACCGTCCGCCCTTGGAGTCGACCACGAGGTGTTCTTTCACCAGTCCGATCCTGTTGAGCATGTTTAGCTTCCGGTACACCGTCGAAGTCGACACATCGCATGTCGTCACTAATTCGGCGGCCGTCATCGGCTCATCGAGTGCCGACAGGATGTCCCGGTTCGCTTCAACGCCGAGCGCGTTGAGAAGCGGCTCCGCAGGCGGCGAGTTCTCAGACTCAGCGTTGAGGCTACTCATTACGGACGGACAGCACACGTGTGCGATTCTTCGGCCCAACTCTCGGTTCTCCGCCTGTCTTGTGATTGGCTCGGCACAGGGAACCCCTCATCGACGTATGTTCCGAATCTGAACGCTAGTGTGTCCGGTTGTCGTAGGACAACAGACGCAACCTGGATCGGTCACGGACGGGAACCACGGAAGCCAACGACGTCAGCCGTGGGGCACCGGCTGGAGACTACTCGTCGATTTCGATCGGGACGCCGATCATATTCCCCCACTCGGTCCACGAGCCGTCGTAGTTCCGCACGCGTTCGTACCCGAGTAGCTCTTGCAGGACGAACCACGTGACCGACGAGCGCTCGCCGATCCGACAGTAGACGATCACGTCGTCATCGGGAGTGATCCCGTGCGACTCGTAGACGTCTCTGAGCTCGTCGACCGACTTGAACCGGCCGTCGGGGCGGACGTTCTCGGCCCAGAAGACGTTTCTTGCCCCGGGGAGATGGCCGCCACGCATCGCCCCCTCGTTACTTCCGGGCGGTTTCGTGATATCGCCGCGGAACTCCTCGGGCAGGCGCACGTCGATGAACACCGTCTCGGTGTCGAGGGCGTCTCGCACGTCTTCGCGATGGGCTCGAACCTCCGGCTTGGCCGGCGGACCGAACGTGCCCTCGTACTCTACGGTGGGTGGATCGACCGGCTCTGTCGTGGTCGGATAGTCGTAGTCCATCCAGTACTCGCGACCGCCGTCCATAATACGGACGTCGGGGTGGCCGTAGTAGGTGAGCTGCCAGTACAGATGTGTTGCGAACCAGTTCGAGTTGTCACCGTAGACGACGACGGTCGTCTCCTCGGTGATTCCACGCGCTCCGAGGAACGACGCCATCTCGTCGGCACCGAGGATGTCATGTGAATCCGCCGATCGGAGGTCGGTCTGCCAGTCGACGCCGGCGGCACCCGGCACGTGACCCGTGTCGTAGAACGCGGTGTTGACGTCGACTTCGAGCAGCCGGAGGTCCGGCTCGGCGGTGGCAAACCGATCGAGCCGCGCGTCGACCCAGTTGGGGCTGACGAGCACGTCTGTTGGGTACTCCGTTTCTGCCGATGCGTCGGGGTCTGTCCGCGTGCCGTTCTCTGGTGGGTTCTCGCCGGTCATAGTTGCTGCTCTGCGAATCGTGTAGCCAGTTCTGCGGTCGCTCGTCGGAGTCGATACGACACGGTCGACCGCGGTAACTCGAGTTCGTCAGCGAGTTCGTCGAGCGTCACTTCTCGCGGCGTCTCGAAGTAACCGCGCTCGACTGCCACGTTCAACGTCTCACGCTGTTCCGCGCGGATGTCTGCTCGCGAGAGGAGCCCGCTTTCCCAGTGGTCCACCTCCGTCAGGTGCTTGAAAGAGAACGAGAGCCCCTCGCCGAGCTTTGCAGACAGCGTGTCATACAGGTGCCCGATCTTCGAATCGTCCTGCACCAACACGCGCCATCGAACCCTGTCATCGGTCCGAGTCTGCTCCAGAAGCATCCCACCGTCGACGTACTTCGCCGCGATGAGCGGGACGGACTCACAGAAGTCTACGTCGGAGATGTACGTGTACGCGACTCTCCGTCGCTGCTCCTCGGTCAGCAGACTCGCCGTTCGGGTCGAGTTACACGCTCGGGCGCTGATCGACTCCCGGTCGACGGCCTCGTCCAAGAGCAGCTCGTCGACGGCCGCGAGGTCCGTCGGATCGCCTGTCACCGACTCGAGCGCCCACAGCTCCGTCGGGTCGAAACACGAGAAGAGTGCCTCCGATCGGAGGGACTCGCGATCGATGAACAGGTCGACGTACTCGTCGGCGCCGGCGTCGTACGTTATCTCAAAGGTGAAGTCGTACATCTGGCGGTGAACTCGGTTGGTGAGAGCGGCCTGGGTTCCGGGCGGCTGGAATATCGATGGCGGAGCGGATGTGCATCGTCGTGTGTCGGTGTCCGATTCGGGCGGCTCTGGGCGACATGTGCGGTACGGGTTCGACGTATTTACATCGTCCCGTGTGAGGCTCTCCCATTCGCCCCGCAAGATACCGGGTGCGCTCCGACGCCCTTGCTGATCTCGACGGTCGTCGCACTCCTCGCCGGGGGTGGCGGAATCGCCTCCCCGATGCGGACTCAGAAGTTGTCGTGCGACAACTGAATGTAGATGTGCATCATTCATGACGATCTGTTGTGGGGTGACACAGAATGAGCGACACACAACTCGAGGCTGACGTGACGGTGAACGCGGTCGGATCGTCGTGTCCCGGTCCGATGATGGATCTGATCGGGAAAGCGAAAGACGTCGATCCGGGAACCGTGATCCGACTGCAGAGTTCCAACGAGGGCACAGAACCGGACGTCGCGGAGTGGGCCGAGGAGTCGGGAAACGAGCTGCTGGAGGTGCTCGATCGCGGCGACCACTGGGAATTGTACGTCCAGATCAATGACTGAACGGGTCGTCATCGTCGGCGGTGGGACGGCCGGATCCGTCTTGGCGAACAGCCTCGCAGATGAGGTCGCCGCGGAGATCGACGCGGGCGATGTCGAGGTCGTCCTCATCAACGACAGCGAGGAACACGTCTACAAGCCGACGTGGCTGTACGTCCCCTTCGGCGAGAAGACGCCCGAAGACGCGAAGCGACCGCTCAACGACCTGATCGACGGACGCGTAGAGTTGATGATCGATCGGGTCAGCGCCGTCGACACCGACGCCGAGACGGTCTCGTTCGACGGGGGCCGGGACGACCTCGCGTACGACCACCTCGTGCTCGCGATGGGCGCACAGGTGACCCCGGAGAAGACGCCGGGACTGGTCGAGGGCGGTCACCACTTCTACGGGCCCGAGGCGACGGCGGCGCTCCGCGAGGCGCTCGCGGAGTTCACCGAGGGCCACCTCGTGATGTCGGTCATCGGCGTGCCACACATGTGTCCGGTCGCACCGCTGGAGTTCCCGCTCATGGCCGATACGTGGCTGCGCGAGCGGGGGCTGCGCGAGGACGTCGAGATCACGTACACCTACCCGATCAACCGCGCTCACGGGATCGAGTCCGTGGCCGAGTGGGTCGGGCCGCTGATGGAAGCGCGGGACATCACCGTGGAGACGTTCTTCAACCCCGAGCGGGTCGATCCGGACGATACGGTCGTCCACACGGTCGAAGGGCGGGAGCTGTCGTACGATCTGCTGGTGTCTATCCCGCCGCACGACGGGAGCGACGTCGTCCGGGACGCCGGACTCGGCGACGACGGCTGGGTCGATGTCGACCCGGCGACGCTCGAGGCGACCGCCGCCGAGAACGTGTACGCCCTCGGTGACATCGCAGACCTCCCGACGAGCAAGGCCGGGAGTGCGGCCCACTACGCGGCCACGTCCCTGGCCGACCGGTTATCGAGCGTCGTCCGAGGGGAGCGTCCCACCGCCGAGTACGACGGTAAGACAGTCTGCTTCATCGAGAGCGGCGAGGACGAGGCGACGTACATCGCCTTCGACTACGAGGAGGAGCCGACGCCGAAGCCGCCCTCCACGCTCATCCACTGGTCGAAGCTCGGGTACAACCAGTCGTACTGGTTGACCGCCCGCGGGGTGTTGTGATGGGCGCGACTGACGACGGATCGGTCGACACTGCTAGTGCCGACGCGGAGTCGCTCCCGCCGGAGGTCCGCGAGGCGATCGCGGACAATCCCGAGACCGTGGCCGCACTGCTGGAACAGTCGGGGCAGCTGTCGGCGACGCTCGACGCGCTCGCGCTCGTCGAGGACGGCCTCGACGACGAGATGGTCGAGTCGCTCGCGAGCGACGCGACGACGCTCGGTCTGGCCGCGACGGAGCTCGCCGACCGGGAGACGGTCGAACTCGGTGCGGCCGTCGGGGAGAGCGGTGAGGAGCTCGCCGCGGCCGTCCGGCAGATCGCTGTGCTCCAGCGGACCGGTACCCTCGACCGCCTCACGGAGCTCGCCGACGCGGTCGCACTCCTGACCGACGCGATGGACGACGAGATGGTGGAAACCGTCGCTGCGACCGGCACCGCTCTGGGCGAGCTCGCCGACACGGCCACCGAAGAGGAGGTGAGCCACGGGCTCGTTCGCATGTTGGACGGCGTCGGCGAAGCCGGTTCCGGCGAAGCCGAGCCGGTCGGACCAATTGGCCTGCTCAGTGCCCTGCGCGACCCCGAGGTCAAAGCGGGGATGGGATATCTCGTCGCCGTGGCCCGCGGAATCGGCGCTACGGGGCCGGACCTGAGCGAACTGAACGACTCATGACGATCAAATTACACTCACGATGACTGCAACACGACCAACCGTCCTCATTCTCGGCGGCGGTGCCGCGGGGACGATGACGGCAAACGCGCTCCGTCGTCGCATCGACGCCGACGTGACCGTGATCGACAAGCGCCGGACGCACAGCTACCAGCCGGCCTACTACCTGATCCCGTTCGGGTACATGGACCTCGACGAGCAGCAGCGAGACACGCGGGAGTTGCTCCACGACGACATCGGGTTCGTTCAAGACGAAATTGTCGGGGTCGACCCGGACGAACGGACCGTCTCCGGCGAGGATGGCACCTACGAGTACGACATCCTCATCTCCGCGGTCGGGAACGACCTCCGTCCGGATGCGGTCCCGGGGATGATCGAGGGCTGGAACCAGACGGATTCGGTGTATCCGTTCTATCACGCCTCCGCGGCGCGAGCGCTGGGCGACGCGGTCGACGAGTTCGACGGGGGGCGCTTCCTCGTGACGGTCCCGGACACGCCGATCAAGTGCGGCGGCGCACCGCTGAAGCTCACGATGCTGATGGAGGAGTACCTCCGTAAACGCGGTGTTCGCGAGGACGCCGAGATCGTGATGACGAAGCCCGGGTCGGAGGTGTTCGGTACGGGGCCGAAGGCGCCGTATCAAGAGCGGATCGAGGAGATCTGGGACGACCGCGACATCACGTTCGTGCCGGAGTTCACCGTCTCCGAGGTCGACTACGAACACCAGACGGTCCGCTCGGCGGAGGGCGACGCCTTGGAGTACGACCTGTACGCGCCCGTTCCGCCGCAGTACGGACACGAGTTCGTCGTCGAGAATTCTCCGTTGACCGACGGTGGCGAGTACGTCTCGGTCGACGACAACACGCTCCAACACGAGGCGTATCCGACCGTGTTCGCGCTCGGCGACAACGCCGACGTACCGACCTCGCGGACCGCCTCGGCCGCGCGCAAACAGTCGCATGTCGTCGTGGACAACGTCGAGCGGTACCTCGACGATCGGTCGCTCGCCTCCGACTACGACGGGTACACCGCCTGTCCGATTCTCGTCGAGAAGGGGAAGGCGATGATCGCGGAGTTCGACTACGAGAGTCCCATCTCCGCACCGGTTGTGAGCCGACTCAACTGGATCCTCGACATCAACGTGATCCCGTCGCTGTACTGGAACGTCTGGATGCGTGGCTACGACCCGGTCCCATAACCCCATGAGTGAGACATCAGCAGACGTGGACGCGTTCGCGACCGGCGACGGCGCCGACGTGGACGAACTGGTCGCGCGCGTAAACGCGCAGGCCGACGACCTGATCGCGCTGTTGGACTTGCTCGCCGTCGTGCGCGGCCTGAGCGAGGACCTCGTCCCGGAGCTGCGGACGGCCGCGGCGGAGAACCGCGAGCCGTTGGCCGACCTGCGGTCGTCCCTCGAGAACGAGGAGACGAGGCGGCTGATCGAGCAAGTGGGCGACAACGCCGATTCGCTGGCCGATCTCCTCGATCTGGTGGTCGTCGCACAGGACCTCTCGGCGGAGCTCGTCCCCGAACTGCGTACCGTGGCCGCCGAGAACCGCGGGGAGATCGCGCAGCTCCGCGTGGCGTTCGAACGCGAGGAGACGCTGGTCCTGTTGCGCCGGATCGGCCACAACACCGACACGTTCCTCGACCTGCTGTCGACGCTCGAAGTCGCGAGCGACGCGCTGGCGGACGTTGCCCCCGAGGACGAGGCGGCCGCCGCGGCTGCGCGAGAAGACGTCCGCCGACTCGCGACGGCATTCGACCGTGCGGAGTCCGTCGACGCACTCGTCGCGCTCGGCGAGAACATGGAGACCGTCCGCGGGCTCCTCGCGCTCGTGGAGGGGTTCGGCGATGCCGCCGACCGCAGCACCGAGGAGTACTACCGGCTCGGCACGCAGCTGGGACAGGCCACCGACCTGGCCGAGCGGGCGAGCGACCCGCAGATCGTCGAGACGCTCGACGCCGGTGCGAGCGCGTTTACCGACGAGACGGCCGACCGACGGGTCGGCGTGTTGGGACTCGTGTCGGCGCTGCGCAACGACGACGTCCAACGGACGCTCGGCACGCTCATCGAAGCGGCCGAGCGCGTGGGTCAAACACGGGACACCGGTCGGTCACGGTGACAGCCGTCGGTCCCTCTCTCGGCGGTGACGTCACTTTACGAGCGTCGTCGGCACCGTGGTCTCTCGGAGGACGGCCTCGGCGACGCTCCCGATCAGGACCCGCGAGATCCCCGAGCGACCGTGCGTGCCGAGGACGACGTGGCCGAACCCGCCGTCGTCGGCGTACTCGACGATGCGGCGGTCCGTCTCTCCGGTGAGGAAGGTGACGGCCACGTCGCGGTCGCCGGCGACCTCGCGGACGGTCTCGAACACCGACGCGGCGGTCTCGTCGCCCACGCCGTCGAGTTCGTCGACCGAGGCGCCGTAGACCTCTTCGGTGTCCTCGGGGAGCATATCGAGTTCGGGATACGCCACGTGGACGACGGTGACCGCCGCGTCCGGGAACGTGTCGAGGGCGAACGCGAGCGCCTCGCGGCTCAGGGGCGAGTCGTCCATCGCGACGAGCACGGAATCGGTCATACGTCGCCTTCGACGGGTGACAGTATCAAACCGGTGGATCGGTCGAACGGGCGCTCGACCGCGCGTGAACACGTTCGGGAGAGGACCCAAGCGGATGGGACGACAACACTCGGGAAGCCGATGTTCGACGACCTCGACACCGACCGGCGGCCGCTGGTTCTCATCTGGGAGGTGACGCAGGCGTGCGGGCTCGCCTGCCGGCACTGCCGCGCCGACGCGAAGCCGGCTCGGCACCCCGACGAGCTGACGACCGCGGAGGGGAAGCGGCTCCTCGACGACGCGGCGGCGTTCGGGGACGGCCAGCTCGTCGTGCTCTCCGGCGGCGACCCCCTCGCCAGGGACGACCTGTTGGAGCTGGTCTCGCACGGCGACGACCGGGGCCTCCGCATGACGATCACGCCGAGCGGGACGGGGTCGCTGACGCCCGGCCGGGTCGAGGCCCTCGCCGACGCCGGGATCCGGCGGATGGCGCTCAGCCTCGACGGCGCGACGCGCGCGAGCCACGACCGGTTCCGCGGCGAGGAGAGCTTCGAGAGCACGCTTGCGGCGGCGGAGGCGGCGGCCGACGCGGGGCTGCCGCTGCAGGTCAACACGACCGTCTGCGCGGAGACGGCCGACGAGCTGCCCGCGATCCGCGACCGCGTCCGGGACCTCGGCGCCGTCCTCTGGAGCGTGTTCTTCCTCGTCCCGATCGGTCGAGGGCGGATCCTCGATCCGATTCCGCCCGAGCGCGCGGAGGGCGTGATGGAGTGGCTCCACGGCGTCGCCGAGTCGGAGCCGTTCGGCGTCAAGACGACCGAGGCGCCCTTCTACCGTCGGGTCGGGCTCCAGTCCGACGGCGACGAGGGGGCGGCCCGGCGGCGGGGCGGGATCACCGCCGGACGCGGGTTCGCGTTCGTGAGCCACACGGGCGAGGCGTATCCGTCGGGGTTCCTCCCGGAGTCCGCCGGCAACGTCCGGGACCGGTCGATCGTCGACATCTACCGGGACGCGGACCTTTTCGAGTCGCTCCGCGAGCCGGACCGCCTGAAGGGGAAGTGCGGCGCCTGCGAGTTCCGACGGGTCTGCGGCGGGAGCCGGTCGCGAGCGTACGCGACGACGGGAGACCCGCTGGAGAGCGACCCCCTGTGTCCGTACGTGCCGGACGGGTACGACGGGGCGTTGCCGCCGACGCTCGGCGGCGGGACGGGGAGAGCCGACGGCGCGCCGGACGCGGCGGACTGACGCGCGGAGGCGGTCGTCGCCCTTGGCCGCGTCGAGCCCCGGGAGCGAGGCCCAGCGTCCGACCGCGCTCACCGACCGCCGGTCGTCCGTTCGGGGGGAGAGCCGGCGTTCGAATCCCCGAACGACTCGTCGAACGTCGTCTGTCGATCGCTGGGGCCCGGGCGTCGCCGAGCGCGGAACGAGTCCCGGAGCTCCGACGCGAGCGCTCCCAGTCCCAGCAGGAGCGCACCGAATACGAAGAGCCCGCCGACGATCGGGACCAGCCCCAGAATTGCGAATCCGAGGAGGCCCGCCACGAGCGACAACCACCGGTCGTCTCGTTCGGCCCGCCGGAGGACCCACGCACCGACGGCGTACTGCCCGTAGACGGCTCCGACCCAGACCGCGAGGCCGAACGTGACCGCGCCGAGGACCGCAAGTGGAATGCCGATGACCGTGATCGCGACCAGCGTCAAGAGGATCGGTCCGCCGACGAGCGTCAGCAGTCCGGCCCCGCCGTTTTTCGCCGGCTCGTCGGACACGCGCCCCGCGATCCTCGCCGAGAAGGCCGGAAAGACGGCGAGCAGGAGCGCCCCGAGGAGCAGGTTCGCGAGGAGGCCGTACCCGGTCGCCACCCAGTCGGGGACGGTAAAGCTCCCGACCTCGCCCCGGAGGCTCGAATCCTCGACGACGCCGCCTGCGACCGTCGCCGCGGGGTCTTGCGTGAACCTGACGGCGTCGTAGCGGAACTCGCCACCGATATCCGCGTTCGGTCCCAGGACGACCGTCTCGGCGCCGACGCGGACGTCGCCGTCGATCCGGCCGTCGATGCGGACGTATCCCGCGCCGACGCTGACGTCGCCGCCGATCGCGGCGGTCTCGGCCACCCGGACGTTTCCGCTGCCGGCGCTGACGTCGCCGCCGACGTCGCCGTCGATGCGGACGTCACCGGCCGCGCCGGAGATCGATCCCTCGACCCGCCCGTCCTCGACGACGTGAATCGTCCCGGCGACCCCGGAGACGTCACCCGTGACGGTCCCCCGGACCACGATGCTCCCGGCGAGTGCGTCGACGCTGGAGACCGTCTCGCCCTCCTCGACGACAACCGTTCCCGAGGCTCCCCGAACTGACTGCGCCGCCGCGACGCCCGTCACCGTCGAGAGGAGGAGCAGCGCGACGAGAGCGACCGCGACGCCCCGACGCTCGGCCGTCCCGAAGGATATGTTCATGCGGTTCGTATCAACTCTATTGCTTAAAAATATGATGCGATTTACCTGGGGGGACGAGACGACGGAGGCGAGTCCGAACCCGCGAGTACCCCCGCGTACTGGAACGGCGTGCGGTCAGGCGAACGGCGTGCGGTCAGGCGAACGGCGTGCGCGAGACGTGCGCGCGGTCACTCGGTCGCGATCTCGAAGCGGGCGCCGCCGTCTGGGCCGTTCGTCGCCGTGATCGCCCAGCCGTGTCGGTCGACGATCTCGCTGACGATCCCCAGTCCGAACCCGGTGCCGTCCGGGGCGGTCGTGAAGCCCGCCTCGAACACGTCCGCGCGGTTCGACTCGGGGAGTCCGGCCCCGTCGTCGGCGACGTAAAAGCCGCCGTCGGTGTCGCCGACCGTCACCGTCACGTCCGGCCCGCCGTGGGCGACGGCGTTCTGGAGCAGGTTCGAGACGAGCTGTCGGAGCTGGTCGCGGTCGGCCTCGACGGTGCGCCCCGTCTCGACGGCGAGCGTCGCGTTCTCCGTCGGCAGCGACTCCCAGCTCGACCGGGCGAGGTCCGGCACCGAGACCGCTTCGAGGTCCATCGCCGCCTCGCCGGCCTGCGCGAACGCCAGCAGGTCCTCGATCAGGGCGTCCATGCGCGCCAACGCGTCGCCGATCACGTCGACGCGGTCGCTCTCGCACTCCTCGCTCAGCAGTTCGAGGTTCCCTTCGGCGACCCGCAACGGGCTCCGCAGGTCGTGGCTCACGACGCTCGTGAACCGGTCCAACCGCTCGTTCTGCTGGACGAGCGCGCGCTCGCGCCGCTTCTGGTCGCTCACGTCTCGGTCCATCGCCACGAACCGGTCCTCGCCGTCGAGGTCCAGCCGGATGAGGTGGACCTCAATGGGGAACGCGGAGCCGTCCTTCCGCTCGAATTCGGTCTCGAAGCGGTAGGGGGTGTTCGGGGGGAGCGTCTCCCAGAACGACGACGCGCGGTCCGGGTCGGCCGTCGGGTCGATCTCCCAGACCTTTCGGCCGAGGAGCTCCGACTCCGCGTACCCCAGTTCCTCGCACAGCCGCCGGTTGACGTCCCGGATCGTGCCGTCGATGTCGTGGACAGCGAACATGTCCGGCGAGTGTTCGAAGAGCGCTTCGAGGCGCGCGGAGCTCGACTCCAACCGCTGCTCGTACCGCTTGCGCTCCGTGACGTCGTCCTGGAACCCGACGAACAGATCGAGGTCGCCGTCGGCGTCGAACATCGGGGCGACGCGGACGCGGTTCCAGAACTCCGTGCCGTCCTTCCGGTAGTTCCGCAGTTCGACCGCCACCGGCTCCCGGTCGTCGATGGCCTCCCGGAGGGCCGCGACCTGCTCGTCGTCGGTCCCCTCGCCTTGGAGGAACCGGCAGTTCCGCCCGAGGACCTCGGGTCGCTCGTAGCCGGTGAGCGCGGTGAACTCGTCGTTCGCGTAGACGATCGGGTTATCCTCCTGCTCCGGGTCCGCGAGCGTGATCCCGATCGGCGCCTCGTCCATCGCCCGCAGCTTCGCCGCGGCGGTCGAGCCCGACGGGGCGGTCGCGCCGGAGGCGGTGAGCGTGCAGATCAAAGAGTCGTCGTCGGTGTACGACAGCGCGTGCTCGACCTCGACCGTCTCGCCGTCCGCGCGGACGAACGACGTGGTGCCGCGCCACCCCCCACCGCGCGCCTCCGGGAGGACGACGTCGTAGACGTGTTCGACGTCCTCGTCCTCGTAGAGCATCTCCCAGTGGCGGCCGACGAGCGCGTCGCGGTCGTAGCCAAGGATCTCCGCGTAGGCGGTGTTCGCGTACTCGATGCGCCCGTCGTCGCCGAGGATGCTGATCCCGTCTCGCGCGGTCTCGATCGCTTCGAGCCCGCGGTTCATGTACCGCTCGGCCCAGTACCCCTCGACGGCGTTCTGGACGCGGTTGGCGAGGACGCCGTACTGCTCGGTGCCGCCCGCCTTCTGGAGGTAGTCCGTGACGCCCGCCGTGATGGCCTCGCTTGCGATCTCCTCGCTCCCCTTCCCGGTGAAGAGGATGAACGGGAGGTCCGGGCGGGCGTCGCGCACCCGCGCCAACAGCTCTAGACCGTCGAGCCCCGGCATGTCGTAGTCGCTGACGACGCAGTCGATCGTCGATCCCTCCTCGTCGAGCGCGTCGAGCACGTCGCGGGGGTCCGTCTCGGTGCGGACGCGGAAGGCGTCGCGTTCGCGTTCCAAGAAGGTGGAGACGAGGTCGGCGAACCCGAGGTCGTCGTCGACGTGGAGGATCTCGGTGGACTTCGACTTCGGGAGCACCGTCGAGCCCGACCGGACGTTACCGTCGTCGTCGCCGTGCATACCCGCCACTTGTGGGCGCGCGTTAACTGTCTTGTTGGTACGCCGGACACGTTCTTATCGGTGCGCCGGACACGTCCCCGCCGGACCACGAGCGCTGGACGAGCACCGACGACAGCGGATTCCGACGGCACCCCGGACTGTAACTGTCTCGAGAACGTAGACACCGGAACATGAGCCAAGCGGAACAGCTCCAGGACCTCCTCGAAGAGGGCAGCGAGCTCAACATCGTCTGTCACAACAACCCCGACCCGGACTGTCTCGCGAGCGCGCTCGCACTGGGTCGTATCGCGGCCGCGGTCGGTATCGACGAGCGGCAGATCCTCTACAGCGGCGACATCTCCCACCAGCAGAACCGGGCGTTCGTGAACCTGCTCGACATCGACCTCAAGCCGTTCGAACCCGGGTCCGTCCAGGACCGACAGCCGGACTCGCTGCTCGCGTTCGTCGACCACTCCGTTCCGAGCGAGAACAACACGGTCCCTCCGGACACGGCCGTCGACATCGTGATCGACCATCACCCCGCCGAGGGCATCGACGCCCGCTTCGTCGACCACCGCGAGGAGCTGGGCGCGGCGGCGACGATCCTCACGGAGTACGTGCGCGCGCTCGATGTCGAGTTGGACACCGACCTCGCGACGGCGCTCCTGTTCGCCATCCGGTCGGACACGCTCGACTTCCTCCGGGGAGCGACTCACGGGGAGTACGAGGCCGCGGGGCACCTCCACGAGTACGCGGATCAGGAGATGCTCCGGCAGCTCTCGACGCCGTCCGTCTCCGGGGGGACCCTCGACGCGATCTCGACCGCGATCGACAACCGAAAGGTAACCCAAGCGGTCCTCATCTCCCACGTCGGCCGGACGGGCGAGCGGGACGCGCTCCCCCAGGCGGTCGATTACCTCGTCCGACTGGAGGGGGTTCAAACCGCGATCGTGTTCGGCCTCGTCGACGACGCGATCCACGTCAGCGCCCGGTCTCCGGACGCGCGCGTCAACGTCGGGACGGTACTGCACGAGGCGTTCGACGACGTCGGAAGCGGCGGCGGGCACCACGACGTCGCGGGCGGTGAGATCCCCCTCGGTATCTTCGCGGACTACACGTCTGACGACGTCCAGTTGCTCGACATCGTCGAAGAGACCATCACCGCGCGCCTCGTGTCTGAACTCAACCTCTCCGACGAGAAAGAGAAGTGACGGAACGGCGAGGGGCCCGCGAGCGCGTCACCCGATCTGTCGGACCCGCGACCTCCCTCCAATGACAAACGCACTGCAAGCCGCGTTCCTCGTCTTCTTCGCCGGGACCTTCGGAACGCTCGTTATCGGCGTGCTGTCCCGGAACCTCCAAGCGGTCGTGAACGCGGTCGCGTCCCTCGCGGTGGCCGCCGTGCCGACGCTCACCGAATTCGCGATCGCCGTCAGAAGCGGGGCCGACGTCGCGTTCGACCCCGCACTCTCAGCGTGGATCGCCGCCGCGGGATTCCTGCACATGCTGGGGATGCTGGGGTGGTACGACACCGTTTCGTGGTGGGACCACGTCACGCACACCGTCTCCGCGGCCCTCCTCGCGGCGCTCGTCTACGCGAGCGTCCTGTCCCCCGCTGCACTCGGTTCGCAGGTCACGGACGCCTACGCGGCGCTGTTCACCGTCCTGTTCACGCTCGGCGCCGGCGTCTTCTGGGAGTTCGTGGAGCTGGCCGCCCGCGAGCTCAGCGAGTACATCGACAGACCGCCGGTGTTGGAGTACTACGGGCTCCGCGACACGGTCCTGGACATGGTGTTCAACGGGATCGGCGCCGTCGTCGTCGTCGCGCTCGACGTGCGCGTCTTCGTCTCGGTCACCGAGCAGGTTCCGCGGAGTAGCGGGGCGGCCGTGGTCGCGAGTACCGTCCTGCTGTTCGTCGGCGCACTCGCCCTCGGCGTCGCGCTCGAACTGGCTCGAACCGCCGCGGCGGACGCCGAGTGACCCCTCCGCAATTCGTCCGGCCGATCGGCGGCGGCTCGACGCCCTCGGGGATCTCCGTCGGCGTGTAGCGGCCCGTCCGAAGGTGCCTGTCCACGGCAACCACACTTGCGTCGGGGGACGTGGGTCGCCGGCGAGCGACTGCTGTCGGCGCGGCCCAGACGGCGGACTCGAACTGATCGACATCGCCGACCGCAGGCGCCCGCCTCGCCCCGCGGGTCGTGAAGGGTCTCACCGCGTCGGGTTGTCCTCGAGGAACCGCGCCGGGACGACCCACTGACGGACCCGCGACGGGTCCACCGAGAGCCCGCTCGCGAGCACGAAGCCGACGACGATGACGCCGAAACCGCCCACGGACAGCATCGAGAGGGTCTCGCCGAGGAGCGCCCACCCGCCGACGGCGGAGACGATCGGCACGAAGTAGAACAGCAGGTTCGCCCGCGTCGCGTCGGTCTCGTCGATCAACGCGAAGTAGGCGAGGTACGCGACCGCGCCCGAGAAGACGCCCACGTACAGCAACGCGCCGAGAGCGACGGGCGGCACCGACAGCGAGGCGACGGACTCGCCGGCGCCGACGCTCAGGGCGTGCGAGAGGACCGCGGCTAGCGGAACGCCCCAGACGGTACGGGCCGTGCTCGACAGCGTGGCGTCGGCGCGACGAATCGCCACCGCACCGAACGCGCTCGTCACGGCGGCCGCGAACAGCAGCGGAACCCCGAGCCCACCGCCGAGAAGCGCCGACGGCGACGGGTCGGCCACCAGGACGACGCCCAGGAGCCCGAGCCCCATCCCGACGACGGCGCGGCCGGAGAGGCGGCTGTCCGCGAGCAGGAGCCCGGCGAACACCGGTGTCAGTATCGGGTTCAGACTGAAGATGACGGCCGCGACCCCGCTCGTCACGTACTGCTGGCCGACGAACAGCAGCGCGTTCGTCAGTCCGATCACCAACACGCCGGTCGCGAGGATCCCGGCGACGTCGCCCATCGTCCGCGGGCGGAGCTCCGCGCGAGAGAGGTGTGTCACCGCGAACGCCGCGAGAACGACCGCACCGATATCGAAGCGGACGGCCACGAAGAACAACGGGGGAATGTGCGCGAGGCCCGTCTTCGCCGCGACGAATGTCCCGCCGAAGAGCAAGGCCGAAACGGAAAACAGGACGGCAGTCCGTCGGGCGAACACGCTATCGGAACACCCCGGTACCGATATCACGCGAACAGTCAGTCGAACGGCACGAATCAATCACATTACGATAGAAGAGTCGGAGCTATATAACGAAATTCAGAAAATATTCGACGTCGAGAAACATTCGACCAGTACGATACGATTTCACCCCGTGAAACGCACGCAGGGAGCGAAGCCGGTTTATCTCAGTGGGTTCAGAACCACGTATGGAGGCGCCGCTCGAAGAGATCGAGTTTCTCGCGCGCTCGACGAACCGCGTCGAGATACTGCAGCTGTTGGCGACGCGACCGCACACCCGGGGTGAACTCGCGGCGGCCACCGGGGCGTCGCAGGCGACGCTCGGACGGATCCTCGAGGACTTCGCCGAGCGGTCGTGGGTCAGGCGTGAGGGCGGCAAACACGTCGCGACCGCGACCGGGGCGTTGGTAGCGGACGGTATCGATGACCTCGTCGCCGTGTTGGAAACGGAGGCGAAGCTTCGCGACGTGGTCGCGTACCTCCCGACGGCGGAGCTCGGCTTCGACCTCCGTCGGCTCGCCGACGCGACGGTGACCGTTCCGAGCCGGCCCCGCCCGAGTGCCCCGCTTCAACGCGTCCTCGACGGCATGGAGCGCGCGACGACGCTGCGCGCGTTCTCGCATACGCTCAACGAGCAGAGCCTCGCGACGGCCCGCGAGCGCGTCACCGCGGGCAAGCAAACGTTCGAAGCGGTGCTCTCGACGAGCGCTATCGAGGCCCTGACGACGGACGGCCAGCTCTGGACGCAGCTGCGAGCGCTCGCCGACCACGACGACGCGGCGATCAGGGTCTCCCGCGAGGAGGTCCCGCTGTCGGTCACCGTCGCCGACGGGACCGTGTACCTACTGGTCCGGGACGAGGGCGGGATCCTCCGCGCGTCGATCGACACTGACGACCCGGTCGTTCACGAGTGGGCCACGGAGCGGTTCTCGGACTGTTGGGAGCGAGCGACGCCGTTCGATCCGACAGCGTTCGACCGGTGAGAACCCAGGAGCGGACCGCTTCGACCGGGTGGAACGC
The DNA here is from genome assembly GCF_000337355.1 of Halorubrum kocurii JCM 14978. Lineage (GTDB taxonomy): Archaea > Halobacteriota > Halobacteria > Halobacteriales > Haloferacaceae > Halorubrum > Halorubrum kocurii. The sequence continues at coordinate 5,595 of NZ_AOJH01000086.1, read as the reverse complement.
CCGTCGCCGCGCGGCCGTCCGGCCGCGGTCAGGCGACGCTCCGCTCCGAAAGCGTTTCGCCGCGCTCGAACCGGTCGCCCGTAAGCGGTGAGACGTCGAGGAGCCCCGTGTCCCCGTCGAGGACGAGGTCGGCGGCGATCCGTCCGGAGGCGGGCGCGTGCTGGAACCCGTGCCCGGAGAACCCGGCGACGGTGGCGAGGCCGGGGACCGTCTCCTCGACGATCGGGTGTCGGTCGGGCGTGACCGCGTACAGGCCGGCCCAGCCGCGTTTGATCCGGGTGTCGGGCCCGAAGTACTCGGCGTAGTCCGCGGCGTTCTCGACCGCGCGCGCCGCCCACTCGAGGTCCATCCCCTCGTCGTAGGCGTCGGGGTCCCGGTCGGGGTCCCCGTCCTCGCCGAAGTGACCGCCGATGAGCGCAGCCCCGTCTCGCTCGGGCCGGAAGTACGACCCCGTCTCGAGGTCGATCGTCAGTGGGACCGACTCGGGGACCGGCGGCGTCGGGTCGACCACGGCGATCTGGCGGCGGCGGGGCGCGATCGGGAGGTCGACGCCCGCCATCGCGCCGATCGCGGCAGCCCACGCGCCCGCCGCGTTGACGACGCAGTCGACCTCGTAACGCTCGGTGCGTCCCGTGTCGCCCCCTCGGAGGTCCGCGCCGACGACGCGATCCCCCTCCCGGTGGAGGTCTGTGACGGCCGTCTTCGCTCGGACGTCGACGCCCAGATCGCGGGCGCCCGCGGCGTACCCCTGGACGGCGAGGTTCGGGTCGGCGATCCCGTCGTCGGGGTTGTACGTCGCCGCGACGAACGGCTCCGGGTCGAGTCCCGGACAGCGCTCGGCCGCCTCGGCGGGCGCGAGCAGTTCGCTTTGCGCGCCCAGCCCGCGTTGCATCTCGACCTCCTCGCGGAACCGCTCGGCGGTCTCGTCGGTCCGCGCGAGGAACAGGTAGCCGGTCTTTCGTAGCCCGATGTCCACGCCGAACCGGTCTTCGAAGGTGTCCCACACCTCCTTGCTGGCGAGCGAGAGCTCGACGTTCACGCGCGAGGAGAACTGCGCCCGGATTCCGCCGGCCGACCGAGCGGTACTGCCGTTCCCGAGCGAACCCTTCTCAGCGAGGGTCACGTTCGCCCCCCGGTCGGCCAACGAGTACGCGGTTGACAGCCCGACCGCTCCCCCACCGACCACGAGTACGTCCATGCCCCTCGATCGCTCCGCAGCACATAAACGTGCGATGCCGATCTGCCGGCTCGGCGCGTCCCGCTCACCCGCTCGATCGCGCTTCTCCCGACAGCGACTCCGATGTGAGGATCAGACACCGTTCGACGGGGTTTTACGTCGGTGCCGACGCCGACACACGTGGATCCTGACACCGTCCGAAACACGTGGACAGACCGGGCGGGGGAATACTCACCGGCGTACTACGCGCATCACGGCCCCAATGACACGAGTGCGGTTATTCGCGATATCCTCAGCGGACACCTCCCTCGCGACGCGACCGTTCTCGAGCTCGGGTGTGGGTCCGGCCGTCACCTCGAACATCTCGCCGACCACGGCTTCGAGAACCTCTCGGGCGTCGACATCAACGCCGAGGCGTTCGACACGATGCGCGAGACGTATCCCGCGCTCGCCGCCGCCGGAACGTTTCACTGCGGCGCGATAGAGGAGCTCATCGAGGGGTTCGACGACGGCCAGTTCGACGCGGTGTATTCGGTCGAAACGCTCCAGCACCTCCATCCAGACGTCGAGTGGGTCTTCGAGGAGGTGGCTCGAATCACCGGCGAGATCCTCGTCACGGCGGAGATCGAGGAACCGGCCCACGAGTCGCCGTCGTCCGACCCCGACGTGAACTACGTCGATAACGACACGCCGCTGTACTACCGAGACTGGAGCCGAATTTTCACCTCGCTGGGTCTCGTCGAGGTCGACGTCGTCCACGGCGACAGGGACACCACGCGGACGTTTCGCGCGATCGACTAACTGCCGCTCGCAGTAGGCCGGAGCGCTGTGCCGCGATGGGGGTACTCGATCGAGGCGCGTTGACCGTCCTGCTGTGCGGAGCGTCGATCACCGAAGCCGCCGTTACGGCCGCTGGAGGAACCCGACAGAGCGAGGCTGCACGGACCGAACCGGTATCGCGGCCGCGTTCGGCGGGCCGGTCGCGCGCCCGACCGACGCGCACCCGCCCAGTGGTGGGGCGCGCGGCGGCGTAATCGAGCGCCCGCCGGTGATCGAGGACCTTCTCCTCGAGTCCGGATACCTGCGATCGCTGTAGGTCCGAGAGCGGGCCCGCGCCGCGGAGTACATAAGCCGACGGTACACGTCATCGGATACGACTCAGCTCGCGCAAATTTCATCGCTGATATTTATGCCAATAAGTACATATACGACCGTTCCTTCGCGGCACCCAGCCAGCAACCGATCGGAACGGAGTACCCGTTCCTCGGTGAACCGCTGGGTTCCAACTATGAAACCAGGCAACCAGTCCAACGCGGACGAACGGGCAGTGAGTCCCGTCATCGGCGTCATCCTCATGGTCGCGATCACTGTCATCCTCGCGGCCGTGATCGGGACGTTCGTCCTCGGACTCGGCGATCAACTCGGGGATACCGCGCCGCAAGCATCGTTTACAATTGACGGCAACAACACGACGGATATCAATGTTACAAAAACGGGCGGGCAATCGATAGAGGGGTCCGATCTCACGGTTTCAGTCGACGGTGAGAGGGGCGGGGAATTCGGGACCGGTCCCTGGGAGAGCGGTGAACAGAGGAGCGCAAACGTGACCACGATGCCCTCCGGAGAGGCCGTAGTCCGGATAATTCACAACCCGAGCGGAAACGCGATCTACGAGGAGACGTACGACTTCAGCTAAACGATACCCTCACTAATACGGGACGCATACAGTAGTTGTCTAGTAGACAAGCGTGATCTCGTGAAATCAGGACTCAAGCGTGACTTAGGGTTGCTCCCGACGATGGCGATTGCCATCGGGGCGATGGTCGGAGCGGGTATATTCATTTTACCGGGCGTAGCGTACATGGCCGTCAACGGGCCGGCGGTCGTTTTGGCCTTCCTGCTGGCCGGCATACTGATCCTCCCTGCCGCGTTCAGCGCCTCCGAAATGGCGACGGCAATGCCGGAGGACGGTGGCTCGTACGTGTTCGTCGAGCGGGGAATGGGCCCGCTTCTGGGCACTATCGCCGGCGTTGGCAATTGGTTCATGCTCTCGTTTAAGGGCGCGCTGGCACTCGTCGGTGGCGTTCCGTATCTCGTATTCATTGCACCGGGGATCGCCGAGTATATCATTCCGCTCGCGGTGGCGCTGGCGATTTTCTTTACCGTTATAAATATCGTGAGTGCTAAAAGCGCCGGCAGCCTCCAGTTCGCAATTGTCGGCGTGATGATCGTCGCGCTCGGTTACTTCATCGTGGGCGGTGTTCCCAGTATCGTTCCAGAACAGACTGCGGGAGCGTGGAACTTCGGGAGCGGCGGCCTGCTCGCGGCAACCGCGCTCGTGTTCATCTCGTATGCTGGAGTCATCAAGATATCCGCCGTCGCCGAGGAGGTGAAAGACCCCGGCAAGACGATTCCCCGAGCGATGATTGGGTCGCTCGTGCTCACCACCGCTCTGTACGTCGCGGTTGTTTACGTCGCGGTCGGTGTCATCGATATCCCGGCCGCAATCGAAGCGGGTGACCTCCAGTCGGACGGCGAGGGTCCGATTATGGCGCTTGCCGCAGAACAGGTGCTCGGTCCAATCGGGACTGCCGTGATCGTCGCCGCGGCACTGTTGGCGCTCGCATCGACCGCGAACGCAGGCCTGTTGTCCGCCTCGCGGTTCCCGTTCGCAATGGCGCGTGACGGACTCGCGCCCCCCTCATTCGAACGGGTCAGCGACCGGTTCAGTACGCCCGTGCTCTCTGTCGCAGTGTCGGGCGGAGTTGTCGCACTGATGATTATCTTCCTCCCGATCGACCAGGTGGCGAAGTTCGGAAGCGCGTTCCAGATCATCGTCTTCATCCTGGTGAACCTCGCACTCATCGGGTTCCGCGAGGGCGCGATCGACGAGTACGACCCCGTGTTCACTTCGCCGCTGTACCCGTGGATGCAAACATTCGGGATAGTGAGTGGGCTCCTCGTCCTCACGCAGGTTGGATTGGTCCCATTCGCGGGTGCGGCGTTTATTACCGCAGTGTCGATCGCGTACTTCTACCTCTACGTCCGGCCGCGCACCGACCGCGAGGGCGCGGCCCGAACCGGCGTCCGCAAGAACGTTGGCGAAACCGCACTCAAGCGAACGACGGACCTGTTCGACGAACGACGGCGGTACGACACGCTGGTTGCGGTGACCGACGACACCCCACCGGAGACGAGCGCACAGATGCTCCGTCTCGCAGTCGAGATTTCCGATTCCCGTGGGGGTGACATAACCGTCGGGACATTCAAACGAGTCCCGCCCCGGACCTTCACCGCAGGCGACACCACATCACCACGCATCGACCCTCCCGAGTGGGCGGTGAACGCGACGACCAGCCCCGTCGGCATAGACGACGACAGCCGTTCTGACGGTGGCGTTCAGGAGGGCGCCGGGGCGCTGTCGAACGTCACTTTCCGTGAGACCGAAACCGAGGATCCTGGTCGCGCGGTCGTAGAGTACGCCTCCTTCCATGAGGAGGACTTCATCATGCTCGAACGGCGGGTCGAAGAGCTCTACGAACCGTACCGCAGGGGACTCAACAAATACGTGCTGAAGAACGCGCCGTGTGCCGTGTTGCTCGTCGAGGACCGCGGCTTCGACGGAGCGGACGAGATCGCAGTGGCGACAAATAGCGGGACGTACGATCCGGTGAAGCTGCTTGTCGCCAACGAGATCGCCGAGGGAACCGGTGCGACGCTGACCTTACTGCAGACCGTCCCGGCAGACGCCTCGGACGAGCGTCGCGCCGTCGTGCAGGAGTATCACGATAACCTTCGCCGGATACTCACTGTGGATGCGGACTCGCGGGTCCTAGAGACCGACGACCGGGTCGAGGGTCTCTCGCGGTTCGCGGAGTCGGCTGACCTCCTCGTCACGACGACTCAGCGGCGCGGGCTACAGGGTGCAGTGTTCGGCCGTCCCGGGGATCGACTCGTCGATAGTGTCGACTGCAGTGCCGTGATGGTGCAGCCGCCTGACAAGCGGCAGTCCGGCCTCATCCAGCGAGCCATCATCGACCGGATGTTCAACAGATAAGTGGAACCCCGACGTCTCCGCTTGGGTGTGCCGTCCGGATGTCCCGTGTCTCGATCGCAAACGGGCACGTCACAGTCGTCGGTATCATGTGTCGTTCACCCATCGGAGAAGTGTCCGACCTGTCTCACTGCCCGCGACTTGACAGCAGGGTATGCAGCATACGAACGCGAACTTGACGAACGGAACCTCATCGACTCCGACGGGCTCGTCGTCGAGACCGCTGCGCTGATGGACTCGCCAGTCGGTGAGGAAATAGCCGAGCGGTGGGAGTACGGTCGCGTTAAGTTAGAGGATGAGGCGGACGAGTTCTGAGTGTCTATGGCAGAATTCGACCGCCTCAACGATGGTATCGCGTGGATTG
>NZ_AOJH01000085.1 GCF_000337355.1 Halorubrum kocurii JCM 14978 | reverse complement strand
AGTTTCAGCAATGTCGCGCTCGAGACAGCTCAAAATTGGCTCGAAGCCGTCGCAGTCTACCACAATTCACGCCAAACTTAACGCGACCGGGAGTACGTGTTCTGTGACGAGTTCCAAGACACCGATCGCCTTCAGTTCGACCTCGTCACGTCGCTCGTTACCGACGACAACTTGTTCGTCGTTGGCGATGACGATCAGGCGATCTACGAGTGGCGCGGCGCGCACGTCGCTAATATCACCGACGAGCTCGACCAAACGTTCGAAACGCTCACCGACGAACCGCTAGAGGAGAACTTCCGCTCTCGACAGCCAATTTTGAACTTGGCGAACGAAGCGATCACGAAGCTCGACCACCGAGAACGACACAAGACGCTCACTCGCATTGACGAGCCCGAGTACGACGGGGACACCGTCGCTACCGTCGAACTCCCAGATGACGAAGACGAGGGAGATGGTGCGGCGCAACTTCGCACCGGGGTGGCAGAATGTGGTGAGCGGTAACGCAGAGACCCTCGATGAGACGTACGACCCAGGCGACATCGCGCTGCTAGTCCGGAAAAATGACCACGCCACACCCGTCATCGAGGAGTTCGAGGATGCCGGGATCCCGTACCAGGTGGCTGGGGATTTAGCCACGGAGTCAGTCGGCGTTGGCACCGTCACCGCGTATCTGAAAGCGCTCGCCCGGCCGGCAGACGAGGTGAGTTGGAATCGTGTGCTTCTGATGCGGTATCGCGTGTGCAACACAGACCTTCGAACACTCAACGACGAGGACGATTCACTCGTGGACGCGCTCCGTGACACACCGCTTGACGAGTTCGAGGAGCCCGATCGCATCACGGAAGCCCGCGATCACGCCACAGAACTGCTCGAGCTCCGAGACTCGGCGTCACTCAGCCACCTGTACCGCGAGCTCACAGCGCTCACGAACATCGAGTGGTATCTCAGTGAGCAGGAGCGCCGGGATCTCGCCCAGCTAGAGGACGTCATCGAACAGTACGGAGACAGCGCCGTCCAACCGCCGCTCACTCCAGAGTTCATCGACTCGCTCGAACACTACGACTCCCTGTTCGATGAGAGTGTCACCGCACCCACGAGTCAGCCGGATATCGCCGACGACGCGGTCAACGTCATGACCATCCACAAAAGCAAGGGGCTCGACTTCCCAGTCGTCTTCATCCCGCAGGTCACGGCTGACGAGTGGGCTCCAAGTTCGCGTACATATGATGCATTCGAAACCGGCCTCTCGGATGGCGCAGACGCAGCGTTCGCCGAGGACTTCGTCGAGCGAGATGCGCGTGAAACTCGGCGCGTGTTCCACGTTGGAATCACGCGCGCAGAAGACGTTCTCGTCCTACAGGGAGGCAGTGAGGACACCGACGACGCTGAAGACGACCACCCCGTTTCTGAGGCAGTCAGTGAGATCCTGCCACCACGAATTCCGTGGCAACCGGAACGTGGCCATCTCCCACTCTGGACCGACATCCAAGAGTGTCTCCCGAATGCAACAGCGAATTGGACGTCAACACTCGCCAGCGAGACGATCGGGAACGTCGGCGGGACCGTTACGCATGACGGCGAGGAATTGCCCGTTGAGACCGCGCGCGACCGCGTGGTCGACCTCGCAACGGCCTCTCTCAACGGGGACCTCTCATCTGGCGGCGAGCGGGACACACTCCACGTGGCGTCGCTGACTGGTCCGTCAACCCCATCGCCATCGCTCTCGCACAGCTACACGTCACTGGCGGCGTACGAGGAATGCCCGCGGAGTCACTACCTCGACTACGTGGTCAATGCGTTCTCCGATTACCAGGAGTCCACGAGCACCGCCGGAAGCGGTGTGTCACAACGTGAGATCGGATTGTTGTTCCACGACACCGCAGAGCAGGCGGCGAAGCAAGACGCTGATCGGCGTGCGGAGTGGTACGACATCTGTGAGCGACTCGCCGGTCAGCGCCGCGCCGAGGACGCGCTCCCGGCAGCCCAGGAGTGTATCGACCGGTATTTCGAGTTGGATCTGCCCGAGTACGAGATTATCGACGCCGAGCGAGAGTTCGAACTCGATATCGATGGCCACGAACTCGTCGGGTACATTGACGCCGTCTACCGGACGCCTGGCGGAGAACTGGTCGTCATCGATTACAAAGCGACTGAACGCCACCGCGACCTACAGGACGACAAGCAACTCCCAATCTACCTATTGGCCTGTCGTGACCTGTACGATGAGCCGATCGCACAAGCAGGGTACGCGTACGTCGGCGAGATTGGGCCAAAAGTCGAATCGCGGGTGTTTGACGAGGCCGAACTCGAATCAGTCAAAGAAGACGTGACAGAGTCGATGAACAGTATTGCTGAGTTCTCGTTTAGCCGGTACACTGCAGATGAACACTGTCAGTGGTGTCAACACAACCAGCTCCCCTGCGCACCAGACTCATTCAGCGTCGATCCTGAGTTCGAAGACTAGCTCAAATCATCGACTATCCAAAGAAACGGCTCTGTTGGCGGTTGAAGTGGTGCCAGCCGTCTCGCGCGGTGTTTGAGTTACACTCCTTGCCAAAGAATTATGCGCGTATGCTGTCATTCAAATGTAAGCGAATCGCATGACACCGGCGACCCCCATCACGGAGCGTGATGAAATCAAAACGGCCAAGGAGGGGTTCCTTTATAAGCGTCGTGCCGCCGTCTGCCAAATGTTGCCCGTCACGCAGAATGATGGGCGCTGCAGGATTTGAACCCGCGACAGCTTGGTCCGAAGCCAAGCACTCTATCCAGACTGAGCTAAGCGCCCGTAATCACCGGTACTTCGGTGAGGATGTTAAGTCCCGCGATTCGAAATCACTTCGTACCCGATCGAGTCGGCGCGGGCAATTCGAGCCCCACGGGGGATCAAAAAGAATATTATCGGGACCCGGCATGGTTTCCGTAGTAGATGTGTCTTGGTCGCACGGCGTCACCGCCGAACGAGTGGCCCGAGTCGGTTCCGTCGTCGCTGAGGTACGCCCATGTATGACCTGAGGCCACACTTCGACGAGGAGGTCGACCCCGGAACGAACCTCCTTCTCACTGGTCCGCCGCTGACCGGCAAGCGGTCGCTGATGATGGACCTGTTAGCGGCCGGGACCGAGGACGGTGACGGCGCGATCGTCGTCACCACGAAGGACGGCGCGGACCGCGTTCTCAAAGACTACCAGAAGCGGACGCCCTACGAGGGGAAGCCGGTCGCGGTCGTCGACTGCGTCACCCGCCAACAGGGCGTCAACGACGCCCGCGAGTCAGACCGCATCAAGTACGCCTCGTCGCCGGTAGACATGACCGGGATTGGGATCAAGCTCTCGGAGTTCCTGCAGGCGTTCGGGGACCGCGGGATAGAGGAGAACCGCGTGATGGTCCACTCGCTGTCGACGCTGTTGATGTACTCCGACCTCCAGACCGTGTTCCGCTTTCTCCACGTGTTCACCGGCCGGATCCAGAGCGTCAACGGGCTCGGCCTGTTCAGCATCGATTCGACCTCGCACGACGAGCAGGCGATGAACACCCTCAAACAGCTCTTCGACGGCGTCATCACGGTTCCCGAGGACGGCGAGCCGGAGATACGGCTGGCCTGACCCGGTGGTCGGTGCGAGAGTGCCGGCTGGCCTGACCCGGCGGTCGGTGCGAGAGTGCCGGCCGGCCTGTCCCCCCGCGTGTTTTAATCCGCGCGACCGCGTAGACACGGCCATGCCCATCACCGACGACGAGGGACTCGACCGACTGCTCGACGCCGAGACCGTGGCCGTGATCGGCTGCTCGACGACGGCGGGGAAAGCCGCGCACGACGTCCCGGCGTACCTCCAGCGCCACGGGTACCGCGTGATCCCGGTGAACCCCTATGCCGACCAAGTGCTCGGCGAGCCCGCGTACGACGAGCTCGCCGACGTCGAGGCCGACGTGGATCTCGTGAACGTGTTTCGCCCGAGCGAGGAAGTCCCGGAGATACTCGACGCCGTGCGCGAGCGACACGCGGAGCGCGGCGACGCGGACGCGGCGTGGCTCCAGTTGGGTATCAGCCACGACGAGGCGGCCGCGGCGGCGGAGGCCGACGGGATCGAAGTGGTCCAAGACCGCTGTATGAAGGTCGAACACGGGCGGCTGCGCGGGTAGTCGATCCTCTCCGTCGGAAGTGGCGGCCCGGAGACGCGTCCCGGTCGGAAGTGGCGGCCCGGTCGACCCGGCGACTCTCCCTACCCCTCCCACTCCTCGAACGACCGGTAGAGCCCCTTCGAGAGGTATCGCTCCGAGGAGTCGGCGAAGACGGTGACGACGGTCTCGCCAGGGGCGTCGATCTCGCCGTCTCGGATCCCGCGGGCGACCCGCTTGGCCGCGATCGCGTTCGCGGCGGCGGACGAGGCGACGAGCTGCCCCTCCTCGGCCGCCAGCCGGCCCATCTCCTCGTGGACGGCGCGGTCGGGGACTGGCCGGATGTCGTCGACGAGGGTCGGGTCGAACAGCTCGTTCCGCTCGATGTCGTGGGTGCCGATCCCCTCGGTCTTGTACTCCTCGTGGGCCACGTCCTCGCCGAGGAACTCGCGGTACGCGGAGCCGGCTGGCTCGACGGCGACCACGTGGGTGTCGGGATCCCGCTCGCGGAAGTAGCGGGCCATCCCCATCAGCGTCCCGCCCGTTCCGCAGCCGGCGACGACGGCGCCCACGTCCCCGTCCAGCGCCTCGTCGACCTCGGGGGCGGTCGTCTCGTAGTGCGCCTCCGCGTTGAGCGGGTTCGAGAACTGCTGCGGGACGACGGCGTCGTCGAGCTCCTCGGCGATCTGGTGGGCGCGGTCGATGGCGAACCCCATCCCGTCCTCGCTCGGGGTGTTGACCACCTCGGCGCCGAGCGCGCGCATGAGCTGCTGTTTCTCCACCGAGAACCGCTCCGGGACGACGAACACCGCGTTTAATCCGAGTTGCCCGGCCGCGACCGCCAGCCCGATCCCGGTGTTGCCGGCGGTCGGCTCGACGACGGTACCGCCCTCCCCCACGTCGCCGCGTTCGAGCATGCGTTCGAGCATGTACTTCCCGATGCGGTCCTTGATGCTCGCACCGGGGTTGAACGCCTCCAGCTTCGCGTACACCGGCACCTCGTCCGGCGAGTCGTGTACCCGGACGAGCGGCGTCTCCCCGATCGTCTCCATCACCGACGACAGGGGCTCCCGATGGGTCGTCATGTTGCCGCAATCGTTGCCGGCTCTTTTGTGTGTTTCCATGACCGCGTCGGTCGCCCCTTGTCGCCGGCGGCGGCGGGGGTTGCCGGGATCGGAGGGCGATCGGCCCCGCGAGATACCGCCGCTCGGGAGGGCGTGAAGGCCTCCCGGGGATCGAACAAACTTATGCCCCTCGTCCGGTTCCGAAGAGGTATGAGCGAGACCGATGCGCAGGCCGACGTGACGGTCGTCCTTCCGGACGGATCAGAGCTGGACGTTCCGGCGGGGGCGACAGTCGAGGACGTCGCCTTCGAGATCGGCCCCGGGCTCGGTCGCGACACCGTCGCGGGGAAGATCGACGGCGAACTCGTCGAAAAGCACGCGGAAGTCCACGACGGCGCGCGGATCGAGATCGTCACGGACCAGTCCGACGAGTATCTCACGGTGCTGCGCCACTCCGCGGCCCACGTGTTCGCCCAGGCGCTTCAGCGGCTCCACCCCGAGGCGACGCTCACGATCGGCCCCCCGACCGACGAGGGGTTCTACTACGACGTGACCGACGTGGACCTCGACGAGGACGACCTCGACGCGATCGAAGCCGAGATGGACGAGATCATCGCGGCCGACTACGACATCGAGCGCGAGGTCCGGTCCCGCGAGGAGGCCAAGGAGATCTACGCCGACAACGAGTACAAGCTGCAGATCCTCGAGGAAGAGGCCGACGACGAGGAGGTCACCTTCTACGTGCAGGACGGCTGGCGGGACCTCTGTCAGGGCCCCCACGTTGAGTCGACGGGCGAGGTCGGCGCGGCGACCTTACTCGAGGTCTCGGCCGCCTACTGGCGCGGCGACGAGGACAACGACACGCTCACCCGCGTGTACGGGACGGCGTTCGACTCCGAGTCCGCCCTCGAGGAGCACCTCGAACTCCGCGAGGAGGCGTTGGAGCGCGACCACCGGAAGATCGGGCAGGAGATGAACCTCTTCTCGATCCCGACGGTGACCGGCCCCGGCCTCCCGCTGTACCACCCGCCGGGCAAGACCGTGCTCCGCGAGCTCTCCGACTTCGCGAACGAGCTCAACCGCGAGCACGGCTACGAGGAGGTCGAGACCCCGCACGTGTTCCGGACGGAGCTGTGGAAGCAGTCCGGCCACTACGAGAACTACAAGGACGACATGTTCCTCCTCGACGTCAACGACGAGGAGTACGGGCTCAAGCCGATGAACTGCCCGGGCCACGCGACGATCTTCGACCAGCAGTCGTGGTCGTACCGCGACCTCCCGCAGCGCTACTTCGAGAACCTGTCTCTTATACACATCTCTG
>NZ_AOJH01000084.1 GCF_000337355.1 Halorubrum kocurii JCM 14978 | reverse complement strand
GAGTCCGTCATCGAGATGATCTTCGAGGTCGTCGAGACGCTCGACCTGGAGGTCGAGGTCGCGCTGGCGACCCGCCCCGACAAGTCCGTCGGCGGCGACGAGATCTGGGAGTCCGCGGAGGAACAGCTCCGCGACGTGCTCGAGTCCGGCGGCTACGACTACGACGTCGAGCCCGGCGACGGCGCCTTCTACGGCCCGAAGATCGACTTCGGCTTCGAGGACGCGCTGGGGCGCGTCTGGGACGGCCCCACCGTCCAGCTCGACTTCAACATGCCCGACCGGTTCGACCTCACCTACACGGGCGAGGACAACGAGGACCACCAGCCGGTGATGATCCACCGGGCGCTGTACGGGAGCTACGAGCGCTTCTTCATGGTGCTCATCGAACACTTCGACGGCGACTTCCCGCTGTGGCTCGCGCCCGAGCAGGTCCGCATTCTGCCCGTCTCCGACGAGACGCTCGGCTACGCGCACCGCGTGAAAAACGAGCTCGAGGACGCCGGCTTCCGCGTGGAGGTCGAGGACCGCGACTGGACGGTCGGCCGCAAGATCCGCGCCGGCCACGACGACCGGCTCCCGTACATGGTCATCGTCGGCGACGACGAGCAGGAGGCGGGCACCGTCTCGGTCCGCGACCGGTTCGAGAACCAGCGCGGCGACGTCGGCCTCGACGCGTTCGTCGACCACCTCGTCGCCGAACGCGACGAGAAGCGGACGGAACCGGACTTCGTCGACGACGAGTAATCCGCGAGACCGCGAGGGGGCGTCGTTCTCCGGCCCGGCTCTCGGGTTCCGTCGTGTTTTTCATGTTGCTCCGGAAAGCGCACTCCATGGGAGACGCATCCGCGCTGACCGAGCGAGAGGCCGAAACGCCGGACGTCGGCGAGCTGACGCCGCCGGACCGGACGCTGATGGGGCCGGGGCCGAGCGACGTCCACCCGCGCGTGCTCAAGTCGATGAGCACGCCGCTGGTCGGCCACCTCGACCCCTCGTTCGTCGAGATCATGAACGAGGTCCAGGAGCTGTTGCGCTACACGTTCCGGACCGACAACAAGTGGACGATCCCGGTGTCCGGGACGGGATCGGCGTCGATGGAGGCGGCCGTCGGCAACCTCGTCGAACCGGGCGACACGATGCTGGTCCCGACGAACGGCTACTTCGGCGGGCGGATGAAGTCGATGGCGGAACGCGCGGGCGGCGAGGTCGTCGAGGTGTCGGCGCCGTGGGGCGAGCCCCTCGATCCGGTCGACGTGGAGCGGGCGTTCGACGAGCACCAGCCGGACGTGTTCGGGTTCGTCCACGCGGAGACCTCGACCGGGGTCCTCCAGCCGAACGTCCCCGAGCTGACAGAGATCGCCCACGAGCACGACGCGTTCGTGATCGCCGACTGCGTCACGTCCCTCGGCGGCGTCGAGATGCGCGTCGACGAGTGGGGGATCGACGCCGCCTACTCGGGCCCGCAGAAGTGCCTCTCGTGTCCGCCCGGCGCGAGCCCGCTGACGCTCAACGACCGTGCGATGGACAAGGTGCTCGACCGGGACGAACAGCCGCGGTCGTGGTACCTCGACCTCTCGCTGCTCGAGGGGTACTGGGGCGAGGACCGTGCGTACCACCACACCGCGCCGATCACGAACGTGTACGCGCTCCGCGAGGCGCTCCGACTGGTCGCCGAGGAGGGGATCGAGGAGCGCTGGGCGCGCCACCGGGACGTCGCCGGCGACCTGAAGGCCGGGCTCCAGGAGCTCGGGCTCGAGATGAACGCCCCCGACGAGTACTGGCTCCCGAGCCTGAACGCGGTACGAGTGCCCGACGGCGTCGACGACGGCGCCGTCATCGATCACCTCCTCGAGGAGTACGACCTCGAGATCGCGTCCGGCCTGGGCGACCTGGAGGGCGACGTCTGGCGGATCGGCTGTATGGGTTACTCCGCCCGCCCGAAGAACGTCGAGTACGTCCTCGCGGCGCTGGAGGACGCGCTGGCGGAGCAGGGGTTCTGAGCGGTCGAGCCGCGGCGCTCGTCGCTCCCCGTCCGGCCCACCAGCGAGGGGTTTATCAGTGCGTATCTCTCCACTCGGTAAGGGCATGAACGATCTACGAACCGGACTGAGCTACGGGGACGTCCTGCTCGTTCCGCAGCGGTCGCCGGTCGACAGCCGGAGCGACGTGGACCTCTCGTCGCGGCTCACGCCGACTATCGAACTGGAGACGCCGCTGGTATCCGCGGCGATGGACACGGTCACCGAAGCTGAGCTGGCGATCGAGCTCTCTCGTGCGGGCGGGCTCGGCGTCCTCCATCGGTTCCTCACCGTCGACGAGCAGGCCGCACAGGTCGAACGAGTGGCCGCCGCCGGCGAGCGGGTCGCCGCCGCCGTGGGGATCAACGAAGACTACGTGGCCCGGAGCGCCGCGCTGGTCGCGGCCGACGTGGACGCGCTCGTCGTCGACGTGGCCCACGGACACCTCGAGCGGACGATCACGGCTGTCGAGGAGATCGCCGAGGAGTTCCCGGAGACGGATCTCGTCGCCGGGAACGTCGCGACGCCCGCGGGCGTCGAGGACCTCGCGGCCGCCGGCGCCGACTGCGTGAAGGTCGGTATCGGCCCCGGCTCGCACTGCACCACGCGAAAGGTCGCCGGGGCCGGCGTCCCGCAGCTGACCGCGGTCGATGACTGCGCGTCGGCGGCCGAGAAGCTGGACGTGACGACCTGTGCCGACGGCGGGATCCGGACCTCCGGCGACGCGGTGAAGGCGCTGATGGCGGGGGCCGACACGGTGATGCTCGGGAGCCTCTTCGCCGGCACGGAAGAGGCGCCCGGCGCGGTCGTCGAGGTCGACGGCACGCGGTACAAGCGCTCGCGCGGCATGGCGACGACCGCCGCCGCCGAGGACCGCGACGACAAGGGGGCGGACGTCGTCGCCGACGAGGGCGTCGAGGCGCTAACACCGTACAAGGGGCCGGTCGCGACGGTCGCCGAGGAGTTCTGTCAGGGGATCCGATCGGGACTGTCGTACTGCGGCGGCCACACGGTCGAGCGCGCCCGCGACCGGGCGGAGTTCATCCGCGTCGCGCCGGGCGCGAAGGAGCGCGAGGGGTTCCACACCGACGACGACTGGGAGGGAGTCAGCGTGGACAGCGAGACGAAGCGAGTCGCCGACTCGACCGGCGAGACGGCGGCCGAAAGCGACGACTGAGCGAGCGAAACGGCGGCTGAAAGCGACGACTGAGCGGGCGGCCGCGAGCGTGTGACTGCGAGGCGTTCTCACGGGGCGCTTTTGACACCGGCAGGACACGTCCAGGGCATGACCGACGCCTTCGGACGCGCCGTTCGCGATCACCACCGCGGCGAGCGGACCGCTCCCCTCCGCCAGGGCGACGGCGAGGCGACGCGCGACCACCCGATCGAGGCGTTCTACTTCGACGCGTTCGACCCCGAGAGCGACGCGGGGTCGTGGCTGACGTCGCGGGTGACGGGGCCGCTCGTCGACCTCGGCGCCGGCGCGGGCCGCCACGCGCTGTGGTTGCAGGAGCGGTTCGAAACGGTCGCCGTCGAGACCAGCGCGGCGCTCGTCGAGACGATGCGCGCCCGCGGCGTCGCGGACGCCCGCGAGGGCGACATGTTCGCCCTCCGGGAGGCGTTCGAGCGAGACCGGTTCGCGTCCGCGATCGCGATCGGCACACAGATCGGTCTGGCGGGGTCGATGCGGGGGCTCTCGGCGTTCCTCGGCGACCTCGCGTTCGTGACGACGCCCGACGCGACCGCCGTGGTCGACTGTTACGACCCGAACCACCTGGGAGCCGCGGACCTTCTCGGGTACCGCGAGGACCCGACGCCGGGGCTCGCGCACCGGGTCATGTGGTTCGCGTACGACGGCGAGACGGACCCGACGCTCCACTTCAGGCTGTTCTCGCCGGATCGACTTCGCGAGGCGGCGCTCGGGACCGGGTGGGAGATAGAAGCGATCGACCGCGACGGGACCGGAGAGGGGCCGCACTACCGGGCCGCGCTTCGGAAGCGGTAGGCGGGCCGCGGCGCCGCCGGTCGCGCTCTCCCGCCTACCACGCCGTCAGCGCGGCCCTCCCGTGGTCGTGGGCGAGGACGGCGAGGAAGGCGAGCACGCCGGTGACCGCGAACGCGCCGCCGACGTAGAAGACGGACGCCATGCTCACCTCGACCATCAGCCACCCGGCGATCAGCGGGCCCGCCACCGAGCCGGGGCGCCAGACGAGCTCGCGGATCCCGAAGCTGGAGGCGACGCCGCCGTCGTCGGTTCCCTCGTCGGCGAACAGCGCCATGCTCGCCGGCTCGCGGAAGGAGTCGGCGACGCCGAGCAGGCCGGAGAGCGCCACGAGCGGCAGGTAGGCGGGCGGCAGCGCGCCGAGCAGCGGGACGGTCACGCCGGCGCCGACGAACGCGCCCGCGACCGGTGCGAACGGGATACAGACCGCGACGAGGCCGTAGGCGCCGCCGCCGGCGAAGACGAACAGCGAGCGGCCGTAGGCGTCCGAGAGCCGGCCGGTGAACAGCTGGCCGACCATGTTCGTCGCCTTCTCGGCGGTGACGGTGACCGCGACCGCGGTCGCGCCGACCGCGAGCCCGCCCGCGGCCAGCTCCGTGCCGGCGTAGATCGGGACCCACGTCCGCACCATCGTCACGGCGAAGGCGTACTGCGCGCGGAACGTCGAGATGGTGACGATCTTGCGGTTGACGGCGAGGTCGGCGAAGGGGAACCCCTCGACCCGGGTCGGGTCCGAGTCGAGGAACGCCCACGTGACCGTCCACGCGAGCACCATCAGCGCCGCGATGACGGCGAACACCGGCCCGAACCCGACCGCGTCGTACACCGCGCCCGCGCCGAGCGACCCCAGGATCGATGCCGCGAAGGAGGCGGCGTTCGCCTTCCCGATCTTGTCGGCCCGCGTGCCGACGTCGGCGATCTGGCCGACCAGCGAGAGCGTCATCAGCCCGGCGCCGGTGACGACGATCCCCTGCAGCGCGCGGACGAGGATGATCGTGCCCGAGGAGTCGACGAGCGGGAAGAGCGCGTAGACGACCGCGCCGACGCCGAGGACGCCGAGCAGCACGAGCCGCTTGTCGAACCGGTCGCCGGCCCACGCGAGCGGGACCACGGCGACCGTCTGCGCGAGGGTGAACCCGGTGGTGTACATCCCGATGACGAAGCCGGCCGAGATCGTGACCCCCAGCACCGTCGTCGCCTGCGGGTCCAGCGTGTTGATGTACGTCGGCAGCAGCGTCAACAGCGTGATGAAGCCGAACCCCTCGGCGAACCGCGTGAGGTAGAGCGCCCAGAACTGCGATCGGATCGCTCCGTTCGCCGCGTCCGCGTTGCTCACACCGGATCGGCGCGCAGCGTTTTAAAAGGAATTTCGGTTCGAAAGGCGCGGCGCGACCGCCGCCGGAGTTATGCGGCGCGCGCTCCGTCTCCCGGCCATGGGCGACCCAGCCTGCGACCGTCGGTTCTGTCCCGAGTGCGACCTCGCGGTCGCGCGGGCGGACGACGTCTGCCCCGACTGCGGCGCGCCGATCGACTCTCCCGCCGAGTGACGGTCGAGACACTACTCCTGCCGAGTGACGGTCCGGACCCTACGACAGCGTGTCGGTGAACTTGTCCCGGCGGAAGAGGTCGATCTCCTGCGCGGACGACCCCTGGCGCGTGACCGCGAACGCGATCGCCTCGGCGACCTCCTCGGGCTCGGTCACCGTCCCGGGCTCGAACCGCTCCTCGAACGGCTCGCCGTCTTCGCTGCCGAACTCCGTGCGGACCTCGGAGGGGTTCACGACCGAGACGGCGACGCCCTCGTCGCCGACCTGCGCCGCGACGCTGTGCGCGAAGCCGCGCACCCACCACTTCGTCGCGGCGTACACCGGGTTGAACGAGCGCGGGTACTGGCCCGCGAAGCTCCCGACCACGACGAGGGTCCCCTCGCTCTCTTTTAAATGCGGGAGCGCTTCCCGCGTGAGGAAGAACGTCCCGTCGACGTTCGTCTCCTGCATCCCGAAGTACTCCTCGTCCGTCATCGTCGCCACGTCGCTGCCCCGGCCGATCCCGGCGTTGGAGACGACGGCGTCGAGCCCGCCGAACCGGTCGACGACCGCCTCGACCGCCGCCTCGCTCGTCGCTCGGTCGCGGACGTCGCCGTCGACGACCAGCGCGCTCGCGTCGTGTTCGGCCTCCAGCTCCGCCGCCAGCGACTCCAGCGCGTCGCGTCGGCGGGCCAGCAGGGCGACGTTCGCGCCGCGAGACGCCAGCGCGTGCGCCGTCGCCTCGCCGATCCCGGAGCTCGCGCCCGTCACCAGTGCCGTCGCGTCGTCGAGCGGTGCCATGGGTACGTCGTCGGCGACGTCGCTGATAAAAGGTCGCGTCGCGGTGAACGCGGGGGTCGTTCGTCGACCCCGCCGACCGGCGGAACCGCGACGTCGCCCGACTCAGCGTCTGAACGAGCTGACGTGCCGGTGGTTCGGGTCCGCGCGCATGTCGACGTGCCCGCAGTTGACGCAGCGCCACACGTACGCCGCCAGCCGCGCGGCCGAATCGCCGCCGTCTATCGGTTCGCTCCAGTCCTGTCCGCACCGCGAGCAGGCGTCGGGGCGGTATTTGCTCTCGATCGACGCCTCGCCGTCGGCGGCGTCGGCGACGTCGGCGATCGTGATCCCCCGCGCGACGGCGCGGACGTCCTCGTCGCTCATCCGCGGCCGAAGCTCGTTTAAATAGTCCTGGATGCGGTCGGCGCGGTCGCGGAGGCGGCCGTACCGCTCGTCGTCCGAGGGGTCGCCGTCGGCTCGCCACTCGTACGCCGAGATCACGACCGTGGTCCGGTAGTAGAGGTCGAGCAGCAGGTGATAATTCGCGCGGTTGAACAGCGACTCGACGGAGTCGGCGAGCTCCGCCTCGAACACCGGCCGTTCGATCTCGCGGTCGTACCTCGGTTCCGGCGTCGCAGTCGACCGGTCTCGGATCCCGGCCACGCGGCAGTGAGGCGCCTCCGCTCCGACTCGTTCGAGTACCGGCTCCGCTCCCCCGTCGCCGAACGAGTGCTCCACCACGACGACCGCGATACCGGCGTCGAACGCCTCGACGAACTGCGACCGCGTCAGCGCCCGCCGGACCTCGCGGTCGTCGAGCCACAGTTCGTAGAGGTCCGCCCTCGTCCTGTTCGATTCGCAGACGACGACCCCCGACGCCGGGAGCTCCACGGGGATCACCCACGGACCGGCGATCGACCGGCCGACCGGGCTCGGCGGTCGGTCATCTCACTCGTTCCCCGCGGCGGCCCCCGGCGCCGACTCCCGCATCGACTCCGAGAGGTGTCGTGGTTCGACCGAGAACGAGTGGACGGTGGCGAGGTCGTCCACGAGCGAGATCGCGGTCTCGATCGACCGAGTCGCCCGGCGGAGCTCCTCGCCCGGTCCGTCGTCGACCGCCGCGTCCAGGTGCTCCTTCGCCTCCCGCAGCGGGACCCCGAGGTCCTCCGCGAGCACCTCGCCGAACTCCGACAGGTGTCGTTCGATCGACTGCTCGTGCTCCTTCGACTCGGTCACGTCCTGGACGAACGCGACCGCGTGCGTCACGTCGCCGCTCGCCCCGACGACGGGGGCGACGTCGATCCGCCCCCAGAAGGGCGTCCCGTCCGCGCGGTGGAGCACGGCGGTCCGCGAACGGTGGTCCCCCGCCTCGAGCGCCCGCTCGAGCGCTCGCACGCGATCGCCGTCCGTGGCGTCGCCGACGAGCACCGAGAGGCTCTCGCCGGCGATCGAGTCGGGACCGTACCCCGTGATCGCCTCGAACGCCTCGTTCGCGTACGTCACCGGTCTCTCGGCCCCGGTCGCCTCGTGGATCGCGATCCCGACCGGCGCCGCCTCGACGGCGCGGTTCTTCAGCCGGAGCTCCCGCTCGCGGCGCTTCCTGACCGTGACGTCCGTCGCGATGCCGACGATACGCGTCAGCTCGCCGTCCTCGTAGACGCCGGACGCCCGGTCGTGGACCCATCGGACCTCGCCGTCCGGCCGGACCACCCGATACGTCTCCTCGTACGCGTCCGGGTCCTCGCACTGCTCGGCCAGCGCCGCCTCGACCCGCTCGCGGTCGTCGGGATGGACCGCCTCGACGAACGAGGTGGCGTCCTCGTCGAGCGTCCCGGGTGAGCGCCCCCAGACGGTCTCGTACGAATCGGTGACGAAGTCCATCGCCCCCTTGTTCGGGGCGGTCATCCAGATGACCTCGCCGGCGTTCGCCTGGATCTGATCGAGCATGCCGGCTCGCTCCTCCCGCTCCGTCACGTCGAGGGTCAGGCCGATCACGCGACTGACGGCGCCGGTCTCGTCCAGCAGCGGCTGGAGCCACGCCTCGAGCGTCGCGTCGCCCAGGTCGACGAGGTCGTGGCTGGACTCGCCGGCGAACGCGGCGTCGACGGCGCGGCGAACCCGCGGTCGGTCGCCGAAGACCTCCGCGACGTCGTCTCCGGGGGCGACCCGACCGCGGAGCCGCCGCGACAGGGTCTCGCCGCGGACCGTCGACACCGTCCCGTCGGGCTCGACCTCGAACAGCGTCAGGGGCGCGCTGTCGACGACGGTCTCGACCGCCTGTCGGAGCCGCAACAGCTGGCCCTCGCGTTCCCGGCGGTCCGTCACGTCTCGACCGATGCCGACGATGCCCCGCGGCGTCCCCTCGGCGTCGGTCACGAGGGCCCCCGTGAACTCGATCGGCGTCGCCGCGCCCCCCTTCGAGATCAGCTCCACCTCGACGGTGGCCGTCCCGGTCTCCAACACGGTCTCGATGGCGTCACCGACCCGATCTCGGTCGGCGCCGGCGAACAGCTCCAGCGCGTGCTTCCCCTCCAACTCGTCGTCGTCGTACCCCGCGATCTCGCGGAAGCGGTCGTTCCACCGCATGAGCGCGCCGTCCGTGTCGAGGGTGTAGAACGCGTCGTCGATCGCGTCGAGCAGGCGTCCGTTCGCGTCGGCGGCCAGCGGCGGCCGCGGCGGCGTGGTCGCGACCGTGTCCATCCGGCGAGCGAGCAGCGTCGGCTCGTCGACGCCCTCCCGGCGGACCAGCACGTCGGTCGCCCCGGCCGCGAGCGCGTCGTCGATCGCGGCGTCGTCGGCTACGACCGCGAGCGACGGGACGCCTGGACACGCCTCGCGGATCGCGACGAGGGTTTCGGCACCTGACGCCGGCGTCGGCTCGCAGACGATCAGCCCCACGTCGGTCGGCTCCGGCGAGGCGTCTTCGATGGCCGCGGGATCGACGGTGACGACGCGGTCCGGTCCGTCCACGACCGTCGACTTCGCGGCCGCTTCCCGGACCCGGTCCCCGGCGTGGCCGACGTGAACGACCGTCCGAACCGATTCAGTTCGAGGCTCCATACGCGGCCGACTGCGGTGAGGGATAAAAGTCTATAACTCAAATTATCAGGACGAGCATCGCAGCGCTCTCTCGGGTCGCGCGGCACCCGCTCAGGTCGCGCGTCACGGTGACGCGTGCGGTCGGCGATGGCGGACGACGAGAGCGATCGCCTCAGTACCCGTCGAGACGGGCCGAGCTCACTCGTTCTGGACGAACTCGCCCGAGCAGTCGTACTCGATCAGCTCGACGGTCCCCTCGGCCTCGACCGTCCCGTTGTAGGGGTCGGTTCGCTCGTACAGCTGGGAGACGGTCACGTTCTCGACGCCCGTCTCGTGGGTGCGGTTCCACTCCGCACAGATGTAGTTCGCGAGGTACGAGCGGTGGTTCTCGTTGTCGGTCGAGTAGACGTTGGTGAGGTACTTCCGCCAGCGCGCGCTCGGATAGGTGGTCTCCGCGCGATCGGGGCGGTCGAAATCCACCGCCCCGTCTCGGAACACGTCCCGTTCGGTCCCGTTTTCGAGGGTTCCGGAGACGACGAACCACCGCGTCGTGTGGGTGGGATCGGGCGCGAACATCCGCCAAGACTGGTCCATCTCGACGGCGCCTAAGACGTCCTCGCCGGGCTCGGGAACCTCGGTGTAGTCGACCGCCTGCGCGCTCGAGAGGACGACCAGAACGAGGAAGACGTACGGCAGCACCGTCGAGAAGAGGACGCGTCCGCGGGCGAGGCCCGCCGAGAGGTCCGCGTCCCGCAGGCCGGCGAGGCGCTCCGACGCGGTCGGTCGGGGGAGTGACGCCCCGAGCGAGGGAAGCGACGCGCCGAGCGAGAGGAGCGCCCTCGTCCGGGATTCGAGCCCGGCACGCCAGCGCGCGATCGGCGTCGACGGGCCGAGACCAGCGACGGCGCGCTCGGCGGCGTCCCAGACGGGCGTCTGGAAGAACGGAATGAAACCGACGACGACGACGACCGGGAAGAGACCGATCGGCATCGTGACAAGCATTCCGAGGTGCATGCCGACGAACAGCGAGGCGACCGCGGCGCGCGGGACCCCGGTGAGCAGGAGCAACAGCGGCGACGCGAACAGGAGCACGAGCCACAGGGCGGTGAGCGCGCGCAGCAGGCCGGGGAACTCGGCGATGTGGTTGCCGAGGAGGTAGGTGAAGTGGTCGGCCTGCATGACGTAGACGACCGCCTCGCCGCTCATCCAGAGGTCGCCCTCGTACTTGTGGACGGCGTTGGTCAGGTACATCACGAGCATCTGCAAAAGCAACGCCAACGCGGCGACGGTCGCCACGGCGGGCCCGATCGAACCCGCAATTCCGGCGTCGGTGTCGTCTTCCGGCGCGTCCGCTCGCCTGACGGCGTCGACCGACCACCGTGCACCGAGCGGGAGGAAGACGCTCCAGAAGAGCAGCATGCGCAGCAGGCTGTCTCCCGAGTTCAACAGCATCGGGTTCCGAGCGTGCAACGAGAGCAGCAGCACCCACGAGACGGCCGTGACGAGTCGCGTCCGGTACCCGACGAGCAGCGCGAGCGCGAACGCGCCCGCGCCGACGAACAGCAGCGCCACGGCCCACGGCTCGCCGACGAGCGCGTGCAGCGAGTGGCTCGCCGAGTAGTCCGAGGCGAACGCCCGGCGCGGAAGCACGCCGTAGTCGGTGTAGAAGGCGGTCAGCGAGCGCGAGCGCAGCGCGAGGTCCGCTATCAACAGCGCCCCGAGCCCGATCCGGAAGGCCGCGAGCGCGCGCAGATCGATCGCGACCCGCGCGGCGAACGCCGCGGAGAGCCGGTCGACGGCGTCTGAGACCCGCGATCGGGGACTGCCGGTGGAGGGGCTTTGATTCATGAGTTCGTGACTCGTCGTTCAGGGGGACTCCAGCCTGACCCGGCATAAGCTTGTTGTGGACCGACCGGAAGCATGAACTGCGGAGGGTCCCTACTTCGGGCACGCGATGCCCACGGAGCCCCCCGACGACGAGTCGATCATCCTCTTCGACGGCGTCTGTAACCTCTGTAGCGGGTTCGT
Source organism: Halorubrum kocurii JCM 14978 (assembly GCF_000337355.1). Lineage (GTDB taxonomy): Archaea > Halobacteriota > Halobacteria > Halobacteriales > Haloferacaceae > Halorubrum > Halorubrum kocurii. The sequence goes on along the minus strand of NZ_AOJH01000084.1, from coordinate 34,970 downwards.
GCAGTTCGTCCTCCCCCGCGACGAGGAGGGCAAGTACCGCTTCGCCTCGCTTCAGTCCGACGCCGGGCAGGCGCTGCTCGCCGAGCACGACCTGCCGAGCGACGAGCTCGAGTCGGTCGTCCTGATCGAAGACGGCGAGAGCTACGTGAAGTCGTCGGCGATCATCCAGATCGCAGCGGGACTGGGGGGTGCCTACCGGCTCCTCTCCCCGTTCCGGTACGTCCCCCGATCGGTCCGCGACCGGGTCTACGACTTCGTCGCCGACAACCGATACCGATGGTTCGGCAAGAAGGACCGGTGTATGATGCCGTCCGGGGACGTCGAGTCGCGGTTCTTGGAGTGAGCGGGGTCGCTCGGTACTCTCCCGGTCTGTCACTTATAAATAGCTCAGCCGCTAACAGCCTGACTCGGGATCGCTCGGTGAGAAAGCGGGCCGGGCGCGATTTTGAACGACGCGAAGACGGCCGCTCGCTTCGCTCGCGCTGCGACTTCTCTCATTCAAATCGCTTCCGTCCGGTTCCCTCACCGCATCGCCGTCGCTCTGCGGTTCAGGGTACGGGCCGGGCGCGATTTGAACACGCGACCGACGGATTAAGAGTCCGTCGCTCTCCCTAACTGAGCTACCGGCCCTCACTCAGTCGTATCCGTGTCGACGTAAAAGGCCTTTTCATTCGCCGGCGGGCGGACCGCGTCGATCAGTTCGGAAACCGACGGATGAAACCGGGACACTCCAACCGCGACGGCCGCGGACATGGGAAACCGTTATCAACTACGGTTGTGTACTACGTGTCGTATGTCAGACAACCCAATCAGCGAACGTATAGATCGTCGGACGCTCCTCCGCGGGGCCGCCGCGGCCGGCGTCGTCGGCATTGCGGGCTGTTCGGATAACGGCGGCGACGGCGGTGACGGCGACGATGGCGGCGATGGCGGCGACGGCGGCGACGTCATCCGCTGGCACGCGGGCGGGACGGGCGGGACCTACTTCCCGCTGTCCGGCGAGTTCGAGGGAGTCATCGAGGACAACACCGACTTCCCCGTCGAGGTCTCCTCGACCGGTGCCTCCGTCGAGAACGTCGGCAGCCTCGGCAACGGCGACGCCGACTTCGCGATGATCCAGAACGACATCGCCTACTTCGCCCGTAACGGTGAAGCGCTCGACGCGTTCGAGGGCTCCGCGGTGGAGAACCTCCGCGGCGTCGCGACGCTGTACCCGGAGACCATTCACGTTCTCCTCAACCCCGATGCGGACGTGAGTTCGCTCTCCGATCTCGAGGGGATGCGCGTCAACACCGGCGACCTGGGCAGCGGGACGCAGGTGAACGCGCTCCAGATCCTCGAGTCCGCGGGCGGGCTCACCACCGACGACTTCGACGAGCAGAACACCGACTTCACGCAGGCGGCGAACCAGCTCCGCGACGGCGACGTGGACGCCGCGTTTGTCGTGGGCGGTTGGCCCGTCGGCGCGATCGAGGAGCTCGCGACGACCACGGACGTCCAGATCCTCAACATGTCCGGCGAGGAGCGGCAGGCGGCCCGCGACGACGCCTCGTGGTTCGCTGACGACACCATCCCCGCCGGCACCTACGACGGCATCGACGAAGACGTCGACACCGTCTCCGTGCAGGCGATGATCGCGACGCGGTCGGAGTTCTCCGCCGACACGGTCGAAGCGGTCACCGAGGCCATCTTCGAGAACCTCGGCCAGCTGTCGATCAAGACGGACTTCATCACGGTCGACTCGGCGCAGGACGGCATGTCGATCGAACTGCACGAGGGCGCGGCCCGCTACTTCGAGTAACGTGCCCCTCCGGTCACGACTTCCGTTGGGTGGGCGCGGACCCGCCCTCATCGTCGCCCTCGTGGCGGTCCTGACGATCGCGACGGGAGTGGCGTTCGGCGTCGGCGCCGTCGACACCGTCGGCGGCGAACCGACGCTGGTCGTGACTGCCGAGAACGGCACCGAACTGATGACTGTCCCGGTCTCAGACGAGACGGAGGTCGTCATCGAGTACACGCACAGCGTCGAGAAGACGACCGTTCGCGACGTGTACGTCCCGAGAGACGGCGAGCTAGTCATGACCCGGATGGAGTTCAGCTCCTTCGGGGCCGGGCTCCCTTCGCGGGCGGACGTGACGGTCCGGGACGGTCGGTACGTCTATGCCCCACCGGCCGAATCGTACCCGACACTGCACCTGAAGACGGGTGCCGTCGCCGACCACGACCTGATCGTCGGTGACGAGCGGTACGACATCGCGGGGATGAGCGACGGCGGCGCGGTCGAGCTGACGGTCGAACGGCGGCTGTTCCCGGGACTGTAGCCGCCGTCGCCGCGCCGAACGCGGAGCTGCGGACGCGTGACTGAGCACCTGAAGGTGACACAACTGTGACGACGAACACATCAGACGGCATCGAACCTGACGCAGAGGGGACCGAGGCGGCAGACCAAGTATTCGAGGAGATCGACAACCGGCGATCGCTAACGGGGGTCCCGCTGGTCGCCGTGGCGGCCGTCGGTATCCTCTTTTCGGCGTTCCAGCTGTGGCTGGGCGCGCGCGGGTTCGTCTTCGAGTTCACCATCCCCGGCTTCGGCACGGTGCGGCTCGCGTCGCTCGCGTCGCTCCAGATCCGGGCGATCCACGTGAACTTCGCGCTCGTGATGGCGTTCCTCCTGTTCCCCGGCTCGACCGGGTCCGGAGCGATCACGCGCCGGATCGGGGCGCTCCCAGCACTCGTCCGAGAGCGCGCCGGTGACTCGGCGGCGACACGAGTCGCGGAGGCGGTCCGGGGGGCGGTCTGGTGGGGCTTCGTCGACGAGGAGTCCACGCGGATCACGCCGTCCGATCTCGCGTTGATCCTGCTCTCGACGTTCCCCACCGCCTACTACGTCACCCAGTACGACGAGATTACGGACATCATCCGCGTGCGGGGCCTCAACGGCGCCGGAACGCTCGGAGAGATCGTCCCGTGGCTCTCGTTCGCGGAGGTCGGCTTCCTCACCGAGTACAGTTTCGCGTACCTGATGGGCGTCCTCGCGATCCTCCTCGTGTTGGAGGCGACGCGCCGGGCGCTCGGGCTCCTCCTGACGCTGCTCGTGAGTCTCTTTCTGCTATACGCCAAGTACGGCTACCTGCTGCCGCGGGACCTGCCGGTGGCCCGGACGTTCGCCACCTCCCAACTGCGGTGGAACCAGATCGTTCAGAACCTCTGGTACACGGTCGAGGGGATCCTGGGCGTGCCGGTTGGCGTCTCGGTGCGGTTCATCTACATCTTCATCCTGTTCGGCGCGTTCCTGGAGATGTCCGGCGCCGGCAAGTGGTTCATCGATCTCGCGTACTCGATCACGGGCACGCGGAAAGGTGGCCCCGCGAAGGCGAGCGTCGTCGCGTCCGGGTTCATGGGAATGCTCTCCGGCTCCTCGGTCGCGAACACGGTGACGACCGGGGCGCTGACGATCCCGCTGATGAAACGCTCCGGGTACTCGCCCGAGTTCTCCGGCGCGGTCGAGTCGTCGGTCTCTTCCGGCGGGCAGATCCTCCCGCCCGTGATGGGCGCGGCCGCGTTCCTCATCGTGGAGTACACCGGAACGCCGTTCCGCGACGTGGTCATCGCCGCGACGCTGCCGGCTATCGCCTTCTTCTTCGGAATGTGGGTGATGGTTCACTTCGAGGCCGCGAAGTACGGCATCGGCGGGCTCGACCGCGACCAGCTCCTCGATATCGGGCCCCACATGCGCCGCGGCTGGTTCTACCTCGTCCCGCTGGGACTCCTCCTGTACTACCTCGTGATCGCCCGCCTTTCGGTGGGGCGTGCCGGGTGGCTCACGATCATCGCGACGGTGGCGCTCATCGCGATGGTCGCCGCCTACAACGAGCGGACGGGTCCGTACCTTGTCGGAAGCATCTTGGCCGGTTACGCGCTGTTCGTCGTCTCCTTGGTCTCGCTCGGCGTGACACCGATCGGACTCGCGTACGGCGCCGAGGCCGCGGAGTACGGCGCGGTGGGCGCGCTCAGCGAGGCCGCCACCTCGCTACCGACGATCATCGCGGCGATCAGCGTCGTCTTCCTCCTCGCGGACCCGCGCGGAGACGCGCCGCTGCTCGACCTCGACGACGGCGTGGTCGACGCGGCGGCGTGGTTCGACGAGCGGACCGACTTCGACATCGCGTCGTCGCGGGCCGGTCAGTTCGGCTCGTTCGTGCTGAAGGCGATGGAGTCCGGCGCGAAGACCGCGACCATCGTCGTGGTCGCGGTCGCCGCCGCTGGGATCATCCCCGGCGTCATCGGCATCACCGGGCTCGGCGGCAGCCTCCGCGCGCTCATCATCAGCGTGAGCGGCGGATCGCTCGTCCTCCTGTTGATCCTCGCCGGTCTGGCGGCCGTGATCGTCGGGATGGGCATGCCGACGACGGTGATGTACATCATCATCGTCGTGCTCCTCGGTCCCGTCCTCCCCGAGTTCGGGATCGCGATCCTCGCGGTCCACCTGTTCGTGCTCTACCTCGGGCTGATGGCCGACGTGACGCCGCCGGTGATGGTCGCCGCCTACGCCGCGGCCGGGATCGCGAAGTCCGACCCCTTCGACACCGGCAAGCAGGCGTTCCTGCTCTCGCTGAACAAGATCCTCGTTCCGTTCGCGTTCGTGTTCTCGCCCGGGATCCTGCTGATCCGCACGACGGACGGACAGGGGTCGGTCTTGACCGGCGCCGACTTCGCCGACCTCGGCTTCTTCCTCCCGGAGGTCGTGGCGCCGATCGTCGCGGTGTTCGCCGGCGTGTACGCGCTCGGCGTCGCGATCATCGGCTACTACCACACCGACGTGCGGTCCGGGTCGCGCGTCTCGCTCATCGCCGCCGCGGTGCTGCTGTCGGTCCCCGGGATGGTGTTGCTCCCCGCCAGCGCTGCGTTCGGGATCGTCGGCGTCGACGTCGCCCTGTACTCGGTCACGAACGAGCTCGTCGCTCGGGGCGTCGGCGCGGCGATCCTCGTCGTCGGCCTCGTCCGGAACCGGCGGCGCGCGGGCGGCGACGACTACGAGGAAGAAGCGTCGAACAGGCGCGGGCAGCGGGACTCCTCGACGGCGACCACGCGGTAGGTCCCCCTCGCGCCGAGAGCGCACTCGTTAAGTGTCGTCCCGCGGAAATCACGGGCAATGAGTAGTGGGGCATCCGGATCGGCGCGAACGCGATACGCGATCCTCGGCTGTGGGAGCGTCGGGCACGCCGTCGCGGAGGACCTGACCGGTCGCGGCAAGGACGTGCTGATCCTCGACCGCGACGAGAGTCGGGTCGAAGCGCTCCGCGACCAGGACCTCAACGCCCGCGTGCAGGACATCGCCGACCCGGACGTGGTCGAGGCGCTCGACGACCGGGACATCGTGCTGATCCTAGCGAGCGACGTCGAGGCCAACAAGGCGGCCGTCTCGGCGGTGCGCGACACCGGCGGCGACCACTACGTCGTCGTCCGGGCCTCGGACCCCGTTAGCGAGGACGAGCTGCGCGAGCGCGGCGCCGACGTGGTGATCAACCCCTCGACGGTGATCGCGGACAGCGCGCTCCAGTCGTTGGAGACCGGCGAGCTGGAGTACATGGCGCGCCAGCTCGCGGAGATCATCGAGGGCGGAGACGGCCGGATGGCGATCCTGACCCACGACAACCCGGAGCCGGACTCCATCGCGTCGGCGACCGCACTGCAGGCGATCGCGGACGCGTTCGGCGTCGAGGCAGACATTCTCTACTCCGGGGACGTCGGCCACCAGGAGAACCGCGCGTTCGTCAACCTCCTCGGGATCGACCTCGTGGCGCGCTCGGACGCGCCCGACCTCGCGGAGTACGGGACGGTCGCCGCGGTCGACCTCGCGAAGTCGGCCGAGGACGGCTTCGACTTCGACGTCGACATCGACATCTACCTCGACCACCTGGAGGCGGAGGTCCCCTTCGACGCCCGCTTCGTCGACGTGCGGACCAACGTCTCCTCGACGTCGACGATCCTCACGAAGTACCTCCAGGAGTTCGACCAGTCGCCGACCGAGGCGGTCGCGACCGCGCTCCTCTACGGGATCCGCGCCGAGACGCTCGACTTCAAGCGGGACACGACGCCGGCCGACCTGACGGCGGCCGCCTACCTCCATCCGTTCGCGAACCACGACACGCTCGAGCAGGTAGAGTCGCCGTCGATGAGCCCCGAGACGCTGGACGTGCTCGCCGAGGCGATCCAGAACCGCGAGGTGCAGGGGAGTCACCTCTTCTCGACGGCCGGGTTCATCCGCGACCGCGAGGCGCTCGCGCAGGCGGCCCAACACCTGCTCAACCTGGAGGGGATCACGACGACGGCCGTGTTGGGGATCGCCGACGACACGATCTATCTCGCCGCGCGCTCGAAGGACATTCGGCTGAACATCGGCAACGTCCTCGACGAGGCGTTCTCCGAGATGGGCGACGCCGCCGGTCACTCGACGCAGGGCTCGCTCGAGATCCCGCTCGGCATCTTCACCGGGATCGAGTCGAGCGGCGACAACCGGGAGACGCTGCTCAACCTCACCGAAGAGGCCGTCCGCCGGAAGCTGTTCGACGCGTTCGGCGTGGAGGGCGGCGGCGAGAGCGGGAACGGGTCGTGAGACCGCCGGAGCGGTTTTGCCCCGCCGGTGCGTAACGGGAGCCAGCGACGACGCTCACGATGTACGTCCCCGAAGACCCGCCCGAGACCTGTCCCGCCTGCGGCGACCCGTACGCCTCGGTGTCGCGACACGACGACGGGTTCGTCGTCAACCTCCTCGACAACGAGCGCTACCGTCGGGTGTGTTTCCACCCGGTCGATCCGGCGGTCGACGCCGACGCCGCGTTCGACTGCTTCCACCACACGCACCGACAGACCGGGAGCTCCGCGGTGGAGTAGCGCGTCGAAAGATTGGCGTCGGTTCCCGCGACCGGCGATCGAGCGCTAGAAGCCGTCGCCCTCGGTTATCGAGGTGTACGAGCCGATCAGCGCGCCGGTGAGGTCGACGTTCTCCAGCGTGACGCCCTCGTCGAGCACGGAGTTGCGGATCTTCGAGTCCGTGATCGTGGCGTCCGGGAAGACGACCGAGCGCTCGATCGTCGAGTCGGTGACGGTCGCGCCCGACATGACGTGGACCACGTCGCCGAGGTCGGAGTTCTCGACCGTGGCGTCGTCGGCGACGAGCGTCCCGCCCTCTAAGGCGTACTCGACCGCGTCGAGGTAGCTCTCGGCGGTGCCGATGTCGAACCACGCGCCGTCGAAGGTGTACGCGTGGACCGCGCCGCGGTTCTGGAGCCACTGGAGGAACCATCCCGGCTCGTCGGGGTTCTTCCCCTCTTCGAGGTACGTCTCGAGGTCGGGGAGCGTCTCGGCGGGGAACGCGTAACACGCGATCGAGACGAGCGTCGACTTGGGGTCGTCGGGCTTCTCCTGGAAGTTCACGACCTCGTCGCCGTCGAGCTCGACGAGCCCGTACGACTTGGCGCGCTCGCGGTCGCCCACGTCGTAGGCGGCCAGCGTCGGCGTCCCCTTCGACTCGAAGAAGTCGGCGAACTCGGCCAGATCGAAGCTGATCATGTTGTCGCCGGCGACGACGACGAGGTCGTCGTCGACGTTCTCGCGCTCGACCAGCTGGGCCAGCGCTCCGACCACGCCGAACTTCTCGTCCTCCTCGACGGTCTCCTCGACCGAGAGGGTGGGCTTCTCGAACGGGCTGTCGGCGAGGTAGTCGGCGAACGTGTCGGCGAAGCGCTCGTTCGTCGAGACGAACACCTCGTCGACGCGGTCGTCGGCCTCGAAGTCCTCGAAGATCTCGTCGATAACGGTGTTTTCGCCGACCGGCAGGAACATCTTCGGTCGGGTCTCGGTGATCGGCCAGAGCCTGGTCGCATACCCCCCTGCAAGTACAACGGCTTTCATGTCACCTTCGTCTCACCCCGGCGTCATACCTTTTGCGCTCGTGTCAACGGCGAGAAACGGGATCAGAGTTCTCCACGCGAGGACGAGCCCGATCCCGACCGGCGACCGGACGCCGACTACTCGCTCAGCCGGTCGGTGTCGATGGTGACGCCGGGCGGCGTGACCACGAGGAACCCGCGGAAGTGCATCAGCTCGCCGCCCATGTCCTTGACCTCGCGCGCGAACCCCGCGGCGAGCTCGTTGAGGTCGCCGTCAACGGACAACACGAGGGTGTTGCCGTAGTCGACGCTGCGGACCCACTCGTCGGAGTCGGTGGTCCCGTCGAGGACGCCGAGGACGACGTCGCCGGCGGCCGCGAACGCCTCGTCCATCTGCTCTTCGGCGTCGCGCAGGTCGAGGTCCCAGTCGCTCATACCTCAGGGTTGCGAGGCGGCGGCAAAAACGTTCGGACGCGGAACGTCGCCGCCCCGGCGCGGAGTCGTTAAGTACGCGCCGACCGCAGCGAGCGTATGGAACGCACGCGGCGGTCCCTGCTCGCGGGCGCGGCGTCGGTCGGCGTCGTCGGCGCGGCGGGGTGTCTCGGCGGTGGTGGTGGTGGCGGCGGCGGACTGAGCTTCGACGCCGGCGCATACGACTGTGACCTGACGGAGCCGAGCGACCCGGACCTCGACTACCGACCGACCCTCGGGAACCCCGACGCCGACGTGACTGTTCAGGCGTTCGAGGACTTCACCTGTGGCCACTGCGCGACGTACAGCCTCGATCACTTCCCGACGATCCGCGAAGACTACATCGAGCCCGGCGACATCCACTACGAGCACTGGGACTTCCCGCTCCCCGTTGACGAGCAGTGGGCGGTCCCGATCGCCAGCGCGGCTCGCGGCGTGGGGGACCGTCACGGCGACGAGGCGTTCTTCGAGTTCGCCAAGGCGGCCTACGAGTCGCAGGGGGCATACGGTGATGGCAGCAGCGTAGACACCATGCCGGGCGGCGCCGACCCCTGCGCGGTCCTCGCCGACGCGGAGTTCACGGCCTACGAGGAGGCGTCGGCGAGCGACAAGTCCGAGGGCGAGTCGATGGGCGTCAGCGGGACGCCGACGATTTTCGTGAACGGCGAGGCGGTCGACACCTACGAGGCAGAGACGGTCGCGGCGGCGATCGACGAGGCGCTGTAGGGCGATCCCGGGGCGTCCGACGCCTCACACTCCCGAGCGTCGGCCTTTTGAGCGTCCGACACGTTTTATAAATGAATGACGGAGGACGACCGCGGCGAGCGACGACGGCTGGGCGGCGTCGTACTCGCCGTGCTGATCTCGCAGGTCCTTTTATACCCCGGAGTGCCGGATCTGGTCGTCGCGCTCGGGGCGCCGGCCGGCATCGACGCCGGGATGTGGTTCCTCGTCGCGGAGTTCGGCGCGTTCGTGACCTTCGCGGTCGTCTGGGGCGCCGCGAGCGACGCGCTCGGCCGGCGGGCGCCCCTGATCGTCGTCGGCGCGCTCGGGGGCGCAGCCTCGTACGTCGCGCTCGCGATGGTCCCTGAGTTCGGGTTCGGCTTCCGGGCGGCGCTCGCGGTCCGGATCGGCGGCGGCGCCCTCACCATCGGCGCCTTCTCGCTGGCGATCACCTCGCTGATGGACCTGGGCGGCGGTAACGGGCGCAACATGGGGGCTGCGGGGGTCGCGATCGGGCTCGGCGCGGCGGTCGGCTCGGTCGTCGGCGGGGCGCTCGCCGACGCGAACGCGTTTTATCCCGTCTACGCCGGCGCCGCGGTACTGGCCGGGTCGGGCCTGCTCGCGGCCACCGTCGACGACCGGGCCCTCACGGAGCGAGCCGTCGTCGATCAGTCGGCCGAGACGGGCGCCGCCGGCGCGGATCGCGTCCGGAACGAGGTCGGCTTCCGCGACGTGCTCGCCCGAGCACGGACGACCCGCGGCCTCATGGTCCCGCTCGCGTTCGGCTTCGTCGACCGGCTCACGGCCGGGTTCTTCGCGCTTGTGGGGGTCTACTACTTCCAGGACCCGGCGACGTTCGGCCTCTCGGCGGCGGCCGCGGGGGCGACGCTCGCGCTCTTCTTCGTCCCCTTCGCGCTGCTGCAGGCCCCGTTCGGCGCCCTTTCGGACCGGATCGGACGCTTCCTCCCCGTCGTGGTGGGGTCGATCGCGTACGGCGTCGTCACGATCGGCGTCGGCGCGGCGCCGGTCTACCCGATTGCGGCCGCGCTCATGGTGCTGGTCGGGGTCTGCGGCGCGCTGATGGCCCCGGCGACGATGGCGCTCGTCACGGACCTCGTCGAGCCGGAGGCCCGCGGCGCGGCGATGGGCCTGTTCAACGTGTTCGGCTCGCTCGGCTTCCTCGCGGGCTTCCTCATCGGGGGAAGCGCGACCGAGGCGTTCGGGTACGGCACCGCGTTCCTCGCCGTCGGCGGCCTCGAGCTCGCCATCGCCTTGGCGCTGTTCCCGGCCGTGAGAGCGATCGCCCCCGGCGGCGGCCTCCTCGGCCTCGGCGGCACCGGGCGGTCACACTCGGAGTGACCCCCCGCGAGCGACGCGGGAGGAGGCCCGAACCGCAGCGCGCGGCCGGCCGAGTCGAGTCCTTTTAAGGCGCTCGTCCCCTCCGTACCGACGATAGATGGACTTCCTCGTGGTGGGCGCGGGCGAGATCGGCCGCTGGATCGCCGACACCGTGTCGGCCGACGAGTCGCCGGTCGACGCGACCGTGGCCTTCGCCGACCGCGACCCGGCGGTCGCCGCCGACGCGGCCGCCGACCGCGACGCGGAGGCGGTCCCGGCCGACGGCGACACGACCCACGACGCGGTGTGTCTCGCGGTGCCGATGTCGGCGGTCCCCGCCGCCGTCGAGGCGTACGCGCCCCGCGCGGAGCGAGCGATGCTCGACGTCTCCGGCGAGATGACCGACGCGGTCGCGGCGATGCGCGAGCACGCGCCGGACCGCGAGCGCGCGAGCTACCACCCGCTGTTCGCGCCGCCGCGGGTCCCCGGCAACGTCGCCGCGGTCGTCGACGCGGAGGGGCCGGTCGTCGGGGGGATCTCGGCCGCGATCGAGGCCAGGGGCAACGAGGTGTTCGAGACGACGCCCGCGGAGCACGACGAGGCGATGGAGACGGTGCAGGCCGGCGCGCACGCGGCCGTGCTCGCGTGGCGGCTCGCCGGCGGGGACGTGCGGGAGGAGTTCCACACGCCCGTCTCGGCCGCGCTCGACGAGGTCGCCGACACGGTCACCGAGGGGTCGCCCGCGGTGTACGCCGAGATCCAGCGCGCCTTCGACGGCGCCGACGACGTGGCCGCGGCGGCCCGCGAGATCGCCGACGCCGACTCCGAGGCGTTCGCCGCCCTCTACGAGCGCGCCCGCGGCGACCGCGAGGGGCGGGAGCGACACGAGTGAGCCGACCGACCACGCCAGTGATTTCATGATAGACAGAGCAGCCGTCCGGAACAACGCCAACTACCTGCGCAACGTCAGACCGATCGACCCAGAGGAGATCGCGGAGTACATCGAGGGAGGCGCCCACCCGGCGGTCGTCCGCGAGACGCTCCGCGAGGAGGCGTTCGACCTCAGGCTCCGGGAGCGCGAGGACGGCGCCTTCGAGCCCGTCCCCGAGGAGCCTGTCCCCGACCCCGGCTGGGCGCCGGACGCGCTCCCCGAGCGCTACTCGTTCGCCCTCGAGGACCTGCTCGTCCGTGAGTTCGGCGCGAACTGGCACCGCGGGGAGTCCGGAGACGAGCTGCGCGAGGCGGTGCGCCGGCTGAAGGACGACTACCTCTACGGGAACGACGTGGCGTACGACCGGGTCGCGGCGCTCGGGTACGCGGTCTACCATCTCCCGGCCTACTACGCGACGATCGGCTACGTCCTCGATGACCTCGTCGAGAACGGGCTGCTCGACCGGACCCTCCGCGTCCTCGACGTGGGCGCGGGCGTCGGCGGCCCCGCGCTCGGCCTCCACGACTACCTGCCCGACGACGCGGTGGTCGACTACCACGCCGTCGAGCCGAGCGCGGCGACGGACGTGCTCGACCGGCTGCTCGACGAGACGGGGCGGAACTTCCGACCGACGATCCACGAGGAGACGGCGGAGACCTTCTTCGGACTCGACGGCGGAGCGGCGGGGGACGAGGCCGACGGGGGCGCCGCCGACGAGTTCGACCTGGTCGTGTTCGGGAACGTCCTCTCCGAGCTCGACGACCCGGCGGAGGTCGTCGAGGCCGCGCTCGACCGGCTCGCCGACGACGGGAGCGTCGTCGCGTTCGCGCCCGCCGACCGCAACACCGCCATGGGGCTCCGCGAGGTGGAGCGCGCGGTCGCGACCCCCGAGAGCGGCGTCGAGACGTACGCGCCCACGCTCCGACTGTGGCCGGACGCGACCCCATCGGACGGCGGGTGGTCGTTCGACGTGGCCGACGACCTCGGGGTCCCGCCGTTCCAGCGCCGGCTCGACGAGGCGGCCGAGCGTGGCTCCGCGGACGAGCCGGGCGAGTTCGTCAACGTCGACGTGCAGTTCGCGTACGCGATCCTCCGCCCCGACGGAACGCGCCGGGTCGACGTGCAGGCGAACGCCGGCCGCTGCGCGCGCATGGCCGACTCGGAGGAGCACGTCACCGGCCGCGTGAACTACCTCGCCGTGAAGCTGAGCCACGACCTCAGCGACGGCGACAACGCCCTCTACCGCGTCGGCGACGGCTCGCAGACGGTCGACCACTACCTCGTCTGCACGCGAGAGACAGTGCTCAACGACGACCTCCGGACGGCCGACTACGGCTCAGTGGTCTTCGTCGAGAACGGGCTGGTCCTCTGGAACGACGACGAGGGCGCGTACAACGTGGTCGTCGACGACGAGACGGTCGTCGACCTCGTGGCGCCCTGAGCGGGCGACCTCTCTCGGTCCGCGTCGTGCGTCTTTTTAACCGCCGCCCACCGGCTCGATCAGCTCCGGGGCGTCGACGCCGGGCGAGTTCACGCGCGTGGAGACCGGGTAGGCCGTCAGCTCGTCGGCTGGATAGGGGTCGAGCAGCGCGGCGGCCTCGTCGGGGTCGCCGCGGAGCCACGTCTCCTCCTCGCTCGGGTCGAGGACCACGGCCATCCGGTGGTGGAGGTCGGCGACGAGGTCGTTCGGCTCGGTGGTGACGATCGTGAACGTCTCGATGGTGCCGCTACCGTCGTCCGAGTCGCCTTCCTCCCCCGCTCCGCCGCCGAACGCGCCGAGTCCGGTCTGGGTCGTCTCCGGCTCAGGGGGCTCCCACCGCTCGTAGAGCCCCGCCATCGCGAACGGGCGGTCGTCCTCGAAGGCGACGCGGTACGGGGTCTTACCGCCCGACCCTCCGCGACTCCCGTCTTTGCTGCCTCCGTCGACCCACTCGTAGAACCCGTCGGCGGGGACGAGACACCGCCGGCGCTCGAAGGCATCGGCGAAGCTCCGCTTCTCGCGGACCGTCTCCGCGCGGGCGTTGATGAGGCCGAACGACTCGTCGGCCCACGAGGGGGTGAGCCCCCACTCCATCCGCGTGGCGGCGCTCGGGTCCTCGTCGGCGATCACCGGGAGGTCCTGGCCGGGCGCGCAGTTGTAGCTCGGCTCGACGCCCGCGAAGTCGGCGTCGAATCGCGCTTCGAGGTCGGCGGCGGGGGTGAAGAGGGTGTAGCGGCCGCACATGAACACCGGCTGTTGGGGCCGCCGCTAGTTAAACACCGCTCGGCCCCGGCGTGGTCCGGCGGCGGCGGTTCTCGCCGTCGCCTCCCGCCGACTTTTTAGCCGCGCGTCGCTCCGGGACGGACATGCGCATCGAGAACAGCTTCATCCCGGTCGAGGGGGTCGGCGAGACGACGGAGCGCCGGCTCTGGCGCGAGGGCGTCACCACGTGGGAGTCGTTCGACCCCGCCGTCGACGTCGCGGGCGTCGGCTCGACCACTGCCGACCGGATCGAGTCGTTCATCGCCGAGGCGCTGACGCGTCTCGACGACGGCGACTCCGCCTACTTCGACCGCACGTTCCCAAGCGGGGAGCGCTGGCGGCTCTACGAGAACTTCCGCGCGGAGACCTGCTTCTTCGACATCGAGACGACCGGGCTGGACGAGCATCGCAATCAGGTGACGACGGTGAGCTTCCACCGAGACGGCGAGACCACGACGCTCGTCGCCGGCGATGACCTGACCGCGGAGCGGCTCCGCGAGCGCTTCGCCGACGCCAGCCTGCTCGCGACGTTCAACGGCGCCCGGTTCGACGTGCCGTTCCTCGAGGCGTCCTTCGACATCGAGATCGACACGCCCCACCTCGATCTCATGTACCCCTGCAAGCGGATCGGGCTCTCCGGGGGACTGAAACCGATCGAAAAGCAGCTCGGGATCGAGCGCGACCGCCCCGACATCTCGGGCCGGGACGCGGTCCGGCTCTGGCGCGAGTACGAGCGCGGCGACGACGACGCGCTCGAGACGCTCGTCTCCTACAACCGCGAGGACACGGAGAACCTCCGAACGCTCGCGGACGTCGTGACCGAGACGCTCCACGAGGACGTGTTCGTCGGCGAGACCGTCGAGCGGTAGTCGCGGTCGGTCACGCTCACAAAGCGCTGCGGCTACGTCGCTTCCGCGTCGGCGTCTCGCTCCTCGGTCGCTTCCGCGTCGGTGTCTGACCCCTCGCCGTCGGCCTCGGTCTCGCGAGCGGTTCCGTCCCCTTCCACCGTCTCAGTCGCCGGGCCGTCGGCCGTCGGTTCGTCGTCGCCCGTATCCGGTTCCGATTCCTCGTCGGCCGGAGAATCGTCACTGCCCGACGCCTCGCTTTCGTCTGACGCCTCGTCGGCGTCCTCAGCCTCGGCGGCGTCCACGCCCTCCTCCCCGCCTTCGCCGGACTCGTCGGGTCTCCCGGCTTCGTCCTTGCCCCCGTCGGCGTCATCCTCCTCGCCCCCGTCGGCGTCATCCTCCTCGCCCTCGCTCTCGTCGCCACCGGTCTCTTGAACGAGTTTCATCTCGCCGCGGGCGCGGAGCGTGCCGTCGATCTCGGCGCCGTCGTGGACGACGAGGTCGCCGGCGGAGACGTCGCCGAGCACCCGCGCGCCGGCCTCGATCGTGACGGTTCCGCCGCGAGTGGTGACGTCGCCGTGGATCGTGGTGTCGGCGCCGACCGTGATCCCCTCGCGGGCGCGGAGGGAACCGAACACCTCGTTGCGCTCGCCGACGCGGATCGACTCCGCGCGGAGGTTGCCGTGGAGGCGGCAGTCGTCGCCGACCGTGGCGGGCGTCGAGACGCGCCACGCGTCGTCGGAGATTTCGCCGCCGCGCGGGACCAGCAGGGGGTCGCGCACCTCCTCGCCGTCTGCGAGCGCCTCCGCGAGGTCGTCGGCCGCGTCGGTCTCACCGAGCCGCAGGAGCTGAGAGAGGACGATGAAGTAGAAGACGAGGGTGGGAACGGGGTTCCGGATGACGATCCACCCGTTCGCCTCGAACCCCTCCTCGATCGTCACGTCGTCGCCGATGTCGAGGTCCCCGGAGACCATCAGGCGACCGGTGACGGTCACCCGCTCGCCGAGATACGCGTCCTCGCCGACGAGGACGTTGCCGTCGACCGAACACCACGTGTCGAGCCGACAGTCGCCCTCAGCCTCGATGTCGTTCTCGACGCTCACGCGCTCGCCCAGCGCGACGTTGCGGCCGCGGAGTCCGAACTCCACGGTCGACTGGCCGCCGACGAGCACGTCGCCGTCGGTGACGAGATCGTGCTCTTCGACGGTCGTCCCGGACGGGACGGCGAGCTCCTCTATCGGACCGCCTCCCCTCAGCGACACACCGGGAGAACTCCCTCCGCCCGTATAAACCGTGTGGGGTCGTCCGACGGGCGTCGGACGGTGACGGGGCGGTCGACGGGAACGCGCGTGCGGCTCGTTGCCGAACGGCCGCGGTGTCACTACCCTTTTCAGGGCGGCGCTGAAGGGTCAGACATGGGATTCGGATCGTACGACGAGAGCGAGCAGAAGGACCAGGACGTTGACACCGACGACGACGGCGCCGTGAACGTCCACGAGAACGACCACGACGGCGAGGTCTCCATCGAGGGCGGCGCGTCGACCGACGACCTCGTCGGGCGCCTCTCCGAGATGAAAGACGACGAAGACGACGAGTAGACCGTCGCCCGCCGACCGCGATCGACGGCGTCTCGGGTCGATCGGGACCGTGTCACGCCCCTTTTATCCGGTCGCGGCCTACCGCTTCGCATGAGTACCGACCTGACATTCACCGACGACGGCGTCGACGTGGTCTACGAGGGCACCGAGTTCCAGCTCGAAAAGGACCTGATCGAGGAGGCGACCGGCAAGGGGTACCGCGACGTCACCGACCACGAGGTGTTGCAGATCGTCGCCGAGGAGCCCGATCTCGACGGCGAACCGGTGCGGATCGGCGACGTGTTGTAAATCGCCGCGTTTCGGTTGAAATGCCTCCGCTCGAGCCGAAGGCGGGATAGGCTGCGTGAGCCTAACGTACGCGAGCCGATGGCGATGCGGTACGATTTTACGATTTCGCGGGACCGGGCGAGTATGAACCCGGGCGACGAGGGGAGTCACTGTCCTGCTCGACGCGCTCACCCATGAGGAGACGACCCAGATAGACATCTTCGCAGATGGCGGCGACGGGCGGAACGAGAGCGACTCGTCGGGAGACGTATCTCGCACCCGAGCCGGCGGGAATGAGACCGATGGCGGCACTTCTCACGGCGGCAACGCGACCACCGGTGAAAACGGGACCGACGACGGCGACGATAACGGCGGTGTCCTGCCGCTCTTCCGTCCTCTCCAGACTGAATGGGCAGGGATATCGGGCCCGCCGGTCACGCTCACAGCTGATCGTCGATGTGCTCTGCCGCCTTCAGCGCGAGGGCAATGATAGTGAGAGTTGGGTTGTTCGCGCCGCCGGTCGTGAACACGCTCGACGACGCGATCCAGAGGTTCTCGAGGTCGTGCGTCCGACACTCGCTGTTCACCACGCTGTCGGACGGATCCGTTCCCATTCGCGTCGTGCCCATGTGGTGAGTGCTCATCCCTCGTCCGTCGAGTGTTGACACTCCAGTAATCTCGGCCCCGAGCTCCGTCAACACGGATTCTTGAACCCCTAGACAGTGCTCCATCGTCTCCTGTTCGTGCTCGCCGTCAGAGAGGTCGACCGACGGAACTGGCCGGCCGTGGCTATCGGTCCGTGACCCATCCAGCATGACACGGTTGTCGGATCGGGGAAGCATCTCACCCGCACCCCGTATCGAGATTGGATACGGCGGCCCATCGGTCGTGGGAAGGTCGAGGTTGTCGCCTAATGGGGTTTCGTTCAACGGATCCGTTGCCAGCTCGGCGAGCGCGTCTGGTGTCGGATTCCCGACAATATCGAGAATCTGCGACGGAGACGTCGGCGCCCGTCTGTCCTGTGCGCCGCCGTATGTTACCTTCGCGGTGTTACTGAACGTGAGGTGATAGCTTCCGGGGCCGGGGCTCTCGCGGGCGTAGAACTGGTCACTCCGACTGGAGACCCACCCGATGTTGCTCTGTCGCGTCGGCTCATCTAGCGTTGCCGTCGTCGTGACATTGGGGTGATCCATGAGATATCGACCGACCGCGCCGCTGGAGTTGGCCAATCCGTCCGGGAACGCGATCGAGTCCGATAACAACAGCAGCCGCGGGGTTTCGATCCCGCCGCACGCGATGACGAACTGATCGGCCTCTTGACGATACTCGCGTCCATCAGGGGTCGCGTAGACGACCGATTCCACGTAGTCACCCGTCTGGTCGTGTTCCACGGAGAGCGCCTGCACCTGATCGACGATCCGCGCACCTTCCGCCTCTGCCTTCCGTACGTGGACTTCCGCGCTGTACTTCGCTCCAGACGGACAGGCATTGCAGACCCCGTATCCGACGCATCCGGAGCGATCGTCGTACGATTCCGAGTTGATCGCCTTCGGTTGGGACGCCATCGTGATTTCGAGTTCCGCGCAGGCCTCGGCAAACAGCGAATCCGAGTAGCTCGGTCGGAACGCTTCCATCGGATAGGGCTCTTTCCGCGGCGGTCCGTGTGGGTTATCGTCGGCACCCGACACGCCGATCTCTCGCTCGGCGCGCACGTAATACGGTTGGAGGTCGTCATAGCTGATCGGCCAGTCTTTCGCCACCCCGTACCGGGTGTTCATTTCGAAGTCCTCCTCGTGAAGCCGCGGCGTGTTTGCGTCCCAGTGCACAGACGTGCCACCCACTGCTTTCACGCGTGTCTCGTTGAGCCGCGCATCGATCGCACCGGTAGACGTGTACGCGTCCCGCGCGCCATCGAGCCAAAACGAATTACGCTCGAGGTCTGGGCGCAGCCACATCTCCATCCGTCGGTGATGGTCCTCGGGAGTCAATCGCTCGCCCGCTTCGAGCACGACGATGTCGTGTCCTCGCCGCGCAAGGTCGTACGCTGTGACCGCTCCGGCCGGGCCAGCTCCGACGATACAGACATCGGCGTCGGTCGGCGATCGGTCGTCTGCTCCCGTCATCGTTCACCTCCGTCGGGCCCTCGCTGGTAGGCGTCTCGCCCCCCGGGATACCCGGGAGGGTTGTCGACTCCCATCAGCTCGCCTCCAGCAGGGGAGGTAAACAGCGCGTACAGCAGGTCGTTCACGACGTAGAAGCGAACCTGTTCCGCAGTCGTCCCGTCGGCGTTGGGATGTACCGCCGTCACACCCATCGATTGCAAGACTTTCCGCCGGCGACCTGGCGATATGTCGGGGATCGCGCCGCCGAACCGCGCTCTGGAATGACCGTCGACCGCTTCGATACTGGTCAGGAGATTCTCAAAATGATTCGGTTTCGGTTCGACCCTGCCGAATACACGGCTCTCGATGAATGAACTCTCGACGGAGACAGCCGACGGATACACCGCCTCAGCGATAGCCGTCATCACATCGATGTGGTATTGGGACGCCGGATGCCTGCTATCCTGCGTCTCCGTGGCGGATTGAAGCGATCTGTCGGAACCGATTCCGTATTCATAGACCGTCGCTGCCAGGCTTGTGCCCCCGAGAGCCGTGAAAAATCTCCGTCTGGTTAGCACAGAATCGGTCGCTCCGTGCTGATCATCGGTCATTAGGTCGATCCCCCACTGATCGTTTTGATGCTACGGATCGTGGACGACAATATCAGTTTGTGATAGTTGCACCACCCCCAGAGAGCGAGCATCGCGAGTGGTGCCGAGAGGAGCACTGCCAGTTCACCGTATCGATACACGCTGACGAGGAGAGACGTCCCAACGGCTGCGATCGGCGAACTGGTACCGAGGAATTCGGCGACGAAAGCGCGGAATTCGTCCGCCGTCGCGAAGATCCCCAGGTCGTGAACGAAGATGTCGAATGCAAACGTTCCTCCCAACCATCCGGTACCGATAACGAATGCACCGGCAGTCACCGCAGTGCTGCGCTTCGCAGAGCGGCCTCGGTCGGGTGCCGCCGGGTTGAGCGAGCCGAGGTCGAAGGTGTAATTTCGATCCGGAAGCCGGTCAAGAGACCGTACAACGACCACAGTAACCAGTACGAGTGTACAGACCCCTATCGCCACGGCGACCCCGGGAAGGAACCCGAGCGCGGCCGTGTAGAAGCGACGCCATCCGAGCAGCATCACCAGCCACGCCGCAAATGCCGTCGCGTGAATTCCAGCGATCATGAGCACCCCGATGTCGGCTGGTACCGTTCGGCGTATCGATCGGAGCTCAAGTCTCTCAGACGTGGTAGCTATTGGCCCAGTGAGCCACGCGACCAACCCGGTAAAGACCAGTATCCACGCCGCCGTACCCAGCGTCGAATACCCGACTGTCCCTTGGAAGAGGTCGTAGACGACGAGGCCGGTGACGCCACCGAGCGGTGCCACGAGTCCGGTGAGAAATCCTGCAACGACAAAGACGCCACCGACGTAAGCCATTGAAGTCGCCGTCTCTGCTGCTATTCCGACCGCCAACGTTCCTGCAACGGTTGCGAGGGCAAGGTGCGTCGGATTGATGCGGATCGCCTCGAACATTCTGAGTTTTTCAAACATTCACCTCGATGATATGTGTGGTAATGTATTGTTAATGACCTTTTTACCCGCAGTGAATCGACCGGTATCTCCGAAAGCTATTGCCCGTGGCAGATCGCGGGAGTTTATAAAACGTGAACCCAGCAGTAGCAGACGTTTAATTGGCTTCAATGGCCGCTCGTTATGCATACATCGGAGACTCGCCTCTCGGGTCCAGATTGACACTTGCAAAACTGTCGGGTTTGTACGATATTTACGTGCACCACTGCGAGAGGCCCACACGCCAATTCAATCAACAGCCAGACCATTCCGAGTCCGATCTGTTCGTCAACAACTCGGCAGCCGCTTCCCAGCGATACCTACTGAATAGATATTCGATTCACCGAACACGACAGCGGGTGCGATCGATGAAGGAGATACCTCAGTTCTTAAATTGTCGTAACTGGATAATAATTCATCTGCTAATATGCCTCTTTTCGGCACGCTCAGCGGTTGAGGAACAGGGTAGTGGGGCCGGAGGGACGAACCAAATTCAAAAATCCCCTATGTCGGTACTCTGAGATACCCGTCTTCGGTGTCGTTGTCATGAGTCGTCCTCCTCATCGCCGATTCCGGCGATATCGAGGTCCGCAGTGTACTCCTCTCGGCGTTCTGCCATTTTCCGGTGCCGGTCCGCCTTGTCGTAGTAGCGCTTGATCGTGTCCGGGTCCGCGTCGACGCGCTCGCTGATCACCTCGATCGGGAGCCCGCGGTCGCAGTGCCACGTGAGCGACCCCGTCCGGATGTGGTGGGGCGCCCGCGAGGAGGGGCACTTCGAGGCGTGCGAGCGCTCCGTGAACTTGCAGTTCCGTCGACGACGCCCGTGCGGGCACTCCATGTAGAGACAGGGCTGTGTCCCCTGATACGTCCACGAACGGATCGTCGTGTCCGTGACGCGCCCCTGACGGCCAGCGAACAACGGCTCCCGACCGTACTCGTCGCGCTTGTCCGATCGCTCGCGAGCGATGTACGTGTCCAGGGCGTCGACGACTGGCTCCGAGATACGGACGACGCGCTCGCCCTGCTCGTTGTTCTTGAGGGGCGTCCCCGACTCGGGCCGGTGGTTGAAGTCGAGATACCCGTTCTCCGGGTCGTAATCAGCGAGGTCGAGCCCCACGACCGCGCCGAGCCGGCAGCCCGTGTTCCAGAACACCTCGAGGACGGCGTGCGGCGGGGTGCCGAAGCGGGCCGGATCGTTCCGGTAGAACTCGAGGAGCTGCTTCGCGTCCTCGGTGTCGAGCATCGTGTCGCTCGTCTCCTGCGACCGGGTGAGCTTCGGGACGTGGACCTTCTCCGGGAGGTCCTCGTCGACGGCCTCGATCGTCGCGAGGTACTGGACCACCTGCGAGACGGCGGTCATCTTCCCCTTCACCGTGGCCGGGGCGTTCTCCTCTGCGCGGAGGTGGCGCTCGTACTCGTCGAACAGCCAGCCGGAGAGGTCGCCGACGCGCTCGACGCCGCGCTCTTCGCACCAGTGGACCCACCGGGTGAGGCGGTTGTTGTAGCTCCGGATCGTCTTCGCCGAGTTCTCCATCGACCGCTTCTCGAGGAACCGGTCGCGGGCCTGCCGCGGGGAGAGATCGGACGGGTTCGCGGGCGGCGAGGAGCCCTTTCGGCTCATCGAGAATCCTCCCCGTTCAGGTTCTGCCGAACGCGTTCCTCGACGCTCTCACCGATGGATTCTGCAAGCGATTCGGGAACGTACGTGAACTCCGCTATCTGGTCCACCGTCTCCTGGCGAACGGTTTCCGGCGTCACAGCGCCGTGGTTCAGCCGAACGGTATCGGCGTCGACGCTGACCTCCTCTAGGAGATCGTTGAGTCCGCTGTAGAGGGCGGTCTTCACGCCACGAGTCGGATCGTCTCCGTCCGCGACATAGAACGTGTGGAAGCCGATCGCTCCCTCAAGGATTACCTCCAAGTCGTCGTGTTCCTCCTCGAATTGGCTCGCTGCCCCGAGGAGGCTCTGCATCCAGTTCTTTTCGGACTCCGGGCCACCATCCGTCACGGCCCGGGGCTTCCTGACGCTCTCGTCACGTTCAGGAGTGTGCAGGACATGCTCGCTCTCCGTGAGGAGGTGCTGGAAGACCGCCTCGCAGGTCAGGCACATCACGTTGTGTTCGTCCTGCTGTTCCAGGTCCCCGCCACAGTCCGGACACTCCTCACCAGTCCAGAAGAAGCGGCTCTCGTCTCCGCACAGATCGGTTCCGCCGTCAGTCACGAGCTCGCGCTCGCCGGCGTGGTACCGGAGGTCCTCGACGAGCGCGATCGCGCGGTCAGCCTCGAGGTCGCGCCGGAACCGGTCCCGGAGGTCGAGTTCGTCGACGATTCGCGAGTCTTCGCGAACAGCGAGGCGCGCGACGGTCTCGCCGTCCGACCCGTGCCGGCGGTCGACGAGGTCGTAGAGCGACTGGAGCACGGCCCGATGGTCCGCGAGGAGGCGCGCCGCGCGGTCGCGGTCCGCGTACGCCAGCACCGAGCCGTGGCGGTTCCGGCGGACTTCGACGTCGACGGTCGGGCTCATTCGTCCACCCCCTCACCTTCTAGTGCGGAATCGAGACTGTCACGACCTCGTGACAGTAGCTCGCGACCGCGATCGGTGATTCGGTAGGCGTTCGTCCGGCCGTCGAACTGTTCCGTCTCGATCAGGCCCTCCTCTTCGAGGTCGCCGAGGTTGCTGTACAGCCGGCCGTGGTTGATCGGGTCGGAGTACCGGTCTTCGAGGCGGCTCATCAGCGTCAGTCCCTTCGGCAGCTCCTCGCCTTCGACCTCGGCGGCGACCAGGAGGAGGTCGCGCTGGAACCCGAGGAGGTCGTACCAGGTGGTCTCGTCGCTGTGCGGCTCGTCTGTCGGCTGGGTATGTGCGTCGCTCATGGTGGTGTCGTCAGTCGTCATCGGTCAGTCGTCGCGCGGTGCTGGTCGCGCCGTCGTGAACGGGCATGCGTCGGAGTCGCCCCGACGCACGGATTACTGTGGCCCGCACGGTTCCGAACGGTTCCGGATGGTCCCGGCCCCTGTACCGTCCCCGGATTTTGGTGGTTCCGGATGGTGTTCCGGACGGGGTGGCCGTCGCGTCGATCATCGGCCGCCGGGGTAGAGATCGACCTCGCCGCGGAACTCGCGGAGCGTCGTTTGCGCCACGTCGTGGCTCGCGCGGTCGGCGCGGATCAGCGTCGCGAGCGCTGCCGGGTACTCGTCAGTCAGAGTCGATGCCGCGTCTCGGACGGGAGTTTCAAGCCCCCGCGTCGAGTCGGTGTGCATGGGTTTCGTGGATGGACACGGAACCCCACACGGGCCGGCTGTTGGCGCAGCGCGGCCCGCGTCCTTTTCAGGCACGGCACGTCGTCGACGACGGCCGAGTGGGTCCGTGAGCGTAGGGTGTGGGTTCGGGGATATTAAATTTAGTGTATGGAATGATACGCTATAATGTCTCATATGATACGGTACAAGTTTGTAACCAATCGAACTAACACCCTGATCCGCGTGGCAACGATTCAATGCGCCGGCCTCGGGTGGAGTGGATGACTCACGCCGACGACACGATACTTGAGTTTCTACTGAACGACGGGAATAAGCCGCTTAACGCGTCTCCGACGTTTGTGGAAGCGAATATCGATTACAAAATCTCGCATATTCGGAGTCGAATGCGGAAGCTCCACGAGGCTGGCCTAGTAGAATACTACGACGAAAATCGTGGACTCTATCAGATCACCGATCTCGGTCGCGCCTACCTCGCGGGCGAGATCGATGCCGACGAGCTGGAAGACGCGTGAAAGTCGACCTCGATATTCACGTACCGCTCGTCGCTGTTGTCGCCTTCAGCCTCGTTATCTGGTAGCTCTACCGCTCTTCGGATTCTGATCGCGGCCAATCGTCGTCGACCTGCCCGATCAACTCGGTCACTGGTAGGTCCTGTTCGTCAGCGATCTCGTCGACGAGTTCCCACGCCCGCGCCTCACGCTCGTCAAGTGCCCGTGGATCCCCCGCGTATGCCGTGAGTGCTTCCGCCACGAGCAGCCAATCCTGAGGGTGCCAGTCGTGCATCGAGATGGGTTAGTCGCGTTTTGCGGTTTAAAACTGGGTGTGAGGACACGTCGCCAGTGAAAGCCGAGAATATCGGAAAATCTCGGACCCATGTAAGCTGACGACTGTCTGAAGTTGAATTGCGAATACATCCACCCTAATTGACCGCTTAATAGTCGTGTCTTCAATGTCTCTATCGTGCTAGCACGAATTCGCGCACAACTTGAAAAAGTCGTAACGAACCCAATTATTGTTGGAACCATCTTTGCATCCTTTACCCTTCTATCAGGCGAGAGGATGTCCAAGGTCCGACTCACCCATCAATTCTTGGCCGGAGAGAAGTTCGCAAATTACATGAGCAGTGTGATAGTCTTTTGTCGGAACCACTGCCGTCGATCAGCGTAGAAAGGTATTGATACAGGATGGGCTGATCGATATTTCCTCACCAATCCTTAACGAAGTTTTATGAGTCCCTACTAACATATTGGATTCAATGGGTGTTGACGTACGTGATTATATTCAATCTCGAATAGAGGGCCTCACAGAGGATTCTCAGGAGTTCTATTCGCAGGTCCCAGGGCAGGCAAATGATTTTGATACCTGGTCTGCTCTAAAGCTAATTCTACACTCAGCAACTGTGAATATGTACACGACCGTTCTTGCCCAGAACGACTACTATGACGATCTCTATTACATCGATGCTCTGGCAGGGTCTGGCGTTTCACAATACAACGATGAAAACCGATGTTTTCTCGGATCCCCCCTAATCGCGGCTAAAGATGCCACCGTACCGTTCAAGAAGATGTATTTCGTGGAGAAGGATCCCGATCACGCTGAAGCACTTGAGCGTAGATTGGAGTATGCGTTCAATCAGAAGAGTGACAAATATGCAGAACCGGAACAGTGGGAGGTGATCCCCCGAGATGCGAATAAAGCTATTCCAGATATTATCAGCGGAATGTGGAGGAGCTTCCGGAACAATGATAATGGACTAAATTATCTCTGTTTCATTGATAATCAGGGAATGAATGTCAAATGGCCTGCGATTGAGGAGCTGACGCCGAAACCATATGGTGATCTGCTTATTAATTTGCCAACATCACAGGCGATCGGGCGTAACGTAGGTACATATCCGGAGACTGTTGGCGAATTCTACGGTCGTGATCTAAGTACAGTTGATATCCCGGATACAGGAATGCGTGAGTTCATGCGAGATCTGTATTTAGAGCAGTTAGAAGATCGAAATCGGCCAGTACAGGTTAATACAAGGGTAGAGGCTGACGTTGGAAGCTACTATTATGATATGATCTACGCTACTCGTGATATTAAGGCCGGAAACGGCTACGAAGAGACAATCAAGTACGTTCGGGACTTCATCGAACAGGTTCATTCTGGGGACGTAGATCGTATCTTGGACGTGTTAGATGGGTCTCAGTCGTCTCTTTCGTCGTATCTTCCTGACGATGACGAAGGAATCTCAGAGGAACTAGCTGAGGAATCCTCGGATGAAGATTCGGGTCAAACCGCCCTAGGAGAATTCCAATGACTGCGAATGAACTGTCCTCGAATAGCTTGGCCCTACAAAAGGATCACAGAGGATTTTGGGTTAGGCGGCAAGGGAAGTATGTGGACCTGCTAAGTAATGATCCGTCCCTCGACGAAATAAGAGAAGCCAGCCGACAGAACGGCGAGCCTCTAGAACGACTTAATGTTCTCTCTTCTTCAGTGCGCTGTTCAGATTGTGGCTCTACTATCGAGGATCGGTACGGGTCAACGTCTTCTGGTGAAATCATTTGCTGGGATTGCGTCGAAAAGCAGCAGATGGAAAATGATTCCCGAGGAGTCTCTCATACCACAGATCCAACCAAAGCCGTCATATCGTCATCCGCACTTCATCACAAGAACCTGTGTAATTACGTAATCAACGTTGCTACCGGGTGTACACACGGGTGTAAGTTCTGCTACGTCCCTAGTACACCGAATATCAAAGCAAGAGGTGACATGCTCAAAGAGCAGGTGGACGTCAATAGCGGTCAACAGGAGTGGGGAAGCTATCTGTTGTATCGAGATGACCTCCCAGACAGACTCGCACAGAAACTGGACCGAAAACGAACCTGGGACTCAACTCCGGACGGCCGCGGCGTCGTCATGATTTCCAGCGGAACGGACTGCTACCAAGATCGCCGCGCCGCCCAGATCACTCGCGGCTGCGTCATCGAACTCGTCAAACACGAGAAGCCGGTTCGCATCCTTACCCGCAGCCCCGCAGTCGTCCGCGATATCGACGTGTTCAAAGCCGCCAACGGGCTCGTCACCGTCGGATCCTCGATTCCCTGCCTCGACGACGAGAAGGTTCGATCGATCGAACCCGGTGCCCCTGCTCCGTCTGCCCGACTCAACGCACTCGAAGAGATCAGCAACGCCGGCGTTCCCGTCTACGTCTCCATGTCTCCGACGTACCCGACGCAGGACCGCGAGGACCTCCGCGACCTCCTCACCAAGTTCAAGGAACGGCTGGACCCCGACGTCGTCTTCCACGAACCGATCAACCCCCGCGGCGGCAACTTCCAGATGACGGTCGAGGCCGCACGCGAGGCGGGACAGGAAGAGCTCGCCGACGAACTCGACAAACTCCGCGATCGCGATCACTGGGTCGAGTACTCGAAGGAGCAGCTGACCGCCGTTCGCGACATCGGCGACGACCTCGATCTCCCGATTCACCTGTGGCCCGACAAAGAGTTCATCAAACACGCCGGGGAGGACGAGGAGTTCTTCCGCCGCGAACGCGAGAAGATGGAGTCGCCCGAGGACTACCCGAAGCTGCCCTCTTCAGCATAATCAACTCGGTTGAAACTGCTTTGTTGAATCCACAGAAGGCGTGAGATCAGGCATGGATTTGGCTGGACGAACAGCTTTCCCGAGTGACTTTCCGATCTGAGTCTTGGTGAGGTCGTGCTACTTAGCAGCCACTAACAGTAAAAGTGAGTGAAAGAACGTAGATTCGAGAGTGAATCAGACTGTGAATTGGCGATCACCACGATGTCTTCGGATTCACGTATGGAAACGCTGCTAGCTAGCCAAACCACGGCTAACAACAAAATGATTACGCCGTCTGGGGATCTGCTTCTTCCACAGCCGGTAGGCGGTCGAAACGTGTGTGCGGTGCGGTCGCTGTCTAGCGATAGCAGATGCTAAAGAAGGGCCCCGACCGACTGCTGAGGGCCGCCGATTTGGCGGCCCTCAGCTCCCTCGTCTGTCTGCCCGGCCAGTGGTCATCATCATTCGGAGAGGCGATCTTGTGACTCGGGACGCCAGCACGTGAAGCAGAGATTCACGTATTCGGGCTTTCCCGGATGCCGCGGCGCGCGGCATCCGGGCTGTAGCGCCCATGACTCGACTTCTTTCGCGCATGGACCAGTCAACAGAACGTGCTCTATGGCACGGAATCCTTATCGGTCTCTTGCGCCCCATATCTTGGTTCACGTTCTCTAGGGATAGCAGCGTTTCCATCGAGTCAACAGAACAACTCGTAGTAATCTTTCTCGTCTTATAGATTTCGCAACCCTTTATTCACAATACACCGCCGATGTCGTGCGGATCATCCTGTGAATCATTTGGCTCATTAAACGGATTTTCTCTTCTAGTGCTTCCACAGTACTTACACTTGTAAATATGGTAGGTCGTCGAACTACCACGACCTTCGGGATGACTGGGACTGAATTCTTCTTCGCCGACTTTACGGTACGCACAATCTACATCAAGATCATCACGTCTACATTTTGGTGGCTTATCGGAGCCAAGTAGTGAGTTGAGCAAGCCCATGGTAATAGTTAGCACCTGAATTGAGTTATATCTTTTGAATAACCAATTTTGGATCTAGTCTGTGCGGTGTGTCCATACCTTTTACGGTGAACTCCGGAAATATTAATTTATTCTTCTATTCTCTTTTAGTAAGTATATTAACAAAAAGATTTGACTCAAATGCTAAGGGCATCAAAGTTCTTGATCCGACCGAACTCAAAAATTGGCTTGTCTAGATAAGCAGACATCATGATGAGAATACTGATCAGACTACTCTGTTGAATCCGGAGACAGCAGACGGATCGGCGGACTAGCATCCAAAGCTAAAGTCGGAGTCAACGACACATCGCTGGTTGGAACCCGCTTTCGTTTGCCGAAGCCACCCTACCGTTCGAAGTCCACGTGTGAGAATCCGCCACCACTGGAGTTTGCTGACCATGTATTCAAACCCGGTCCCTGCGAAGTCTACGGATTCAATAGAGCAGTTGAAACTATCTTCCAGATCCAAGTCCGACTGGGAAATTAGTAAATACGCAAATAAACATACGGCGCTGTACAAACAACTATATTCTAAAACACACTTCTGGAACCCATGACCGGACTGGTCGTCACCTGGGACAACACTGAACTCCAAGCAATTGATGAGGGTAATTTTGAGTCAGTCGTGGTGGAAGTTGTGGAGAATTTCTTTGCTTCGGTTGAAGCATTTCAGAGTGTCACGGCGGAGTGGAAGGCAGGGAATTGGGATCATGGGTCTGAATACGGGATTTTTGAGCCCCCAACCAAGCAAATTGACGAACAGGGATACTTTCTCAGAATCAAAGGCAAGTCAAGGGGAGGCGAGTACGAAATTGAGATGAATCCCTCCGGTCTGTTCATAGAGAAATTATCAACGGGCCAGGTGAAGGAATTAGACTACCTCACCCTGCGGGCACCCGATGTAGCAGTCAACAATCGGGATGAAGAGATATTTGTCGAAAATATCCCAGAGCAGATCCGAAAGCGCGTGGTCGAGTCTCTTCCTACAATCGAGATATAAAACGCCGCAGTAAGAGATTCGCGTAAGATCGTGTAACCTATTCCAGTTCCACTTCCACCGCGGTATCACCTCGCTTTTATAGTATTTGTAATACGAGGTTACACTAGAGAATCCCCTATGCAACTCGACACCGAACGCGATCCCGACGGTGGGTGGTACGATAGATTTGTCCACCTCGTCGACGAGGACGGTCGCGTCGTCGAGGAGCTGGGCAAACATCCGACGCTCGATGAACTGCGCGAAGCCGAGCGTCAGTACGGCGATCGACTCAACCTCTGGCAGCAAGGACTCGTCTGTAAGGAGTGCGGAAACCAGATTACCGACCGGTTCAGTGCGCGACCTGACGGACACCTCCTCTGCTGGGACTGTGCGTCGTCAGAGGACGGCGAAGAGAAGGGCGGACTGACGGTCAACGTCGACCCGACGAAGACGGTCCTCAGTGAGTCGAAGCTCAACGAGAAGAGCCTCTGCGACTACGTGATCAACGTCGCCACGGGCTGTCGCCACGGCTGTAAGTTCTGCTACGTCCCGTCGACGCCGGCGATCGACAGCCGCGACGAGATGCTCGGTGAGCAGGCCGGCGTCGAGGACCCACAACGCGATTGGGGCGACTACCTGCTCTACCGGGACGACCTCCCGGAGCGCGTTCACGAAGGGCTCCAAAACACGGACTTCGAGGAGGAATGGAAGACAACGCGACGAGGCCGCGGTGTCGTAATGCTCTCTAGCGGGACCGACTGCTACCAAGATCGACGCGCAGCGCAGATCACTCGTGGGTGCGTTCGTGAGCTCGTCGAGGCGGACATTCCGGTCCGGATCCTCTCTCGGAGTCCGAACCTGACCCGTGACATCGACTTGTTCAAGGAGGCTGACGGGCTGGTGGCTGTCGGTACCTCGATCCCATCGTTCGACGCGTCACTCGTCGACGCGCTCGAACCGAATGCGCCGCCGCCAATGGCACGGTGGGAAGCGCTCGATGAACTCTTTCGTGCGGGGGTGCCGCGGTTCGTCTCGTTCTCGCCAACCTATCCGACGATGGATCGAGACGAGATTCGTGAGGCGCTCTCGTGGTTCGCAGCGGTCGATCCGGATGTGGTGTTCCATGAGCCGATGAACCCTCGCGGCGAGAATTTCGATATGTGTCTCGAAGCGACTCGGGAGGCCGGTTACAATGACGTCGCGGAGGAGTTAGAGCGAATCCACGATCACGGTGAGTGGACGAAGTATGCAATTGAGCATATTGAGCTTGTACGAGAGATCGCCGAGGAGCAATTCGAGCGGTTGCATATTCACTCATGGCCTGATCGAAAGCTGATCGAGGCTGCGTCAGGGAACGAGAAAGAGCGGCTAAATGAATTGAAGCAGGAAGTGTCGCCAGAATCGTTTGCGATGACTGGGCGTTTTTAACACAATTGACTAGTGGTGGCTGTCTTCGAATGATCTCTTGTTAATATCCTGATCGCTGGAAAAGTCATGTTCGATACCATCCTCAATCGCTCCTCCAGTTGCTATTTCTTGATCAGCAATTTCAAACACATGCGGAGATTCTAAACTCTCATCGGAGAT
Organism: Halorubrum kocurii JCM 14978; assembly: GCF_000337355.1. GTDB lineage: Archaea > Halobacteriota > Halobacteria > Halobacteriales > Haloferacaceae > Halorubrum > Halorubrum kocurii. The sequence continues at coordinate 4,563 of NZ_AOJH01000084.1, read as the reverse complement.
CTTAAGCCGAATCACAACCTGGCAACTGTCAATTCCTTTGTGGGATAATTGATTGGAAATGATAGTAAACGGCATTCCTCTTCCTTGGTACTGTGACGGGATCGTAAACTTGGCTTTGGCAGAGTATCTTTCGTAATCTGAATCCGGTTCTAGTTCGAAATCCCCGCTTTCACGATTTGTGAGTGTAGTCTCCCCTGGTTCTATCATAATATTGGAGGTGTCACTGACGATCTCACTTTCCATCTGGATATGCTGTACTCTCCCTCTCCCGTTATTCTTCAACTCAAATATTATTTCGTCACTATCAGCAAGAGCATATGGACCAAAATGTAGATTTGATATATATTCTCGATTCATCAACCGAGTCTGAGTTTCCAAAGTCGACTGTTGACGGAAATAGAGTATAATTAATCCTAAACTGAGGATACTACTGACTATAACTGAAAAAACCTCAACGGCTTCGATTCCATACGCAATGAAGATCACGACCGGAAATAGAAATATGAACACAATGGCAAAAATCAGGAGTTGTTGAAATTGTTCATTTTCTAGGGGTGAATCCATATGTCTGGGTTCTATTTCTGTTGTATACATCTACTGCTTGACGGTTGTTAGAATCACTCTCGATCCTATCTCTGGAAAACCTCAAGAGACCACTCACGCAAAACCTGTCTATGAAAGAAGTTGTCTACGCAATCAGGATTTCTCACTTGGAGTATTCGGGCCTGAAGGGCTGTGTTGAATCGCCATACAGCAACGAGGTAGGGCGCTAAATCAAAGGAGTTGAAGCGGGAGAATGCGGTTGTTCATGACGCAGATCTCCCGCTTCATCGGGGAAGTTGTCCCGGTTGCTCAAAGAGTTGCTGGCGATGGAGGCGAATCCGCCGCCCCGGAAGGTGGCGGCGGATTCGCCGACTATGCACTCGTTTCCCTTCACTGTCTGCGGNGCGATGGAGGCGAATCCGCCGCCCCGGAAGGTGGCGGCGGATTCGCCGACTATGCACTCGTTTCCCTTCACTGTCTGCGGATTTACCTCGATTTATCGTACCGCATGACGATCGACCTGCTCAAAGAGATGCCACAAATAACCGGAGAGATCGGCCTCAACGCGGCCGATCTTCCCGCGCCGTCCACGTTGTGTAAGGCGTTCGACCGGATCAGTATGAGCGTCTGCCGAGTGCTGCTGCGCCAGTCGGCGCAGCTGTACGATCTCTCTGAACACGCCGCGATCGACGCCACATTCTACGACCGCTCACCAGCCAGCCGCCACTACTGCCAGCGAATCAGCTACCGCGTTCAGAAGCTCAAAGTCACAAAACTCGTCGATACAGCGTCTCAAGCTATCCTTGACGTTCACTGCTCAACGAATCGGGAGGGAAGCGACGCAGACCTTGCTGAGCAGATCGCCCGCCGGAACGCGGGCGATCTGCGGTCTCTTGCGGCCGATAAGGGCTACGACAAGCAATCGCTCCGCGAAGGATTACGCGATCTCGGCATCAGACCGCTGATCAAGCACCGTATCTTCGCTCCGTACGACCACGCACACAACGCCAGAATCGACGATAACCGCTACAATCAGCGCTCTATGACTGAAACTGTGAATTCGGCTGTGAAGCGCTCGCTCGGCTTCGCCGTGCGAGCGCGCTCATGGTTTCGTGAGTTCCGCGAGATCGCGCTGATGTGTGTCGTCTATAACATCAAACGCTTCGTCAAACAGTGAATCTCTACGCCTTACAGCGATTCAACACAGCCCGTCGAAGCCATACCGAGCGCTGGTCATCGGTGAAGGTTGAGTGTGTCCCGTAGTGTTCCGGATGGTTCCGGATGGTGATGAACCACGTGCTGTCCCCGAATTTGATGTGTTCCGAATGTGGTTCCAGATGGTCAGAAGTGGTTTTTTGATGTCAGGTCAGAAAAACATATATTCAAGTCTACACCCGAAAACCGACCAGTGTGACCAGCTCACCGTTCACCTCTCTCAACGATGCTCTTCACCGTATCGACCCGTATACTTTCGAGCGCGTGGTGGCAAGAATATGGGAGCTACAGGGCTATGAGACAACTGTGAGCAGCGGAAGTCGGGATCGAGGAATTGATATCGTCGCCCGAACCGATTTGCCGGTCGAACAAACTGTACTGATACAAGCTAAGCGGTACGACGACGGGAACAAAATCGGCAGTCAGGCGGTCCGAAACTACGCGACGCTTTACCAACAAGAACCGGATACAGACACCGTCATCATTGTCACCACGAGTGCATTCACTGCGGAGGCGGAGCGCCTTGCAGCTGACCTACAGGTAAAGACTGTCGACGGTAACGCCTTGCAGGGCCTAATCAATGCTACTGACGATGAGCAGTTGGCGTCGTTACTCGAACTGCCGCCAGAGAAAGAAGAAAGTGTTGAGCCCGAGCCTGAGGGAGCGCTCGACCCCCTGACATTCGAGGTGGAGACAGAGGAGGACAAATCCACACTCAGCGTGACACGTGGAGGCGAACGAGTGACTGAACTAGTCGAGCAACTGGCTGAGGCGTTCGAGAAATGCTACGAGGAAGGCCGTCAGTTCGTGAATGTTGGTAGCAAGCAAAATAACGCCGTTGTCGGTTACATCAACGAGTTTGAGAGGGAGGTTGAAAAAGAAGGAATCATTCGCAAAGAGATCGTAAGCGAGCGGGAATTCCGAAAAATAATCTTTAACCTCAGCCAAGTGTCTGAGCGTGATTCCGCGAGAGATTTGTACGATGAACTGACGACTAGATTCGGATTCGGGTTGATCAGCCCAAATCGATGGGACGAGGTCGCGGAAACCGGATACTTCACTCTTCTCAAGGAAGTGTCGGCGGCCAGTTCGTACGACTACCGGCAGGATGCACTACTTGCGATCAAGATTCTGTATGAGTTCTACGACACCGATCCAGAAAATGTTGAGATACTCGATATGCCGGAGTAGTAGAGTTCACGTCCAGCAGGAAATCACTCTTAGGGTCGGACGGCTGCGGCCTTGCACTTGACCTCCGCTGGTTGGACCTGCTTAGAACTGTTCCGGATGGTTGACTCCGATGAGACTGTACCGCTTCGATCCGCCCCGCCGCTCGACGTCGACGAGGTTGTAGTGCTCCAACTTCGGTAGGTGGTTCTCCCTGAGGTACCGCAGCGTCACGGGGTCGTCGTGCACCTCCCGGTACCGTGCGTACAGCTCTTTCTGGATGAGCCCACACTCCTCCTCGAGAACCTCGTACAGCGCACGCTGATGGGAGTTCAGCTTCGAGATGGTCTTCTGCCGGACCTCCCGCTCGGCGTCGGCGACTGCGTCCTCGACGAGCCTCGCCGGGATCGCGGACAACCCCTCGCGAGAGGCCATCCGCGCCCCGACACGTAGCGCCGCGATCGCCTGTCGCGCGTCTCCTTCGGAGAGGCGTGCGATCTGCGCGAGTACGTCCTCGTCGACGGCGCCGGGCCCGAGCCCTTCGCGAGCGCGTCGAGAGAGAATCTCCGTAATCGCGTCCTCGCCGTAGGAGTCGAAGTGAACACGGTAGGCGACGCTGATACGGGAGGTGATCCGGTCGTCGAGGTCGGCGAGGAGGTCGACCTCGCGGTTCGCGATACCGATCCACGAGAGCCCCCGAATCTCGTGGAGGTCGTACAGGACGTTCGTCTCTCGCAGCTGGTCGACCTCGTCGAGAATGACGACGCCCGGTCCGTTGAGGTCGGTTTTGATTCGATCGATAAGCCGACCCGTCGAGGCGGAGCGCGGTAGTGCGGCGCCGACGAGATCGCGGGATATCTGTTCGAGCACCGCGTTCCGCGTGTAGTCCTGCCAGCAGTTCACGTAGGCGTAGGGGACGTCGAGGACTTCCTGTCGGAGCTCGCGCACTGCGGCCTTCGCGACCGTCGTCTTCCCGACGCCGGAGGGACCGAACAGAAAGCAGTTCTCGGCGCGAAAGCCGTCCTGGATGGGTGCGAGCGCGTCCGTCACCTCGTTCATGTGGCGGTTCCGACCGACGATCGAGGTAGGGAGGTGATCGTCGTCGAACACCGTTCCGTCGCGTATCACGTCTTAGTCGGTCTCGGTGTGAGTATATAAGCCGACGGCAGGGTGTTCCGGATGGTTCCGGATGCTTCCGGATGGGCTCCGCTAATAGGGAAAGCGACTTTTGCGGACCAAGCAGATTGATATATCGTCATTTGCACATAGTGGACATGACCACTCTCAATAACCTCCAAGATCGCTATCGTACGTTTGTAGCTGAACGTGACTGGAACCAGTTCCACACCCCAAAGAATCTGGCAGAGGCAATTAGCATCGAAGCGAACGAGCTTCTCGAAGTGTTTCTCTGGCACGACAACCACGAACCCGAAGAGGTTCAGAAGGATCCCGAGCTGAAGTCTCGCATCGAAGAGGAACTGGCGGATGTCGTTATTTACAGCATCGCGATTGCGACGCAGTTGGACATCGACATCGTCGATGCGGTCGAAAAAAAGATGGACGCTCTTATGAAGTACATTGTTGGTGAGTCAGAGAACTGCTTGGACAATCTCTTTCAACGCCTCTCGACCCGGTTTA
>NZ_AOJH01000083.1 GCF_000337355.1 Halorubrum kocurii JCM 14978 | reverse complement strand
GAACATTGCATTCGGGTGACGCGTTCGCGTCACCCTTGCCCGCTACGCTTCCACAGCGACAGCTCTACCTGACCAACAATCTACTTCCGAAGAGCGAAAGATGGATGACAACGAGCGCCGATTCGACGAGGATACCGCAACGGAAATGACCGAAGATCTCCAGCGCTGGCAGCGAGACTAAATCGCTTAGCACCCGGCGTCGGTAGCCAATTGATCCGATCGTTGTGGTGTTCTAGATAACCAGCCGAATGTAGGTCGTACGGGGATGTTATGGACGTTCCTTCACAACTGAATAATGTGCACAGGCACAGGGAATGCCTGGCAGTATGTATTGTAGAGCAAAAGTATATTATGGGGGCATCTGCAGAGGACGGCGAGGTGATGGAATCGACAATCATCGGACGTAAATTGCCCGCGTTACGGGGGATATCTACTATTTTTGCCGTGGAAAAGAGACATAATAACAACGTCTTCCCCAGGTAGTTTTGTGAATTCGAATCTCAGCTGCTGATCCGCAACTATCAGCACACTGAATACGGCAGTGTAGACAACGCATGACCGGAGTATGACTATATAATATACAGTGGGTGACCGATATGTGTTATTTCTCGTCAAGAGCTCTCACGTCGCAATCGTAAGGTTCGAGAGTGCATCTTGAGATCCGCACACTACAATACACGGGGGCTGCAAATAATTGTGCTCTGAACGCCTACACCACTGTAACAAAACGACTCAACGCTATTTTGTTTACGAATAATCAGTACATATTCCACTCACCTCAGCCATATTCTGCGAACACAGTGTTGTGATAGACACCTCGGCCTATCTACAATTGTTTAGGACGCATATCTGTGCAGGGCAAACGTTTTCCACAGCGGTTCCTGTTGGTTAGACTATGAGTGCTGGTGCAAATGATAGAAAAGACATCTCAAGTTTGATACAGGCTGTGCTCTCCAACTATAGCGAAAATAAAACCGTACAAATAGCAAATGTGAGAAAGATTAAAAACCGCCTCGATCTCGAATTAGATCCGCCGTCACCAAACATCGAACTACAAGAACCAGAGGGTATTGGTCGGTTACCTAACATTCCTTACCTGGTCGCATACGATAGCCGGGTCACTGATACTCCGATGTTTGGCCTCTATGTGGCGTATTTATTCGACCCAAAGAATGAGATTGCGTACTTAGCGTTGACCCAAGGATTTGGGGCTGAAAGGGATCGACTCCGCTCTACGTCGCTAGTACGCCGAGTCCTTACACAGCGGAAGTCAAAAATTCAGGAGGCTATCCTTTCTAAGCCCAATCTCCTTGATTCTGTAGAGGATTATCGAAACGAAGCTATAAATAATATGCCACCAGGTGAACTTGAGACCAGTAATAACGAACTGTATGGTCAAATAACAGTGGGATATATTAGATATACATCTCCGATACCCCCCGACGACAAACTAATTCAGAACTTTCAGCAGATACTGGATCTCTATAATGTTGTACTCGAGGAGGGGATCTACGGCGATGCCATCTACGATACTCCCACTGTACATAATATAACTGATGAGAGTGCTAAATCCCGAATCAATGCAAAAGGTCCTAATCGATGTCGCGTAGCAGAGATCAGGGATGAAGGAGGAGAATATACGCGATTTGTGGTTTACGATATTAAGAAACCCCCCTCAAAATTGATTGATCCACATTACTTCGGGGATCTCTACGTGAGAGATGATATAATGCCTGATGAGTGGAGTAGAGGACAAGTATTCGATATAACAGAGGCACCAAATGATGACCGTGACACGCCCGGCAAAAAGGGTGTTACCGTTACTGCTACTGATGAAAAAGATCAGATTGAGGTCGGTGTCAGACGGAATGAGGAGTTGGAACACCAGCTCACTACAGAGACCAACAAAGAATAAATCTCATGCCTCCAGAATTTTCACTCACACATTATGACGTTGGTAATTCGAACGCTGCTGCCGCCACTTTCGGCGATAACCGAGTCGTGGTTGATTCTGATTTTCAAAATAACTCTGGCGGGAAGGCATTTAGAGAGATATACAAAGATCATCTCAGAAATAAAGAGATGTACTTACTGGGAACACACCATGATGAAGATCATACGAGCGGGTTCAATATCTTAACAAGAGAGTCGAGGGAAACACCCGAAACCTACCTTTCACCCTCTCTAAGTCTATATGCTGACGACACTCAAAGTAAGATACAGAAAAGGGCTTTCGAGAACGACGAAGAAACATATGTTCCGATTCCAGATGTGAAAGAGGGAAAGTTCAAAGAGATTTCGGAGGAAATGTTCTTCAAAAATAAAGTAGAGACACTTGATATTGACGTACTTTTTCCAAACCCTCACCAGTATGATTCGGCCGATTCTGTCCCGCTGACATTCGACCGTAATGATGGATTGATTATAAAAATGGAATATGAGTATGAGTACAAAGGTTCGCAATATACTCATTCAACTTTGTTTCCTGGAGACATGAATAGCTATTATTTGCATGTAGTAGCTGACTTAATCGGTGAAGATAAGTTGAACTCCGATACACTCGTACTACCCCACCACGGTAGCCGCAACAGTGCTGATATTAATATCCTTGACATCGATATCTCTACCGCGCGTAAAGCGTTGACTAGACAACAAACAGCATCGATCAGTAAAAGCACAATTTGTCAGGGTATAGAAAACTGGGATCATATACAGGAACTGAGTAAGGATCTCGAATCGAGATTTCTCAAATTAGTTGATCCAGATAACATTATTATTTCAGCGGATTTCGAACACAGAAACTATTCTCACCCTCATGACGTCATATTTGCAGTAATCCTCGGTAGTTTGGGACATGCGAATGTGTACTGTACAAAAGTTCATGGACATATTACTGAGGAGGCCAACACACAAAAAGTTGATATAATAACAGAAAATGATGTTAATATCACTAGTATAGAAGGCGTATTCAACAAACTGAAACAGATGGGAAAGTATTGAAAACAACATCTATTCCCTGAAAATCATCTTTATTCAAAAATATGATGGGATTAGCAGAAAGAACCAGATCAAAGTCCAAGAATGACAGGAAAACTCAGTAAAACCTGGGTTTGAGCCAGGAGGAGTCACCGTTTTTTATCCTACCGCTATGCTACCTCTAGTTCTTTTAGATAACCAGAAAGACAAGAACGGATCGTATCCTCGATAGTTCGCTTGAAATGGTCATAGTTACTGCTGTCGCCTGTTTGTAATTCAACAGCAGTCAGAGGCCCTCGGCCTGCAGCAGTGCCTTTCTCTTCATCGTACACGAATGACTGCTCGATATTTCCATCCAAATTAGGGTATACGAGGAGCCCGGGAACACCGTACTTTGCTTGGTACGCTGCAATTTGATACAAATCTCCGCGCTTCGGATCTGTATGAACCTTCCACTTTGCATCACCAACTAGGACGACCTCGCGGCGGTCCCGATCCCATACGTAGAAGTCTGGCCTGAGATTGAGGCGACTGGCTCCGTCAATTGTAGTTAATAGTGATCCGTATGATGTTGTCCGTACATCAAACCGGTCAGACTCGGCAACGGTCTCGACCGCTTTCACAACGACATTCTCGAAGGTGCTCTCCATATTGATCATGAGTGAACTGAACTGACGGTCCAGTCCTCTTAGGTCCTCGACGTACTCTTGTCGGAAGATCATCTCTGCGAGTTCGAGAGCGTTCTCGTAGTATCCGTTCAGACGGGTGAGAGTGACATTCCCGAAATCTTCGGGATCCATGGGTTCATGTGAAACTTGTTGGGCCAGTCGCCCGTAGTATCTGTTAAGATCGCTTTGCAGAGTCTGACCGTCGACGAGCTGTCGAAGCCGGGCGACCGTATCAATAAGGAGTTTGTTCTCAACGATTTCACGCGAGAGTTCGTCGAATCGACATTCAAAACTCGTCGCACCTGGTCCCTGTCGGCGGAGTTGTTTCTGCAGGTCGAGCTGCCCGCGAAGATACCGTTCCTCGGACTCTTCCGTGAGATATTCCTGCTTAAGACCTCGTTTGAGAACAGTGTCAACCTCGGAGAGGAACAACTTCGTTATAAGTTCAATGAAGGAATCGCCGGCTTGGATACTGACATCTGCACCAGTCACGATCTCTTCATCTAACCGATCGACATAGGCGAGGTAGTGGAGTAAGTTACACGGTGCTTTTGGCTCGATTTCTATGAGGTTCCCACTCGGGAGACCCACCACTCCGACATGCCGATCGGAAACGACATCTACGGACTCAGAGGCGCGGCGACGGACAGTGAACTCCTCCCGAGACTCCAAGAACTGCACGTCTTCCTCCGGGACCTCGATCCGGGTTTCGTCCCGCTCAGTTAGGAGGTACCTCTTGCGCGCACTCATACGTCATAGGCACTTCGGGTCTGCAAGCCTTCCAATTCCGCCAGCAGTGTTTCTCTATCAAAGGTGTCTATCTCGCGTCGCTCCACGTCAAATAGCGCGCTGGACTCGGTCTCGAAGAGGACCGACTGTAGCCGTTCGATATCGCCGAAGTAGTATTCATCAAGGAGTGGAAGGATGTTGAAGCGCCAGGCGTTTACGACGTCGTCGACGCTTTCGTGGTTAAGGAGGTACGAGTGACCAACCTGCTTGCCTTTCCCGAGTTCACCTGTATCGAGGATGTTCCGATTGATGATCTCCAGAGCGGTGATCGACGCTTCAAGAACTCGAGTGAGCTCCGGATCCATCTCTTTGAAGTCGTACGCTTCCTCGAACACCTCGTATTCCGGGGGGAATGAAAGGAACCCGAACCGCCGGCGGAGTGCAGCGTCTACAAGAGAGATTGACTGATCTGCAGTATTCATCGTCCCAATGAGATACAAATTAGGCGGAACCACGAATGGATCTCCAGAGTGAGCTAGACTGAGTTCCACTTCTTCATCAGCGTCGAGGCGCTTATCTAATTCGAGTTGGGTGATCGTCTCACCAAAGATCTTCGCAAGGTTTCCTCTGTTTATTTCGTCGATGATTAGCACATAGGGCGGTGCCTGTTGGCCTTCTGGAGTCTGTCTGTACGCTTCTTTCGCGTCCGTACAAACGTCCTTGAAAATTCCCGGGTCCATTTTGTAAGAGACTGAGCCGTTGTCAGTCTCTTTTGCCGTCAAACCCTCAATGAAATCCTCATAGCTAAATGACGGATGGAAGGTGACGAATCGGATCTGCTTATTTTCCAGTGACTTCGATTCCTGATTCACCCACCACCGCGCGAATCGCCGAGCATTGTACGTCTTCCCCGTTCCTGGTGGTCCATGAAACACGACCTGGCCGTTTGCGCGCAGTTGTGTGAGTATCTCGTCAGCTCGGCCGGGTTTGGGAACTGTCTCTGTATCAGGCCCAGAATCACCAGATACCCAGCTCTTATATGCCGATACAACGTCCCGCAGGTCTCCTCGTAGGGTTTCCTCGTCAGGAATCTCTCCCAGTTCATACGTCCGGTGGAAGATAGTTCCAGGACCGTACAGTTTCGGCATCGACGAAGCATTCTCAAATGTCGTCTCTTCCGCCTGGAATCCATCTAGAGAGATATCTTTCCGGACCTCTTTTGCTTTCGAACGTAGGGCCTCTCTAGCAGCAGTGATGCCTTGTTCGTTTTTGAGATCGGTGACCCCTTGATTTAGAGTCAACCGCACCTTACCACGTTTCGGCTCAAAGAGGAACACCACATAGATCCCGTTCTGCGTGGACGTGGTCTCTCGTGGATCCATAATTGCTACCCAGGGAATAGAGGTCCACATCCCCTGTCCCACGGATCCCTTAACCATCAGATCGGTATCATTGAGTGTGTCACTCACGACATCTGGAAGTCTCTGTTCGACGATCTCGCGGGCTTCGTGTTCAGAGAGTGGTGTCCCGATATTATCAGTTGGATATGTGGCAAGTGTCTGTTCAAGTTGAGTAAATATGGAGTCGTAATCTGTGCTCATGTGAGATTACTGGGTAGGGGACATGTTCCATAGACAATTATTGTTTTGGTAACTCTATGACTGTCCTGTTGTTTTGTGCTCCGAGCAAATCCACAACGTGAGCCCACGATCTCTTACACTTGCCGGGTTGTATCCGACAGAACGCTTATTCGACCGGTCCGCAAAGGAGAGGTATGGCGAGTGCGACACGCGACCCGTCCAACGGGGAGGGAGTCGAGTTCATTCACGAGGATGACGGCTCGATCACCGCGAAGGACATCGAGACCGGTGTCGCGTCGTTCGGCGAGACGAAGGCGGAAGCTCTCCGGATGCTCGCGGAGGCGATCGAGCTTCACGAGGGCGGCGGCGAGCCCGTGACCGAAGAGGACCTCGAAGAGTGGGGCCTCGAGGACACGGAGCCCGGCGACGAGGATCTTCCCGAATTCATGCAGTGAATGGTTCGGACGAACTTTTCCGGACGAGATATCGCGTCGGTACTCCACGATTTCGGATACGAGCGTGTCGGTCGCGTCGGCAGTCACCTGAAGATGCGCTACGAGTCACCAGATACGGACGAAGTCCGGATCGTGACTGTTCCCATGGCGTCCGAAGACGAGATCCCGACCGGAACGCTGCAGTCGATCGCGGACCAGTGCGGTGCGGACGACTTCCACGCGTGGTGTGAGTGGATCGACGAGCATCGGTGACTGCCGACTTGTCACACATAACGTCAATATAAATAATAAGTCAGCGCTACCAACCGGAGCTAGTTTTGCCTTCGCCGTATTTGTACACAAATTTGGTTATCAGCGGGAAGCGCGGCGGCCGAGGACGAACACGAACGTCGCAATCAAAATTGCGCCGAGTCCCGCTTCCAACAGTACTAGGCCTCGGCCGAGCTGTGACGCTGCTGCTGGTTGGAAGTCACCCAGTCCGAGCGTTGTGAACGTCAAGGTACTGAAATAGAGTGCGTCAATTGGATTATTGATAAACTCCTGCTCAGGCGTGTCTACACCGGGACTGTTCAAAATTAGATCATATTGCCAATAGGCTGTAGTGAAAGCGAGAATCATCGCAATCCCAGTCAGGAGAATACGAGAGAAGCTCTCGCCGTGTTTGAACACTATTCGAAAGACATGATTTGCGAATGACTGGATATACTCTCCACGTTCCTGGTGTCGTTTGCGCTGCATGTCCTGCCGAAGGACGAACATTGAACTCTGTAGCGACGGCTGGGTGTTTTCCCGAGCGACCTCCTCAAATTGCCGATACGTATCAGCTGCTTTCGTGAGTAACTCTTCGCGAGCGGTGTCAGAAGCTTGCTCTGGCTGTGATAGCATAAGATCGTATCCACAGCGAGGGGGAGGACCAAGTATTCCCTGTTCTTGCTGCCACCAACTCTTGTACTCCGTTTTGGCTGCGTGAATTTCTGTCCCATCATTTATTTGTACAGCTTCCATTCGGGCCCCATAGGGTGTTATCTTAGTCAATTCTGCATCAAACAGATTTATTTCAACTAAAGTTGCTTGTTCTAAATTTGCTTTAGAGAGATCTGCTTCAGAAAGATCCGCTTTGGATAAATCGGCGCCTTCTAGGTCCGCTTTCGAAAAGTCGGCGCCTCTCATCTTCCCATTCATTAGGTTAGCATCTTTTAGGTTACTTTTTGACAAATTCGCACCTCTTAGATGAGTCTCCGAGAGATCGGCACCTTGTAAGAAAGCCTCTGAGAGGTCGACACTGGATAAATTACTCTCTGAGAGATCGACGTATGCCATGTTACCTCCTGAAAAGTCAAAGTCAGTCAATTCGGTCCTTGAGAGGTCAGTGTGCCAAAGGATTGCTTCCGAAAGGTTGGCGCCTTTCATCGCTGTCTCCGAGAGATCCGTCTTGAATAAGTTCGTTTCCGAGAGATCGGCTCCTCTCAAGTCACTCTCCGAGAGATCGGCATCTTGTAAGAAAGCCTCTGAGAGATCTGCGTGTCTAAGATCCCCCTTTGAAAAGTCAGCTCCTTTCAGAAAAGTTCCGGAGAGGTGAGCGCCTTTCAGGGAAACTCCGGTGAGGTCAGCGCCCCTCAAGTCGCTCTCCGACAGATCAACTTCATTCAGGTGAGCCTCTGAGAGACAGGCATCTCTGAGAAGAGATACGTTAGTGAAATCCACAGAAACTGCTAATTTCCCCGGTAGGATAGCGCCATCCAACGATTCACCAACCGAGTCGGTCTGTTCAATGGCCTTTGTTTTGTATTGGGTTTTGGCTGGGTCTGCGTGCCACTTACACTGGTCAGTGTCTGTTAGTGATTCACGCCAGCACATGTTCTGCTGATTTGGGTCTGGGTCTTGTTCATTATCGAAATATTCAGGATATGTGTACCCACATCGACCCTCTAATTTTCTATTCATACGGTACCGAAGCAACCCACTCATACAACGATTTTCAATTGTTGGTATCGTGTCTACATCAAGACACTCTTGCACAGGCAGAATAGAGATTGCCGACTTGTTATACAAGTCGTCAATGAACCCCCCGAATCCGCCCTGATCACGCCGAGGACCTCATCGGTTCTGCCGTACTAAGTGATATCTTCTTTTGGAAGTTCACATGCGCTTAGAGGCAACCGGCAAGCCGGACCAGTACAAGTGCTGGCTCACGGACGACGAGATCGAAGAGCTACGTCGCGCCGCGGGGAGCATTCGCGACGACCTCGTGATACAGCTCGGCGGGTTCGTCGGACTCCGCGCCTTCGAGATCCCACAGGTCGCACCGAAACACGCCAAACGCACCCCCGACGGCGACCACTTCCGGCTCCGCGTACCGGAGGGGAAAGACACGACCGGAAGCGGCGGGAAACCTCGTGACGCCTATCTCCCGCGAGAGGTCGAGGGCGACATCCACCGGTACGTCAGGTCAGAAGATGTCGGCCGCCACGAGCCGATCGTCGACCTCTCCGAGAGCGGCGTTCGGGCGGTGGTCAAACGCACGGCTGAGCGCGCGGTCGAGGCAACCGGCGATGAGGACTTCCTCCACGTGTCGAGCCACGACCTCCGGCGGCGGTTCGCGCAGCGACTCCTCGTCGATAAGCAGGTGAACCCGCGTGTGGTGATGCAAGTCGGTGGGTGGGACTCGTTTCAGGCGATCGAACCCTACCTCAATGCACCCACGCCAAGAGTTGTGAATAACGCGTTTGAGGAGGCAGGTTTCGATTAGTCTTTTGAAGAATCAGCTACACTGAAATCCTCAGACTGTGATGAATTTTAGCGCTCGTGGGAATACAGCACGCAGGTCTTGCACGAGAGTGTTTTGAAACCGGTGAGACCGAGTATTGCCATCACAAAATATACTACTCTATGAAGTCTGGATCAATTTCTACAGTTAAATATAAGAATAGAAGTAATAGAAAGAGAGGTGTAAACAAGACTCCTGTGAAACCTAGGTTCCATAATATTTCCACCAATAATGCATGAACTAATATAATAAAGGCAAAGAGAAAAACCGAAGTGGTCGGCTCATCGAAAAATCTCCTAGTCTTATTTTTAAAATCATCGTAATAAAATAACGAAACTGGAAGAAAAAACAGAAGGATATGTTTAAGTCCCAGAAAGTCATCTAGAACGAATGGTAGACCTATCTTCTGAGGTATCGTCAGTAATATCCCAGCGGATAATCCACAAATCATATACGATTTTGTAAATATGATGTTTTCTGACTCAATAGGTTGCGGATCGTCTTCGCGATGTGTCTGAAGATATACGATAATTATATAAATTGAAGAAAGAACAGCAAGTGCGACTGATGCTATATCTGCTACTCCAGATATCAGAGAATCGGAGCCGAAACGTACCGTAAAGTTTGGAATAAATAGGAGGCAGCTGAAAAGAGCGACTGATGATGGCAACAAGGGCCAAGTGAGCGCGATCGGCCTTACTATAATATCCGTGCCAACTTCTTCCCCAGAATAATATTGGAGAAAAGTATTCATTCTTCGCGTTTGCCTCCACCAATACCAAAGGCCGTAAAGTCCAGGAATAGGACCTAATGATATCAGAATTAGCCATTGAGTTAATATACCAGATGATATTGAACCTGATATAGAGATCTGGGACACATATGTTATGAAATAGAACATATAAAATGATGAAAAGAGAAGTCCTATAAAAATTATTAGCACTGCAGATATTCCCTTAGCCGGCATCAGTAAAGTAACTTGGAGTACGTTGAGAATATCTTCTTCGAAATTATTCATCTCAATACCCATTGTATAATGTGAAATTACAATAATTAGTACTGATACTTCAAGAACTGGGAAAAAGAAACCAAATACGAAAATTAGCGTCCCAATTAACATTGCAACAAGTGATACGGCTCCGCTCGCAAGCAAGATCGCAATACCACGAGTCAAATGTTCAAGCATGCTTCCGGATTCAGTTTCTATTACTTTCCCCTCCACATCTGACGAATCTGTCACAACTAGTGGATGATTTGTCATAAAACCGTCATTTTCAAATATATCCTGTTCAGAGGTCGATTGCAATATAGAAAGATAGAAAGCATGAATAATCGAGATGATTAGAAATATAAAGAATACTAATGGAGGTATTACTGCCAACCCTGAGAGGACAAGCATAGCTCCAAAAACAACAATTAAGCGGAAACCTAGATTATAAGCGGCATCACCAAAGTATCTTCTGAATATTTTGGGACTTAGTGTATACACGAATAGTATATACAGTATTGTTTGAAAGCCTACTGCAGCGAGATCAACACCAGTATCAAATTCTACCAAAAATGATATCAATACACCTATGAGTGCGGTTTCTGAGAGTCCCAAGAATGCGTCTATAACTTCAATACTGCCACGTCTCATTAGTCCAAATAGAAGACTACCAAATGCAGATAGTGTCAAAGGAAAATAGATTGACGGTGACCGTCTCGCCATAAATTATAATTTGCAATAGAGGTTCTTGAGAGTTGTTATAAATATTATCTAATTATAAAATCGGTTTACTTTGATATCTTTCTATATTAGATATATTAAATTATTGTAGGTAGAGTGAACGATGGTTTGGACTGATCTAGCTCGATCAAATGAACCATAGCATCGAATATAGAATAAATACTTGGCAGACTATTAAATTTGAATTTGAATCAACCGCGATTGTCTATAGATCTTTCTTGGGCCGTCGTATCTCTGCAACATCCGTACCCTCTTCTGCAAAAAAAGGAATCTGGTCTCCCTGTTCGATCTCCCACTCTTCCGCGAGCGGTCGCGGAATCGTCACCGTGACGCTGCCGTCCCCTTCCTGTGCGGTGCGACAATCGGCAAACCGGTCCTGAATGCCCATATAGGCACTGGCGCTCGTCGGGACATAAAGCGGCAGAACCCACCAGTATCTCTTAGATCATCCGCGAAACCTCCCAATTTTCTGTGACTTAGGCGTCGACGGCGCGACGTACGCGTGTCGAACCCATGGGTCGGTTCGGCTGTTCAAAGTATGAACGACGACGATCGGGGCTCGGAGAAAGAGCCCGACGGCGACGGGAAGCGGTGGACCGACTGGTCTCACTACGGAGGAGACACGTGACCGGGGGCGACACGGAGATCGTCCTTCGGGGCGACGCGGAGACGACGGCGCAGCTCCGGGACGACATCACCGGGATCGGTATCCGGGACGACGTGATCCGGGAAGAACGGATCACCGGAGGCGACGCGTGAACTTCGATGTTGACGGCGCCGGAACCGCGGTTCTGGTCGCGGTGACCGGAGTATTCTGGTTCTTCACGTTCGGCTCGGGAATGAGCCCGACCACCACGGAGATGTTGGTGGTTGTCGGATTCACGGCGCTCACGCTCACGAAGACGGGGACGATCGCTCTCGGAACGAGCGCAGAGGAACCGGCTCCGGACGAGTCCGGGCCAACACCGGCAACTGACGGAGGCGAACGGAGGGACGACGCGTGACGTGGGACCCTGTCGGGATAGTCGTTAGTGACGGTTTCCGTGACTACGTCGAGGACCTTCGAGAGACGCACAACTACGCCGCGGGCGGCGTACAGCCCACTTTTCAATCGACCATGACCGACACACAGAGCGGCAGTGACGCACAGGCGACGACCGACAGCGACGCGGACCTCGAGGCGAGCCCGGAGGCGGGTGGTGCGGCGGGCCGACAGATGGGCCGGCGCGCGTTCATGGCGGTGACGGCGGCGACAGCGGTGACGGCGGCGGGAGCCGGCGCCGTGGCGGGACAGTCGGACCAGACGATCAACTACGACTCGGAGTACGCGCACGAGCCGACCGCGATCGGGACGGTGACGGTCGCCGAACACGAGCCGGGGTTCAACCAGTTCGGGTATATCGCGGACGACGACTCGGAGGCGACGCTCGAGGAGGCGTCGCTGGCGGAGCGTGAGGACGAGAGCACGCCGCACAACCCGGTCCGGATCCGTGCGGATAACGTGTTCTTCTCGGACCGGCGAGCGTTCCCGCGGGACCTCACGACGACGAACGCGGACGACGAGGAGGAGGACGGATCGGCGCTCGACGCGGAGTTTTGGACGACGGACGAGAGCTCGACGGCGGGGACCGTGACGGTCGAGGACGCGTCGGAGGATCGGCTCCGTATCTCGACCTCGGGACAGAGTGCCGGCGACACGGCCGTCGCGACGTTTTCGGAGTTTACGATCGGCGACGGCGAGCAGCGGTCGATGCTGCAAATAATCGCGAACGTCGACTCCCTGGGTACGGACACGGTCGTCGACGTGGAGGTCGTCGACGCGGCAGGCGACTCGGTGGTCGCGACAATCGACTCGTCTGCGGACTCGGCGAGCGACACGACGATCGCGACGTCACAGGGACAGGGTATCCTGTACCAGCAGCAGCTCGGCGAACTCCCCGACGGAGATCTCCTCGACACGATCGAAAAGATCAACGTGAGCGTGTCAGAGGGGAACGCGGACGTAACGTTCCACGGGCTGAACCTCGAGTCGTCTTCAAAGTGGGGTTTCGGGACGCGAGAGTCACTCAATTCGGACGACGAAGTGGAGACGAACACGGTCCGAGACCAGGTCGGGTACTTCGGTATCACGGACCTGTCGACGCTGTATGACAGCGCCCGGCTCCAGGACGCAACGGTGCGGAACGTAGAGTACCCGGACGCGAGGATCACACCGACGGACGTGTCGGTGACGCTCGAGGACGGCGAGCGGTATGAGTACGAACACCGACTGAAAGCGGTACACAACTTCGATCTGGATTCGGCGTACGACTTGTCGATCGAACTGACAGAGTGGGTCGACGAGGTGGCGCACCCGAGCGGCCGGTATCTCGCCATGGAAACGGCGACAGGTCTTGACGAGGTCGTGGAGGTCGACGAGACGGAGGACGTAGAGTGGACCTCGCGAACGTCGTCGTACTCCGACTCCGGGATCGGTGACGAGGTGTCGCTCCCGTCGACGATCTCCTCGGCGTCGGTGTTCTCGCTGTCGGAGGACGTGCTCCTCCGCGGTGACGAGGCGGACGAGGTCGTAGTCGAGAGCGGAGCCGCCGTGGGGCCGACCGGCCGCTCGGGCGGCGGGTTCCTGTCTCGACTCTTCTCGATCCCGGGAGCGATCGCGGGTTCGATCGCGGGGCTCGGACTGCTTCGGATGTTCCGTGGGGGTGCATAACCCATGTCCTCGTCGGGCGACACGTACGTCGAACAGGCGGAGGGGACGGGCGTCTCGGACGCTATCCGCCGAGTGATCGTCTCGCCGCTGCTAGCGGTCGCGGCTGGTATCTCCGGCCTGATCGCGACGGGGTTCGATCAGATAGGTGAGGTGGTCGGCGCTCTCGGCGACCTTCGAGAGTTTATCACGGCGATCGTGGCGGACGGTCCGATCGTGATCGTCGAGGCGGGCGCGGACGCGACAGCCGCGGAGCTCGGAGAGTTCGGCGTGGCGGCGTTCGCGGTCGGTATCGGCATGATCGCAGCGGGGTGGGTCGTGTGGACGACGGTCGACCCGGATGTTCCGCTCCTCGACAGTCTCCTCCCGTGGAGGTAGCACGCGATGAACACCGATCCGGGCGGAGGAAGCGGAGGCGGCGGAGACGGACGCGACAGCATCCTCTCGAGTTTTAACCTCGGCTCGGCATCGCGGTGGGTATCAGGTAGTAGCGTCGACTGGCGGTCTCTCGTGGCGTACATCGCGACGGTCGCGGCGCTGATCGTCTCGGAGACGCTGGGGCGCCTAGTGTCCGGATTGTTCGCGCTGCCGCGGCTCGCTGTGGACGCGGTAGGAGACGTGTACGCGGCGCTGGCTGGTGAGGTCGTCGGGTTTTGGCCCGAGATCTTCGAGTCGGCGTTCAGCGTGCAAGAGGTGGCGTTCGGCGAGCTCGGAGTATTGGGTTTCCTCGCAGCGGGAGCGTTCGTCCTCGTGTGGTTCCTGGTGCTGAACGAGCTCGTGGAGGTGCTCTGATGGATACCTATCCGGGCGGAGGTGGCGGCGGTTCCGACGACGGCTCCGACGGCGGCTCAGACGACGGCTCCGACGACGGCGGCGGTGGAGTCTTCGCCGGGCTCACACGGTCGCGTATTCTGGGGATTCTCGGGATCAGTACGGGACTGTGGGCGTCGCTAACGGACTTCGGCGAGCGGCTCGCCGAAGCAGATTCGCTCCGGGACCTCGTCGTGGAGATCGTTCTCACGGAGTTGGTCAGCGCGTTCCTGTCGTTCTTTGAGTACCTGTTCGCGGAGGTACTGTACGCCGTCGAGGTGGTTTCACGGTCGTTCTGGGTATCGATCGTGGCGCCGTTCGGGGAGCTGTACGACTCCTTTACCGAGCCGATAATCGGGAGTCTCGAGACGCTCCGGACGACTGTCGAGTCGGCAGTGGCGAGCACTGGTATCGCGGCGCCATTCGTCGCGCTCACCGGGTGGGTCGCGGTCCTCCTGGTGGTCGCGGCGATCGTCGGGGTCCTGTGGTCGCTCGCGGAGACGTACCTCCCGACCGAGGCGGTAACGGCGAACGCGAGCCGGCTCTACGACCTGGCGCGGAGTCCGTTCGAGGTGCTCAGACGACTCGTCGGCGGCGCGGCGCGAGTCGTTCGCGGAGATACGGAGGGACCAGATGAATCTTGATTCGATCGGCGTCCCGGTCGGGATCGGGGTCCTCGTGGATCTCCTGTTTTCCGGTGGGGACGTGCTGCTCATGCTCGGAACGGAGATGTACACGCCGCTGGCGGTCTCCGCCAACTGGCTGGCTCCGAATGTACAGTGGTTAGACGAGGAGGTGGTCACACTCCTGGCTGCGGCTGCGGCCGCGCTGTACGTGACTAACGCACTAATCAAAACCTATGAAACACGGATCGCAGACACAGACGACTAGGGCGGAACAGACCGCGCCGGCCGGAGGGAGCCCATGACGGGTATCGCTCTGTTCGGCGTTTCGATGCCGATCTGGGGGTGGGCGATCCTCCTGTTCGGCGTCGTCGCCGTCGTGGCGGCACAGGCGCGCTCGGACGGAGACGAGGGGTCGCTCGGCGGCGTCGGCGACTCTCGTCTCGGGGCGATCGGCTGGGGAGTCACGCTGGCGGGGCTCGCGTACATCATGTATCAGTCGTACACGAGCGCAGACGTAGCGAACACGCTCGCGTGGGCTATTGGTCCGGGCCGGGTTTGGTTCGGGCTCGGGGCCGTGTTCTACGGCGGGTACATTTGGACGCGCGTCTCCGGCGACGTAGACTCCCGTGAGGGCATGGTCGGACAGTTGCAGGAGGCGGTGCGCGGGCCGATCCTACAGGCTGGCGGGATCGTGAGTACGATCCTGATCACGGTGGCTGTCGGAGCCGTGTCGCTTGGGCTTGTCGCGGGAGACCTGCTCGGGTTCGGGCTCGGTCTGTTCGCTGATGGACCCGGGTTCGGCGCCGCGATCGTCGGTACCGTGCTCGGGTTTATCTCGGCTGGTGGGTCGGTCCCGCTGGTCGACGACTTTATCCCGGACGTGCTGCGGTCGATGCCGCCGGGATACTGGCTGGCGATCATGGCCGGCGTGATCTCCCTCGCGCTCGGGTTCCGGAGTGACAACTTCTCGGAGGGGGTGCGGTAATGGAGCCGCTCCTCACCCTTCCGGTCGCTATGCCGGACCAGGAGCGGGACGCGACCGGTCTCACCGATCGCGCGTATCTCGACGTGCTCGGTCGGTGCGTGTCGGCCGCGATCGTCTTCTGGCTCCTCGGACAGCTAGCAATTCTCGACGCGGGAGCGGTATCGTTCAGCGCCGCGATCGCGTCGGTTATCGTACTCCTGTACTGTGTCCAGTGGGTAACTGAACTGCTCCGCCAGACGTGGGTCTACGCGGGGACCTGGCGGTACGGAGGGATCGTCTAATGCGGCGCGGGCGGTGGGTGCTCGCGCTGGTCGCTGTCGTCCTCCTGGTGGGCGCGGCTGGCGTCGCGGTGACGGCTCAGGAGAGCGGTGGGTCGGAGTCGGAGCTGACGCTCTCGGAGCTCAAGCAGGAGGGAACGAGCTATAGCTCCTCCCCGGACTCGGTGCGTATCGAGGAGGGGCGGATGTTCTGGGTGATCCACTGGCCGGCAGGGATCACGGGGTCGCCTGGCGACCCGGAGGACAACCAGTGGGAGTACCTATCGCCCAACGACGTGGTAAACCGCAACTCGGTGTACCTGCGGACTATCAACGTCGACGATCGCGAGGAGGTGACGGTCAATGTCGCGACGTACAACGTCGAGGAGCGGGAGGTCCACGACCGGGAGACGAACACGACGACGACGGAACAGGTCGCGCGGAACGTGACGACGAGCGATCACAACGTGACGCTGAATCGCGGGTGGGTCCTCGAGGAGATCCCGCTGTCGGAGTCACAAGAGGGCCAACATGTGACCATGTGGGTCGGCGACAGCGAGGAGCTCCGGTGGAACTTCGAGCACCGGTCGACGGCGACGACTCAGGATCTCCCGTTCGGGACGTGGGGCGGTCTCCTGCGGTGGTCGATGCTGATCTTTGTCGTCCCGATCGGCGTCGGCGGCGTCGTGTCGCTGTACGGCGCGAAGCGCGTGATCGACCGGACCGGCAAAGGGCCGGGGTGGTCGTACGGCTCGTGGGTCGCGCTGTTCGCGCTTATCGGCGGGCTGATAGTCGCGTCGTTCTGGGGGAACATCACCCGGCTCCTGGTGGAATACCCGTGGGCTATGGTGCTGTACGTCCTCCTGTTCCTGTTCGCGCTGATGCTCGAGACGTTCGAGCAACATACGAAACTGGTGCGGTTCGAGCGGGACGAGATCTCGAAGACGACCATGCCGTCGGACGAGGTGGGCGTCGACCAGCTCGCCTCGGACGAGAAGGTGCTCACGATAATCGACCGGCCGGAGGAGCCGGCGAAAATGGCGTCGGACGGCGTCATGGCGTTCCTGGCGCGGCTGGCGACCGGCGGGGCCGCGACGCTCCGGACGGTTGACCCGGACCACGAGGACGCGGACGAGCACGGCGAGACGGACACGTGGAAGGACCCGCTCCGGTGCCAGGCGACGGTGCGCGAGGGACAGGTGGACATGCGTGCGTACGTGCACCCGATGAGCCCCTCGGTGGTCGACTACAAGCCGGAGGGGTGGGAACTGTCGCTCCCGGAGCTCGAGGACAGAGACGACTACGTGTCGCTGGCGTCGAAGGTCGGGCTCGTGCTCGCGGCGGCGTTCGTCGCGACGCAACTGTTCGCGGGGCTCGGCGGGATTCTCGCGGTGGCTCTCGGTGTCGGGTGGATCGGACTCCGACCGAACGAGGCGTATGCGCGTGTGTGGGCCGCTCCTGTACACTACCGGAGGGCGCGCACGACCGCGCTCCACCTCGCGGAGGAGACCGACGACGCCGAGACGATCGAAGCGGAGCGCGAGAAGCGGGTCCGATCGGAGATCTCCACGGAGAAAGAGAAGATGGACGCGGTCGACAAGCGGGACGGAACGCTCGTCGACGAGATGTTCAGCATCGGCGAGGAGGAGGACGACCTCCCGGGAGCGGATAACGGAGGTGCTCCGAGTGGCGACGACTGACGTGTCCTCGGACTTCGCGCCGGCCGACGGCGACCTCGAGGAGGGGTCGTATCGTCCGGCCCTGGTGAAGCTAGTCGACGACGTTCGCGACAGCGAGCATCAACTACTGCGAGGGTTCGGAAGCCGACGGGAGGTCCTCCTGTGGACTCAGGAGCTCGCCGTACGGACGCTCGGGGAAATGCCTCAGGAGTGGTTCCACCAGATGGCTCGCCAGTTCAGGGGCGTACCCGCGAGCGAGCACGAGCGGACGCTGGTGTCCGCGCTCCTGCGGCCGCAGTACCGTACGCGCGACCTCGCGGAGGCGAAGGCGCGCGAGTTCCGCAGGCAACTGAGCGCGCGGACGATACGCCCGGCCGCACACCGCGCGTTCCGGGAGTTACGGGCGGACGCGGGCGAGTACGTGGACGACGGGAGCGCGGACCAACACGCGCCCGGCAAACAGCAGTACGTCGCCATGCGGCCGGCGATCCACGAACTCCACGAGAACCAGCGTCGGACACTCAAGCGAGTCCTCGACGGCTTCGAGGATCGGGAGGCGATCCTCGACTGGGGGCACGACCTCGAGCTCGCGACGCACGGGGAGATCGACGAGGCGTTCGTCACGCGGTGCTACGGCGAGCAATCGACGCGTCGGCTCCTCACCGGGACGGACCAGAGCGAGCGGCGTGGTCGCGAGTTGTTCGCGGCGCACTACCTGATCCCGGTGTACAACCGCG
The DNA here is from genome assembly GCF_000337355.1 of Halorubrum kocurii JCM 14978. GTDB lineage: Archaea > Halobacteriota > Halobacteria > Halobacteriales > Haloferacaceae > Halorubrum > Halorubrum kocurii. The sequence goes on along the minus strand of NZ_AOJH01000083.1, from coordinate 55,106 downwards.
GGGTGCGCGACCTCGCGGGACGCGCGAAGGAACAGGCGGACGAACAGCGCGAGGAACGACAGACGGCGACGCTATGAGTACGAAACAACGACAGACGACGAGAGACGAGACGAAACGGCAGGTCCTCGAGGAGTTCCGCGACCCGATCTCCCTCACCCGGTGGACGGACGCGCGGTCGATGCGGGAGGAGTTCGGCATGGGGGCGTGGGACCGCGAGGTGTTCAACTGGCCGAGCGTGATCCCGAACTGTTTAGAACACAGTTGGGACTCGCCGTCGAACGAGGTCGACGGCGGGACCGACTGGCTCGCTCGAGGGAAACCGGGAACAGGAAAGTCGACGCTGGCGAACTACCTGGTCGTCCGGCTCCTCGAGATAAACGACGAGAAAGTCGTGTGGCGTGGGTCCTCCTCGCGGTCGGAGTGGATACCGCTCGCGCCGTGGACGACGCTGTACCTGCCGGCCGGGGTCGACATGTCGATCCGGCTTGAACCGAAGGACCCGACGAACGAACCGGTCGACCTCGAGGTGGACGAGCTCACGGAGATCGTCCGCGAGGTGCGGACCTACAGCGACCCGCGGGAGCTGAACCAGACGCTCGACGAGGGCTCGCTGCACGTCGTGTACCCGGACCCGCGGATGCGCGGGTGCCAGGAGGTGTACGAACGGAGCCCGGAGAAGCAGTACGACACGCCGCCGAAGCGTGAGACGCTGTTCTCCGAGGAGGACCCGGCGAACCACTGGTGGTTCGCGTGGTTCCTGGCTCGTGTCGAGCACGGGCCGCACCACTGGACCTCGCTGATCTTCGACGAGATCGGCGACGTGTGTCCACAGTCGGCGAGCAAAGACACGTTCGGAACCTACCAGAAAGTCGAACTACTGAAAGACACGTGGGTCGACGCCCGGAAGTTTGGGCTCTCGACGTACGCGTTCGCTCACAGTGAGACGGACGTGCATCAGATGATCCGTCGAAAGCTCCGCTGGCGGGTACAGATGCCAGAGACTGCGAACCCGACGAAAGCGAGCGACGTGGTCGGGTTCGAGTCGATCCGGATGAAACACGACATGACCTCGCGATATGATGTTGGCGAGGCGCTGATGTACACGGAGAGTAGTTTCGAGAGCTTCGGGTGGGACGACATGCCGAGCCCGAGCTCCTACAAACTCAAGATCGCGCCGGAGGTGCGCTGATGTTTCTGACTTTTAAAAACAAAATCAACGACGAGACGCCGACGGAGGCAGGGGGTCGATCGACTCAGACAGTCGTCCGCGCCGGTCCGGGCGCGGGCGCTCTACAGATACGCGCGCGCGTATCGGATGTGCACACAGGGGTCCCCCCGGGTGTGCGCGGACAGACGGAGGTGCGGGCATGACACGAGCAAGTGCGATCGCGATCGCTGCGATCGTCGTCGTGTCGATGCTGGCGGCGCCGCTCGGAGCGGCGACGGTCGGCGCACAGACGAGCGGACCGAGCGGTATGGTCGCGCTCGGGAGCGACCAGGTGGCGGAGGACGTACCGGACGGCGAGAGCATGCCGATCGGCGCGGGCGACCTCGAGGGCGCGATCTACGCGTCGGACCACGCCGACACGCTCGAGGCGGTCGTAACGACGCCGGAGCGAGCGGACGAGAAGTACATCGACAGCGGGACGGTCGTATCGAACGACAAGGTCGCGCTCGTGCTCCGTGACGACGAGGTCCACGACGGCCGCAAGGTCGCCGTGGAGATCTCGCTCCTCGAGGAGGCGATCGGATACGCGCCGGAGGTGGCGTACGGCGTCCACGACTCCGGTGAGGAGTGGCAGAGCCAGATCGAACGTGACGGAGAGGTCGGCGTGTTCGAGGTGCCGGAGTTCTCGAGCAACTCGGTGACGTTCAGCGGCGGGATCACGCTGTCGGGCGACGCAGCCGGCGACGGGACGAGCTATGAGTACCAGCTCGACAACCTCGACGGCGTCGATGATTTCGCGATCAATACGACTGGCGTGGAGAACAGCGAAACTGAGGAGGTATCGATGAGGGATACTGGCGAGGTTGACCCAGGGATCGGTGGTAACGTCGATCCGCCAGAGACGGAGATCACACTCGAAGGGAACGGGTTTGGATCCCGAACTGTCACCGATTCGGCGACCGGCGTCTCGGACGGTTACTCGACCACCGTCGATCTTGAGGGCTCGCTCACGGATACCGATAAGAGCGCGGCGCCGACGGTCGATGTGACGGGCGTAACTAACAGCGAGTGGGATAACGTCTCGGCATCGGGCGTCTCAAACGGCGACAGCATCCCTTTGGAGGTCTCTGGGACCACGTCGCCGACGGGACCGAGCTCGAATGGAGAGCCGACGGTTACGTTCACTGGTGTCGAGAAACACACAATAGACGACGTTGAAGACGGTGATACGACGACACTCTCCTCGGAGTGGGACGGCTGGAGCTCCGGATCTGGGACGACCTCGGCGACGAGCACAAACGTCATCGACGGGTCGCACTCGCTGGAGGTGTCAGGCAGTAACGAACTCGCGAGCGCGACGACGACGCGTAGTAGCGACATAACCGACCCACTTTCGGTGGATGTGCTTATCCCTCAGAAAACCGGCGACTCGGGCGACTCAACAACCCTCCAACTGCGATCATCCGATGCGACATTTCTCGGTGCTCTCAACTTCCAGGATGAGGGTCCGGTAGAGTTTGAGGGTGAGACAGTGCAATCATCATGGTCGACTGACACGGTCTATCAGGTCATGTTCGCGCCGAACTTCGCGAACGACGAGGTCACGATCTACATCAACGGAGAATCAAAAGGAACCTTCAGCCTGAGCAACTCGGCGAGCGGACATGGATACCTCCGCCTAGAGCGTGATTCGCGAGGATCTGGGGATACGCTCTCGGCGGTGTTTGACTCTATGAGTACCGGAAGAACAGATAGTCCAGCCATTGATATTGACGGCGACGGAGTCAACGAAGCCTCGCACTCAGGTGTCTTAGAAGCTGGTGAGACGGCGACCTATGAACTCTCGTCGCTGTCCACGGACAACGATGCTGGATCGGTGTCGCTCGAAACGGGGCCTGTCGACATCGATGTCTCGATGCGTGAACACAGCCAGACGCGCGATCCCGTCGTGGAGCTGAACGGTGAAACTGTCGAGCATACGGGATCGATCCCTGAGGGCGAGACAGAGACACTAACGTTCCCGGACGGCGCTGTCAATCCGGGGGAGAGTAATACTTTATCGCTAAGTCTCCGGTCGACCTCCGGTCCTTCCCATGAGGCAGATCTGAGTTATGAGTTTGAGGAATTAGACGGGTCGCTATCACCGGAGGTAGACACGAACGGCGACGGGAGCGCAGAAGTGTCGTCGACGGATCTTCTCACTGACGGAGAGACAACCACGGCGACGATCGACCCGTCGATCGCAGACACATGGAATATTTCGGCGACAGGTAACGCCCCGACCGTCTCCGCGGAGGTCACAGAGCGGACCAAAACGAGCGATCCCGTCGTGAAAGTGAACGGGTACGAAACCGAACACAGCGGAACGCTCGCGGATGGGGAAACGACCTCGCTCGCGACGAACGAGGCGTGGGTCGAAAACGGAACGAACACGGTGACGATCAACACAAATTCGCCGGAGAGAGGGCCGGAGTCACTGGTCGGGTTTGAGTACGCGCACGACGCGAGTGGGACGACACAGTCGGTAGAGGTTAGCGCGACCTCGTGGACGGAGAGGTTCAATGTGTCGAACACGTACCCGTCGGCGGTCTCGGACGCGAACGCGGTGCTCACGTTCGACGACAGCGTCGCGGAGATCAAGGAGGTGGAGTACCGGGTCGACGGCGGGGAGTGGAAGGCGCCGCCGAGTCACGAGCTGAACGGGACCGACCTCGAGGTCCAACTCGGGGACATGGGTGCCGACACGACGGTCGACGTGCGGGCGACGGGTCACAAGATTCGGACGTACGACGGCGCCGTGGAGATCGTCGAGCCGACGGTCGAGGGAGACGAGCTCGCGACCGAGGTAGAGATCACGAACATGACCGAGGACGCGATGTTCGGGCTCCGAGTCGACGGGACCGCGACCGGCGAGCGAGTCCACTACGCGACGGAGGAGTCGTGGAGTGGCGAGTCGGCTCATGTCGAGATCACCGAGAGCGGGACTCAGATACTCAGGGCTCCGGACGCGAACGTCGGCTCGATCATGACGGTGCGGTCGTCGCCGATCTCCGTCGAGCCGAACGTGGGCGCTGTCGAGGTGCTCATGGAAGACGCGAGCGAGCCGCGGTTCTCCGTCCGGGACGGAAACACGATCGGGGCGGACCAGCTCGACGTGACGTACTACGACACGATCAGCGGCGACCGCTATGCGCTATGGTCGGAAACGAACGACGTGGAGGTCGACGCGGCTCGCGCACAGTCGCCGGTGACGTTTACGGCCTCCGGCTCGACAGAGACGTACAGCATCCTACAACGCGACAGCTCCGGGACCACCGAGGTGGCGGGTCCGACGGACACTCGGAACACGCTGCCGCTCGTGCTGGCGTTTGGCGGGATCGGCGTGGTCCTAATCGGGACGGCGTTAGTTGGGCGACGGTTCGGAGTCGGTGGGCGACTCCTGCCGATCACGGCGGCGTCGCTGTCGGCGATCGCGATCCACGTGCTCGCTCCCGGACAGTCGCCGTTCGTCCGCGCGCTCGAGCTCGGGTACGACCCGACCGGAGACGCGGCGGGGAGCCTCCTCGAGGCGGCGCTCGGGTCGAACGTCGTCGCGATCGTTATCGCCGCGGTGCTCCTCCTCGGACTCTGGCAGGTCGACCAGCGGACTCAGGGGAACGTCCCGCTGCCGGTGTGGGCCGTGGTCGGTATCCTGACGGGCGTGTGGGCGCTCGAGACGCTCTCGCCGGGCGTGATTCTCGGCGGGCTCCGCGAGGGTATCTCGACCATGGCGCCGCTCCTGGTCGCGGGTGGAGCGCTGGGGATCGCGTACTTCGTGCGGAACTGGCTGCGCGCGCGGCGTGAGGAGGCATCGACGCCGGATACACAGGTGACACTCAGCGGGTTCGACCGAGGAGACGACTAAGCCATGTTCGGGGCCGTCCGGGAGATCGTCACGTCGATGGGGCTCGGCTCACAGGTCGCCATGGCGGCGACGCTGGTCGTCGCGGCGTTCTACGTGTACCGGGCCGTGGGCATGGCCCGCGTCGTCTCGGGCGTGCTGGGGACGCTCACACGGGAGGTGCTGGTCCTCCTGGTCGTCGGTGCCGTCGTGATCGGGCTCGGGTGGGCGTCGCCGAACGTCGGTACCGCGATCGACCACGCACAGTTCGCACTCCGCGAGGGCGTCGACCTTGCGAGCGGACCGGGCCGCCGGCTGTTCCGGTGGGCCGTCGACGCGGCTGCGGGAGGTGGCTCGTGATACTCGACCGGCTCGGGCGTGCTGTCGGAGCGGCCGTGATCACGTACAAGGAGGTGATTCGAGGAGAGGACCTCGCGATCTGTCGGGAGTGTGGACACGACGTAGACGTGAGCGAGGTTCCGTTAGTTCGGTGTCCGCGCTGTTCGGGCGACCTCGAGGAGATCGACCACTACCCACTCGACACGTCGTAAGGCTATCTGACAAGGTACCTTCTCGGGGTTCTGCCCACGCGTACACCGCGCTCTCACCGCGGAGAGGGCGTGATACGACCGTCCTGTAGGTTCACGTGCGGAGCGGTGCGTGGCGGTAGGCCGGAGCCGTTCTGGCTCCGGCCGTTATTGTTCTCCCCCTTAGGGGCTACACCCGTAGGGGAACCCGCTAACCTACCCACGCACCGCAAACGCTCTACCGGCCGATCTCGCGATGCTCGACACATCGATAGAGGGGATCCGACGAGCCGGGATAAGAATCATTATGTAGTTGCATCCGAGCCAGATCGCATCACAAATAAAATCATACGCTCAGGAGACACTTTCAGCGGGGTCGCGAGCCGGGCTTAACCAACATTAGACGGTCGTCGTCGGCCGAGCGTTGGTTAAGAGACGAAAAAGAGACGGCGCTGTCGCTGTCGACCGGGTCTCGAGTCGCGAACCGACGGGCGCCCTACCCGTCGATCCACTCGTACGGGTCGACGCGGACCCGCACGTGGTCGGGCTCGAGGTAGCCCTTCTCGAGCGCGTTCGACAGCTGGTGCGGCTCGAGGATCGTCTCCGAGAAGTACCGCCAGGTGTTCCGATCGTCCTTGTCGGCGCGATCGTCGTCGCCGGCGCCGTCGACGTCGTCGGTCTCCTCCTGGTCGCCGCCGACAGAGCTCGGATCGTCGCGCGCCTCGCGGCGCTCGCGACGCTCCTCCGCACGGTCCATCATGTCGTCGACCTGGTCGTCCGGGTACACGCGCCGGAGGATCTCCTCCGCCTCGTCGAGAACTGCGAGCGAGGGGAACACGACGAGAACCGGGTTCGAGACCTTCTCGACGACGCCCGTCTCCTGGAGTCGGGAGACGTGGTACCGGATCGTCGAGCGGGCGAGACCGGTACGCTCCTCGAGCGTGTCGTACGACGCGCCGCTCTCGGTGGCGACGACGCGGAGGATATCGTACACGGCCTGAGTGTTCGCTTTGAGAGCCTCGCGGTGGATCTCCGTCCCGACAGCCTCGTACCGCTCCCGGAGTTGCTCACGGCGCCCACCAGGGTGCGTATATTGGTACTCCGGCGAGGCGGGTCCGGGCTGATAGTCGTCGGCGATCAACTCCTCGCGACCGACGCCCGACCACTCGAGGTGGCTCGAAACGATCTCCCGGAGCGTTTGGAGGACCTCGTTCCACTCGTCGACGTGCGGGAGCGCGGCGTCTCCGTCGGTGCCGGCGAACGACGCCTCGAGCTTCGGGTGGTGGGCGGGGTCCTCGCGCGGGATCTCCGTCCATCCGGCGGCCTGATAGCACTTCAACTCGATATCGTACGACGTCCGCGGGTACCCGAGAAGGTGCCATCGGTCGGCGTCGAGGAGTGACTCGAGGTACCCCTCGCGCTGGCGTTTCTGGTGGGCGTCGATCTCCGACATACCACCGTACGCGATAAGCTCGCGAGTCTGGTCGATCGTCTCGACGACCTGGCGCTTCCACCCGATATCGAACCGGTGGTGAGCCTCGACTTTCGTGAGGCGGCGGGAGTCGGCGTCGCGATCGGCGAGGAGACGACCGCGGTCGACGTCGAGGACCAGCTCGAGAACGTCGATCATGCGACCCTCGACCTCCTCGGTGGAGTCCGCCCACGTGGTTTGGCACTTGACGAGACTCCCCTCTCCGTACTGTAGCGTGAGATCGGAGCCGTCCTGGTAATTGAGATCGGCGAATTGCGGGAGGACGCGGAGAGAACAGGCTTGTCCGGTCTTGTAGAGATCTCCGTCCTCGTCGCGCTCGCGGAACGTGAGGTCGTACTTGTAGTACGCGCTGTAGTCGTCGCCCGTTCCGGTCCCGGCCTTCCAGCGGCTCGAGGAGAGCTTAACGACCCACTCGCGGCCGGGAGTCGGCGCCTCGAGCCACGGGAGATCGTCAACGTCGACGACGGCGGCGATCCCGGGCTCGTTCTCGCGGTCGCCGACCACGTCATACCACAACTGGTGGACGGCGGAGTACACCGGGAGATCGCGGCTCTCGTCGTTAAAGACGGCTTGAACGCCGGCGCCGTGGGCGGCGGGCTCGGGACCGACACGGTCCTCGAGGCGCGGGTCGGGGAGCGTCCCGATCGTGGCGTCCGGCGTCGAGGGCATGTCGATGCTCATTCGGAATCGGCCTCCTCGAGGACGCGGAGAACGTTCCACCAGGTGACGCTCCGACACGAGTGACAGACGTGCTGGAAGGAACCGGTCGGCGTGTCGCCGACGATCTCGTTAGTCCGCTTCTCCGAGGTCTTTCCGCACCCCGTACACCGCGCCGAAAGAAGTGGTCCGACGTGACCGGCGCCGGGAGCGGAGCGCGACTTACTCGACATCTTCCTCCTCCTGGTCGAGTTCGTCCGCGAGCTCCTCGGGGAGGTTACCGTTCTCCTCCGCGAGCCGGAGCTGTTCCGCGAGCGAGTTTGCGTGACCGAGATCGTCGTCGCTCACGCGGATGCACCCCCGTCAACGCCGTCGGGCTTGTAACGGCGCGGCCCGTCCGAGGTACCTTTCGAGAAAGAGTCGGGGCGGTTCGGACAGCCGACCAGGTGACCGTACTCGAGATCACCATTGATGCTCCGGGTACACCGGGCGCCACACGTGTCACACCAGAACTCGCGGGATTTCGAGGCGGTGAAAGAGCCGGAGTAGCCCAGGCTCACGCCGGAACCCCTCCGGTTACGGACCTGTTTTTACTCGAATAGCTATTACTAAGAACTGATACGTTAGAGTGAAGACCGCTATGGGGCCGGAGGGATTTGAACCCCCGATCGACTGATATCTCCGGTGCGCCTCGGAACTCCAGAGGGTCGTCAACACGACCGATGATCAGTCGGCCGCTCGGTATATCAGTCTGGAGTGTCGTCCCGGGCGCAAGCCTCTGGAGTCAGTCGCCATGCCTGGCTTGGCCACAGCCCCGCGTGATCTCGCATCAGTTGGTTGCCGAAACGCAGATAAAGGGGTTTCGATCGCGAGCGATCGAGCGACGGGACGGCGGATCGAAGCCGCAGCGCCGCGGCGGCGCTGCGGCCTCACTCCTCGCGGTCGTCGGCGCTCCAGTCGCACTCCTGGCACTTGTAGCCGGTCACGAACTCGGTCACGCTCGGCATGTACCCGACCGAGATGACGTCGCTGCCGCACTCCGGACAGTCGCGGTCGGCGTCCGCGATCGACTCGGCTTCGAGCACCGACTCCCCCTCGACCAGTTCCGCGAGCTTCTCGGGCGTCACCATCCGTCCCTGCACGACGCGGTTTGACATACCCGCCGTACGCCGCCGAGCACCTAAACCCCGGCGACACGCCGGACGGGAACGAGACCCGGTTCGCCCAGCTTCCCCGGCTCTCGGTCCGGCCGGCGTCTACAGCCAGGGCGCCCGGGAGTCGTCGTCCGCGAAGGGGTCCGTGCCGTCCGCGTCGTCGTTCGCATCGGACGGGTCGCCGCCGTTGGCGATCACCGCCACGTCGTCGTCGACGATGGGCCCGGGCGCGGTCGGCGCGTCGAGCGGGGGATCCGTCGGGCCGGAGTCCTCGTCGCCGCCCGCGGCGTCCGACGCGTCGCTCTCGTCACCTTCAGCGGCTCCATCGGTGCCGTCCGCATCGTCGTCTGGGCCGTCGCCCGGCGAATCGTCGCTGGCGTCCTCGACCGGGCCGGCGTTCGGGTCGTACGCGAACAGCGTGGTGACGGCGAGAACGGCCAGCGCGATGGGGGCCTCGGTCTGCATCAGGTCGAACGGCCCGAGCAGGATAGGGAGCGCGAGGACGCCGAGCGCGACCGCTGAGCCGAACCGGAACCGGTCGATGTCGACCCGACCGCGGAGGTGCGGTGACAGCAGCGCGACGGCCAGGGCGAACGAAACGCCGACGCCCGCCGCGGCGGCACCGTTGAGCACGTACTCCGGCGACGTCATCTCGTTCACGGGCAACGCGAACCCGCTGGGGTCGAAGCTCGCGACGAGCCCGAGCGAGATGATGATGCCGGGGCTCGGCAGGTACTCGCCGATCTCCGAACTCGCGGTCTTGGCGGCGATCGTGAGGATCACCAGCCCGGCGAACCGCTCGAAGATAGGGAGATTGAGGAACGCCTTGAACGTGGGGGCGAACGCGGCTTCGAGCGCCGCCAGCGGGACGATCACCGCGCCGATCAGCAGCACGGAGGTCGCCATCTGTCGGCGGGTCCCGTCCATCTCGGCGAGGATCACGGCCGCGGTGGCCGACCCGCCGAAGATGAGGATTCCGGTCTCGACGACGCCGGTCGCCGTCGACATGACGCCGGCGATGACTAACGCGGGGAAGATCCCGTCGACGAGCGGCAGCACCATCACGGTCGCGAGCAGCTTCGTCGCGCTCCCGACCCGCTTCTCCAACCGGAGGGCGACCGGGTGACGTGAGACGCTCATTCAGGGACGATAACCCTGACCGACGGGTACACGGTAGGAAGCGGGCGACCCGCGATAGCCGAGGGCCCGGCGTACGGAGTCGAATCCGCGAGCGGCCCGACGAGTCCATGTAAAGCGTTTGCGCGGATTGCCGGCTGTAAAGCGGGCGCCGAGGTGGCGGATCGGCTGGCCGGCAATGCGCGCATTCACGGGACTGTCGGAGTCCATACTACATATATCCGTTTCGGTCGCGTTAAAGGTTGTGTGAGACGTGCCCGCACGGGTCGAGAGATCGGTGAGCAGCGTTTATATAGGCGTCGTGGATCCGGCGACGTGACCCGAACACGAGTAACGAATCGCCGGAGAGCCGTCGTCATCGACGACCGATCGGCACACGAACGCGTCGACCTCGATCCGACGATGCGCGAGGGCTAGGGCCCCGATATCGATCCACAATACTGTATATAACGTGAATGTGGATGACAACGACGTACACGTCTGTGCTGACTCGCAACGCTTTTTATCGGCCACTCACGACGGTTTATATGGCGACAGACTCCGGCCGATTCTCAGCGAAACTCGACGTCCCGGAAGCGTTGACGTTCGACGACGTACTGTTGAAACCCAAAGAGAGCCGCGTCGAGCCCGACGACGCGGACCTCTCCGCGCGCGTCTCCAAGAACGTCGAACTCACCGTCCCCGTCCTCTCGGCGGCGATGGACACGGTCACCGAGAGCGACCTCGCGATCGCGATGGCTCGCGAGGGCGGCCTCGGCGTCCTCCACCGCAACATGACGGTCGAGGAGACCGCCGCGGAGGTCGAGCGAGTCAAGCGCGCACACGAGCTCGTCATTCGCCGCGAGAACGTCGTGACCGTCTCCCCCGAGGACACGGTCCGAGAGGCCGACGCCGTGATGGAGCGACAGGGCGTCTCCGGCGCTCCGGTCGTCGACGAGGACGACGCGGTCCTCGGGATCATCTCCGGCACGGACATCCGCCCGTACCTCGAGGTCGGCGAGGACGACGCCGTCCGCGAGGCGATGACCGACGAGGTCATCACCGCGCCCGAAGACGTCGAGGCCCGGGAGGCGCTGGAGCTGATGTACGACCACAAGATCGAGCGCGTCCCGCTCGTCGACGACGACGAGCACCTCGTCGGACTCGTCACGATGCAGGGGATCCTCCAGCGCCGCGAACACGAGGAGGCCGCCCGCGACGGGGACGGTCGTCTCCTCGCCGGCGTCGCGGTCGGTCCCTTCGAGGAGGAGCGCGCCGTCGCGGCCGACGAGGCCGGCGTCGACGTGATCTTCATCGACTGCGCGCACGCCCACAACCTCAACGTGCTCGACTCGGCGCGGGCGATCAAAGAGACCGTCGACGCGGACGTCGTCGTCGGCAACGTCGGGACGCGCGCGGCCGCCGAGGCCGCCGTCGACTTCGCGGACGGGCTGAAGGTCGGCATCGGTCCGGGGTCGATCTGTACCACCCGCGTGGTGAGCGGCGCGGGGATGCCCCAGATGACCGCCGTCTCGCAGGTGGCCGACGTGGCGTCCGAACGCGGCGTTCCGGTGATCGCCGACGGCGGGATCCGGTACTCCGGCGACGCGATCAAGGCGCTCGCCGCGGGCGCGGACGCGGTCATGCTCGGCTCCTACTTCGCCGGCACCGACGAGGCGCCGGGGCGCGTCATCACAATGCAAGGGAAAAAGTACAAGCAGTACCGCGGGATGGGCTCGGTCGGCGCGATGAAGTCCGGCGGCGGCGACCGCTACCTCAAGGAGGAGGACGAAGACGAGGAGTTCGTCCCGGAGGGCGTCGAGGCCGCCACTCCCTACAAGGGGAGCCTCGCCTCCGAGCTCCACCAGCTCACCGGTGGGGTGTGTTCCGGCATGGGGTACGTCGGCGCCGAGACGATCCCGGAGCTCCACGAGCGCGCCGAGTTCGTCCGCGTCTCCAGCGCGGGACAGACCGAGGGACACCCCCACGACGTGATGATCACCGACGAGGCGCCGAACTACAGCCCGAACGAGTGACGCGGGCAGAGCGGGACCGGCGCAGGCTCGCAGTCCAGGCCCGGTCTCGCATCGAAACACGGGCGATCCGAAACCGGTGACGCGGACCCGAAGAGGTATTTTAATATAGTCCGCGAAGAGACGAAACGTGTGAGCGAACACGTCGTCGCTCCGAGAATCCATGAGTGAGCAACCGCCGCTGGTCCTCGTGGTGGAGGACGAACCAGACCTGGCCGACCTGTACGCCGCGTGGCTCGGCGACGAGTACCGCGTCCGGACCGCGTACGGCGGCCAAGAGGCGTTAGACGAGATCGACGACGCAGACGACGCGGTCGATGCGATTCTGTTGGACCGCCGGATGCCGGGGCTCTCCGGCGACGAGGTCCTCGCAGCGGTCCGCGAGCGCGGCATCGACTGCCGCGTGGCGATGGTGACCGCGGTCGAGCCCGACTTCGACATCCTGAAGATGGGCTTCGACGACTACCTCGTGAAGCCGGTCACCAGCGACACCCTCCGCGAGACGGTCGAGGGACTGCTCCGCCGCGGGGAGTATGACACGGAGATGCAGGAGCTGTTCTCGCTGACCTCCAAGAAGGCGATGCTGGAGACCGAAAAGAGCGCGACCGAACTCGCGGACAACAAGGAGTACCAGCGGCTCACCGACCGGATTAGCGATCTCAGATCGGAGGCCGACCAGTCGCTGGAGGCGGTGACCGAGGAAGACGACGACTTCGAGAAGCTGTTTCAGGAGTTCGACGCCGGTGCCGACATCGACGCTGAAGAGTAACCCGAGACGCGCGACTTTTTAAGTGCGATCCCGCCGAACCCGCAGATGGAATGCGCGTTCGCGATCTGCCGCTCTCGGAGCGGTTCGTCGACCACTTCGCTGAGCGGGGGATCCGCGAGCTGTACCCGCCGCAGGNGGGGGGCGCCGGGGGGTTGCCCCCGCCGCAGGCGGCCGCGGTCGACGCCGGCGTCTGCGAGGGCGAGAACGTCGTGGCCGCCGTACCGACCGCGTCCGGAAAGACGTTCGTCGCGGAGCTGGCGCTGCTGACCGCCGGTGGCCCCGGGTTGTACGTCTGTCCGCTCCGCGCGCTCGCCCGCGAGAAGTACGAGGCGTTCGCGGCGCTCCCCGGTGTCGACGCCGCCATCTCGACCAGCGACGTCGACGCGACGGGCGAGGCGCTCGCGGGCAACGACGTGGTGGTCGCCACGAGCGAGAAGGTCGACTCCGCGATCCGCAACGGCGCCTCGTGGGTCGACGAGCTCGCTTGCGTCGCCGTCGACGAGGTCCACCTCCTCGGCGCGGCGCGCCGCGGCCCGACCCTCGAAGTGACGCTCGCGACGCTCCGACGGCGGAACCCGGAGCTGCAGGTCGTCGCCCTGTCGGCGACCGTCGACAACCCGGACGCGATCGCCGACTGGCTCGACGCGACTCTCGTGGAGTCGGCGTGGCGTCCCGTCGACCTCCGCACCGGGGTCGCCGTCGGCGGCGACGTCTCGTTCGACGACGGGACGGCGATGACCGTCGAGACCGGAGACGACGCTGTCGGCGGGGACGGAGGCGAGGAGAGCGAGGGCGGCGACGACGATCCCCCCGACGCCACCGAGGTCACGGCCGCCCTCGTCGCCGACGCGGTCGACCGGGGCGGCCAGTGTCTCGCGTTCGTCAGGTCGCGGACCGAGGCAGTCGCGCTGGCCGAGCGGCTCGCGGCCGACGGCCTCGCGGACCGACTGGGAGTCGAGTCCGCCGCCGCGGCCGCGGGCGACGAGGCCGCGGACGTGGACGGGACGGCGACCGGCAGCCAGCTGGCAGACTGCCTTCGTGCCGGCGTCGCGTTCCACCACGCCGGGCTTCGAGCCGGCCATCGGGCGGTCGTGGAGGAGGCGTTCCGCGACCGCGAGGTCGCCTGTATCTGTGCGACGCCGACGCTGGCCGCCGGCGTCAACGTCCCCGCGCGGCGAGTCGTGGTCCGCGACCAGAAGCGGTACGCGGGGTCGGCGATGGAGTGGCTTCCCACGCTGGAGGTCCACCAGATGTGCGGGCGGGCCGGGCGGCCGGGGTTGGACCCGTACGGCGAGGCCGTCCTCGTCGGCAGTCGCGACACCGAGGCCGAGCTCGTCGAGCGATATGTCGACGGGGAGCCGGAGGCGGTGGAGTCGACGCTCGCCGATCCGGCGTCGCTCCGGACGCACGTCCTCTCCGCGGTCGCGACGGGGTTCGCGGAGACGGAGGCCGAGATCCTCGACGTGTTCGAGGGGACCTTTTACGCTCGGGAGACGGGAGCCGGCGGACTCGCCGACGCCGTCGCAGTCGCGGTTGACGACCTCGTGGCCGCCGGGCTCATCCGCCGGGAGACGGGCGGAGGCGGCGTTGAGGCGTATCGCTTGGTCGCCACGCCGATCGGAGAGACCGCCTCGAAGCAGTATGTCAGGCCGGAGACCGCCGAGCGGATCGTCAGCGGGCTTCGGACCGCGGCCGAGATGCCGAACGCGACGACGCTCACCGTTTTTGAGGTCGTCTGCGACACGCCCGATATGCAGGACACCTATCTCGGCAACGCAGAGCGCGCCGAGATCTACCGGTTCGCGCGGGCGAACGCCGGCACCCTGACGACGGCGATGGACGAGACGGACGACTTCGAGGGGTGGCTCGAGTCGGTGAAGACGGCGCGGATCCTCGACGAGTGGATCGGCGGCGCGACTGTCGAGGAGCTGGTGGAGTCGTACCGGATCGGCCCGGGCGACCTCGACTCTCGCGTCGAGCGCGCCGAGTGGCTGTTGAGCGCGGCCGAGGCGCTCGCCGAGACGATCGGCGTGCGCGTCCCGGCGGTCGCGAGGGCGCGCTCGCGGCTGTGACGGGGCGAGAGAAACGAAGCGCAGGAGAGCGCGGGAGAGCGCCGATCAGTCCGCGGGTTCGACGGCGCGGTGGAAGGGAGTCCGCGCGATCGTCTGCCGGAGGTCCGCGAGGGAGTCGCGGCCGGCGTCGCCGGCGACGGCCATCACCGCGAACACCTCCTGACGGGAGATCTTCACGCCGGTCTCGGTGAGCGCGTCCTCGGGGCGGGAGCTGAGTTCTCGGAGTGTGCCGACGGCGAGCAGGTACGGGACGGTCCACGCCTCCATCGTGTTTCCGTTCGAGAGCGGCATCGTCTCTAAGTACGCCTGCGCGTCGTCGAGGAACGAGCGAGCGTACTCGGCGGTCCGGTCGACGACGCGGGCGGACGACTCGCGGTTCTCCGGGTGGACGACGCGCTCCTGCTCGACCCCCTCGTCGGCGAGCCACTCCGCGGGGAGGTAGACGTTGTTCTCCTCGGTGTAGTCGTCGTACACGTCCTTCGAGACGTTCACCAGCTGGAGGAGGAGCCCGAACTCCTCGGCGGTGTCGCGGAGCCGGCGCGCGCGGTCCTCGGTGATGTCCCCGCGCGTGAGCAGGTTCGTGATGAGGTTCCCGACCGTCCCGGCGGCGTAGTAGCAGTACTGCTCCAACTCGTCGCGGTCGTCGATGCGGAGCCCGCCTTCGGTGGCGTGCCGGTCGACGAACATCGCCATCCCTTCGACCATCTCCAGCACGGGCGGGACGATCGCTTCGCGGGCCTCGGCGTCGAACTCCGCGAAGGTCGCCGCAATCGTCGGCGCCTCGGCGACGACCTCCCAGTCGTCGTTGCGCTCCGCGGGCGCCGGGAGCCACTCGTCGACCGCGTCGCGGAACGCCGCCATCTCGGTGTCGTCGTCGGGATCGATCGCGCGCCGGTACGTCCGCAACACGTCGCTCTGGGCTTCCGGGGGAATGTGCCCGGCGTCCTCGACGGTGTCGGCAACCCGACAGAGCAGGTACCCTACGCAGATGTGTGAGGCCATCGGCTCCTCCAACACGTCGACGGTTAACGCGAAGGTCCGGGACACCCCCTGAACCGCCTCGTGGCACCACGGGAGGTCGGGCTCGACGGGACCGTGTTCTCGTCCGCTCATTCGGTTACGGACACTTACGGCACAACGCATAAAAAGCCTCGTGGAACGGCGGGAGCGTCCGCGGCGACGATCGCCGGTCCGCGTCGCCCGCTTCTCCCCGCTCGCCCCCGCGCGGGCCCACGTTTCCGGCGTTCCCCGCGTCGCCCAACGCCCGGCCCGTGTACAACCGTGTGGAAACTGCTAAGTTGCCGTGAGGATACCCTCAGGCATGGACTTCACGCTCTCCGGGGAACAGCGTCAGATCCGGGACACCGTCGCGGAGTTCGTCGACGAGGAGGTCGTCCCGCGCGCCGCCGAGATCGACGAGACCGACGAGTTCCCGGCCGACCTGATCGACGAGATGGCAGAGCTGGGACTGATGGGGATGCCGTTCCCGGTCGAGTACGAGGGCGCCGGGCTCGACTACCACAGTTACGCGATCGGGCTCGCAGAGATAGCCCGCGGCTCCGGCGGACTCGGGACGATCGTCGCCGCCCACACGTCGCTGGCGGGCAACATGCTGTACGAGTTCGGCGACGAAGCGCAGAAGGAGGAGTACCTCACCGCGCTCAACACCGGCGAGGACATCGGCGCCTTCGCCCTCTCCGAGGCCGAGGCGGGCTCGGACGTGCCAGCCATGTCGACCGCCGCTGAGCGCGACGGCGACGGCTACCTGATCAACGGCGGGAAGCTGTGGATATCGAACGGCTCCGTCGCAGACACGGTCACGCTGTTCGCGAAGACCGACCCCGACGCGGGACGGAAGGGGATCTCCTCGTTCGTCGTCCGACCCGAAGAGGACGACGGGTTCATCGTGGAGGGGACGGAGGACAAGCTCGGCGACAAGGGGTGTCCGACCGCCGAACTCCGCTTCGACGACATGTGGATCCCCGAGGAGCGCCGGCTCGGCGAGGAGGGGGCCGGATTCGTGCACGCGCTGAAGACGCTGAACGGCGGCCGGATCACCATCGCCGCGCGCTCGGTCGGGATCGCCCGGGCCGCCCTCGACGAGGCGAAGACGTACGCGCAGGAGCGCGAGCAGTTCGACGGCCCTATCGCGGAGTTCCAAGCGATCCAGCACAAGCTCGCCGACATGGACACCAAGGCCCGCGCCGCCGAGCTGTTGATGCACGAGGCGGCCGACCTGAAGATGCGCGACGAGGACTACATCAAGGAGGCCGCGCAGGCGAAGCTGTACGCCTCCGAGATCTCGCGCGAGGTCGCCAACGAGGGGGTCCAGATCCACGGCGGCTACGGCTACACGAAAGACTTCCCCGCCGAGCGGTTCTACCGCGACGCGAAGCTGAACGAGATCTACGAGGGGACGAGCGAGGTGCTGCGGAACACGATCGCCCAACAGCTCCTCGACGAGTAGAACGAGGCGGCTGACGCCGGCGTCTCGTCACGTGTTGGCGTCGTTCGTATCACCGTCGGCCTCGTCCCCGTCGTCTCGGTCGCTCCTCGCGTCCGGCTCGTCTTTCGACTCCGCCGCCTCGCCGGCGGTCCCGCCCGCGTCGTCGCGCGTCGAGTCTTCGCTTTCGGTTCTCCCGTCCGTGTCGTCGCGCGTCGCGTCCGCTCCGTCCCTCCGGTCGGCGTCGTGGATGTCCGAGGGGTTGCGGTCCACCGCGTAATCCCCGGTGTCGACCCGCTCGGCCGGCTCGGAGTAGTCCCGATCGCTGCCCGAGAAGTCGGGGCGGATCACGCCGTCGCGGGGGGCCTCCGAGCGCTCTTCGTCGTCCCCGTCGACGGGGACGTCGACGTCGTCCGGAGCGGTGGAGCGATCGTCGGTCGTCTGCTCATCAGGGTCGGGGTCCGCAATCGGCTCCTCAGGGTCGGGACCCGCAATCGGCTCCTCGACGTCGCCATCGAACCACTCGAACCGATCCCGCCGCTCGCGGTGCTCCGCGACGGCGACCCGGAGCCGTTCTCGGAGGGTCTCGCGGAGGTCGACCGCCTCGTCGGTCGCGAAGTCGACGGCCGCGGCGTCGTTGCCGGCGATGGAACTGCTGCCGGCGGTGTCAGCGACGACCGTCGCCACGTCCCAGCGGCGCTGGAACACGGTCCGGGTGTCGATGACGTTCTGGATCCGGTAGTACGGCACGACGGTCACCGTGCGGCTCCAGAACCCGTTCCGGGTGAGGAGGTGGTCCTCGCCGAGCCAGTAGCCGCGGTGCTTCCACTTCAGGTGGGCGGCCGGCGGCACCACGAGGAGGAGCGCGGCCGGCGCGTACCACGGGAGGCCGGCGCCGAGATACCAATCGACGCCGAACGCGACGGCGACGAGGAGGCCGACGACCAGGGTGTAGCGGAACGCGTACCGCCACCGGATCCGCTTGGGCGGCCGGCTGAATCGCGGGTCGCCGAACGACTCGACCTCGCGGGCCAGCCGGTACACCCGGTCGGTCGCCGCGATCGGGACCGCCGCCTGGCTCCCCTGTTCCCCGTTCTGTCCGGGCGCGTAGCCGGCGGTCTCGATCGACAGGCTCGCGTAGCCGAGGGCCCGTTTCGCCGGGTTGTCGGTGAGCCGTAGCGCCTGCACCTTCTCGGTCGGGATCGAGCCGCTGTACCGGCGGAACAGCCCGCGCTCGTACCGGAGCTCGTCACCTGCGCGGGAGAGCCGGAAGCCGTAGTAGTTCGTGAAGGCGATCCCGGCACCGAGCACCCACGACACGAGGAACAGCCCGCCGACGCCGACGATCGCGGTTGCGGTGAGCGCGACCGCCGACGCGTTCGGCACGAAGCTGGAAAGCACCGGGACCGACCCGGAACTCAGGAAGGCCAACAGGCCGATGAGGCGACCGTCGAACGACAACGCCCCCACCAAGGCGAGCTCCCCCGGGGAGATCGCGAACAGCTCTTCCTCGGCGGGACCGACGGTCCCCGGCCCGGCGCCCGTCTCGCGTCCGGGTCGGCCGTCGGTCTCGTCGCCCGCCGCTGCTTCCGTTCCGGTTCCCTCGCTCGACCCGGCCGCTCCCGACGACTTGCGGCGCTGGACCTCGCGTTGGAGCCGGGTCGCCTCGGCGGGGGAGACGAAGCGGATCGACCCTTCGGTGCTGGACCCGCCGGCCGTCTCCAGATCGACGGCCGCGACCCCGATCGCCCGCTGGATCACGCTCCGGCTCACGTCGACGTTCTGGATCCGACGGTAGGGGATCTCCCGCTCGCGCCGCGAGATCACGCCCGAGGAGATGTCGAGGGTGTCCTCGGTCAGCTCGTACTCGTACCGCTGGTAGTACGCGACCTCGTACCCGACCGCGAGGAGGACGACCGCGCCGCTGACGGCGGCCGCGGCCGCGAACCCCCACTCGGGGTTGTTGTTCACGATGAAAAAGAGGACGACGACGACCCCGGACACCTTCTGGAGCGCGCGGTACGGGATCGACTGGGGCGCGAGCTTCACACCGCGTCCTCCCCGTCCGCGCGGATGGCCAGTCGCTTCAGCTCCTCGCGGAGGTCGCTCGCGCCGTCCGGCGTGAGCCCCGGAATCCGGACGTCCGCGCCGCGGGAGCCGGCCGTGTACACGACACAGGAGGCAAGGCTAGCCCCGCGCTCGACCGGACCGCGCCGGGAGTCCACGTGCTGGATCCGTACCAGCGGCACCGTCGTCCGGACCTGCGTGATCACGCCCCGGTCGAGGTACAGCGCGTCTTCCCGGATCTCGTAGCTCCACCGGCGGTACCGGAGGATCGCGTGCCCCACGCCGAGCACGAGAAAGGCGACTCCGGCGACGACCGGCGCCCACTCCGGCAGCCGGTCGAGGTAGACGCCGCCAGCGAACGGCGCCGTCAACACCGCGGCGATGAGGACCGCACGGAGGACCCACACGACCTGAACGCGGGGGTGAAGCGTCTGTGCCGTCATCGACGCACCCCCGGCGCGCGTCCGAATGTCATGCGCCGTGGTTGTCGACGCCGACGTATAAGTCCGGCCGAAAGCGAGGAGGGGCGGCCGGCGTCGACTCGTCGCTGTTGTGGGACCGGACGGTCGGTTCGGAGGCGGACGGTCGGTTCGGGGGCCGCTCGTCAGTGCGAGGCCGGACCATCGGTGCGGCGTCAGCGCGCCGACTCGCTGTGCGTGTCAATAACAGTCGGTGGCGATAATTGCCGAAACCGATATGACCCGGGGTCGAGTCGCCCCGATCATGACGGACGATCCGTTCGAGAACATGCTCGCACAGATGGACCGCGCGGAGGAGTACGCCGACGTGGATCACGGCGTCTTCGAGCGCCTCAAACACCCGGAGCGCACCCTCAAGGTGACGCTTCCGGTGGAGTTGGACTCCGGTGAGACCGAGGTGTTCGAGGGGTACCGCTGCCAGTTCGACAGCGCCCGCGGTCCGTTTAAAGGCGGCGTCCGGTTCCACCCGTCGGTCACCCAGCGCGAGGTCGAGGCGCTCGCCGGGTGGATGACGTGGAAGACCGCGCTGGTCGACCTCCCGTACGGCGGCGCGAAGGGCGGCGTCGTCTGCGAGCCGAAGGACCTCACCCAGAACGACCTGGAGAGCCTCACGCGGCGGTACACCGAGGGGATCCGTCGGATGATCGGTCCCGAGACCGACGTGCCCGCCCCGGACATGAACACGAACCCGCAGACGATGGCGTGGATGATGGACACCTACTCGATGTACGAGGGCCACTCCGTGCCGCAAGTCGTCACCGGGAAGCCGCTGGAGATCGGCGGCACGCCCGGGCGGGTTGAGGCCACCGGCCGCGGCGTCTCCATCGTCACCGAGCGGCTCTTCGACTACCTCGACCGCGACCTCTCGAACGCCAGCGTGGCGATCCAGGGGTTCGGGAACGTCGGCTCAAACGCCGCCCGACTGCTCGACGAGGCCGGCGCGCGGATCGTCGCCACGTCCGACGTGACCGGCGCCGCCTACGACCCCGACGGGCTCGACGTGGCGGCGCTGGGCGCCCACGTCGACGCCGGCGGGCTGATCGAAGAGTACGTCGCCGGCGATCCCCGGGCGCTACCCGAAGACCGGCGCACCAGCGGCGGGAACCAGTGGGACGATCCCGACCGGATCACGAACGAGGAGCTGTTGACGCTCGACGTCGACGTGCTCATCCCCGCCGCGGTCGAGGGCGTGATCACCGCGGACAACGTCGACGACCTCCGCACCTCCGCCATCGTCGAGGCCGCGAACGGGCCGACGACGGTCGCCGCCGACGAGGTGCTCGCCGAACGGGACATCCAGGTCGTCCCCGACATCCTCGCGAACGCCGGCGGGGTGATCGTCTCGTACCTCGAGTGGGTCCAGAACGCACAGGAGTTCTCGTGGCCACTGGAAACGGTGAACGCCGAACTGGAGCGCCGCATCGGCACGGCGTTCGACCAGACGATCGACCAGTACGACCGGAAGGGGCTGCCGGACCTCCGGACGGCCGCGTACACGCTCGCGCTCGAGCGTACCGCCAGCGCCCACGAGTACCGCGGGCTGTTCCCGTGAATCGCGCGTAGCTCTCCTGAGCGGCGAGCAACCGCGCGAGTGGGGGGGTCGCAGATCGGCGGTGATACTGTGACATTTAAAAATCATGAGCGACAGCGACGATCATTTATAAACGAACGCCGCGGTGGCGTGTGCACGAGTGATCGCCCTCGGCGGCCGTCGAGGAGCATGTGCGAGGTCGCCGGCGCTGCGCGCCGGCTGCCAGCGGGACCGCCGGTCGCTCGCTGGAGTCGCTCGCCAGAGGCGGGCGACGAGGCTGGGGAGGTGTGAGGTGCTGTCCGATTCCGTGCGGTCTTTGGAAGTGTTCACCCCGGAGTCGATCATGGTTGACATCCTCTCCGCCCTGAAGGGCGAAGATTCCCACGGCACTACACCGCTGGGTTGGGATGGTTACGGTTTGTAGACGCCTCGATGGCGGCTACTGGCTGTGCCAACCAGCCGTTACTCCTATCCCGGCATGGGATTCGGAGGTACTTCTTCCTGCCTACACCCTATTTCGGCACGGAAGAGGGTGTCTTCCGCTTGAAATGAGGGAATCCCGATATTGTCCGATTAGTGGGGCGGGGAGACCGCCTCGGTTGTGCTTAAATACGATCTCAAGCTACTTAAATATCCGTTCGGCACGTCGAACGTAGTTCGTAGAGGGGTTGTCGGATTCATCCCCGCCGTGAACGGCGGGGCTTTCTCCTCGCACCTCCGTAAGCCTCGAAGATCGTTGGTCGCGGCGGAACCGCCCCGACTCAGTACGACTTCGCGAAGTACGCCGTCCGCTCGGCGTCGGCGTCGCAGATCGCGCAGGTCTCGTCGCCGTCGCCGTCGACGAGGGGGTCATCGTCCTCGAACGGGACCATCACGATCTCGGCGGCCATCGGCTCCTTGATCGGCTCCTCGCACTCCTCGTCGCCGCACCACGGCGCCGTCACGTAGCCGCCGTGCTGGCCGAGCGTCCCGAGGATGTCGGCGCGGTCGTCGGCCTCGCGAACCTCGCCGTCGAGGGTCTCCTCGGCGGCGGCGTACAGCTTCGCGTACACCTCGTCGAAGTGGTCGCGGACCGTCTCGACGACCCCGTCACGCCCCTCGACGACGCTCTCGCCGTCGGGCCGGTGGACGAGCGTGAGCTCGTCGTCCTCGACCTCGTGGGGACCGATCTCGATCCGGAGGGGGACGCCGTTGAGCTCGTGTTCGTTGAACTTGAACCCGGGGTTGCGCTCGTCCCGGTCGTCGAGCTCGACGCGGATCCCCGCGTCGTCGAGGTCGTCGGCGACGCCCTCGGCGTACGCCAGCACGTCGTCTTTCGTGTCCTCCTGCCAGATCGGGACGACGACGACCTGTTCGGGGGCGACCCCGGGCGGGAGCACGAGCCCCTGCTCGTCGGAGTGCGTCATGATCAGCGCGCCGAGCGCGCGCCACGAGAGCCCCCACGAGGTGGTGTGCGCGAGCCGCTCCTCCTCGTCCTCGTCGGAGAACGTGATGTCGAACGCCTCGGCGAACGACTGCCCGAGGTGGTGGGAGGTCCCCGCCTGCACCGACTTGCCGTCGGGCATCAGCGCCTCGACGGTCGTGGTCGTCTCCGCGCCCGGGAACGTGTCGTGGTCGGGCTTCTGGCCTTTTAAAACGGGCATCGCCAGCAGGTCCTCGTAGACGGAGGCGTACTGGTCGAGCCGCGTCATCGTCTCCTCCCACGCGCCCTCCGCGGTGGCGTGGGCGGTGTGACCCTCCTGCCAGAGGAACTCCTTCGTGCGGAAGAACGGCTTCGTCTCGGTCGCCTCCCAGCGCACGACGGAGCACCACTGGTTCACGCGCAGCGGGAGGTCGCGGTGGCTGCGGACCCACTGGCTGATGTACGGCGTGATGATCGACTCGGAGGTCGGTCGGACCGCGAGCCGCTCTTCGAGCTCCTGATTGCCCGCCTCGGTCACCCACGCGACCTCGGGGTCGAACCCCTCGACGATGTCCTTCTCGCGCTCGAGGTACGACTCGGGAATGAAGAGGGGGAAGTAGGCGTTCTGGACGCCGGTGTCCTTGAACTTCGCGTCGAGGAACCCCTGGAGCCGCTCCCAGACGGCGTACGCGCGGGGACGGGTGACGATGAACCCGCTCATCCCCTCGGGGCCGTAGTCGGCCAACCCCGCCTTCTGTACGACCTCGGCGTACCACTCGCCGGTGTTGTGTGACTTGGACTCGGTGATGCCGAGCTCCTGGTCGTCGTCGCTCATTGTCCAGTGAAGGGTGGGTCGCGGGCTTAAAACGTCCGAAGCCGCGCGGGTCGCTCGGGCCGCCCGCGCTCGTTTCAGATCGCCGGAACGCGGAGAAACGTTAACCCGGTCCGGGGGCCTACGGCCGGTATGGACCTGACGGGGCTGCGCCGGTACACGCCCGAGGAGGTGACCCGGGCGCGCCGCGAGGCCGCCGTGCTGGCGCCCGTCATCGAGCGCGGCGGCGAGGCCCACCTGCTGTTCACCAAGCGCGCGGCCCACCTCGGCGAACACCCCGGGCAGATGAGCTTCCCCGGCGGCGGCCGCGAGCCGATAGACCGGACCCTGACCGACACCGCGCTCCGGGAGGCCGACGAGGAGGTCGGGATGCGCCCCGAGGAGGTCGACGTCCTCGGGCGGCTCGACGACACGCGGACCTCCTCCGCGTACCGGATCCGGCCGTTCGTCGGCGTCGCGCCGGACCGGGAGTACGTCGCCGACGAGTCCGAGGTCGCGGAGATTGCGATCCTCCCCGTGGGCGGGCTGACCGACCCCGCGAACTACGAGACGGAGCGTCGAATCGGCCACCCGGAGTACGGCGACCACCGAGTCCACTTCTTCCACGTCGACGGCTACACCGTCTGGGGCGTGACGGGCCAGATGGTCGTGCAGTTGCTGGAGCGGACGACCGACTGGCGCGCGCCCGAGGAGGTCGACCGCGTTGTCGGGGCCGACGCCGAGCTGCCGATCTGAGCGCGGTCGACCCCGAATGGGCACTTTTACGCCGTTGCAGCAAAAGTTTCCGCCATGTCAGACCTCGTCGAGACCCTCCGCGGCGTCGACGGCGCCGACGCCCGGGTGATCGCTCACCTCGACTCCCTCGATTTCACGATCGAGTACGTCCGGGAGGACCTCGAAACGCGGTACTCCAACCGGGATCTGGAGTCCGCGTACCGGCTGATCATGGCGAACCAGGTCACCGGCGACGAATTCAAGGATCTGATCGACGAGGCGTTCGAGGCCCAGACGCTGTTCTTCGAGAACGTCGTCGTGCTCGTGTTGCCCTCGGCCCGCTACGAGGCCCTCTTCGCGTCGTTCGACCGGACCGACCCGTTCCCCGTCAACGATCTCATCGCCGCCGCCGATCGGTCCTGATCCGGCGGGACGCGGGCGTTCCGCCGACCGCGTTACTCGGCCGGTTCGACCGCCAGCCGCAGCGCCACCGGTGCGCCGGCCGCGAGCGCGTCGACCAGGTCGCGGTCGAGGTCGGCGGCCGCGCCGTCGCCGTCGACGAAGATCGTGCGCTCGTCGTCGGTGTAGCCGCTGGTCCGGCCGACCATCGAGCGGTCGTCGAGAAGCGTGAGGTCGGGGTCGCCGCGGCCGACGATCGCGTCGACGTGGGCGGGCGCCGCGAGGTCGACCGCCTCGTCGCCCGGCTCCCCGACCGCGAACGTCGCCCTGATCGTCGCGTCCGCGTCCCGACACGCCTCGCGGAAGGCGGCCGAGAAGTCGCGCGGCGCGCGGTCGGCCTCGACGCCGACGATGCAGTCGCCCGCGGGGGTGAGCCAGTCGTCGGTCGTGAGTTCGACGGTGCTCGCGTGCTCGGCGGTGACGTGCTCGTGGCCGACGGCGCGGACGACCTCGACGAGGGCGTCGTCGGTGTCGTCCTCGGACTCGACGTCGTTCGAACCGGCGCTCTCGGCGTCGCTCATGCCAGTTCGGTCCGCGTCGGGGCGACAAGTGCCCGTCGCTTCAGACGTCGGCGCCCTCGGCGAGCCCGGGGATCAGCCGGGCGGGGTTCTTCGCGAGCACGCGGCGCATCAGGTCCTCGGAGACGTCGAGGGTGAGCACCTCCATCACGCCGACGTTCGGGTGCACGTCGGGGGCGCCGGAGCCGAAGAGGACGCGGTCGGGGTGTTCGAGGACGCCGCGTTCGAGTACCTCGCGGTACCGCACGGCGCTCGTCTCGACGTACAGCCGGTCGTACTCGTCCAGCAGGTCGAGCGTCTCGTTCATCAGGTCGGCGTCGAGGGGGTAGCCCCCGAAGCTGGCGAGCACGATCGGGACGTCGTAGCCGAGCAGCTCGCGCTCGACCGCCTCGGGCGGGAACCGCTTCCCGGCGTGGACGATAACGGGGAGGTCCGCGCTCTCCAGTCGCGCGAGCACGTCCTCGTTCGGGAGCCCGTCGGCGTGCGGCACGAGCGTGAACCCGTGGAACCGGTCGTCGTAGGAGTACTGCTCGACGTCGTCGGGGCGGGCGTGGTGGTCCTCGCGCTCGGCGCGGAGGTTCTTCACTGCGGAGAGGGGACCGGTCCCGGGATCGCGGGGACCGTTGAGTCGGGCGAACGCGACGAACGGGCGGTCGATCGAGAGCCGCGCGACCGCGTTGTTCGCGCGGAGGTAGCTCCGTCCCGAGGCGCGCCGACCCGGGCTTGCAACCGCGCGGACGACGCCGGCCTGCAGCATCTCGCGTTCCAGCCGCTCGGGGGAGATGTCCCGTCCGTGGGTCGCGACGGACGACTCGTCGGGGTCGAGCGTCGCGCGGGTGTCGACGATCCGGAAGTCGTGTTCCAGCCCGAGCATCTACCGGCCCCTCTCGGGCGATCCGCATGTGCCTGTCGGTCGCGCTCGCCGCCCGTCCTCGCCTCGGATTCAGTCCGTCCCGTCACGGCCCCGCAGTCGAGACGATCTTCACCACGTCGCCCTCCGAGAGCTCGTGGGCCTCGCCGATCCGACGCGACGAGCGCGCGTCGACGGCGTGGAGGTACCCCTCGCCGATGTCGGTGTGGACCGCGTAGGCCATATCGGGGGGCGTCGAACCGGACGGGAGCAGGAACGCGTCCGGGAGGACGTTCCCGGTCCCGTCCGTCCACTTCGAGGCGTCCTGCACGGGGTAGACGGTGATCCGGTCGAGCAGGTCGTACACCGCCGTGTTCAGCGCGGTCTGGACCCCGGTTCCGCCGTGCTCGGCCATCGCGCCGCGGATCGCCTCCAGCCCCTTCCGTTGGCCCTCCGAGACCTCTCCGACCACGTCGAACCCCTCGTCGCCCGGGTCGTAGTCCACGACGCCCGCCTCCGCGGCGCGGCGCAGCGCGAGCTCCCCGTCCGCCGTGGCCGGGACCACCGGCTTGTCAGTCCCCTCGCGGAGCCTGTCGACGGCCCCCTCCGGCGCGGCGTCGACCTTGTTGGCGACGACGACGATCGGTTTGGTCCGGCGCCGGATAGCCCGCGCGAGGTCCTCGCGGTCGTCGTCGGACCACGCCTTCGGGTCGTCGGGGTACTCCAGTTCGCGGAGGACCGCCGTCACGTCGTGTTCGGTCGCGCCGAAGCCCGTCAGCAGGTCGGTGACGGCGGCCTCCAGGTCGAAGTCGGGCGACCGCGACTGCCGCTCGACGCCCTCCCAGTTGCGGTCGACGATCCCCGCCAGCCAGAGGTCCATCTCCTCCTCGACGAAGTCCACGTCGTCGAGGGGGTCGTGCGCGCCCACCTCGACGGGCTCGCCCTCCGCGTTCGTCGCGCCGGAGGCGTCGACGACGTTGCACACCACGTCCGCGTTCGTCAGCTCGTCGAGGAACTGGTTCCCGAGGCCCTTGCCCTCGTGAGCGCCCGGCACGAGCCCGGCCACGTCGAGGAGCTCGACGGGGACGTACCGCTTCCCGTCGCGGCAGTTCTCGTCGCCGCAGCGCTCCTCGCGGTCGAGGCAGGGGCACTCCGTGCGGACGTGCGTCACGCCGCGGTTGGCGTCGATCGTCGTGAACGGGTAGTTCGCCACGTCGACGTCGGCCATCGTGGCGGCGGTATAAAAGGTGGACTTGCCGGCGTTCGGCTTGCCCGCCAGCGCGACCGTGAGCATACCCGACGGTCGCGGCCCCGCGAAAAGCGCCTTTCGGTCGGCCGCGGTGACGCCTGCGCGATCCGGGCGGGGAGAGCGGAAGAGCAACCGAGGCTGTCGCAGTGGCGCGTGCCTGCGAGCGCCCGCAGGGCGCGAGTCAGCACGCGCGAGGGAGTCGCTCGCCTCTGGCGAGCGACGAGGCTGGGGAGGCGTGAGGTGCTGTGCGGAGCGGTGCGGGGTGGGACTCAAAGGGGCAGTCGCGTGGACGAAGCACGGCGCAACAAGCACCGCAGCGAAGGAGCGCCAGCGACTGAGCGAGGAGCGCAGCAGGCCGCGCGAGTCCTCGCGACTGGGGCTTTGGCGGTGTTCGTCATCGATCCATCGTTACCCATTTATAAGCATTCTCCGAGAAGCGCAAGACCGCTAGCCCGCCCCCTCCACGCACCGCGTACAGCAACCGATTACTTCCGGGCGACGATCCGGAGCACGTCCTCGTCGGCCAGCTCGTGGCCCTTCCCGACCTGCTGGTCGTCGTGTTTCGCGCTGGGGCCGGACACCCGCGCGAACTTGAACCGCTCGTCGAACTCGCCGCCGATCTTCGTGCAGGCGTCGCCGACGGTGTCGCCCTCGAAGAGCACCAGCGGCTCCTCGTAGTCGACGCCGCGCCCGGGCTTGTCCATGTAGATGCGGATGAGCCCCAGTTCCTCCCAGAGCCGCTCTTTCAGGCCGTCGAGCCCGAGCTCCTTCTCGGCGGAGATGAAGAGCACGTCGTCCGGGTCGAGGTCGCGCTCGCGGAGCTCCTCTTTCACCGTCGGGAGGTAGCTCTTATCGATGAGGTCCGCCTTGTTCACAGACACCATCGAGGGGAGGTACTCGCGGTTGTCCATCACGGCGTCGACCAGCTCGTCGATCGTGAGGTCGTGGGGGATCGTCACCTTGGCGTTGACGTAGCCGTACTCCCGGAGGACCTGCTTGACGGTGTCCTCGGCGAGGCTCACGTCGTCGCTCATCGTCACCCCGATCCCGTCCTTGTGGGTCTTCCGGATGTTGATGTTCGGCGGTTCCGTGTCGAGGCGGATGTTGGTGTTGTACAGCTCCTCGCGGAGGCGGTCGTACTGCTCGATCTCGAACACGGAGAGCATGAACACGACCAGGTCTGCGGTCCGGACCACGGAGAGCACCTCCTTCCCGCCCCCGCGCCCGCCCGCGGCGCCCTCGATCAGCCCCGGCACGTCGAGGATCTGGATGTTCGCACCGCGGTACTGCAGCATGCCGGGGTTGACGTCGAGAGTGGTGAACTCGTAGGAGCCGACCTCGCTGTCGGCGTTGGTGAGGGCGTTGATGAGGGTCGACTTCCCCACGCTCGGGAATCCGACGAGGGCGACGGTGGCGTCCCCGTGCTTCTCGACGGCGTACCCGTGGCCGCCGCCGGCGGAGGACTGGTTCTCCAGTTTCTCCTTCTTCTCCGCGAGCTTCGCCTTTAAACGCCCGATGTGGGCCTCGGTGGCCTTGTTGTAGGGCGTGTTGGCGATCTCCTCGCGGAGGTCCTCTATCTCGTCCTCCAGTCCCATTGGCGTACAGTCGGCCGCTCGACTCGTTAAAGGTGTTCCTTC
The DNA here is from genome assembly GCF_000337355.1 of Halorubrum kocurii JCM 14978. Taxonomy (GTDB): domain Archaea; phylum Halobacteriota; class Halobacteria; order Halobacteriales; family Haloferacaceae; genus Halorubrum; species Halorubrum kocurii. The sequence goes on along the minus strand of NZ_AOJH01000083.1, from coordinate 26,057 downwards.
CGCCTCGCGGGCGCCTCGCCCGTTCCGTGGTCCGCCGTTCCGCCATCCGCGTCCGGCGGCCGTTCCTGCGGAGCGGAGCGCGGTCAGCCGGCGATGCGGAGCGCGTCCGGCCGACAAGTCGAAAAGCAGTCAGCCGGCGATTCGGAGCGCGGTCCGTCGGTGGCGACGCGGGCGAGCGCCGCCCCGATTCGGCAATCTTTCGACACGATTATACCGGCTTACCGCGATTGTAGACCCGTCGAATGCCCGATCCGTCGAGCCTCCGTGACAGCACGCAGATCGTCCTCCCGCGGTGCGCGCTCGACGGGCTGCGAGACGGCGTCTGCGAGCGGTTCACCGTGACGGTGGTCGAGACCGACGACCACTACCGGATCATCGGGAGCCCCGTCGAGATCAAGGCCGCGAGCGACTACCTCGCCCGGAACGGCGTCGCCGTCGCCTGATCGGATCGAGAGCGAAGGGAGAACCGCGACTCGTCTTTTTAACGCCGAGGCGGTCCGGAAACCGGTGATGCGTCCGGCAACGAATTCGGAGAGGGTTTCAGTTTGGAGAGGGGTTGCAAAAGCCGTCCGCCCGTCCGACCGCGGCTACCCGATGACGCCGATGAGCAGCTCGGTCACGATGAGGACGAGGAACACGAGTCCCGACGCGAACGAGCCGGCCGCGACGCCGTGTGCGTTACCGAGACCGCGGCCGCGAGCGCCGAAGTAGGCACCGAGGAAGACGAAGCCCGTCAGCAGGAGCCCGACGACGGCGTACACGGCGGTGAGAAGCGTTCCGGCGAGCGCCTCAGACACTCCGAAGTTGCCGACCGCGAGGAGCGCGACCGCGCCGATACCGACCGTGACGGCGATGAAGGCCACGGCCCAGACGACCGGCTTCCGGGCGACGTCGCTGAGCGTCCCGGTTATCGCGTCGTACCTGCTGACCGATCCGGCACCGGGAGCGGTGCGCTTCGCGCCGATCCGCGCGACGGCGACGAAGGTGGCCACGACGAGCAGCCCCATCAGTGCCGTGCTCAAGAGCGTGAGTGAGACCATGGTGAGTTCGTTGTTAGCTGGTCCGTTCCCGCGTACAAATAGCCTTCGTATGTTCCGGCGTTCACCGCTTCGTATGTTCCGGCGATCGACGCCGAATCGTTCGTACGCGCCGGGGACCGACGCCGCCGCACCCCGCCGTGGCGCTCCGTCGTGACTCCGTCTACAAAGGGATCCGGCCGCCGAGAAACACACCGTCCGGACCCCGAGAAGGGGCGCGTCCCGCTTGGCTACACAAGAGTTAACTTCGCCTTCGCTAAGGAGGGTACAAGAGCAGTGAGACGAACATGATAGATTCACTTATCCTGCAACAGGGGAGCGACTGGCGCGCGCAGGCGGAGGTCTTCGACGAGATTTTCTTCGTCTTCCTCGCGTTAGGCACCCTCGTCGGCACCATCGTCGTCGCGTACACGTTGTGGAACGTGTACAAGTACCGCGACGACGGCAGCGAGCCGAAAGAGGACTTCGACGCGCCGGAGGTCGGAGAGCTCCCGACGGGACAGGGCGGTCCGAAAGCGAAGAAGCTCTTCCTGTCGTTCGGGTTGAGCGCGATCGTTGTCATCAGCCTCGTCGTGTACGCGTACGGGATCCTCCTCTACGTCGAGGATGGGCCGGACGCCAACGATGACAACATCGAAATAACGGTCGAGGGGTACCAGTACGGCTGGGATTACGAGTACCCGAACGGCCACAGCGAGACCGGTGAGATGATCGTTCCCGCCGACACGCGGATCGACATCACGGTGACCTCACGGGACGTGTGGCACAACTTCGGCTCGTCGGAGTTACGGATAAAGTCCGACGCCATCCCCGGAGACACTAACACCAACTGGTTCTCCGTGAGTTCCGAAGAGGTCCAAGCGCAGGGCGGCGAGGCGACGTACACGGTCGAGTGCTTCGAGCTCTGCGGCCCCGGCCACTCCGCGATGGGGGGCCAGATCACCGTCATCCCCGAAGACGAGTGGGAGGAGTGGTACGAGGGGACCGGTAACGAGTCCAACGTCGAGGGCGCCGCAAACGTTAACGGCGCTGCGTACGGGGGTGTGACCGCATGAGCGAGCTACCACCGACGACCTCCGTCAAGCGCTGGTTCGTCACCACGAATCACAAGGACATCGGGATCCTGTACACCATCACCGCGCTGTTCTTCCTGCTGTTCGGCGGGGTGCTCGCCCTGCTGATCCGCCTGCAGCTGTGGGACCCGACGAGCCAGATCCTCTCCGGGCTGGCGTACAACGAGGCCGTCACCGCGCACGGGCTCATCATGGTGTTCTGGTTCCTCTCACCGTTCGGGTTCGGATTCGCGAACTACTTCGTGCCGCTGCAGATCGGCGCCGACGACCTCGCGTTCCCCCGCCTGAACGCGCTGTCCTACTGGATGTACCTCTTCTCGGGCGTCCTGCTGGGAATCAGCTTCTTCCAGGGCGGGACCCTCGACGCCGGGTGGACGATGTACGCTCCGCTCAACATCCCGATGTACACGCCGAGCATCGGGTCGACCGGGGCGGTGCTCGCGGTCGCGGTGTTCACCATCGGCATCACGGCGTCGACGGTGAACTTCCTCACGTCCATCCACCACTCGCGGGCCGAAGGGATGGGGATCATGGACATGCCGATGTTCACCTGGTCCATCCTCGCGACGGCGTGGATGATGCTGTTCGCGTTCGCGGCGCTGCTGGCCGTCGGACTCATCCTCGCGTCCGACCGCGTGCTCGGGAGCGTCTACTTCTCCGCGACCGAGGGCGGCTCCCTGCTGTGGGGCCACCTCTTCTGGTTCTTCGGCCATCCGGAGGTGTACATCGTCTTCTTCCCGGCGCTGGGCGTGATGTTGGAGCTGTTCCAGACGTTCTCCGGGCGGCGCCTCGTCGGCCGGAAGTGGGTGATCATCTCCATCTGTCTGATCTCCGTGCAGTCGTTCCTCGTGTGGATGCACCACATGTTCCTGACGACGATCAACCTGGAGATCAAGACGCTGATGATGGCGACCACCATCGGCATCTCGCTACCCTTCGACCTGCTGGTGTTCTCGCTTATCTACACGCTCATGAAGGGCCGCATCCAGTTCACGACCCCGTTCCTCTTCGCGTTCGGGGCGCTGCTGCTGTTCATCCTCGGCGGCATCACCGGGGTGTTCCTCGGCGCGATCGTGCTCGACTACGAGTTCCGCGGCACCTACTGGGTGGTCGCGCACTTCCACTACGTGATGTTCGGGGGCGCGACGGCGCTGTTCGGCGGGGCCTACTACTGGTTCCCGAAGGTGACCGGGAAGATGTACGACGAGCTGCTCGGGAAAATCCACTTCGTCATCTTCTTCATCAGCTTCAACATGGTGTACTTCTCGATGTTCCTCGGCTGGGAGACCCCCCGCCGGGTGTTCGAGTACAACCCCGAGTTCCAGATCTTCCACCAGTTCGGGACGATCGGCGCGTTCATCCTCGGATTCTCATTCTTCATCATGTTCTACAACTTCGCGAAGTCCTACGTCTCCGGCGAGCCCGCCGGGGACAACCCGTGGGACTACTCGCGGACCGCGGAGTGGGCGGTCTCCTCGCCCCCACCGCTCGAGAACTGGCCGAACCGCCCCTCGTACGCCTCCGGCAAGCTCGAGTTCGTGAAAGATTACGTGCCGGACGGCGGCCCGGCGGTCAAGGCCGACGGCGACGGCAACGCCGCCACGGACGGCGGTGACACCCACGAGGACCACATCTCGAAGTATCCGCACTGGGACAAACACCCGAGCCACGCGAGCATCTGGCCGTTCGCGCTCTCGCTGGCGCTCGGTGTCATGATGCTCGGCCTCTCCGGATTCAGCGAGTCGCTGTCGTTCGCTGTCGGCGAGTCGCTCGCGGCGACGACCATGACGGTCTCGAACCCCGTGTACCCGATACTCGTCGTCGTCGGCCTCGTCGGGTTGGTCTGGAGCGGCGTGAAGTGGGGGTTAGAAGACTTCTACGCCCCGCCCAGCGAGTTCGCCGAGCGGTGGCCCTTCGAGGGCGTCGAGAAGGTGAAGCTGGGAATGTGGTTCTTCCTGGCGTCGGACGTGATCGTCTTCGGCGCGTTCCTCTCCGCGGCCATCTTCGTTCGGTACAACGCCGGCTGGATGACGTGGGAGCCGCTGACGGAGTCGCTGCCGGGACTCATCAACACGTTCGTGCTGATCACCTCGTCGTTCACCGTGATCCTCGCGCTGGTGTTCGCCCACCGGAAGAGCCGGCAGGGAGTGCTCGCCTCGCTCGGCGCGACCATCGCGCTCGGGTTCACGTTCCTGGCGATCAAGATGTGGGAGTGGCACCACGAGATCTTCGAGGTGGGGGTCCGCCTCGCGCAGAACCCGTACGGCGACCCCGTTCAGGCGTCGATCTACTACGTGACGACCGGTCTCCACGGGATCCACGTGGTCATCGGCCTCGTTATCGCCATCTTCCTGTTCGTCCGGACGTATCAGGGGCACTACCTGAACGACGAGCGGCCGATCGAGTACTTCGGCCTCTACTGGCACTTCGTCGACATCGTCTGGGTGTTCATCTTCCCGCTGTTCTACCTCTTCTGAGGGAGCGGCGGACACCCCGACCAGATTTTCTCGACCGAACGCTCCGGTTTGATCTGTTCACCGACGGACGCGCCGTCCGGTTTCGCTCAGTGGTTCCCCGTCAGTTTTCGAGCGGCTCGGCGCACCACTGACAGAACTCCAGTTCCGCGTCCGCCTGCCGGCCGCAGTGCGGACACGAGGCGGTCTCGGAGGCCGCTCCTGTGTCCGATTCGGGCGATTCGGGCGATTCAGGCGATTCGGACGCTGACTTCGACTCGGTCGAAGCCGCCTCGGACGTGGTCCCGGTGCGCCACGCCCCCTCGGCCCCGGATCGCTGCGGCGCGGCGTCCGTGGGCCCCGCCGTCGACCGGCGCTCGTGCTTGCGGTTGTTTCTGACGGCGAGGACGTACGCGTCGACGACGCTGGCGGCGACGGCGACGAGCGCCGGGGCGACCTCGACGACGGGCGGGCGGTCGCCCGCCAGAATTCCGTCGACCGCCGCGTCCGGGACGACGAACACCAGCGTCGCGGTGATAACGACGTACCACCCGAAGGCCCGCGCCCACCGACGGAGGTATGCGTGGCCGAGCCCGGACACCACGAGCGCCAGCGCGGCCGCGAGCCACGGTCGTCGACGGGAGGTATCGGAATCGCTCATGCCGTGCACGACGGGCGCGAGCGCCGAGAAACTACCCCTCCCTCGGAGCGTTTATGTGGCCAAGACGCCGAGCGGGAGTATGTTCGGCGTGCCGACCGGAGAGTTCCTGATCGGAGTCGGGTTCGCGATCGCCGGGGTCGGAACCTGGTTCATCGGGCTCGGGATCGCGTACCTGCTGTACAGGCGGTGGCGCGGCGACGGTCCGCGAGCCGACGGGGTGGACGGTCCCGACAAGACGGGCGACGACGAGGCGCAGACGGAGAACTGACCGTTCGTTCCGGTTCGGCCACGCTTTTGAGTCCGGTCCCCGGAGAACCGGTATGACCGATACGGCGCTCGTCATCGGCGGCACCCGGTTTATCGGCCGGCACACCGTTGCAGACCTGCTCGCGAACGGCTACGAGGTCGGGATGCTGAACCGGGGCACGCGCGAGAACCCCTTCGCCGACGACGACCGCGTGACCCACGTCGAAGGCGACCGCAAGGACGATCAGGCGCTCCGGACCGCGAAGCTCTCGGTCGAGCCCGACGTCGTGATCGACTGCGTCGCTTATCAGCCGGCCGACGTGGAGGCGGCGACGGACGTGTTCGCCGACGCGGACGGGTACGTGTACGTCTCCTCGGGCGACAGCTACGCCGCCGAGGAGGTCCCGAAGCGCGAGGGGGAAACGCCGCTTCGGGCCTGCACGCCCGAACAGGCCGCCGACGACGGCTCCGAGACCTACGGGAACCGGAAGGCCGAGGGCGACCGCGCCGTCTTCGCGGCCGCCGAGGAGGGCGTTAACGCGATGGCGGTGCGCCCCTGTATCGTCTACGGCCCGTACGACTACACCGAGCGGCTCGACTACTGGATCGACCGCGTGTGCGCCCACGACCGCGTCGTCGTCCCCGGCGACGGGCAGAACCTCTGGCACCGCGCGTACGTCGAGGACGTGGCCAGCGCGCTCCGGATCGTCGCCGAGCGCGGCGAGGCCGGACGGGCGTACAACGTGGGCGACCGACGGGCGCTCACGCTCGAGGAGACGCTGGAGACGATCGCCGACGCGGCCGGCGTCGACTGCGAGGTCGTCACGGCGAGCGCCGACGCGCTGGCGGCCGGCGGCCTCGAACCGGACGACTTCGTCTTGTACCGGGAGTACCCCCACCTGCTCGACACGTGCGCGCTCGCCGACCTCGGGTGGGAGTCGACGCCCGTCGAGGAGGCGATGGCGCGGACCGTCGCCGAGCACCGGGACGCTGACCGCGACGGCAGCGAGTGGGACCCGGGCCGGGAAGCGGAGGAGCGCGTGCTGGGCGTCAAAGAGACGCTGTAGGAAGGGGGACGCGGGAGGCGCGGTTCAGTACGCCGCGTCCCACCGGGCCGGCTTGCGCCGGTTGCCGCAGTCGAGACACTCCATGCGGTCCATCGTGTCGATGGCGATGTTCGTCCCCTCGCAGTTCCCGCAGAGGTAGCCGTAGCGCCGCGAGAGCTCGGCATCGACGTACGCGACGTAAAACGGGGCCAGCGAGCCTCGATCGCTCTCGTCGAAGGCGACGTAGACGGTCTCGCCGTCCTCCGTCTCGTAGGTCCCCTCCGAGATGCCGGTCAGCCGACCGACCTGCTTTCTGTACTCCCGCTCGTCGAACGTCTCGTCGCCGATCTCGACCGCGCGCTCGCCGTCGAGGTCGTACCCCTCCCGCTCGTAGAAGGCCGTCCCGGCCTCGTTGTCGACGAGGACCCGCGCCTCGATGCGGTCGACGTCGGCCGCGCGGAGCTCCGACTCCACCCGCTCGAGGAGCTCCGAGCCGATCCCCGACTCCCTGTGGTCCGGGTGGACGTGGAGCCAGTCGATCTCGCCGACCCGCTCGCGACGGCCGACGACGTAGCTCTCGGCGAAGCCGACGATGGTCCCCTCGACGACGGCCACCGGGAACACCGTGTCGTCGCCGCCGATGTCCGCGCCGAGCTCGTCGGGGTCGTACCACTCGTCGACCGCCTCCGTCAGGAGCGATTCGTCGACGGCGTGGCCGTAGGAAGCGATCAGCGATTCGCGCGCCACAGTCCGGATCGCGTCGATGTCGTCGAGCGTCGCGGGTCGGAGATCCATACCTGCTCATTCACGCGTGGCCACAAAAAACACACAGGCGGAACGCGTCGGCGGTTGAGACGGCGCGGTGAGAACCGGAACGCGGAATAAAACCCTGAACGCTCGCGGGCGGTCTACGAGATGGAGTACGTCGCGGCGGCCATCAGCAGCATGGTGAGCGCGAGCGCGAGCCCCATCACGTAGGTGAGCGAGCGGTTCTCCCACCGGAGGTGCTGGAAGTAGGCGACGATGAGCAGCGTCTTCACCGTCGCGATCAGCAGCGTCCCGCCGAGCGCCTGGGCGTACGTGAAGTTCAGGAACTCGGCCTCGAAGAGCACGAAGTTCAGGGCGGCCGCGACCAGGAGCGCGACGTAGATCGCCGTGTACAGTTTGAGCGAGTCGTCCGACATTGCTTGCCTTCGACTTCGTCCGTGTGCTTAAAGAATTAACCATCCGGGGGGCGGATCCCCCGAGTAGCGAGACGCCTCGCCGACGCGTCGACCCGGGCGATGCCGTCGTCACCGACGCCACCGGTCGGTTCGACCGCGGATCCCGAAACGCCTATCCGCTCGACGCGCCGACTTCAGGGCGGTCGCAGCCGCCGACCGATGTCACCGTGGACCCGCTCGAACCGACGGACGATCTGCTTGAATCGCTGTACGTCGTCAACAAGGTCGCGAAGCAGTTCGCCGACGAGGCGACCGCCGCGTACGAGCGCGGCGACCTCACCGAGAGCAACGTCCGCTCGGCGCGCAAGGACGCGCTGTATCGGACCAAGACGGCCGTCCTCTCCCGCGTCGTCGCCGCCGACCCCTCCCGCGTCTCCGGGGAGTACCACGCGATCAACGGCGACGTGTGGCTCTTCTTATCGGTCGACGGATGGAAGTTCCACCAGCCGGCCTACGCGATCGGCGGGGAGCTCACTGACGCGATTGAGATCTCGAACTCACGATCGGACCCCCTCGACGCGCCGTACGAACGCGACGCGTCGGTCGAGCGCTCCGATCGGACGTTAGAGGAGTCGCTCTCGCGACTGGCCGACGCCGGCATCAACGCGAACGACCACCTCGCGCGCCCGACGGTCACGAGCGAACACGACCGGATCGTCGACGTGCGGTGGTCGTTCCTGCCGTAGCTCGCGTGGGGACGACGGTGGAGGGGGCCGTCGCGTCGCTGACGGTGCGATCGGTTGTGTCGCTGACGGTGCGTTCGGTCGCGTCGGTGACGGTACGATCGGTTGTGTCGCTGACGGTACGATCGGCCGCGTCGCTAGCGAGGGTCATCGATTCATAAAACCGAACCGTGATCGGCGGCCGAGTTACGCTTCGACGACGTCGACGGCGCCGAGCATTCCGTTCCCCTGGTGGGGGGTGCAGTAGTAGAGCTGAATCCCAGCGCTTTCGAACGACTGCTCGAAGGTCTCTCCCTGCTCGTCGACGGCGCTACCGCTGTCGAACTCCGACGCGGAGTTCTCGGCGGAGGCGACGTTGTGCGCGCCGCCCTCACCGGTCCACTCCCAGACGACGGTCGTGCCCGCGTCGACGCGGATCGCCGGCGGGTCGAAGGCGAACCCCACGTCGCCCGCGCCGACCGCGACCGTGACCTCGTCCTGTCCGGTGAAGTCCATGATCTGGCCGTCGTACAGCTGGGCGTCCGCGAGGAACTCGTCGATCTCGTCCGGAACGTCGTCGGAAGGAGACCCGCCGTCGGAGCCGTCGCCGCCGTCGGACCCGTCACCGCCGTCCCCACCGCCGGAACAGCCGGCAAGCGTTCCCAGGGTCAGCGCAGCTCCGGTTCCGGCGACGTACCGCCGTCTAGACAGTCTATCAGACATCACTACTCTGTAGGGGTTCAAGCCTTACAAACCCCTTGGTGGACCGCGTGCGACGAGACCCGGTCGGGCCGGCGAGACGCCTCGCCGTCGGCGGCTTTATTCGCGGGCGTCCCCGTGGTCGAGCCATGCGAGAGGACGAGTTGGCGACGCGCGTGGTCGACCACTACGCGGCGGTCCACGACGACCCCGAGATCCGGTTGGAGGAGCCGTACGACGCCGAGGGGCGCCGCGGGATCGTCGACGTGTACGTCCGGGTCCACACGCCGGAGCGCGTCGACCACGTCATCGAGCTCAAAGGCGACGCGGCCGTCCGGCGCGCGACCGGCGCCAACGAGGTCCTCCGGCAGTACCGCCGGATGGAGCGGTACTTCCACGCCGACGCGAGCCACGCGCTCCGCCCGAAGCTCGGGCGCACGGAACCGGGCGCGCGGTTCCGCCTCTGTTTCGCGCCGACCCCGACTTGCGTCTATCACGTCGCGACGCATCGGTCGCTGTACGGCTCCGTCGACGCGGCGACGCGGGTCGACGACGTCCCCGCGGTGCGAACGGTCGCGTTCCTCACCGGGCTCGACGGCGACCCGGCGGACCTCGGGATGGTGTCGGTCAACGGGGACGCGCCGTTCGGCTCCCCGGCGTTTTTAAACGCCGTGCCAGACGGCTCCCGGCTGGCGGAGAGCATTCGGCGGGTCGACGACGACGTGATCGACCCGGAGAACTGAAGGGATGGTCGTCTGAGGCGGTCGCCCGCCGTCCGGCTCAGTACTCCTCGTACGCGAGGTTCATCATCCACTGCGAGAAGGCGTCCGCCTGCGGGTCGACCTCCTCCTCGCCGATGAACGGCGAGAGCATGTCGCCGGCCATGAGCAGGGAGAAGTCCAGGTCGCGGGGCGCGGGTTCGAGGTAGTACGTGTTGTGGCCGTTGTAGACGGTGTCCGTGCGTTGGATGAGCCCGGACACCTCTAACGCCTCCGCGATCCGACTCCCCTTCCGCGAGGAGACGTCGAGTTCCTTCCAGAAGTCGCTCTGGTGGATGCCACCGGTCTCGCGGATGAGTTCGAGGCCGGCGTGTTCGTCCTCCGAGAGGTCGGCCTCGAGTTCGGACACGCTCATACACTACTGGGCGCCCGCGAGTCGCTTAAAACTGGCTTTCCGCGCCGTCGCCGGCGCTACGCCGATCCGCCGGATCCGAAGCCCGCCGGCAGCGACACCGCCTCCGCGGGGGTCTCGCAGGGCGGGCCGTCGGCGTAGGCGAACTCGGGAGTCCCCTCGGGACCGGGGGCGGTCCGGATCCGAGTGAACGACCGCGTCCCGAAGCCGTCGCCGTGGAGGCAGGCCCCGTACTCGTGGTCCGCCAGCGTCGCGCTGGCGCGGTCGAGCCACTCCGCACCCGTCTCGCCCGGTTCGGGCGCCGTCGCGACCGCGACCGCCCGCGCGCTGTCGGCGCGCTCCGCGCCGAACTCCCGCCGGCGCTCGGGGACCGCGAAGCGCTCGACGCCGTTGACCACGCCGCCGACGTTGCCGACGACGTGGACGCCGGGGTCGAGGCGGGTGATCGCCAGTCCGCCGTCGTACGAGAGGAGGAAGGCGGCGTCGGCGTCGGCGAGCACGAGATTGAACCCGTCGTACGACCGCGTTTCGAGGTCCCGTTCGACCCTGCGAACGGCGTCCTCCGCGGAGTCGGCCGTCAGGCAGTCGCGGACGAGCAGGCCGCGGGACCGGTCGCTCCGGCGGTCGGCGTCGAGCCACCGGTTCGTGACCGCGGCGACGACGCCCGACCCCGAGAGCCCGATCCACGTCCCGCCGGCCTCGGCGTCGCGAGGCGCGACGTAGCCATCGGCGGCGTCGTCGCTGTCGTCGCCGCCCCGAAGGGCCGGCGGTTCAGACGGTCGGTCCAGCGCTTCGTCGCGGTTCGCGGCGAGCGCAATCGGGGCGTCGCCGAACGTCCGCCACGCGAGAGTGAGCGTGCACACGGCGGTGATCCGGGGGGCGCCGCCGAAAAACCCGCGGTCTCGGTGGTGGTGAGTCTTTACTCACAATAAAAGAAATCTTTTGGTGACTGACCTCGAAGGTCATGGTATGAAAGCGATCGCCGTGTACGACGGGGCGGCCGAACCGGTCGTGACAGAGAAGCCGCGGCCGGAGCCGGCGCCCGGGGAGGCGTTGGTCCGGACCCTCCGAGTCGGCGTAGACGGGACCGACCACGAGGTCATCTCGGGGGGCCACGGCGGGGCTCCGGAGGGCGAAGACCACCTCGTGTTGGGCCACGAGGCCGTCGGCGTGATCGAGGACCCGAACGACACGCCGTTCGAGGTCGGCGACGTCGTGGTCCCGACGGTCCGACGCCCGCCGAACGGAGCGAACGAGTACTTCGCGCGGGGCGAGCCGGACATGGCGCCGGAGGGGCGGTACCACGAGCGCGGGATCGTCGGCGCGCACGGGTTCATGGCGGAGTACTTCACCAGCCCCGCGGAGTTCCTCGTCGAGATTCCGCCGGCGTTGGCCGAGTGGGGGTTCCTCGTCGAGCCCGTGTCGATCGCGGAGAAGGCGATCGAGCACGCCCACGCGAGCCGGTCGGCGTTCCACTGGGAGCCGGAGTCAGCGCTGGTGCTCGGGAACGGCTCGCTCGGGCTGTTGACGGTGGCGACCCTCGACGAGGAGTTCGATCGGATCTACTGTCTCGGCCGCCGCGAGCGCCCCGACCCGACGATCGACGTGATCGAGTCGCTCGGCGCGACGTACGTCAACTCCAACGAGACGCCGGTGCCGTCGGTGCCGGAGGACCACGAGGCGATGGACTTCGTTTTCGAGGCGACCGGCTACGCGCCCCACGCCTTCGAGACGATCGAGGCGCTCGCGCCCAACGGCGTCGGCGCGCTGCTCGGCGTGCCGAACGACTGGGAGTTCGAGATCGACGGCGGCCGGCTCCACCGGGAGTTCGTCCTCCACAACAAGGCGCTCGTCGGCAGCGTCAACTCCGGCTACGAGCACTTCGAGGCCGCCGTCGGCTCGCTGTCCCGCTTCTCCGAATCGTTCCTCGACGATCTTGTCACCGGCGTGTACGGGCTCGACGAGTTCGAGGCCGCGTTCGCGGATGACGACACGACTATTAAAACGGCGGTCGAATTCGACGTATATGAAGAACGTTGACGACCTGATAGACAGCGCGGCCGAGCTCGCGGAACACGGCCTCTCGAAGGGCGAAATCGCCGACGAACTGAACGTCTCCCGGGAGACCGCGAGCTGGCTCGTCGAGCGCGCCGGCGGGAACGACACCGGCGCCGAGCTCGCGGCGTCGACCACGACCGCCGACATCCACGTCGACTGGTCGGCGCTGGGGCGCGACTCGACGCGGCTTCGGTACGCGGCGAGCGCGATGGCCGACCTGCTGGCCAAGCAGGGGGAAGCGGTCGACCTGACGGTCGGCATTGAGAAGGCCGGCGCGCCGCTCGCGACCGCGGTCGCGAACCAGCTCGACACGGACCTGGGAACGTACGCGCCCGCGAAACACCAGTGGGACGAGGGTGACATCGACGAGCAGGGCGGCGGCTTCTCCCGGAACTTCGCCGCCATCCGCGACCGCGAGTGCTACGTCGTCGACGACATCATCACCTCGGGGACGACGATGCGCGAGTCGATCGACGCGATCCGCGAGCAGGGGGGCGAGCCCGTCGCGTGCGTCGTGCTCGTCGACAAGCGCGGGTACGACGAGATCGACGGCGTGCCGGTGTACTCGCTCGTCGACGTGGTCCGCGTCGACCGCGAGGAGTAAGGGGCGGAAACGCGCCGGGGCTCCCCGTGCTCCCGGCTACGCCGATCCCGTGCGGAACCCATTTGCGTCGCGGGTGCGTATCGCTCTCCATGACGTTCCAACCCGAGACGGACGCCGAGCCCGACGAGATCGCGGCCCGAGTCGAGGAGACGATCGCCGACAACGACGTGGTGCTGTTCATGAAAGGCAACCGCCTGATGCCGCAGTGCGGCTACTCGAAGCGCGCGGTCGAGCTGATCGGCCAGCACGTCGACGAGTTCGAGACGGTCGACGTGCTGCCGGCGCTGCCGCACTACCGCGAGGCGCTGGAGTCTCACAGCGGCTGGGAGACGATCCCACAGACGTTCGTCGACGGGGAGTTCGTCGGCGGGAGCGACGTGCTGGCGGAGCTCGACGAGCGCGGCGAGCTGGCGGCCGAGCTGGGCGCCGAGTAGACGAACCCCGCCTCGACGCGCCTCTCGATCGCCGGCAGACACCGAGGCGACGTCCCCGAAACGGTCGGCACCGCCTCCGCTCCGGGGCGTTGCGGCTCCGATCTCGGAGAATCGAAGGGCAGGCCATATAAACCCACGGGCCGTAGAGTCGGTAGGTGCAGCAGTCGCCGCTGCCGCCGTGCTGATCGGTTCGACCCCACTTCACCCAATCAACAATGACAGGCCGCGTGTTCAGACTTCATTCGACGCTCGAACTGCCACTCGAAGACGTGGAGACGTACTTCGAAGAAGATCCCGACCTCCCCCCGGAGATCGACGACATCGACATCACGCGTCGAAACAACACCCTCATCATCAAGGCCCTGTCCGACGACGAGTCAATTAGCAAGTACACGCCGACAGCCCAGCTGAAGGCGTCGGTCACCGAGACCCGCGTGTGGGAGGAAGAACCTCCGCGCGCCGGCGGCCCGCAGTGGATGGACGACGAGGAGGAGGAGATCCCCTCCGAGCTCGTCGAGTTCGCCTGCTTCAAGGGTGACCGCGAGACCGTCCTGCAGAACTCCGCGCTCCAGTACCCGATGTTCCTCGTACTCCGCAAGATCGCGACCCTCTCCGAGAAGGGGACGCTGACGGCGATCACCGAGGAGGACGGCGAGCTGGAGGCGACCCGCATCGTCGAGGGAGAACCGCGTCCCGCGAGCATCGAGGTCGTCGAGAGCCCGCAGGGGGCGGGTGACGGCGACGGCGGGGTCAACTGGCGCGATAACGAGTTCATCTCGGACTGAGACCGGCGCCGCCGCGGCGTCGATCGGTGTCAGTGGTCGGTCGACGGCGGCGTCGCGCGGCGGTTCATCGCAGCGAAACCTCTTTTTAAGTCCGCGATCAGGTCGTCCGTTCCCTCGATACCGACCGAAACGCGGAGGAGCGTGTCGGAGATCCCCAGCGCTTCGCGCTCCGCCGCCGACAGCGGCTCGTGGGTCATCGCGGCCGGCAGCTCGATCAGGCTCTCGACGCCGCCGACGGAGACCGCGAGCGTGAACACCGATAACGCCTCGACGAACCGCTTCGCGTCGTCGATTTCTCCGTCGAGTTCGAACGAGAGGATCCCGCCGAAGCCGGACATCTGCTCGCGAGCGAGCTCGTGGTCCGGGTGGGTCGGCAGACCGGGGTAGTACACGTCGGTCACCGCCGGTCGCTCGTCGAGGAACTCGGCGACGGCCGTCGCGTTCGCTTCGTGCCGGTCCATCCGAGCGGCGAGCGTCTTCGTGCCGCGTAACACGAGGTAGCTGTCGAACGGGCCGCTCACGGCGCCCACGCCGACCTGCTGGAGGAACCGGATCTCCTCGGCCAGCGCGTCGTCGTCGGTGACGACCGCGCCGGCGATGGCGTCCGAGTGGCCGTTGAGGTACTTCGTCGTGCTGTGGACGACGACGTCGGCACCCAGTTCGAGCGGCCGCTGGAAGTACGGGCTCGCGAACGTGTTGTCCACGCCGAACAGCACGTCTCGGTCCGCGACCAGGTCGGCGATACCGGCGATGTCACACAGCGCGAGTTTGGGGTTCGTCGGTGACTCCATCCAGACGACGGCGGTCTCCTCGCGGAGCGCGGCCGCCACGTTCGCCGTGTCAGTCGCGTCGACGTAGGTGACGTCGACGCCGAGGCGCGACCGGAACACGTCGTCGAGCATCCGACGGGTGCCGGCGTACAGGTCCTCGAAGGCGACGACGTGGTCGCCGGGAGTGAGTCGCGCGAGCAGGGTCGTGAAAATCGCCGCGGTGCCCGAGGCGAACGCGGCGCCGTGCGCGCCCCCCTCGAGCGCGGCGAGCCGAGTCTCCAACGCGTGACGGGTCGGGTTCGACAGCCGGCCGTAGACGAACTCGCCGGCGCTCGGATCCACGTCGTCGAGTCGCATCTCGGTGTCGAGACCGGGAAGCGCGAACGTCGACGAGAGGTGGACGGGCGAGACGACGTCGCCCGCTTCGCTGCCGTTCCCGAACGGTTCCTCGCCTTCCGCGACGGCGGTCGTGTCGAGCGACGGCTCCGGTTGGTCCTCCATACGCGAACTCCGACGCGCAGTCGCTAATATATTGTTATTTTTCATTAATAATAGCGGTTCGGCGGATAACTCTCGGAGATATCGCCGTTCGATCGACGGATCGCCGCGTCGCGGTCGGCTCGGTCGACGACCGTCAACCCGGACCGCCGACGCTTTAGGCGCGCCGAGCGTTCTCCCACCAATGACCGACGACTGGGTGAGCCTCTTTTCGGGCGGGAAAGACTCCTCGTGGGCGCTGTACCGCGCGCTGGAGGAGGGACTCGACGTCTCGCGGCTCCTGACGGTCCACCCCGCGGGCGACTCGTACATGTACCACACGCCGGCGACCGAGCTGGCCGAGCTCGCGGCCGAGAGCGTCGGGATCGACCTCGTCGAGGTGTCTCCCGACGACTTCGGAGCTGACGACGTCGACGACGCGGGCGCGCAGGGAGACGCCGAGCTGGAGCCGATGGAGGCGGCGCTCCGCGAGATCGCCGCCGAGGACGACGTCGACCTCGCGGGCGTCACCGCCGGCGCGGTCGAGAGCGAGTTCCAGACGAGCCGCATTCAGGGGATGTGCGACCGCCTCGGGATCGACCTCTTCGCGCCGCTGTGGCGGGAGGACCCGGTCGCGCTCGCCGAGTCGATGTTCGACGCGGGCTTCGAGATCCGGATCGTGCAGGTGGCCGCCTACGGGCTCGACGAGTCGTGGCTCGGCCGCCGGTACGACGCCGACGCGCTGGCCGAGCTCGTCGACCTGCGCGAGGAGTACGGGGTCCACCCGCTCGGCGAGGGCGGAGAGTTCGAGACGTACGTCGTCGACGGGCCGCACATGGACCGCCGGATCGACATCGAGTACGACGCGGTGTGGGAGGGCGACCGCGGTCACGTCGAGATCCGGAACGCGCGGCTGGGTTAGAATTCCTCCCTGAGGCGACAGTTACGGCCAGTTGCCGGCCTGATCGGCGGCGTCGACGATTCGATCGATGGCGACGACGTACGCCGCGGTTCGGAGGTTCGGCGTGTCGCGCGCCTCGTAGGCGTCGACCATCCCCTCGAACGCCTCGGTGATCACGCGCTCTAACTCCTCGTTCACGCGCTCTTCCGTCCAGTAGAACCGCTGTCGGTTTTGGACCCACTCGAAGTACGAGACGGTGACGCCGCCGGCGTTCGCGAGGATGTCGGGGACGACGTACACGTCCTGCTCGACGAGCGCGTCGTCGGCGTCCGGCGTGAGCGGTCCGTTCGCGGCCTCGACGACCACGTCGGCGCGCACGTCGACCGCGAGGTCGCCGTCG
Source organism: Halorubrum kocurii JCM 14978 (assembly GCF_000337355.1). Classification (GTDB taxonomy): domain Archaea; phylum Halobacteriota; class Halobacteria; order Halobacteriales; family Haloferacaceae; genus Halorubrum; species Halorubrum kocurii. The sequence goes on along the minus strand of NZ_AOJH01000083.1, from coordinate 9,397 downwards.
ATCGCGTTCTCCAGCGCCGCCGGCACGAGGATGTCGACGTCGAGCGTCAGCAGCTCCTCGTTCGTGAGCGACCCCGCGTCGTCGTACTCGGTCACTGAGCCCGTCTCCGCCTTGTGTGATTTCACCGACCGGGGGTCGAGGCCGTCGGGCGCGTGGATACCGCCGGAGGAGTCGGACACCGCGACCACGTCAGCGCCGAGGTCGTCGAGCAGCGCGGCGGCGACCGAGCCCGCGTTCCCGTATCCCTGCACGGCGACCGTCGCGCCCGCGAGGTCGCGGTCGAGCCAGTCGAACGCCTCCCGCGCGGCGAGCGCGACGGAGCGGCCGGTCGCCTCGACGCGTCCCTCGCTGCCGCCCGAGTCGAGCGCCTTCCCGGTGATGACGCCGGGTGCAGTCGTGTTCTCTAAGGTCTCGTAGGTGTCTTTGATCCAGTTCATCTCCCGCTGGCCGGTGTTGACGTCGGGCGCGGGGATGTCGCGGTCCTCGCCGATCAGCGGCCGGAGCTCGGTCGCGAACGCGCGAGTGAGACGCTCCAGCTCGGCCTCGGAGTAGTCGGCGGGGTCGATCGCGATCCCGCCTTTCCCGCCGCCGTACGGGACGTCGACGACGGCGCACTTGTACGCCATCCAGCCGGACAGCGCCTTCACCTCGTCGCGGGTGACGCCCGGATGATACCGGATGCCGCCCTTGTACGGGCCGCGGTCGCCGTTGAACTGCGAGCGGTACGCCCGGACCGTCTCCAGCGATCCGTCGTCGAGCTCGAACGTGAGGTTCGTTTCCAACACTCGCTCGGGGTTCTTCAGGCGCTCGAGGACCCCCGCGGACGCGTCGAGGAACGCCGCCGCGTCGTCGACCTGCTCTCGGAGGTTCTCGAAGGGATTGGCTTGGTCGCTCATGTCTCAGTCTCCCGGGGGGTTGAGGTTAACTGTGGCGGACGGCTCGGTTCTTGTCTCGACCGGTGCCCTACCGATCGCCCGCGCCGGCGCGCTCGACGATCCGCTCCGCCTGCGCGATCAGGGGCGCGTCGATCATCTCGCCGTCGACCTCGAAGACGGCCCGACCCTCTCGGTCCGCGGCGTCGCGGGCGTCGAGCACCGCCTCGGCCCACTCGACCTCTTCGGGGTCCGGCGTGAACGCCGCGTTGATCGGGTCGACCTGGTCCGGGTGGATCGCCAGCTTCCCATCGTAGCCGAGCGTGAGGGCGAACGCGGCGTCGTCGTGGAGCCCGTCGATGTCGGTGAAATTGGTGTACAGCGTGTCTATCGCGTCGATATCGGCCGCGCCGGCCGTGAGGACGACGTGCTCGCGGGCGTACAGCACCTCGGTCCCCTCGTCGGTGCGGGTCGCGCCCACGTCGGCCGCGAGGTCCTCGGCGCCGAAGACGAGCGCGTCGGTCCCCGGGGCCGCCGCGATCGACTCGGCGGAGAGGACTCCGCCGGCGGTCTCGACCAGCGCGAACACGGCGAGGTCGAGCCCGCGGTCCGCGCAGAGCGACGCCGCCCGCTCGACGCGGTCCGGCGACTCGACCTTCGGGAGCATCACCGCGTCGAGGCACGGATCGGCGCGGCGATCGGTCGCCGGCCGCTCACCCGCCCCGACCAGCGCGTCGAGGTCGACCGCCGGCTCGGAGGCGGTGAGCCGGACGCACACCTCCGCGTCGGGGGCGAAGTCGGGGTCGGCGAGCACCGCGCGAACCGACTCGCGGGCCTCCGCCTTCCGGTCGGGGGCGACCGCGTCCTCCAGATCGAAGCAGATCACGTCGGCGCCGGCGCGGGGGGCCTTGCGCATGAGCTCCGGACGGTCGCCCGGCGAGAACAGCAGGCTTCGTCGTGCCATGTCGGGCGGTCCGGCCGCATCGACATAAATCGTCCCGACGGCGACGCCGGCCGGTCGGCTCGTCGTCCAACGCGCCGCGCGACCGGCGGAGCGGTAGCGATTTGCCGCCGGCGGGAGACGGTGGCGCCATGCCCGGACGCTACTACGAGGAGTTCGCGGTCGGCGAGGCGATCGAGCACGCGACGCGACGAACGATAAGCGAGGCCGACAACCAGCGGTTCTGCGACATGACGATGAACCAGCAGCCGCTCCACCTCGACGCCGACTTCGCCGAGGGGACGCAGTTCGGCGAGCGACTCGTCAACGGCCTGTACACCATGTCGCTCGCGGTCGGCGCGTCGATCCCGGAGACGACAGACGGGACCATCGTCGCGAACCTCTCGTACGACGCGGTGGAACATCCGAACCCGGTGTTCCACGGCGACACGATCCGCGCGCGGTCGACCGTCACGGACAAGCGCGAGACGAGCGACGGCGAGCGCGGCGTGGTGACGATGCACGTGGAGGCGTTCAAGATCGTCGAGGACGGCGACGACGTGCTCGTCTGCGAGTTCGACCGGACCGTGCTCTCGGAGAAGCGACCGAGAGACGGGGAGTGAACGGGGCCGCGGGACGACTCAGTCGGTCGCCTCGTCGTCGGCCAGCAACAGCCCGAGGTACGACGTACGGACCTGCGAGTCGCCGTCGAGACCGAGGCGGTCGAGGGCCTCCAACGCCTCGTCGCGGGTGGCCTCGATCACGCCCTCGTCGTCGACCTCGCGCTCGATCTCGACGAACTCGCCGACGCCGTCGACCGCGTCGACGGTCACGGTGAACCCCGCGAACGACCAGAACTCGCGGCGCTTCTCGACGACCGCGGCCGGCTCGAAGCCGAGCCCCGAGAGCACGCCGGCCATCGCCTCGCCGTCGTCGACGGCGGTCTCGTGTTCGACGCGCGTCTTCGACCCCGCGTCGAGCAGCGGTCCCTTGTAGGTGACCTTCGTCGTTTCCGGCGCCGAGTCCGCGGTCGACCGCGTCCCGGCGGCCGACCCGATCCCGTCGGGAAGCGGGCTCTCGCGCCGGACCCGGAGCGCCTCGTCCGTCTCCGCAAAGTCGCGGTGCGGAGCGTCGTAGTACGCGTCCCGCTGACTGCGGGCGTCGACGCGCTCGGCGCCGGCCTCGCGCAGTCGCTCGCGGACCGCATCGGCGTCGGCCGGCACCTTGATCTCGACCTCGTACATACCACCGGGTCCGCCGGGACGGTTCTTAAGCGCGATGGGACGCGCTCGTCGCCGTCGCCGGTCCGTGCCGAACCGTGCGCCTTAAGGGTGTAACAGGAGACGTTCAGGGTATGAGCGATCAGGAGCAAGCGGACGCGGCCGAGGACGCCGACGAGGCCGAGACCGAGGGACTCGCCGACGGCGACTTCGTGCGCGTCGCGTACACGATCCGAACCGCCGACGACGACCGCGTCATCGACACGACCGACGAGGCGGTCGCCGAGGACGCGGAGATCGACACCGAGGAACACGAGTTCGAGCCGCGCGTCATCGCGCTGGGCGCGGGTCACGTGTTCCCGTCGGTCGACGAGGCCTTCATCGGCGCCGAGGTCGGCGACGAGGGCGTCGTCGACGTGCCCGCCGAGGACGCCTTCGGCGAGTACGATCCGGACGAGGTCGAGACCGTCAAGGCCGACAAGATCCCGGAGGACAGCCGCTACCCCGGCGCACAGGTCCAGATCGACAACCAGCAGGGCTACCTCGAGACGATCATCGGCGGCCGCGCCCGCGTCGACTTCAACCACCCGCTGGCCGGCGAGGACCTCGAGTACGAGTACGAGATCATCGAGGCCATCGACGACCGCGAACAGCAGGCCGCCGGCATGCTCGGGATGTACCTCCAGGAGGCTCCCGAGGTCCGGATCGAGTCGGTCACCGAGGAGGAGGAGACCGTCACCGAGGACGACGACGGCGAGGAGGTCGTCGAGACCGAGGCGGTCGAGAAGGACGTCCTCTACGTGACGGCCACGCAGGCGATGCAGATGAACCAGCAGTGGATGTTCCAGAAACAGCAGATCGCGCAGGACCTCATGGGCCGGCTCGACCTCGACCGCGTCGTGGTCGAGGAGGTCATCGAGGGCGGCGGCATGGGCGGTCTCGGCGGCATGATGGGCGGCATGGGCGGCGCCGGTGCCGGCGACATCGAGGAGGCGCTCGAGGACGTCGACGTCGACGCCGACGAGATCGTCGACGAGATCGACGACGAGTAAGCCGGGCCGCGGCCAGCCCCGCGGAATCGCCGCGCGAACGCGAACCGATCCCTTTTGAACAGCGGTCGACCCACTGAGAGACATGGAAATCGAACGTGCGCGTGACGACCTCATCGTCGCCGCGAGCGCCGGGGGCGCGACGATCGCGATAGCGCTTCTGTCCGGGGTCGCCGGGGTCGCCGACGTGCCGACCCTGCCGGCGCTGGCACCGCTGGTCGTCTACGCGGGCTACCTCTTCTCGCGGAAGGGCGGACCGTACGGCCCGCTCGACCGGCCGCGGAACTGGGCGGCGGTCGCGGTGCTCGTCGGCGTCGTCGTCGTCGCTGCGGCGTCGGTAGCGTAGAGCGGAAGGATCGGCCTCACCGAGTCAGGCGATGTCGCGGCTCGTGTCCACCGACACGGTGTCGGTGAGCTTCAGTTTGAGTGGCTCTTCGAGCGCCGCGCCGCCGCGGAACTTCGGGACGATCAGTCGGTTCACGATCTCCGTGCCGGTCACGGTCGTCCGGAGGTCGAACACCACGTCCGCGACCTGCTCGGTGACGACGCGGTTCTCGCCGCTCTCGCTTTTAAATGCGTGTATCACCGCGATGCCGCCGGCGTCGGCGATGCGTCCGCGGAGGTCGGTGAGGAACGGGCCGTAGCGCGACCGGTCGGTCGCCTCCAGCGGCTCGACGGAGTCGACGACGAGCGTGGCCCGCTCGGGGAGGTCGGCGGCGGCCGCCAGCACGTCGTCGATCGGGTTTTTGGGGTCCGTCTCCTCGACGACCGTGCCGGCGTCTCCCCCCTCGGCGGCCTCCCCGCTCTCCGCCGCTCCGTCGAGCGTGAGACTCGCCTCGACCGCCTCGGCCGACCGCACCGTCGTGAGGTAGCGACACTCCCGCGGGCGCGAGAACCGGTCCACGATCAGCTCCGACTGGCTCGCCGGGTCCGCCTTCAACACGACGACGCTGCCGCTCGGGAGCCCGCCGCCGAACTCCCTGTCGAGCACGGAGATCCCGGTCGGGAGCGTCTCCATACATCCGCTGCCGGCTCCGGAGGTTTGGCTCTGTCGGTGGGTGACGAGCGCCCGACGCGAGCCCGAGCCGCCGTTCACGTCCGGCGCTCTCCGGCCCCTCGTTTTCGTCCGCCCGGGGCGTTTGGACGGGAGCCGGAGGTCACGCGACCCGCCACCGGTCCGCCCCGTACTCATCGACGATCCGGCTCGCGAGGTCGTCGTGAGCCGATCGAACCGAGGGGGCCGCGAGGGGCTCGGGGTCGGCCGGAGGGACCCGTCCGAGCACCGGACAGCCGAGCAGATCCCCCACCCCGTCCGGAACCGACTCGGCTCGAACGGCGACGACGCCGACCGGGGGACAGTCCAGCCGCCGCGCGAGCGCCGCCGTCTTCGCGGCGTCGCGGAGCGCCGCCCGTCGGAGCGGCGTCGCGAGGAGACACCGGTCGGCGACCCGGAGCGGCGCCGCGGCGTCGGGCGACGCCCCCGCCGGACAGTCGAGAAGGGTGGGAGAGTCGTCGGGGGCCGCCTCGGCCAGCGCGCCGAGAACTCGCCCCGCGTCGAGGTCCCCGGGCCGGTCCGGCGCCGAAAGCACCGTCGGTCCCCGCCGATCGGGACGGAGCTCGCCGGCCGGCCGAACGGCGTCGACCACGGTCGGCGCGCGCGCGGCGGGCTCGCCGCCATCGGCGGTCGCGCTCGCCAGCCGCGCGAGGTTCGGGAGGTCCCAGTCCGCGTCGGCTGCGACGACGGGAGCGCCCCGCCGCGACAGCGCCCGCGCGAGCCCCAGCGTGGTGGTCGTCTTCCCGCTTCCGCCCTTTCCGCCGGCCACGGCTATCACGCGCCGGAGTGCGGCGCGATCGCTGATAAATGACGGGACGGAAAGCGGACTGCGGGATGACCGGACGAAAAGCGGACTACGGGACGAAGGGAAACGGAACCGGAACGGCTCAGTCCTGACAGCAGCCGCCGGCCTCGCCGCCGAAGTCGACCGCGAGCGGCTCCGAGATCGCCTCGTTCACGGCTTCGAGGGTGTCGGTCAGCTCCTCCTGCGCGTCGAGGAACTCGCTCATGACGGGCATCGAGTGGAGTTCGGCCTGCGCTTCCTGCACCTTCTTCAGCCCGGATTTCGTCGCCTGTCCGGTCTCTCGGGACTGCATGAACTCCGCGCGGATCTGCTCGAACTCATCGATCTTCGCTTGGACCTCCTCGTCGCGCTGGACCGCTTCGCGAGCCGCCTCGAAGCGCTCGTACTCCGCCGTTCGGGCGATGCGCTCGCCGAGCTCGCGACCGAGGTCCTCGATTGCGGCCTGTTCGTCGGAAGAGGCCTGTTCGACGCTCATACCGTATCCTCGGGACGGATCGGTTTTAACCTGCCGGAGCCGGGGGTGTCGCCGGGCACAGGCCGGCTCCGACCGGCTTCCACGGGGCGTGGAACGGCTCCGTTCACGCCTCCTCTGCGACCTGCGACTCGACGAACGCGACGACGTCGCGCAGCTCCTGTTGGCCGATGCCGTGGCCACCCGGGTAGCTCCCGCGGGTGACCGCGGCACCGATCTCGTCGAACCTGTCGGCGGCGGCGGTCGACCGCGATTCCGGGATCACGCGGTCTCCGGCCCCGGCGCCGACGAACACGGGCTTGCCCTCGATCCCGGCCGGTTCGAGGTTGGCGTGCGCGTCCGCGAGGTAGCCGTGCAGCGCGACGACCCACGCGTAGCGGTCCGGGTCCTCCAACGCGAGCGAGAGGCTCGTGATCGCGCCCTGACTGAACCCGAGCAGGCCGAGTCGGTCGGGATCGAGACCGTACGACTCGACCGCGGCGTCGACGCTCTCGGCGACCAAGTCGAGGCTCCGTCGGAACTCCGCCGCGTGCGGCTGGCTCGATTCGAGGCCGCCGGCGGACAGGTCGAGCTCGTACCACGTGTACCCGCCCTGCAGCGGGTCGGGGGCGCGTAGGCTCACGACGTGCAGCTCGTCCGGGAGGTGTCGCGCGACCGGCAGCAGGTCCTCTTCGTCGGCGCCGCGGCCGTGCAGCACGAAGACGGCGGGAGCGAGTTCGTCGTCGAACCCGTGGTCGGGGGCGACGTGAATGTGTTGCAGCGGAATCTCGGACATGTCCCTGCGGTTGGTCGGCTCGGCGGTTGTATCCGTCGGCCGCGGCAGCGCGCGGTCTGGGGGATCGTCGCCGACGGTCGGTAGAGCCGCGACCTCCGCTCGTTCGCGCGTGAGTTATTTGGCGGTCGCGGCGAGAGTTCGGGCCATGCGTCCTCGCACCATCGCCGCGGCGACGGCGATTCTCCTCCTCGCGGCCGGAATCGCCGCCGCACCGGCGGCCGACGCGCGCGCACCGCCGACGCCGATATGCGGCGTCTGTGAACTCGACCGAACGACGCCGGACGGCACGCCCGTGGCCGCCGGCGAGAGCGCGCTGACCGTCACGCTCCGCGGGAACGGGTCGACGACGTGGGAGGCGCGGGTGGACCTCGCGGCCGGTAGCGACGCGCTCGCGGCGAACGAGTCGCTTCGGCAACGGGTCGTGTCTGCGGCAATTCGAGACGGGATCGCGGAGCCGAGAGACGTTAACGCTCGGGTCGACGGCGACACTCTCCTCGTCGACTACCGGGACCCGAACGCCACGGAGCGACACCTCGGCGTCGTGGTGTTCACGCCGCTGACGCCGGCGTCTCCCTCGGTCCCGTTCGCCATCGGCGGCGAGGGGCCGCGGTACCTCGGCGCCGATCGGGTGACCGTCCGCGGGGAGTCAGGGTGGGAGGTCCGCGGCGACGCGAGCGCGAGCGATTCTGGTGGGCGCCTCGTCTGGACCCGTGACGGCACCGAGCCCGATGACGAGGGACGGGTGTTCGTCGACGTCGATCGGGACCCGGTCGCCGTCGAGGAGGGCTCGGTGCTAGCTGGCGGGCGAGCGTGGGTCGGTCGCTTGCTCACCGGAAACAACTTCTGAGGGGGCGGGGTCGCCGTGACGTTCACGAACGTCGTGAACATCACGAACGTCTCGGACGGTACCCGCAGTCGAACGCGCCGTTTAACCGTCCTGCCGCACAATTCGGTCCATATGAGCGGCTCCACGGAGGGCGACCTCACGAAAACGGGGATGGCCCTGAAACACGACCGCGAGTGGGACTACGAACTCGATCGGATCGTCGAGGCGATCGAGGAGCGCGACGCCTCCAAGGTCGGCCTCCAGTTCCCGGAGGGACTCAAGCGCCGCGGCCCCAAGGTCGCCGACGACCTCCGCGAGGTGGCGCCGGACGACGTCACGTTCATGCTGTCTGGCCAGCCCTGTTACGGCGCCTGCGACCTCGACACGTACCTGATGCGCCGGACGGACGTGTTCGTCCACTTCGGTCACACGCCGATGAAGGAGTCCGACAGCATCGTCTACGTGCCCCTGTTCTCGAACGTCGACCCATTCCCGATCATGGAGGACGCGCTGGCGGAGGAGCTCACGGCTCCGGAGGAGGACGCCGACGTTGGCCTCGTCACGACCGCCCAGCACATGAACCGGTTCGAGGAGATGACCGACTGGCTCGAGGAGCGCGGCTACGAGGTCCACACTCGCCGCGGGGACGACCGGCTCACGAAGGAGGGGCAGGTGCTCGGCTGCAACTACGCCTCCGCGGACATCGACGCCGAACAGGTGCTGTACGTCGGCGGCGGGAAGTTCCACCCGGTCGGGCTCGCGATGGAACACCCCGACAAGCGCGTCGTCATCGCCGACCCCGTCAACAACGCGGTCTCGGTCGCGGAACACGACCAGTTCCTCAAGCAGCGCTACGCCTCGGTTCACAAGGCTATGGGCGCCGAGAAGTGGGGCGTCATCTTCTGTACGAAGATCGGTCAGGGCCGCTGGGAGACGGCCCAGGAGATCGTCGAGAACAACGAGAACGCCTACCTGATCACGATGGACGAGGTGACCCCGGACCGCCTCCGCAACTTCGACATGGACGCGTTCGTCAACACCGGCTGTCCCCGGATCACGACCGACGACGGCCCGCGGTTCCACAAGCCCATGTTGACCCCGGGCGAGTACGAGGCCGCGATCGGCGAGAAACCGCTCGACTCGATCGAGTTCGACACGTTCCACGACACCTGGTAAGCCCTCCGGGTCACTCCAGGCGTTCTCCTTGCACTCCAGGCGTTCTCCTTGCACTCCCGGTAGATATAGGTCACGCGGACACAGGATGGACACACAAGTGCCGAAATGGAGTCATCGAGCGACGGTGTCGCGATCGTCCTCGTCGCGAGGACACCGGAACGAGCGGCCGAGATAGAGCGGTCGCTGGAGCGCGAAGACGGTCGTTTCG
>NZ_AOJH01000082.1 GCF_000337355.1 Halorubrum kocurii JCM 14978 | reverse complement strand
GAGATGTGTATAAGAGACAGCCGCCGAGGCGTTCGACGCGGGCGCTACCGACGTCGCCCGCTGGTGCGATGACCCGGACTGGACGCCCGCTCTCGTCCGTCGGATATCGAACGCCGTCGAGTCCGCCCGAGCCGTCGCAGAGGCCGAACGGCAACGAGAGCGCCTCGACGAGTTCACGAGCGGCGTGTCTCACGATCTACGGAACCCACTCAACGTCGCACAGGGGCGACTCGCGCTGGCGCAGAGCGGGGGCGATCTCGGCCACGTCGACGTTGCGGCGGACGCGGTCGATCGAACGTTCGAGCTGATAGACGACCTGTTGGTCCTGGCGAGACAGGGAACGCGACCGGAGAAGCTCGAGCGTGTCCCGCTGTCGGAGCTCGTCGACCAGTGCTGGGCGAACGTCGCGACCGGCGACGCGACACTCGTCGTCGACAGCGATCAGCGGGTGCTAGCGCATCCGGGACGGTTGAAACAGCTGTTGGAGAACCTGTTCAGAAATGCAGTTGACCACGGCGGCGACGACACGACCGTCGCCGTCGGAGATATCGCACCGATGTACACGACGACGCGCGCCGAGACCGACCTCCCGTCGGGGTTTTACGTCGAGGACGACGGACCGGGAATCGATCCCGAGGAGCGCGATCGCGTGTTCGAGATGGGGTACACGACAGTCGGGGACGGCACGGGCTTCGGCCTCAACATCGCCAAGGGGGTCGCCGACGCGCACGGGTGGGAAATCGCCGTGTCCGAGGGCACGCGAGGAGGCGCTCGGTTCGAGGTGACGGGCGTCGGGACTGACAGCTGATCGCCGATCGATCAGTTCACCTCCACAGTTCTCTCGACGTAGTCGGCCGCCTCCCTCGGCGAGTCGACGCTCTCCACGCCGGCGACGTCGTGAGTGTCGATTCCGGCCACCGCCCGCCCGTGCGCGAGCGCCATCCCAATCTCGGAGAGCGTGCCGTGCGAGCCGTCGACCGCGATCGCGGCGTCGCCGTTCAGCACCACGAGCGCGTTGCGAGCGTGACCGAGTCCCGTCGCGATCGGGACCGTGACGTGCGGGTTCGCGTCCGACCGGCGGTCGGTCGGGAGGATGCCGATCGTCTCTCCGCCGGCCTCGCGAGCGCCGCGACAGACGGCCTCCATCACGCCGCCCAGGCCGCCGCAGACGACCGTATGGCCGCGATTCGCGAGCCGCTCTCCCAGTTCCTCCGCGACCGCCGCCGTCTCGGGCGGGACCGAACTGCCGCCGATGACGCTGACGCGCATACCGCGGAACGCGGACCGGACGTGCATAAAGCGGCCGCACGTGTCGCAGGATTGGTGAAACCCTTTTAAGTGCTGAGCGTCGACACTCCCTATGACGTACGATACCGTCGTGTTCGACAACGACGGTGTCCTCGTAGGCCGCACGCGCTTCGACGTGCTCCGGGATGCGACCCGGGACGCGTTCGAGGAGTGCGGCGTCGAGGAGCCCGATCCGGACGACGTAGAGCGCATGACCATCGGTGCGACCCCCGGCAGCGTGGGGACCGTTTGCCAGACGTACGACCTCGATCCGGGGTCGTTCTGGCGGACCCGCGACGACGTGGTCTCGAAGGCCCAACAGCAGGAGGCGCGCGAGGGGCGCAAGACCCCCTACGACGACCTCGACCAGCTGCAGAGCCTCGAGGTGGAGATGGGTATCGTCTCGTCGAACCAGCAGGCGACCGTCGACTTCCTCGTGAACCACTTCGACGGGTTCGACCGCTTCGGCGCGGCCTACGGCCGGGAGCCCACGATCCACTCGCTCCAGCTCCGCAAGCCGAACCCACACTATATCGAGCAGGCGCTCGGCGACCTCGACGCCGGCAACGCGCTGTTCGTCGGCGACAACGAGTCCGACGTGCGCGCCGCCGAAAACGCGGGCATCGACTCCGCGTTCATCCGTCGCCCCCACCGCCGCGACTGGGAGCTGAACGTCTGGCCCACCTGGGAGATCGAGCGGCTCTCCGATCTCCACGACATCGTCGGGTAGGGTCGCGGCCGCCCGCTCTCTCAAGGTTTAACTCCGGTCGGGAGCAACGCCGCCACAGTGACAGACGCCCCGCCGTGGACCGACATCTTCGGCCACGACAAGCCGTATCCCGAGCAGGCCGACGGGATCGACGCCGCGGTCGACGCCGCCGAGGACGGCGGCTTCCTCGCGCTGGAGGGCGCGTGCGGGACCGGCAAGACGATGCTCGCGCTCACCGCCGGGCTCGACCGCGTTCGCGATCCGGACTCCGACTTCGAGCGCGTGTTCGTGCTCACGAGCGTCAAACAGCAGCTCCGCCAGTTCGAGACGGACCTGGGGACGGTCAACGAGAACCTCCCCGACGGGTACGATCCGGTCTCCGGGCTCACGCTCGTCGGCAAGGCCGACGTGTGTCCGTACGCCCGCGAGAACCGCGGCGGGATCGACCGCGAGAACGTGTACGAGCGCTGTGAGGGGCTCCGCGAGCGCACCCGAAACCTCGTCGGCGACGGCGGCGCGACGTCCACGTCGAACCTCGTGAGCGAGGCGCAGAGCCAACAGGTGGGCCTGCTGGACTCGGGGTCCGCGAGGGACGCCGACGCGAGCGACAGCGACGCGCCCGCCGCCGACTACCTCACCGTCGACGGCGAGCCCACTCCCTACCGACCGGACACCGAGGAGTACGAGGGCACCGAGTTCTGCCCCTTCTACGCCGGCTTCCTCGACGACCTCCCGGACGACGGCGACCCGGCCGAGGCGGTCCCGTTCGACGTGACCGAGCTCGGCCACGTCGGCCCGACGGAACTGGTCCGACTAGCCGCCGGCCACGGCACCTGTCCGCACTCGATCATGGGTGCGCTCGTCCCCGAAGTTGAGGTCGTGATCGGGAACTACTACCACGCGTTCGACCCCGTGACGACCGGGACGTTCACGGGCGCGCTGTTGGACGACGCGACGTTCGTCGTCTGCGACGAGGCGCACATGCTCGAACCGCGCGTGCGCGACCTCGTGAGCGATCGCGTCGCCGACGCCAGCCTCCGCGACGCCGAGAACGAGCTCACGCGCGTCGTCCAACCCCTCTCCTTCGAGACGGCCGGCGCAGAGTCGGACGACGCCGCGCTGGTCCGCGGCGAGCTCGAGGACGCCGACGTGAGCGTCGAGGAGATCGATGCGGTCCGGGAGTTCTACGCCGACCTCCGCGGGGAGCTCGACCGCCGCGTGACCGAGCGGCTGGACCGCGATCGCCCCGACTGGCGGGCGTCGATGCGCGACCTCGACGACGACGAGATCGCCCTGCGGGACCCGGAGGACCCCGCCGAAGACGAGATCACGACGTGGGCGAGACGGGAGGGGTACGGCGACCGCGTCTGGGCCCGCGCGGAGCAGGTCGGCGCGGTCGTCAAGCGCGTACTCGACTCGCTCGAGGATGAGGACAAGAAGCGCGCCGCGCCGGGCGTGGGGCGGACGCTCAACGCGTGGTACCGCGAGGGTCACGAGGACTTCTTCCGCGCGATCGACCTAGAGCGGACGTGGGACGAGACGGCGCCGCCCGACTCGTGGCGGCGCGCGTACAACGCGAGCCTCGCGCTGTACAACTGCCTGCCGAGCGAGCCGATCGGCGACCGACTCGCGGAGTTCGGCGGCGGCGTGTTGATGAGCGCGACGCTGGAGCCGATGGACGTGTTCCGCGAGGTGACCGGACTCGACCACCTCGAAGAACGGGGTCGCCCGATCGTCGAGCGCACGTACGGCCTCTCGTTCCCGGCGGAGAACCGCGAGAGCTTCGCGGTCGACGCGCCCAAGTTCACGTATCAGAACCGCGGGGCGCCGGGGGAGGAGAACGACACGCGCCTCGCCCACCTCGACGCGACCGCGGCGGTGGCGGGGCGCGAGGGGAACGTGTTGGTCGGGACGCCGAGCTACGCGGAGGCGACGTGGATGGCCGAGTCGCTCTCGGAGCGGCTCGACAAGCCGGTGCTGCTCGACGAGTCGTCGGGCGACCGCGCCACGGAGTCGCTGAAAGACGAGTTCTTCGCCGGGTCGGGGAAGGTGCTCGTGACCAGTCTCCGAGGGACGCTCACGGAGGGCGTCGACTACCGCGGGGACCGGCTGTCGGCCGCCGTGGTCTGTGGCGTCCCGATCATCAACACGGCGCGGCCGCGGACGCGGGCGGTGATCACCGCCTACGACGGCCGGTTCGAGTCGGGGTTCGAGACCGCGCTCACCGTCCCCGCGGTCCGAAAGGCCCGGCAGGCGGTGGGTCGGGTCATCCGCGGGCCGGACGAGCGGGGCGTCCGTGTCCTGCTCGACGCCCGGTACGCCCGCGAGTCGTGGAACAGCGTCCGGGAGTACCTCCCGGACCACGAGCGCGAGGAGTACCAGCCGGTGAGCCCGGACATGCTCGGGCTCGCGCTGGACCGGTTCGAACGGCGGGCCGACGGCGAGTAAGACGCGGGGACTGGAGACCGCCGAGACGCCGGCTGCGGCGACCGGCCCGGGACGGTCCGGTGGGGTTACAACACACCTAACGTCCCGTTTACCCCGGTATGGGGCTCGTAACTAACGCTCCACGGCGCCCGTGCGTTCTCATGCAGCAACCGACACCGAAGGAACGGTATCACGTCGTCTGCAGGGAGTGTCGGCTCGAACGGCTCTTCGACGTCGTCGACGACGCGAACAGCCTCGAGCGCGAACACGTCGCGGAGACCGGTCACCGGGTCGCGGTCGGCTGCGTTCGGTAGCTCACACGGCGTTCGAGTCGGCCGCCGTACGCGTCGTCGGGGAGTCGTGCGGCCGCCGCACACGGTCCGGAGACCGACGGAGAAACCGTCTGGTAGCGGAACGGCGCGACGATAGAAACTCCTGGCCCGCGCGCCGGTCGTTCGTCAGTTCTCGCGGCGGGCGAACGCGAGGTTGCCGGAGACGTTCTTGATGTACGCGTTAACTGTCTCGCCCTCCTGCGCGCCGGGGACGAAGATCGTGTACTCGCCGCGCTCGGCGACGCCGTCGCCCTTGCGACCGGTACCGACGATCTCGAGCTCGTACGTGTTGCCCGACTCGATCGCCTCCTCCTCCCGTTGGGTCGTCGAGGTGTTCTGCTTGGCGACGGGTCGGAACGCCCCGCAGGCCTCACAGCGCAGCATGGGCGTGCGGTTCTCGGTCTCCAGTCGCGTGTCCGGCAGGCCACACTCCGAGCAGGTGACGAACGACTCGATGTACGAGTCGATCGCGGCCTGAAAGTCGCGCTCGCGGAAGTTCCCGCTGTAGCGGGCCCGGCCGTCCTCGTACTGGCCGGCGGTCCCGAGCTCCTGCTGGATCTTCGAGTGGACGTGTTCGGGGTCGCGGCTCAGCGCGTCGGCGATCGCCGAGAGGTTCGTCAGCCGGGTGAACGCGCCGTCCTTCTGCGTCTCCGGGTCGGGCACCGACAGCCGCTCGTCGGAGCCGCCGAGGTCCGGTACCTCCTCCATCGCGCGGTCGAGGCTCGATTCGTAGTCCATGTCGGAGCGGACGGCGGCGCGACGGAAATCGCTTCCGGGTTCGGGAGCGGGAGGGGCCGTCCACCGCGGCGCGCTCACAGCGCCGCCCAGAGCAGTCCGGCAAGGAGACCGCAGGCGAGGAGGTAGCCGAGCGCGACGAGGACGTTCCGCTTGGGAGCGTTCGCCGCCGCTCCCGGCACGCGTCGCGCGAGTGCGCCGAGTGGAACCGGACGCCTCTCGGGGCGGCGACCGGAGTCGTCGCTCTCGTTTTCGTCGATCACGACCGGTCGATTTGCTCCCGCGACGCTTAGCTATGCGCGGCGGTAAGCCGGTCTAAGTCGCTCTTAACGAGATCTACGAGTTGGTTCGTCGGCCGCGAAGGGCGGTATCCGGACGCCGTCCCCGGAAAAAGATCGAATGTGTCGACGGTCCCGTCTCGCGGGCGGTTACGATCGGCTTTCGCGGAATCCGTCCGCCGGTTCCCGCTTCGGAATCTCCGCTTACCGTTGCGTACGGTGACCCGGACGAAGAACAGCCTCAGACTGGTGGCGCAACAAGCTGCTCAGACTAGTAACGGTCCCCTCTCTTGTGTTCCGTGAGTGCTCGGGGCTAACACGCGACGATACGGCTTGCCGATCGGTCGACGCTCGGCCCGAACCGCGTGGCGGCGACGAGCACCAAACAGGTGACAACACCATGCAACGACGCAAGATGTTGGCCGGACTGGGATCGCTCGCCGCTGGCGGGGCGGCTGCAATGGGTACTGGAGCGTTCAATTTCGCGAATATTGAGCGTGGTATGAATGTTAATGTTACTGATGACAGCAGTGCCTTCCTAGCACTCAACGATACGAGTGCTTATGCGGACGGAAGTGGAGATAAGCTTGCGCTCACTTTTGATAGCGACGCAACTGTAACCGGAGATGGAATAAATAAGGACTCAGATTACTCATTCACTGGCGTCTTCAGTATAAGGAATCAGGGTAACCAACCGGTCAAAGTCTGGATCGTCGACGATGATGGCAATGACGCAGTTGAGTGGTATGGTACCGACACTAATAATAAATCAGACTTTAGCACGTTGATGGAAGATCCCGGCAACACATATCAGCTAGATATCGGGGAACGAGTTTTTGTCAACGTTGTGATTTTCCTTAAGGATAATTCAGCAGGGGATCTGCCGACTACGATTGAGGTGGTAGCAGACGAGTCGGGAGCATAAAATATTCATATAAACTAATCCGATTTCGTTTCAACTGATCAGCCAGATCTGGTCTCTTTTATTACAATTGCGTGCATGGCATATTCTAAATTTAAGTGACCAAATAGTACCAAGAATATTTAATAATTTAGAAAATTATTGTCATACAGACTTAACCGGGAACCTGGTCGGATGCCTTGATTATTCAAATAAATATAATAATAAACTAACCATACGGGAATAGGTAGAAGTAGTAATATAAGAATAAGCGTCTAGATTTGGTTAAACGGGTGACATAACAATATACATCCACTGCAGACACTCTCCCGAATAGGACGACTCGGAACAGTCGATGTCGACGGCGAGTCAGTTGATCGTTGACTGGTCTCACCGGTCGAAACAGCGGTTTGGATCAGTGACGCAGGGGAGGGGAGACGACGTGATTCAGGAGAGACGGAGCCAACAACCAGACGATCCCGATACGACACCCGATCGGGACACGACGACGGGAACAGCACGCGAAACCGACCTCGATCGCGACGACATCTTCGACGTCCTGAGCAACGGTCGGCGGCGGTACGCGATCGAGTACCTGAAGGGCCACGACGAGGGCGAGACGATCGACCTCTCCGACCTCGTCGACTACATCGCCGCCCGCGAGAACGACACCACCGTCGGGCAGGTGAGCTACAAACAGCGCAAGCGGGTGTACTCCTCGCTGCGCCAGACGCACCTGCCGAAGCTGAGCGACTGCGGACTGGTCGAGTACGACCGAGGACGGGGCACGATCGCGCTCGCCGACGGCGTCAGAGAGGTCCAGATGCACCTGGAGTACGTCCCGGAGGACGACATCCCGTGGTGTTACCACTACCTCGGGCTGGCGTCGATCATGGGGACGGTCGTCGGCCTCGTGTGGCTCGGCGTGTACCCGTTCGGCGACCTGACGACCGCCGGATTCGGGACGATCCTTACCGCGGCGTTCGGCGTCTCGGCCGTGGTCCACACGATACACACCAAGCGGAACGAGCTGGGTTCGGACCTGGAGGTCGATCGATGATCGAGGGACCGAGGATCCGCCGTTCGGCGCCATGACCGGCGCTCTCCGAGCGCTCGCCGTCGGCCTGTTCGCGGTCGGACTGGTGGTCGCCCTCGTCGGGACCGGCGGATTCACCTCGGCGACGGCGGACCGCGGAGTGGCAGTCGCGACCGTTGAGGACGACCGAGCCTACGTCGGTTACGACTCGCCCGACGACCTCGCGGTCGATACCGACGGGGACGCGGTGAACGGAAGCGACGTGAACGGAAGCGACCCGGTGGCGCTCGTCGCCGTGACGAACCGGTTCGACATTGAAGTCGCCGTCACCGAGGTCAGTATCGCGGAGAAACCCGACGATCTGAACGTTACCGTCCGATCGCCTCCGTCAGCGGTGTCGCCCGGCGAGTCGGGATCCGAAGCCGTCGTTGCAGAGCTCGAGTGTGAGGACACCTTCGAAGCCGAGCCGCTGTCCGTGACGGTTCGCCTCCGGGGCGAGGACGTCGAGGCGGTCGTCTTCGGGGACACGGAGAATCGGACGATATCGGTCAGCTGTCGGGCGGGAGCCTGAGTGCCCGTCCGCACCGCGCCGTCGAAATTCACAGGAAGTTCTCGCCGCGCTGGGCGTCTCGAAGTTCGATGCTTGGGTACGAGAACGTCCTCCGCTCGGTTGGTGTCGAAGAGAAGTAGCGGGAGGTAGATTTGAACTACCGATCTCCGGGTTATGAGCCCGGCGGAATCTCCTGGCTATCCCATCCCGCTATCGTATCAAAATCGCGTGCGACTGTTAAGGGTTCTGATCCCGTCGCCCGTGTGCGATTCGTCCACGAACTATTTATATAGGGCCGGGCGACCGCGATCGGGAGTCAAGCCGCCTCGTCGTCGGCGGCGTCGCCGTCCTGCTCGGCGTTCGTCTCCCCGTACCGCTGGCGGAGTCGCAGCGCGGCGAGCGCGCCGAGCGCGAACCCGATCGGCAGGAGGGCGTCGGTGGGGTCGCCCGAGAGCGCGCGCGGAGCGGTCAGCCCGGCCATCAGGGCGAACAGCAACGCGATCAGTCCGGCGATCGGGACCACGTAGCCGTCGGTGATCGGCCAACGGTCGGATCCGTCGCTCATGCGGGTACTCTCGGGGGGACGGATTAAAAACCCGAGGCGGTCGCGTCGCGACGGTCAGGTGCCCGCTTTGCTTCGGCCGCAAACGCTTTCATCCATCATAGATAGTGATAAACTGATGCGAAAACCGCTACTGACGACGGACTTCCTGGACCGGGCTCGGCGCCACTACGCCGACGAGGAGGCCGTCCTCGCCACGGACGGAACGCGGTACACCTACGCCGAACTGGGGGAGCGCGCCGACAGGTTCTCCGCCGCCCTTCAGGAGCGTGGGATCGAGAAGGGCGACCGCGTCGCGGTGTTGGACCCGAACACGCACTACCACCTGGAGGCCGCCTACGGCGCCATGCAGGTCGGCGCGATCCACACCCCGCTGAACTACCGGCTCACGCCTGACGACTTCGCGTACATGCTCTCCGACGCCGGCGTCGACGCCATCTACGCCGACGCCGAGTACGCCGCGACCGTCGAGGCGGTCCGCGAGGAGGTGCCGACCGAGACGTTCCTCACGAACGATGCCGACGCGGTCGAGGGCGATTGGGAGTCGTTCGACGCGGCGCTGGCCGACGCGGACCCGGAGGGCTACGAGCGCCCCGAGATGGACGAGGACGACGTGATCACCATCAACTACACCTCCGGGACCACGGGCGACCCCAAGGGCGTCTGTCGAACTCACCGCGCCGAGACGCTCCACGCCTACCTGATCACCATCCACCAAGAGATCACCGACGACGACGTCTACCTCTGGACGCTCCCGATGTTCCACGTCAACGGGTGGGGGCACATCTACGCGATCACGGGGATGGGCGCGCGTCACGTCTGCACGCGCGGCGTCGACGTCGAGGCCGTGTTCGACCGGATCCGCACCGAGGACGTGTCCTACTTCTGTGCGGCGCCGACCGTGCTCAACATGCTCGGCGACCACTACGCCGAGCACGGCGGCGCGACGACCGGCGACAACGACGTGCGGGCCGCCACCGCGGGCGCGGCGCCGCCGGAGGCGACGATCCGCACCGTCGAGGAGGAGTTCGGCTGGGAGCTCAAACACGTGTACGGCGCGACCGAGACGGGACCGCTCGTGACGACCTCGGACGCGAAGCGGCACTTCGACGCCGACGCCGACGACCGGTTCGCGGTCAAGAAGACGCAGGGGATCGGCTACCTCGGCACCGACGTGCGCGTCGTCGACGAGAACGGCGAGGACGTGACCGCCGACGGCGAGACGATCGGCGAGATCGTCGTCCGCGGCAACCAGGTGATGGACCGCTACTGGAACAAGCCCGAGGCCACCGAGGAGGCGTTCTCGGAGCGCCTGGAGGGGTACTATCACATGGGCGACCTGGCCGTCGTCGACGAGGACGGCTTCGTCTCGATCCAAGACCGGAAGAAGGACATCATCATCTCCGGCGGAGAGAACATCTCCTCGATCGAGCTGGAGGACACCCTCTTCGAACACGAGGTCGTCTCCGACGTGGCCGTCATCCCGGCGCCCGACGAGCGGTGGGGCGAGACCCCGAAGGCGTTCGTCGTCCCGGAGACCGGCGACCCCGACGACGCGGGCGCGACCCCCGATGAGCTCAGGTCGTTCGTCCGCGAGCGCGTCGCCGACTACAAGACGCCGGGTGAAGTGGAGTTCGTCGCCGAGCTCCCGACGACGGCGACCGGGAAGATCCAGAAGTACGAGCTGCGCGAGCGCGAGTGGGACGAGGAAGACCGGATGGTCGGGGAAGGGTAGTTAAAACGACGACGCGACCGCCCGCTCACTCCTCGCCGAGCAGGCTCTCGACGAGTTCCTCGGGCTCGAACAGGGTGATGTCGTCGTACCCCTGCCCGGTGCCGAGGAACAGGATCGGCTTCCCGGTGACGTACGCGACGGAGATGGCGGCGCCGCCGGAGGAGTCGGCGTCGGCCTTCGTCAGGATAGCGCCGTCTATCTCGGCGGCGTCGTTGAACTCCTTCGCGCGGTTCACGGCGTCTTGGCCCGCAACGGCCTCGTCGACGAACAGCGTCATGTCCGGGTCGACGACGCGATCGATCTTCTCGAGCTGGGCCATCAGGTCGTCGCTCGTGTGGAGCCGCCCCGCGGTGTCGCCGAGGACGACGTCGATGTCGTGCGCCTCGGCGTACTCGACGCCGTCGTAGATGACGGCGGCGGGGTCGCCGCCCTGGTCGTGGGAGATGAGCTCCCGGTCGAGCCGGTCGGCGTGTTCCTGGATCTGCTCGTTCGCGCCCGCGCGGTAGGTGTCGCCGTTCGCCATTACCGACGAGTAGCCGCGGTCGGCGAGCCACTCCGAGAGCTTCGCGATGCTCGTCGTCTTCCCGACGCCGTTGACGCCGGTGAACACGATGGTGACGGGCTTGTCGGCCTCGGCGATCCGCTCTTTGAAGTCGAACTGACCGACGGCGATCACGTCGAGGAGAGCGTCGTGAAGCGCGGATTCGACGAGTTCGCCGGTCGTCTCGACCTGCTTCCGCGACTCGCCGAGCATCTTCTCGCGGACGGTGTCGAGGATGCGCTCGGCGACGCTCATCTCCACGTCGCTCTCGAGGAGGGCCATCTCGAGGTCCCACAGCGGCTGCTCTAAGTCCTCCTCCTCGATGATGATCCGACCGGTCGCGAACGCCTTCGCGCGCTGGAAGGTGCTCGGCTCGTTGTCGTCGTCGGAGTCGTCGGAAGAGTCGGCGGCGTCAGCGGTCGCGTCGCCGGAAGCGCTCGCCTCGACGGTGTCGGCGTCACTCGCCTCGTCGTCGCTCTCCGCGGTCCGATCGGCCTCGGCGGACTCGGCGGCGGGGCTCTCGGCCGCCTCGGTCTCGTCTCGCTCCGCGGGCTCCTCGACGTCGGCGTTCTCCTCGACGTCTTTGCGGAACCCGGAGAGCTTGTCTTTCAGTCCGTCGAACACGGTCTGTCGTTACTCCTCGTCGTCCTGCGCCTGCTGCATCTGCTGCATCTGCTGTTGCTGCATCTGCTGTTGCATCTGCTGGGCCTGCTGTTCGAGCTCCTGGCTCTCGGACTCGAGCTCGTCGACCTCCTCCTGCGTCTCCTCGATGCGGTCGTCGAGCGCGTCGCGCTTGCGGCCGAGCACGTCGATGGCGTCTTCCTCGCTCTGCTCGGCAGAGTAGTTGCCGCCGAGCGAGACGATGATCTCGTCGATGTCCTGGACCTCGGCGCGGACGTAGGCGCCGCCGCCGAGCGGGACCTGCACCGTCGCGCCCGTGTCGAGCGTCTCGATCGCCTCGATCGCGTCGTCGATGTCGGACTGCTCCTCCTGGTAGTCGGCGATCTCGGCTTCGAGCGCCTCGATCTCCTCGTCGAGCGCCTGCAGCTCCTGGGAGAGCTGCTGGAGCTGCTGTTGTCCGCCGCCCATCATGCCGCGGACACCTCCTCGATCTCGATCTGGGCGCGCTTCCGGTTGTGCTGGCTCCCGACCGTGGTGTAGATGCGCTCGCGGGCGAGGTCCTCGTTCTCCGCCTCAACGTCCTTGGTGAACGGCTGGAAGCCGTCTCGACTCTGGAACCGTCCACTCACCGTGTAGGTACTCATGTTCACCGATCCGGCAGGGACAGGGAAGTATCTTCCTAAAAAGCGGGACGGGAACGAACGCGACAGAAGTCGTCGGAGCGCCACGGAGCGGGACGTTCGGTCCGCGTTTCGCTTTCTCCCGGGCCGGATTCGCCGCCCCCGGACGCATAGTCAGCCGGCGAGATCGGCCCGCCGGAACCAGAGGGCAGCTAGCGCGACGAGCGTCGCGGTCGCCGCGAGCAGGATCGCCGCGCCGACGGCGTCGTACTCGGCGTTCACGAGCACCGCGGAGGGGTCATAGTGTGCGGTCGGACTGATCGCTCCCGCCCGGTCGTACTCGCTGCTGGCCGCGAGCGACTCGAACATGAACAGCGCGAACAGGCCACCGAGCGCGACCCGCTGGGCGACCCCCGCCCGCGAGACGAGCGTCGAGACGGCGATCCCGAGCGCGATGCAACAGAGGTGGTACGGCACCGCGAGCGCGTGGACGGCGACGAGCCGCTCGGCCGCGATCGTCTCGCCCACCGCGAACACCCCGACGTACGCGACGACCGGTAAGACGACGTTCAACAGGAGCACGAGCGGCACGAGTCCGAGGAACCGCCCGAAGACGACGTCCCGGCGCGCCACCGGCGCGGACAGCGTGAGGTCCATCCGGCCCGAGGCCACGTCGCCGGCGATCGTTCCGCCGCTCAGGTACGCGAGGTAGAGCCCGACTAACAGCAGCCACGCGAACTGGTAGAACTCCACCGCGAGGAACCCCTCGATCGTTGAGATGGAGATGATCCCGAACGCCTCCTGGAACGCCGGCGGAAACGACTCGACGTAGGCGTCGAGGTCGATCCCGGCGCTCGATATCGACGGGAAGAAGGCTAAGAACAACAGGAGAAAGCCCGACAATAACCCGGTCAGGACGACCGAGCCGCGGGCCCTCCCCGCCGCTTCGTACCGCGCGATCGCCAGCCACGGCGCGGGACGATCGCTCATCGGTCGCCCCCGGCGGCGTCCGTCCCGGTCGCTGGTGCCGATTCCTCGGTCCGGCCGGTCTCGCGAGTCCCGCGTGCTCCACGCGCCCGGCCCCGACTGCCGGGCCCCGGAACGTCGCCGTCGTAGAAGGTCATAAACGCCTCTTCGAGGGGGGCGTCGACGACCTCCAAGTCGCGAACCGTGAATCGGTCGAGGAGGTCGATCAGCGCGTCGTACCCGCCGGTCCACGTGAACGAGACGGTCTCTCCGACCCGGAGGTTCATCGCGCCGCGGACCTCGAAGTCGGCGCGAGAGACGTCCTCGGCGACGCGGACGCGCACCTGTTTGCCGCCTCGCGACCGGAGGTCTTCGACCGTCTCGACCGCCGCGAGACGCCCCTCGCGGAGCACGCCGACGCGGTCGCAAAGCGCGGCCACCTCGCCGAGGACGTGCGAGGAGAGGAGCACGCTCGCGCCGTCGTCGACGCGCTCGCGCACCAGCGCGGCGAACTCCTCCTGGAGGAGTGGGTCGAGCCCGGAGGTGGGTTCGTCGAGCAAGAGGAGGTCCGGGTCGTGCATGAACGCGGCGACCAAGGCGACCTTCTGGCGGTTCCCGCGCGAGAGGTCGCCGATCCGGCGCGACTCGTCGAGCCCGAACCGGGCGACCAGCGCCTCGCGGCTCCCGGCGCCCCGGAGCGCGGCCTGGTGGTCGAGGAACGCCTCGGCCGTGCGGTCTGCGTCGAGCCCGGGGTCCCCAGGGAGGTAGCCGATCCGCTCGCGGGCGGCGCGGGAGTCGCCGGGGTCGGTCGCGTCGTGGCCGAGCAGCGCGGCCCCACCGCTCGTCGGCGACAGCAACCCGAGGAGGGTGCGGATCGCTGTCGTCTTCCCGGCACCGTTCGGCCCGAGGAAGCCGAACACCTCGCCGTCCTCGACGGCGAAGGACACGTCCTCGATGCCGCGAACGTCGCCGTAGTACTTCGTCAGGGACCGACACTCGATTGCGGGCATACCGTCCGCAACTCGGCGTCGATTGTTAAAAGGGGGGAGGAATCGGCGGAGCGGGCGCCGCCCAGTCGTGTGCGGGACGGGACCCCGTCGACCTCAGTCGATGAAGCCGAGCGTCTCCTCGATGCGCCCGAGCTCGGGGCCGGTGGTGTCCTCGCCGACGACGTACCCCTCGTCGGTGGCGACGAGCCCGGAACCGACGAGCGGCGCGCCGTAGTTGATCGTCCCGAGGTCGGCGCGCACGTCGAGCGCCTCCTCGACGGCCTGCAGCTCCGACTCGGTCGACTTGGGGTGACAGAGCACGCCCGTGTCGTTCGCGACCGCGGCGGTGCCGACCGTCCGCACGTCGCCGAGGTCGCCGCGGACCACGGGGACGTCGAGGGTCTCTCTGATCGTCACGATCGACTCGCGCGGCAGGTCCGGGTGGACGTAGGCGCCGGAGTCGTTCGCGAGGACGACGTTCCCGGCCGCGTTGATCTCGCCGGGGAGCTCGCCCACCTCGCGGTCGGCGGCCTCGGCGATCCGCGACTGCTCCCGCTCGGTGGCCCGCGCGGAGACGAGAATCCCGTTCTCGTTTCCGGTCGCGAGGGAACCGACGGTGTTGGCGCCGCCGACGGTCGTGAGGAGGGGTTCTGCGCCCAGCTCCTCGCCGAGCGCGTCGGCGAGGTCCTCGTCGACGTCCGGCCGGACCAACAGGATGTCGTCGATCGCGCGGGCGAACACGCCCACGTACGACGAGCCGGTGAAAGTCGCCCGTAACACGTTACTCTGCGTGCTCGGCTTCGACGACGGGCTCGCCGTCCTCGACGAACCGGGCCGCGCGGACGCGGACCTTGCTCGGCGGGTTCTGGCGCCCGTTCGCCCAGACGACCTCGTTGACCGAGGTGTCGAGGACGACGTCCGCCTCGTCGACGGAGAAGTGCTGCGCGAGGTGTTCGCGGACGATCTTCATCGCGAAGTCTGCGCGTTCCTGGACCGGCTTGTCGTTGGCGCCGCGGAGCGGGACGGTGACGACGCGCTCCTCGAAATCACTCGTCGACATCTATTCGTCCAGGTCGTTCCGGCGCCAGTTGCGCCGCTTGGGGTTTCGCGTGACGTTCATGTCCGTCTTCATCATGACCCACGCGGGGACGCGGGTGTTCTGGCGCTCCGCCTTCGCCAGACGCTTCTTTTGAGCCTTCGACTTGTCTCCCATAGTGGCGCACACTTCCCCCGGGGCGCATAAAACCCCTTCCATACCGCGTCGCTCGGCGGGAGCGGATCGCCCGCGAGACGCCGCGTCTCCCCGGGATCAGAACGACCGCTCGCCGAGGTTCCTGTAGATCCGGTAACACCGGTCGAGGACGTCGATCCCGACGCTCTCGGCGTCGGTGTGCGCCTCGCCGGGCTCGGACGCCCCGCAGACGAGCGGGTCGGTGCCGGCCTCGGCGAGCCAGCCCGCGTCGGTCGCGTGGGGCTTGACGACGTGTTCGGGCGCGTCGAGTCCCAGTTCGTCGTGGACTTCGCGGGCCGCCGCGAGCGTGGCGTCGGCGAAGGCGTCGTCGCCGCAGGCCATCGGCGGGAGGTCCTGGTCGACCGCCCACGCGACGCCGTCGACCGACTCGGCGGCGCGACCGATGTCGGCGCGGTCACCGGGGACCGTGCGCTCGTCGATCGTCACCTCGCAGTGCTCCGGGATCACGTTCCACGTCTCCCCGCCGCGGACCATCGTCACCGCGAGCGACCCGGTGACGGGCTCGCCGAAGACGGTCGCCGACGGGGCGTCGAGCTCACGGACGGCGCCGATCACGTCGCTCGCCCGGTAGATCGCGTTCTCGCCGGCCTCGGGCTCGGAGGCGTGCGCCGCGGTGCCGCTCGCGACGAGCGTCGAGGCGCGCCGCCCCTTGTGCGCGACGGCGACGTCGGTGACGCCCGGCTTCGAGTAGTTCGTCGACCCCTCGGCGACGACCGCGCGGTCGGGGGCGAACCCCTCGTCGATCGCGTGTCGCGCGCCGGTCCCCCCGACCTCCTCGCCGACGAACGAGGCGAACGCGAGCTCGCGGCCGGCCGTCGGCTCGGCGTCGCGGAACGCGAGCATGCAGGCCGCCACCGCGCCCTTCATGTCCGCCGCGCCGCGACCGTGGATCCGGCCGTCGCGGCGTTCGACGACGTACTCCCCGGCGTTCCCCTCGCCGGCCGTCTGGCGCTCGGCCGGCGGGACCACGTCGTGGTGGCCGACGAACGCGAGCGTGTCGGCGTCGTAGTCGTTCGTCTCGCCTTTATAAGCGATGACGTTGCCGACCGCGTCGCGCTCGACCCGCGCGTCGGTCTCTGCGCGGAGCCACTCCTCGATCGCGTCGCCGGCGGCGGTCTCGTCTTCGTGCGAGGGGATCGCGACCAACGTCTCGGTCAGGTCCGCGAGTTCTTCCATGGGACGGTGTCGGTGTTCGGCGGGTTAAAAACTGAGTGTGCAGATGACATTTATAAACCGATCGCGGTGGCGCGCGCCTGTGAGCGCCCGACGGGCGCGAACAGCGCCGCGCGAGGGAGTCGGCCGACCGGAGCGTAGCGACGGGAGGCCGACGAGGCTGGGGAGGCGTGAGGCTGCGGTCCCGTGAGCGACCGAAGGGAGCGAGCGGGAGCACGGAAGTCGCAGCCCGCGCAGCGAACGCAGTGAGCGAGCAGGAACGTCTTCCGGTGGTTGCNGAAGGGAGCGAGCGGGAGCACGGAAGTCGCAGCCCGCGCAGCGAACGCAGTGAGCGAGCAGGAACGTCTTCCGGTGGTTGCCGTGCGGTCGGGTGGGACTCAAAGGGGCAACCGGGAGGAGGGCGCAGGCGACGAAAGGACCGCAGGGAGGGAACGAACGAAGTGAGTGACAGACTGAGGACCGCAGCGAGCGTGCGCCCTCCTCCCGGTTGGGGCTTTGGAGGTGTTCACCGTCGATCCGTCGGCATCGGCTTATAAACGCATACCCACAGTACCGACCATCTCTCATTTGCAAGCACGCGTGATTAATACGTCTCCGAGCCCTTCCTCCGTGTATGTCCGATCAGCTCGAGACCGCGACGCTCGGCGGCGGGTGCTTCTGGTGTACCGAGGCGGCGCTCGAACAGCTCGCCGGCGTCGAGTCGGTCACGTCCGGCTACGCCGGTGGCCACGTCGAGAACCCGACCTACAAGCAGGTCTGCTCCGGGAACACCGGCCACGCCGAGGTCGTCCAAGTGGCGTTCGACCCGGACGTGATCGCCTACGACAAGCTGCTGGAAGCCTTCTTCGAGGTTCACGATCCGACCCAGCTCAACCGCCAGGGGCCGGACGTGGGGAGCCAGTACCGCTCCATCGTCCTCTACCACGACGAGGACCAGCGCGCGGTCGCCGAGGCGTACATCGACGCGCTCGACGAGGAGTACGACGACGACGTGGTGACCGAACTCGAGCGCCTGGAGACGTTCCACCGCGCCGAGGAGCACCACCAGAACTACTTCGCGAAGAACCCGAACGACGCCTACTGCACCTTCCACGCGAAGCCGAAGATGGAGAAGGTCCGCGAGAAGTTCGAGGCGAAGGTCGCGAAGTAAGCGGTAGGTTCCACAGCGAACGCCTTTTGCGCCTCGACCGCTCGCAGACGACCGATTGACCACCCCGCAGTGAACACCTCCAAAGCCCCAGTCGCGAGGACTCGCGCGGCTTGTTGCGCTCCTCGCTCAGTCGCTGACGCTCCTTCGCTGCGGTGCTAACTGCGCCGTGCTTCGTCTTCGCGGCTGCCCCTTTGAGTCCCGCCCCGCACCGCACGGCAACCACCGGAAGACGTTCCTGCTCGCTCACTGCGTTCGCTGCGCGGGCTGCGACTTCCGTGCTCCCGCTCGCTCCCTTCGGTCGCTCACGGGACCGCAGCCTCACACCTCCCCAGCCTCGTCGGTCGTCCTCCGCGTTGCTCCGGACGACCGACTCCCTCGCACGCACGGTTCGCGCCCGGTGGGCGCTCACCGGCGCGCGCCAACATTTCGTCTATTTATAAGCAACAATTACTCACGCCACCACCACTGGCGAACCCGTTCGCCCGGCGATCCCGTTCCGGAACGGTAGACCTTTGCCGTCCCCGGTGTGAGCGGGCGTATGGTCTCGCTGGGACTGGTGGTGGCGCGGTTCAACGACTCCGTCACGGAGCCGATGGCCGAGGCCGCCCGAGAGGCGGCCGCCGATCGCGACGCCGTCATCGTCGACGAAGTGAGCGTGCCGGGGGCGTACGACAGCCCGCTGGCCGCCGACCGGCTCGCGCGCCGAGACGACGTCGACGCCGTCGCGGTGGTCGGCGCCATCGTCACCGGCGACACCGACCACGACCACGTGATCGCGAGCGCGACCGCCGACAAGCTCACGCGGGTAAGCCTCGACCGCGACACCCCCGTCACGTTCGGCGTGAGCGGCCCGGGGATGTCCGGCGCGGAAGCGCGCGAGCGCGTCGACAAGGGCGCGGAGGCGGCGGCGGCCGCGATCGACCTCGCGGAGGAGCTCGAATGACGGACCCGCAGGCGGAACGGAGGACACCACAATGAGCGACGCATACGACTTTTCAGAGCGGATCGGACGCGTAGAGCCCAGCGCCACGCTGGCGATATCGAACCTCGCGGCGGAGAAGGAGGCCGAGGGCGCGGACATCGTCGACCTGTCCGTCGGCGAGCCCGACTTCGACACCCCGGCGAACGTCGTCGAGGCCGGCAAGGACGCCCTCGACGCCGGCCACACCGGATACACCTCCTCGAACGGGATCCCGCGACTGAAGGAGGCGATCGCGGCGAAGCTCCGCGACGACGGGATCGACGCCGACGCCGACGAAGTGATCGTCACCCCCGGCGGCAAGCAGGCGCTGTATGAGACGTTCCAGACGCTGATCGACGACGGCGACGAGGTCGTCCTGCTGGACCCGGCGTGGGTCTCCTACGAGGCGATGGCGAAGCTCGCCGGCGCCGACCTCTCGCGGGTCGACCTGGCGCCCCACGGGTTCCAGCTCGAACCGGCGCTCGACGAGCTCGCCGAGACTGTCTCGGACGACACGGAACTGCTCGTCGTCAACTCCCCGTCGAACCCGACGGGCGCCGTCTTCTCGGAGACGGCCTTGGAGGGGGTCCGCGACCTCGCGGTCGAACACGACGTCGCCGTGATCTCCGACGAGATCTACCAACGCATCACCTACGACGCTGAACACGTCTCGCTGGCGAGCCTCGACGGGATGGCCGACCGGACGATCACGATAAACGGCTTCTCGAAGGCCTACTCGATGACCGGCTGGCGGCTCGGCTACCTCCACGCGACCGACGGGTTCGTCGGGCAGGCCGGGAAGCTCCACTCGCACTCGGTCTCGTGTGCGGTCAACTTCGTCCAGCGCGCGGGCGTCGAGGCCCTCGAGAACACCGACGAGTCGGTCGCGGAGATGCGCGACGCGTTCCGCGACCGCCGCGACCTCCTCGTCGACCTGTTCGACGAGCACGGCGTCGACGTCGACGTGGGCGACGGCGCATTCTACATGATGATCCCGGTCGCGGACGACGATCAGGCGTGGTGTGAGGCCGCCATCGAGGAGGCCTCCGTCGCCTGTGTCCCCGGCAGCGCGTTCAACGCGCCGGGATACGCCCGTATCTCCTACGCCGCAAGCGAGGAGCGCCTGCGCGAGGCCGTCGATCGGCTCGTCTCGAACGACCTCCTATAAACGCGGGACCGGGCCCGGTGAATGACCCGATCGGCGACCGGATCGGCCGATAACGCGAATCTGCGGTGCGTTTTTATCACTCCCCCTCGAAGTTTCAACTCGGTGGTACGATGTACGACAAGATTCTGTACCCGACGGACGGGAGTGCCGGCTCGGAGGCGGCGGCGGCGCACGTGGGAGCGCTTGCGTCTGCGTTCGACGCGACCGTGCACGTGTTACACGTCGTCGACACGCGCGAGGGTGGGCTCGGCCTGAGCGGCGCGTTCCTCGACGAGGAGAACCAATCGATGAGCGGGCGGTCCCCCGACGAGGGGTACATCGGCGGGCACGAGGGGCGCCTCGACTCGGACGATATCGAGGACGATATCGAGGATGAGCTCACCGCCCACGCGACAGAGCTCATCGAGGCCTCGGCCGGCTCGCTCGACGGGATCGACCTGACGACCGCCGTCGAGATGGGAACGCCGCACGAGGTGATACTGCGGTACGCCGACGACCACGACGTCGACCTCCTGGTGATGGGGACGCACGGTCGCACCGGCGTCGAGCGCTACCTGCTCGGCAGCGTCACGGAGAAAGTGGTGCGGCTCTCGGACACGCCGGTGGTGACGGTGCGGGCCGACGAGAGCGAGTGACGGCGCGGGCCGACGAGAGCGAGTGACGGCGCGGGCCGACGAGAGCGACGTCCCCCCTCGGGTCCGGAGACGGGGACGTCGACCAAAGCGCATTTTCGCACCTCGGCCGATCGGAGAGTATGGACGGGGCCCTTCGCGAGGAGCTGCTCGACCGAGTCACCAGCCAGAGCGCGACGATCGGCGCGTCGGTCCCCGACACGGTCACTATCG
This sequence comes from Halorubrum kocurii JCM 14978, assembly GCF_000337355.1. GTDB lineage: Archaea > Halobacteriota > Halobacteria > Halobacteriales > Haloferacaceae > Halorubrum > Halorubrum kocurii. The sequence continues at coordinate 38,966 of NZ_AOJH01000082.1, read as the reverse complement.
ACGGGACCGAGGTCGACCTCTCCGAGTTCATCGTCGAGACGCGGGCGATCGAGACGGTCCCGCCGGAGGTCGATCGCAAGGTGTCGTCGGTGAAGACGACGCTCCGCGCGGAGCGCGACCGGCGGATGAAACGACTTCGGGGCGAGCGCGAGGGGGCCGACCCGCCCGGCGACCCGCTCGACCGCGAGACGGCCGAGACGCTCGCCGACGAGATCGTCGGGATCGACCGGGCGCTGAACGCCCTGGACACCATCCGTCATCCCGACTTCGGCGACGAACACCGCTCCGCCACCCTCGACGGGCACGAGCGCTGGCTCGCCTTCGTGGACGCCGTGCAGTGAACCTCGTCGAAGCCGTGCAGTGAACCTCATCGACGCCGTGCAGTGAACCTCATCGACGCCGTGCAGTGAACCTCGTCGAAGCCGTGCAGTGAGGTTGCTTCGGGCGCTCGTCGCGGGGGCGCGCTGACCGTTCCGAAACCCTTACTCCCGGAGCGGGACACCTCAGCGTATGAGCGATACGTCCGAGTCGGCGGACGACGCGGGGGAGACGCCCGACGGGGGCGACGACGCCGCGGCCGCCGTCGACGCCGAGGAGGTCCGACACGTCGCGGAACTGGCCCGAGTGCGGCTCGACGACGACGAGGTCGAGGCGTTCACCGAACAGTTCGCCGACATTCTCGACTACTTCGAGGCGCTCGACGAGGTCCCCGAGGCCGACCGCCAGGAGGAGCTCGTCAACGTGATGCGCCCGGACGAGATCGAGGACGGGCTCACCCAGGAGGAGGCGCTGTCGAACGCCGAGGAGACCGAGGACGGCTACTTCGTCGGGCCGAAGGTGTCGTGATGGCGGCCGACCACAACGCCTTCATCACGGAGGCGACGATCGAGGGCGACGACGACGGGCCGCTCGCCGACACGACGGTCGCCGTCAAGGACAATATCTCCACCGAGGGGATCCGGACGACCTGCGGCTCCGAGATGCTCGCCGACTACGTCCCGCCGTACTCCGCGACGGTCGTCGACCGGCTGACCGACGCGGGAGCGACGGTCGTCGGCAAGACGAACATGGACGAGTTCGGGATGGGGACGACGACGGAGACCTCTGCGTTCGGCCCCACGAGGAACCCGGCCGACCCCGAGCGCGTCCCCGGCGGCTCCTCCGGCGGCTCGGCGGCGGCGGTCGCCGCGGGCGAGGCCGACGTGGCGCTCGGCTCGGACACGGGCGGCTCCGTGCGCTGTCCGGCCGCGTTCTGCGGCGTTGTCGGGATCAAGCCCACCTACGGGCTCGTCTCGCGGTACGGCCTCGTCGCCTACGCGAACTCCCTCGAACAGATCGGACCGATCGCGGGCACGGTCGAGGAGGCGGCCGCCGCGCTNGTACGGCCTCGTCGCCTACGCGAACTCCCTCGAACAGATCGGACCGATCGCGGGCACGGTCGAGGAGGCGGCCGCCGCGCTCGACGCCATCGCGGGCCCCGATCCGCACGACGGGACCACGCGCGACCTGAGCGAGGTTGAGGGCGCGGACCCCGACGCGAGCTACGCCGCAGCCGCCGACGGCGACGTCGACGGGCTGACGATCGGGATCCCCACCGAGCTGTTCGACGGCGCCGACGAGCGCGTCGTCGAGACGGTCGAGGCCGCGATCGCGGAGCTGGAGGCGCAGGGGGCCGAGACCACCGAAATCTCGCTGCCGTCGGTCGAGCACGCGGTCCAGGCGTACTACGTCATCGCGATGGCGGAGGCCTCCTCGAACCTCGCGCGCTTCGACGGGGTCCGCTACGGGAACCGCGCCGACTCGGACGGCAACTGGAACGAGTCGTTCGCCGAGACGCGCGAGGAGGGGTTCGGAGCGGAGGTCAAACGCCGGATCCTCCTGGGGACGTACGCGCTCTCTGCGGGGTACCACGACAAGTACTACCAGAAGGCCCAAGACGCCCGCGCGTGGGTCCGACAGGACTTCGAGGACGCGTTCGCGGACGTCGACGTGATCGCGTCGCCGACGATGCCGGTGCTCCCCTTCGAGCTCGGTGAGAGCCTCGACGACCCGCTCCGGATGTATCTCGCGGACGCGAACACGACGCCAGTGAACCTCGCGAACCTCCCGGCGGTCTCGGTGCCCGCGGGCGAGGCCGACGGCCTCCCGGTGGGGCTCCAGCTGGTTGGCCCGAAGTTCGGTGAGGAGACGGTGATCCGCGCCGCAAGCGCGGTCGAAGACGCGAGCTGAGGGGGCGCCCTCGGGAGACCGTTAATCCGGATAAAACCGCGTTGACGGTCTCGACGGTTTACGTCCCCGGCCCGCTTCTCGCCCGGTGCGTCATGTCTGATACAGACCCGTCGACGACGGCAGACCCGTCGAGAACGCTCGACCGAGACACGGTCCGATCCGCCAGCCGCATCGCCCTCGCGGCGGGCGCGCTGGTCGCCGTGCTGTACCTCTTCACCCTCTTGCCGGGGATGCGCCGGATCGTCCCGTTCACGCCGGTGACGTTCGCCGCGGCCGCGACCGCGGTTGCGACCGTCGCCGCCGTCGCGCTGCTGGCCGTCGCCGCGCCGAAGTTCGCGTCGCTGACGCGGCTGACCCTCCACCGCAGCGGCGCCGCCGAGCACGTCGAGACCGTCGCCGAGAACGCCGGCGCCATGGTGTACTGGCTCGTCGTCCTCGCGGCCGTGTTAGTCGCTCACCGGGGGCTCGCCGGCGTCGTCACGCCGCTCCTCGACGGGCTGGCGTGGACCTACGACGCCGCGTTCCTGATCGCGGCGCTCGTTCCCCTCGTGTTCGTGGTGGCGCGGCTGACGGTGACGATCGACCCGCTGTCGGTTCTCGTCGCCGACCGCGTCGCCGGTCCCGAGACCGACGGCGAGAGCGCGGGGGCCGAAGCGACGCCGGTCGACGACGAGGCCGACGAGTAGGACTACGACCGGTCGTTCGTCGGGCGATCGGGACCGCCGATCCGAGAGCGTCCCAACGCGTCCCGGATCCGGAGACGTCCCCGCCCGCCGCGGATCCGGAACGTCCATACCCGCGCCGGTGAACGACCACGTATGGCGCTGACCGACGAGGAGCGGAGCCGGCTGGCGGACATCGTCCGCCTCCAGCCGACGAAGAACGGCGAGCTGCAGGACGCGTGGGAGCTCGAGAGCGGCAGCGAGGTCCACCAATACCTCGAGAACCACCTCAAGGAGTACTACTACCGCGACGACGACAGCCTGATCCGGTCGACCGCAGAGGCGAACGACCTCGTGGACGTCGAGCCCGGGATCGAGGCCGACGCCGTCGCGAAGGGCGGCGCGCCGGAGACGATCCGCGTCCCCGAACTGGAAGCGCGGGTGTTCGAGGTCGTTGCCGGCCCCGAGGAGCGGTCGCAGTCGGTCGTGGCCGTGCTCAACGCGGTCCGCGAGGCGTACGACCTCGACCCCGACGTCGACGAGGTGCGGCGCGCCCTCCGGAGCCTCGAACGCAAGAACGTCGTCGAGGTCGTCTACCGGACCGTCCCGACGTTCAGGCTGGCCGTCGAGCGCGACGCGGTCACCGTCGAGATCGCCGAGTGAACCGCACCGGCTCCGGTTTCTCGACCGCGGGACCGATCCGCAACGCTACCTTATAAGCCGCCGGGGGCGGAACCGTCTCGGTAATGCTACAGGGGGTCAACGTCGCGCTCGGCGTCTCGGGGAGCATCGCGGCGGTGAAGGTCGTCGAACTCGCCCACGAACTGCGCCGCCGCGGCGCGAGCGTCCGCGCCGTTATGTCCCCGGCGGCGACGAACATCGTCCACCCGTGGGCGGTCGACTTCGCGACCGACGAGCCCGTCGTCACCGAGATCACCGGCGACGTCGAACACGTCGAGCTGTGCGGTCGGGAGGGGTGGGCCGACGTGCTCCTGCTCGCGCCCGCGACCGCGAACACCGCGGGGAAGGTCGCGGCCGCGGTCGACGACACCCCGGTCACCACCTGCGCGACGACCGCGCTCGGCGCGGACGTGCCGGTGGTGATGGCGCCGGCGATGCACGAGCCGATGTACGACCACCCGGGCGTCCTCGACGCGCTCGACCGACTGGAGTCGTGGGGCGTGTGGTTCGCGGACCCTCGGATCGAGGAGGGGAAGGCGAAGATCGCCGCCGAAGAGGAGATCGTGACGGAGGTCGCTCGCGCGACGACGCCGCAGTCGCTTTCGGGGACCCACGTCGTCGTCACCGCGGGCGCGACGAAAGAGCGGATCGACCCGATCCGGATTCTGACGAACCGGGCGTCGGGGAAGACGGGCCGTGCGGTCGCCCGGGCGCTCTACGTTCGGGGCGCGAGCGTGACGCTGGTCCAGGACGGTCCCGACGTCCCCTACGCCGACGTGGTCGCGGTCGAGACCGCGACGGAGATGATGGAGGCGTGTCGCCGGACCGCGGCCACCGCCGACGCGCTGGTCTCCGCGGCGGCCATCTCCGATTTCACCGCCGACGCGGTCGACGAGAAGATTCGCTCCGGCTCGCCCCTGTCGGTCGAGCTGGAGCCGACGCCGAAGCTGATCGACTCGGTTCGGGAGGCGTACCCTGACCTCCCGATCGTCGGGTTCAAGGCCGAGACCTCCGGGGACGACGACGCGATGGTCGCGGAGGCGGAGGGGATCCGGGACCGCGTCGGGCTCGCGTTCGTCGTCGCCAACGACGCGAGCGTGATGGGCGACGACGAGACCCGCGTCCTCCTCGTCGGCGACGAGGGGGATGCGGTCGAGGAGGCCGCCGGCTCGAAGGACACCGTCGCCGGGCGGATCGCCGACCGGTTGGCCGCGGAGCTCGGGCGATCCGCGTGAGGACGTACGGAGCCGCTGCGGCGCCGTCTCCCCCCTCACCGTCCCGGAACCGTCGCGGATACAAACTGTTTTGAGGCGGTAGGGAAAGGATCGAGACAGAGACACACATGTGCATAGAACCGGCGAAAGTCGGCTCCGTCGGAGGTGTGGTGGGTGGCTGACACCGACGCCGATGGCGACGACGCCGCCACCGGTGGCGAGGGCTCCGACACTGACCCCGTCGACGGCGCGGAACCCGAGTCGCCGCCCGCGCCGACCGGCGGGCTCGTGGTGCCCGTCGAGCCGACGCCGACCCTCCGTGCGACGATCGCGTACGCGGTCGAGGCGGCCGTCGACGAGGGGTTCTCGGCGGTCCACCTCGTTAATATCGCGTCGTGGCGCAACGGCGACCCCGGCACCGACGACCGGGCGGCGTCGGCCGAGCGCGTCCTCGAGCGCGCCGAGGCGTGGGCGACCTCCGACCTCGACGACATCGACGGAGAGCGCCCCCCGGTGACGGTCGTGACGGCGGTGATCGGTGCCGACGAGTACCTGTTCGGGCCGGACGACTACGTGGATGTCCTCGCCGCGTACGCCGAAGGAAACGACGCCGACGCGGTGCTGCTCGATCCGGAGTACACGCCCGTCGGCAACACCACGCTGCTCCAGCCGTTGGAGTTCGCGCTGTCGAACACTCCGCTGACGGTCGAGACCGCTCCGGTGGCGCGGCCGAGTCGACGCGAGCGGCTCCGGACCGAGGCGACCGGGAGGCGCTTCGTCGCGATGTTCGGCCTCTCGCTGGCCTTCTACTTCCTCCTCGGCGACCCGCTCTACTGGTTCGACTGGGTGACCGGCGTCGCGACCGCGGCGATCGTCTCGATCACCCTCTCGCGTGTCAGTATCGACGTCGAACCCTCGATGCCGCGGACGCCGATGCGGATGCTCCGCGGTCTGATCTACGTCCCGGTCCTCCTCTACGAGATCACCAAGGCCAACGTCGAGGTCGCGCGCGTGATACTGGACCCGCGGCTCCCGATAGAGCCGTCGATGAACCGAGTCCGCGTGATCGTCGGCAGCGGGCTCCCGCTGATGACGCTCGCGAACTCGATCACGCTGACTCCGGGGACGCTGACGGTTCGCGCCCGGGACAGCGATCTCTACGTCCACTCCCTCATCCCGTCGGCCCGCGACGGGCTCTTCGACGGGTCGCTCGAGCGCTGGACGCGGTTCGTCTACTACGGGCGGGCGTCCGCGCGGCTCCCGACGCCGCGCGAGCGCGACGACTGCGCGATCCTACAGGGGCCGGACGCGACCGAAGAGCTGCCGATCGCTGCGGCCGACGGCGGAGAGTCGCGCGCTGGCGGCGAGACCGCGACCGCGGGCGACGGCGACTCACCGGGCGAACGCGGCGACGAGGACGACGAGACCCCGGAGGTGACCGACGCGTGAGCGTCGTCGACGCCGCGCTTGTGGCCGGCTACACGGTCGGCGACTTCCTGCTGCTCGCGGCCGCGGGGTTCACCGTGCTCGCGATCGGGATGCTCTACCGGGCGGTGAAGGGCCCGACGATGCAGGACCGGGTGCTCGCGGTGAACGTCCTCGGGACGAACACCGTCGTCATCCTCGCCATGCTGAGCGCCGCGCTCTCGGAGCCGACGTTCCTCGACATCGCGTTGGTGTACGCCCTGCTGAACTTCCTGATGGCCATCGCCATCTCGAAGTTCACCGTCGAGCGGGGTGGTGTGCTGTGATGGACGCGCTCGGAACCGCCCGCGTGGGGCTCGTCGTCGCCTTCACGCTGCTCGGGCTGTTCTTCTCGTTCGTCTCGATGACGGGCGTCCTCCGGCTCCCGGACGTGTACTCGCGGGCGCACACCGCCTCGCAGGCGGACACGCTCGGCGCCGGCTTCGGGCTGGCCGCGGTGGCGTTCGCGGTCGGCTGGGAGGCGGCCGGCGTCAAGAGCGTTCTCCTGCTGTTCTTCATCTTCGTGACGAATCCGACGGCGGCCCACGCGATCGCTCGGGCCGCCTTCGAGGAGGGGACCGTGCCGTGGACCGAGGGGGACGATCGCCGATGACGGTCTCCGGCTTCGCCTCCCCGGTCGTCGCGCAGGTCACCGCGGTCGAGGCGAGCCTGCTCGCGTTCGTCGTGTTCACGGCGCTGGCGACCGCGCTCGCCCGCGACGTGCTCGCGGCGGTCATCGTTTTCGGGGCGTACAGCCTCGGGATGGCCGCGCTGTACACGTTTTACCGGGCGCCCGACGTGGCGCTGACGGAGGCCGCGATCTCCGCCGGCGTGACCACCCTCCTGCTGCTGTTGACCCTCGCGAAGACGACCCGGATCGACCACGAGGCAGCCTTCGAGTCGGTGAACCTTCCCGCCGCGGGCGCCGCCGGGTTCCTGTTCGTCGGACTCCTGCTCACCATGGGGGACATCCCGGCGATCGGGTCGCCCGACGCGCCGGTCTGGTCGAACCCGGACGTGAGCCAGTGGTACCTCGCGGAGTCGTACGCCCAGACTCACGTCGAAAACACCGTGATGGCCGTGCTGGCGGCGTTCCGCGGGTTCGACACATTCGGCGAGGCGGTCGTCGTCTTCGCCGGCGGGATTGCGGCGCTGATCGTGCTTCACCGGGAGGTGTTCGCATGAGCGACGCCGTCGACGACACCGACATGACCGACACACCTGCCGATCCGACCGGTGACAGCGAGGCAGACGAGTCCCCTGACGCGGACGGCGACCGGGACGATACCGAACCCGACCTCCCGCCGCACCGCGCCGCTTCCCGATCGGGACGGCTCGACTCCGAGACGCGGCAGGGGACGCCCTACACCGAGAGCCAAGTCATCATGCCGACCGTGAAGGTGGTCACCCCGTTCGCGTTCACCTACGGCCTCTTCATCACCTTCCACGGGAGCGGCTCTCCGGGCGGCGGGTTCCAAGGCGGCGCGATCATGGCCGCCGTGGTGTTCATGATCGCGTTCGCGTTCGGCATCGAGGCGACGCGCGACTGGCTCGCGAACACGGTCGTGGTCGCGCTCGCGGTCGGCGGCGCGCTCGCGTTCGCCGGCATCGGGCTCGTGCCGGTCGCGCTCGGCGGGGCGTTCCTCCAGTACGACCTTCTCCCGATCCCGATCCTCGATCCCGTCAAGTACGGGATGGAGGGCGTGGAGATCATCGGGATCGCCCCCATCGTGAGCGGCGTGCTCATGGGGCTGTTCTTCCTGCTCGCGAGCGGGTTCGACTCCGAGGGGAGCGGGTTCGGAAACGGCTCGATCGACGAGGACGGTTCGATCGACGAGAGCGAGCCGATCGAGGAGGGGGGCTCTCTCGGGGAGGGCGCGGCCGACGCCGGAGGTGACCGATGACCGGCGCCGTTCTCGACGCCGCGGCCGGCTCCGCCTCCGCCCTCGCTTCGGTTCTCGCGTCCGGGGCGGCGACCGCCTCGGCGCTCGACGTGTTGACGACGAGACACGCGTACGTCGCGTTCGCGCTGCTGTTGTGTATCGGACTCTACATGATGATCGCCAACCCCAACCTCGTGAAGAAGATTATCGGCCTCAACCTGTTCCAGACGGCGATATTCCTGCTGTTCATCACCTCGGCGTACGTCGAGGGGGGCGCGATCCCGATCGTCCCCGAGGGCGCGGCCGAGACGGGGACGTTCGTCAGCCCGCTCCCGCACGTGATCGTGCTCACCGCCATCGTCGTCGGCGTGAGCCTCACGGCGGTGGGGCTCGCGCTCTGCATCCGCATCTACGACGAGTACGGGACGCTCCGGACCGACGTGCTCAGAGGCCTCATGCGCGACGAGGGGTCGCTCCCGGAGCGCCCGGCGGTCGGTGGAGGTGACGCCGATGAGTGACGTGCTCCTCCCGGTGGCCATCACCGTCCCGCTCGTCGCGGCGACGCTCCCCCTCGCGCTCGGGCTGAAGTACGAGAGCGCGGGCTGGCCGGTGGCGGCGGTCGCGACGACCGCCCTCGCCGGGCTCACGGGCGCAATCGGCCTCGAAGTGGCGCGTGGCGGAGCGCTCTCGCACGCGCTCGGAACGTACGAGCCGCCGGTCGGGATCGAGCTGGTCGCCGACGAGCTGTCGGTGGCGGTGCTCGCGTTGGTCGCCGTCGTCTCGCTGGCGACGCTCGCGTTCGCGCGCGTCGCCGGCCCGCGAGGCAATTCGTTCTACAGCGGGTACCTGCTGTTGGTCGGCGGGCTCACCGGGCTCGTGCTCACCGGCGACCTGTTCAACATGTTCGTGTTCCTGGAGATCGTCGGGATCTCCACGTACGCGCTCATCGCGGCCGACCGGTCCGGCGCGAGCGCGTACGCCTCGCTGAAGTACCTCGTGGTGGGGACGGTCGGCGCCTCGCTGTATCTGCTGGGCGTCGGCTACGCCTTCCTCGCGACGGGGACGCTGAACATGCTCGACATGCAGGTGCAGATCGTCGAGCAGGCGAGCTACGCCGACCCGCTGATACGCGCGAGCTACGCGCTGATAGTCGCGGGGCTCGGGCTGAAGGTCGCCGTGTTCCCGATCCACGCGTGGCAGCCGGACGCGTACCAGCGCGCGCCGGACGCGGTGACGACGATCGTCGCGGCGCTCGTGTCGACCGCGAGCGCGTACGCGCTGATGCGGGTGTCGTACACCGTTTTCACCGTCGACTTCCTCGCGGCCAACGACGCGATCACGACGGGCATGCTGATCGTCGCCGGCGCGTCGATCCTCGCGGGCTCCGCGCTCGCGGCGATGCAGTCCGACCTCAAGCGGATGTTCGCGTACTCGTCGGTCGCCCAGTTCGGGATGATCGTCGCCGCGATCGCGCTCGCGAACGAGACCGCGCTGCTCGGCGGGATCGTCCACCTCGTCGGTCACGGCCTGCTGAAGTTCGGGCTGTTCCTCGGGATCGGGCTGCTGGCGCTCGGCTACGGCGCCCGCGAACTCGACGATCTCGCGAGCGCCGCCCGCTCCGCGCCGTACACGGCCGGGGCGGTCGCCCTGCTCGGGCTCGGGCTCGTCGGGATCCCGCCGTCGATCGGCTTCCTCGGGAAGTGGTACATCGGCGTCGGTGCGGTCGAGTCGAGCATGGCCGGGGGCGACCCCGCCGGAATCGGGATCGCGGCCGTGATATTCGTCAGCACCCTGTTCACGCTGTCGTACGTCGCGCGGGTGATAGAGCGGTTCTACTTCGCCGGCGTCGGTCTGCCGGGCGGCCACGGCGCCGAACACGACGAGAGCGGTCACGGTGACGTCGGCGGCCACGACGACGCCGACCGCGGCGTCGCGGCCGACGGCGGTCGCGAATCGGCGACCGGAGACGACGGCCCCCTCACGCCCGTCGAGGGGGCGCCTCGGTCGCGGCTCGTGCCGGACCGCGTGCCCCCGGCGTCGCTCGCGATCCTGATCCTCGCGGCGTTCACGACGATCGCGCTCGGCTTCGGCGGCTACGCGCTGTTCGAGTGGTTCGACCCGTACCTCACGGAGGTGTTCGCATGACTGACGTACCCATAACCGATCTACGCCCCCTACTGGCGGTTCTCGTCTCGTTCGTCGCGGCGTTCTTCATCGTCGCGTCGCACCGTTCCCCGGACGTCCGCGAGGGGTGGACGATCGCGGCGGCGGTCGCGAAGTTCGCGATCGTCGCCTCGATGCTGCCGGCCGTCCTCGACGGCGCGGTGTTCGAGACCTCGCTCGGGACGTTCCTGCCCGGGATCGAGTTCGCGCTCCGCGCGGACGCGCTCGGGATGCTGTTCGCGTTCCTCGCGAGCGGGCTGTGGATCGTCACCTCCTTCTACAGCATCGGCTACATGCGCGGCAACGACGAGACGAACCAGACCCGGTACTTCGCCGCGTTCGCAGTGTCGCTGTCGGCGACGATGGGGATCGCGTTCGCGGGCAACCTCGTGACGATCTTCGTGTTCTACGAGATCCTCTCGATCGCGACGTACCCGCTCGTCGCCCACGACGAGACCGACGAGGCCCGCGCGGCGGGGCGGAAATACCTCGCGTACACGATGTTCGGCGGCGGGGTGCTCGTCCTCGCCGGGACCGCCCTCGTCTACCTGATCGCCGGCAACGTCTCGTTCACGGCCGGCGGCATCGAGGAGCTGGCGAACGCCGACCCGGGCCTCGCGATGCTCGCCTTCTTCCTGCTCGCGATCGGGTTCGGCGTCAAGGCCGGGATCATGCCGCTCCACCAGTGGCTCCCCGAGGCGATGGTCGCGCCGACGCCCGTCTCCGGGCTGCTCCACGCGGTCGCGGTCGTCAAGTCCGGCGCGTTCGGCGTCTCGCGCGTCGTCCTCGACGTGTTCGGGCCGGAGCTCGTCTTTAATCTCTCGCTCCCCTTCGGCTTCTCGGCCGGGCTCGTGCTGTCGACCATCGGAGCGATCACGCTGACCGCGGCCTCGATCATCGCCATGCGGAAGGACCACCTGAAACAGCGGCTCGCCTACTCGACGGTGAGCCAGCTGAGCTACATCATCCTCGGGCTCGGGCTGTTCGGCTGGTACGGGCTCGTCGGCGCGCTGCTGCACATCCCGGCACACGCGTTCATGAAGCTCACCCTGTTCTTCTGCGCGGGGAACCTCCACGTCTCGACGCACACCGACTACATCTCAGAGATGGCGGGGATCGGAAAGCGGATGCCTCTGACGATGGGGGCCTTTACCGTCGCCTCGCTCGGGATGGCGGGGATCCCCTTACTCGCCGGCTTCGTCAGCAAGTACTACATGCTGATCGGCGGGATCCGGATGGGCGCCGAGCTCACGCCGATCGCCTACTACCTCGTCGGCGCGCTGCTGCTCTCGGGGGTGCTCAACATCGCGTACTTCTGGCCGGTGATCTACACCGCCTTCTTCGAGGCGGAGGACGCCCACGACGCGAAGCCGCTCGTCGACTTCCGGCTGGGCGGCGAGTCGCGGTCGACGCTGCCGGCGACGGACGGTGGCCGCGCAGCTGACGACGCGGCGACGGACGGGGGCCGCCCGGAGGACGGAGATGAAGAGGAAGACGCCGACGAGACCGACATCGACGACGTCGTCGAGAGCGCCGAGGGCGACTCGGCGGTCGACGCCGAGGACGCCACCTCCGCCGGCGACGACGCGGAGGTGCCGGACGACTCCGACATCCCCGACGCGGAGATGGACGACCTCCCGACCGACGAGGAGGGCGTGGTCCGCCCGGACTTCGACACGAGCGACCGGGACTTCTCCGAGCCCGCGGAGCGCGTCGACACCGGCGACTACGCGGTCGACTCGCGCCCCTCCGACGCCGACGTGCCGTTCGGCGTGGGTCGCGGCGGCGACGCCGCGGGGGACGACAGCGGGCCGGACGACGCCGACGGCGACCGCGATGAGACCGCTCACGACGACGGCGAGTCCGGCGATCACGCGGACCACGACGACGCGAATCGTGACGACGCGGACCACGACGACCACGGTCACGCCGGCGGGCCGCCCGCGGGCGGTTGGGAGCGAATCGACGGCCTCGACGCGCTCCGCGGTCACGAGTCGACGTGGTTCACGCTCGGGCCGATCCTCACCGCGATGGGGCTCGCGGTGTTGCTCGGCGTGATCCCCTACGAGATGGGCTTCCTGGAGCTGGTCGAGCTCATCGTGGACACGCGGCTCCCCGAGGGGGTGATGCGGCCGTGAACTCGATACTCACGTCGGTGCCGCCGTACGTGCTGCTCGCGTTCGCCGCGCTCGCCGTGCTCGCGCTTCCGCGCCGGCTCGGCCACGCGGCGGCCGCGCTGGCGACGACGTTCACCTTCGCGCAGGCGGTTCTGCTCGGCGACGGCGGGACGGGCGCGCACCTCGCGACGCAGTTCCTCGGCTTCGACGTGGTGTGGTTCAACGTCGACCAGTTCTCGCTGCTGATGGGCGTCGTCGTCGGCTTCCTCGCGACCGCGGCGGTGCTGTACGCGTACGGCACGGAGGCGCCCACGTGGGTGACGTCGTTCGCGCTGATCTACGTCGCCACGACAGTCGGGACGATCTACGCCGGCGACTGGCTCACCCTGATATTCTTCTGGGAGCTGATGGCCGTCACCTCGACGCTCCTGGTGTGGCAGTACGGCGGGGCGGCGGTGCGGGCCGGCTACCGCTACGCGCTGTTCCACGGGATCGGCGGGACGTTCCTGCTCGGGGCGGTGGTCGTTCACTTCGCGAACGCCGGAACCTTCCTGTTCTCGGCGACGACCGGGATCCACGCCAGCGCGGCGCTGCTCGCGGCGATCGGGATCGGCGTCAACTGCGGGTTCATCTTCCTGCACACGTGGCTCCCCGATACCTACCCGCGCCCGCACGTCGCGGCGTCGGTGTTCCTCTCGGTGTTCACGACGAAGACCGCGGTGTACGTGATGTACCGCGCGTTCCCCGAGGGCGGCATGTGGCTCGCGTACCTCGGCGGCTTCATGGCCGTCTACGGCGCCTTCTTCGCGCTGCTGCAGTACGACCCGCGTCGCCTGCTGTCGTACCACATCCAGGCGCAGGTCGGCTACATGCTCGCGGGGCTCGGGCTCGCGACGCTCGCCGCCCCGAGCGGCGAGTTCGCCGTCACCGGCGGGTTCGCGCACCTGTTCAACAACGTCCTCTACAAGAGCCTCCTGTTCATGGCGGTCGGCGTCGTGATCTACCGGACTGGCGTCGAGGACATCCGGGAGATGGGCGGGCTCTGGCGGGTGATGCCGGTCACGTTCCTCGTCTACGTCGTCGGCGCGGCCTCGATTACCGCCGTGCCGGGGTTCAACGGGTTCATCTCGAAGGGGATGGTGATCGACTCCGCACACGAGGTCCACAACTACGTGCTCCTGCTGGACAGCGGGCTGCTCTGGTGGCTCCTGATCCTCGGCGGCGTGGGGACGTTCATGTCGTTCATCAAGCTCGGCTACTACATGTTCTTCCACGGCTCGGCGACGCTGACGCCGAAGGACGCGACGCCGTTCCAGACCGCCGGCATGGTGCTCGCCGGCGGGGCGTGCGTCTTCTTCGGGGTGTTCTACTACCAGCTGATCGAGCTGATGCCGTTCACGGAGATCATCCTCGGCGAAGATGTGTACTTCAAGCCGTACAGCACGAGCCACCTGACCGAGAGCGCGGCGCTGCTCGTCACCGGGTTCGTCGGCTTCTTCACGCTGAAGCGCCCGCTCGGCTGGCTCGCGCACCGGATGCCGGACGTCGACGCGGTGACGTACCCGGCGGTGTTCTACCTCGCTCGCGGGTCGATCTGGGGCGTCACCGAGCTGTGGGCCGCCGTCGACCGCGCGGTGATGGGGACGATCGCGACCGCCGAGTGGACGGGGATGCACCCGCGGGAGGCGCTCGCGCGCGCCGGCGTCGACGTCGAGATCCGGACCGGTATCGGCCGGAGCGTCCTCTTCTTGACGCTCACTGCCGGGGTCGCGCTGTTCGTGTTCGTGCTCAGCTAGCGCGGCGCGAGCCGATTTATAAGTCCCGGCGGGCCGCCGCGACCGACAGCGCTCGCTCGCGAGCGCAGTTATAAACTCGTCGCCGATCGGACCCGTGAGTTCTTATTCCCCGAGCGGTGACGGACGGCCATGTTCACGGAGCGGTCCGACCTCGTCGCGGACGACGACCCCGTTCGGGGCTACGGCGTCGCGGTGACGCCCGGCCGGGAGGGGCCGCTCGTCTTCGTTGCGGGGTACGGAGAGCCCAACCGACTGTACGCGCGCGACGGCGACCGCTTCGTCGACACGGCCTGCGGCATCGTCGCGGACGGGACTCGCCACGGGATGGGCGTGTGCGCGGCCGACCTCGACGCCGACGGGTGCGAGGAGGTGTACGTCCACAACTGCACCAAGGGCGTCGACGGCGGCGGCGATCCCGACCTCCTCTTGAATCGGCTCGAGTCCGAGCGGTACCGCTGGATCGACCTGTTCGCGCTCGACGTGAACGCGGACCGGCTCGCGGTGCGCGCCGGGCGGTCGGTCGCCGCGCTCGACCGCCTCGGGACCGGCCGCTACGGCGTCGCCGTCTCCGGGTACGCGGCGCCGCTCTCCTTCTACGAGATCGGCGACGACGGCGAGATAACGGACATGGCCGACGCGGTGGGGCTGGAGGTCGACGGGGGGTGTCGGTCGCTGCTCGCGGTCCCGCACTGCTCCGGCGAGGGGGACCTGTTCGCCGGCGTCGAACGCGGCCCCAACCGGCTGTTCCGGAACGACGGCGGCCACTACGACCGCGCCGACGGCGACGCCGCACTCTCCGACCCGGCCGGCGACACGCGGGGGGCCGCCCTCGTCGACGAAGGCGGGCGGTTCGCGTTCGCGGTCGGGAACGAGAGCGGCCCCAACCGGCTCCTCCGTCGGGCTCCCGATGAGCGGTTCGTCGACGCGGCGCCGCCCGCGCTCCGCGACACGGGTCGCGTCCGGACAGTCGTCGCCGCCGACTTCGACAACGACGGCCGCGAGGAGCTGTTCTTCAACGCCTCTGGGGAGCCCAACCGCCTCTTCGCGCGCGACGGTGAGACGCCGCGGGGCGAGGACGCCGAAGGCGATCGCGGCGCGCACTGGCACCGGGTCGATCCGGGGCCGGCCGCCGAGCCGGACGGGTTCGGGACCGGCGCGGTCGCGGCCGACATCGACGGCGACGGCGTCCTCGAACTGATCGTGGTCCACGGCGAGGTCGCGGCCCAGCCGATCACGGTGTACGAGGATCCGACCGCCGCGGCCGCCGGATGGCTCCGCGTCCGCCCGACCACGCGCCACGGGGCGCCCGCACGGGGCGCCGTGGTCCGGCTCGAGACGACCGACGGCGTCCAGCGCCGCACCGTCGACGCCGGCGGCGGCTGCCTCTGCCAGACGGAGCCGGTGGCGCACTTCGGGCTCGGCGGGGCGACCCCGGTCCGCGTCGACGTTCGGTGGCCGGACGGCCGCGATCGGACGCTGTCCGACCCGGCCGCGAACGCGGAGCTCACGGTCGAACACCCCTCGCAGACCACGGGGTCGGCCGGGGGGCGACGCGGGCGAGCCGACGGGAGCGGCGGCCGCCCCGTCGGTCGATGACCCGGGGTCGAACGGCCAGAACTGCCGCCCTTCGCGGGTTCAAGTGTCCGGAGGTGTACGGACGGGTATGGTAGATCCGACTTCCGACCTCGAGGAGGACGTCGACGAGGAGTCCGCGCCGCGCTGTGTGACCTGTGGGGAACCGGCGCTGGGCTCCGGTCGGCGGACGGTGACGTGGGTCGAGGGTGACGACGCGGTGCATCGACACTTCTGCTCGCAGGCCTGTCGAAGCGACTGGGCGGACGAGCGGCCGTCGGCGGAGCGCTGACCACCGGAGCCAGCGGGAGCGGTGGGACGGACCGCGACGCGGGAGGCTTTTTCACGACGGGGGTGGTACCGGGAGGTATGATATCGCTCGACGAAGCCGTGACGGCCCGACTGGAGTCGCACGGCGAACGGTTCGAGGTGCTGATCGACCCCGACGCCGCGCTCGCGATGAAACGGGGAGAGTTCGAGGGTGAGCTGGAGGACGTGATCGCCGCCGAGGACGTGTTCGAGAACGCGTCTCGCGGCGATCGCCCGGCCGAGGAGGACCTGGAAACGGTGTTCGGCACGACCGATCCGCTCGAGATCATCCCGGAGGTCGTCGATCGCGGGGAGATCCAGATCACCGCCGAGCAGCGCGAGGAGATGCTGGAACGGAAGCACAACCAGCTCGTCACCACCATCACGCGCAACGCCGTGAACCCGCAGATGGACGACTCGCCGCATCCGCCCGAGCGCATCGAGCGCGCCCTCGACGAGGCGGGGTTCCAGGTCGACCCGATGGAGCCGGTCGAGAACCAGGTCGACGACGCGCTCGAAGCGCTCCGCCCCGTGATCCCGATCCGCTTCGAAGAGGTGACGATGGCGGTCCAGCTCCCGGCCGACTACGCGGGCTCCGGACAGGCACAGATCCGCGAGTTCGGCGACCTCGAACGCGAGGAGTGGCAGAACGACGGCTCCTGGGTCGGCGTGCTCACCTTCCCCGCCGGGCTCCAGAACGACCTCTACGACCTCGTCAACGAGGTCACGTCCGGCGAGGGCGACGCCCGCGTGATCAAGGACAAGGACGAGCTGCGGACGCGCTGAGCGGGCGAGCGAGTTCGGACACGCTTTTCGACCGACCGGCATAGTACCGCATCCGGGAGGTTGATGCCGGCTCCCGTTCCCCTTCTCCCATGCACGAGCGCGCGGCGGAGTTCGCGGAGCTGGCCCGGGACCGACACGGCGTCGACCTCGACGTGCTGGAGTTCGACGCGGGGACGGAGACGGCGGCCGCGGCCGCCGACGCTGTCGGCTGTGACACCGCGGCGATCGCCTCCACCATCGTGGTGTCGCTCGCGGAGCCGGAGCGGGAGACGGGGCCTGAGAACCTCGTCGCGGCGATCACCAGCGGCGCGAACCGGCTCGACCTGGACGCGGTCGCGGAGCTGTTCGGCGCGGCCTCGGCGGAGATGGCGGACCCGGGGCGGATCCGCGAGGTCGTCGGCTGGAGCATCGGCGGCGTTCCCCCCGTCTGTCACGACGCCGCGCTCCCGACGGTCTTCGATCCGACGCTCGCGAGCTACGACACCGTCTACGGCGCGGCGGGGACGCCGAGCGCGGTGTTCGCGATCGATCCGGACGACCTCGCCGACCTCGCCGGCGCGACCGTCGTCGACGTCACCGAGTGAGCGTCCGTTCGTGTTGAATTGGGATCGGCGTCGGGCGAGTCAGCGCCGACCGAGTCAGTGCCGACCGAGTCAGTGCCGACCGAGTCAGCGCCGACCGAGTCGCTCCCGGACAGATCTTCGCAAAGCAGAGCGGCTCCGAGCGATCGCCGCCGGGGGCGGTGCCGCCGGAGTTCCGACGCCGAGTTGTTAATCGGCGGCGCTCTCCGCGCCCGATTTATTAATTTAGAGTTGTGAAATAACAACCTTTTTCTGTTAATCCGCGGTATCGATCGGTATGACACACTCACGACGGTCGGTGCTGCGGCGCGGCGCCGGGCTCGCGGTGGCTGGATCGGCGGCGTCGTTGGCGGGCTGTTCCGACGCCGCGAGCGGCGGGTCGGGGGAGTTCGACTCCGGCTACGCCGCCTTCTTCACGCTCCACGACTGGGCGAATCAGGTCGCCGGCGACCACGCGACGTTCGAGGACCCGGTCGACGTGGGACGGCTCGGCCACGGGTGGAACCCGGACGGGAATCTCGCGGCCGACGTCGCGTCGACGGACGCGTTCGTCTACCTCGACAGCTCGGAGTTCTCGTGGGCGCAGGACCTCGCCGCGACGCTCGAAGACGACTACGACACGGTCGCCGTGATCGACGGGCTCGACGGGCTGGAAGACGACCTCCTCGGCTGGGACCACTCGCACGAGGAGGAGGGAGAGAATCACGAGGAAGACAGTCACGACGAGGAAGACAGTCACGACGAGGAAGACGGCCACGACGAGGAGGACGATCACGACGAGAGCGGTCAGTACGACCCCCACGTCTGGGTCGATCCGGTGCTCGCCGCCGACGTCGTCGACACGATCGCCGCGGGGCTCGGCGAGGCGGACCCGGACAACGCCGACGATTACGCCGACAACGCCGCCGAGTACGCGACGGAGCTCGACGCCGTCGACGACGCCTTCCGGTCGATCGCCGAGAACGCCGCGCGCGACGTGGCCGTCATGGCGGGACACAACTCCTTCCAGTACCTGGAGGCGCGCTACGGGTTCCGCCTCCACTCTCCGGTCGGGGTCTCCCCACAGAACGAGCCGACCCAGAGCGAGATCGCCGACACGATCGAACTCGTGAACGATGCGGGGATCGACGCGGTGCTGTACGATCGCTTCGAGTCGTCGACGCTCGCCGAGTCGATCGTCGAGAACAGCGACGCGACGGAGGCGATCCCCGTCTCGCCGGCCGGAGGGACGACCCGCGAGTGGAACGACGCCGGGTACGGCTACCTCGAGCAGATGACCGAGATCAACGTCCCCGCCTTCGAGCGGGCGTTCGACGCGCAGTGAGCGGGACGGGCGGCGAGCCGCCGGCCGGACCTGAGGCGCGACGACGGACTAAAAGAGCTAAACGTGCGGACGACCCACGTCGGACACACGCAGTGACTCCGATTGTCGATCTCGACGGCGTGACGTTCGCCTACGGCGACACCGTCGCCGTGAGCGACGTCTCTCTGACGGTCGACGAGGGGGATTTCCTCGGGCTCGTCGGACCGAACGGCTCCGGGAAGACCACCCTGCTCCACCTCATGCTCGGGCTCCACGAGCCCGACGAGGGCTCCGTCGAGCTGTTCGGCCGTCCGGTCGACGAGTTCGACGACGGCGGCCGGATCGGCTACGTCTCCCAGAAGGCGACGAGCCGGGGCGGCGCGATGCCGGTCACCGTCCGCGAGTGCGTCACCATGGGCCGGTTCGCGCACGCCGGCCGGGGGCGCCTCTCCGAGGACGACCGCGAGGCCGTCGCCGACGCGATCGAGACGGTCGGTATCGGCGAGCTCGCCGGCCGGCTCGTCTCGGAGCTGTCAGGCGGCCAGAAACAGCGGGCGTACATCGCGCGGGCCCTCGCGAGCGACGCCGACCTGCTCGCTCTCGACGAGCCGACCGTCGGCGTCGACGCGGAGTCGCGCGACGCGTTCTACGCCCTCCTCGACGAGCTGAACGACGAGGGGATAACCATCATCCTCATCGAACACGACATCGGCGTCGTCACCGACCGCGCGAACCGTATCGCCTGTATCAACACCGAGCTGTACCACCACGGGGACACGGAGTCGTTCGTCGAGAGCGACGCTCTCGCGGAGGCGTACGGCAGCACCGGGCAGGTCGTCCACCACCACCACTGATGAGCGGGGAAACGCCAGCGGACGGCGGCCATCGAACGCGGCCCGACCGGGGACTCCGGCGGACCGTAGAGCTCGTCGGGATCGGGATCACGGCCCTCGTCGCGGTCGTCATGCTCGGGTTCGTCGCGCTCTACTGGGCGCAGGACCTCCCGGTCGCGAGCGAGCTGTACGGCGCGTTCCGCTCGCTCGGACGCGGGATGGACGCCGCGTTCGGCACGAACGTGTTCCGGCACCCGATCATGTGGCAGTCGATGGCGACCGGCGTGCTCGTCGGCGTCGTCGCCCCGCTCGTGGGCTCGTTCCTCGTCCACCGCGAGATGGCCCTGATCGGCGAGACGCTCGCGCACACCGCCTTCGCCGGCGTCGCGATCGGCATCCTCGTCACGTCCGCGACCGGTTGGAACGGCTCGCTGCTGCTCGTCGCGCTCGTCGTGGGGATCCTCGGCGCGCTCGTGGTCCAGTGGCTCACCGAGCGCACCGATGCCTACGGCGACGTGCCGATCGCGATCATGCTCAGCGGGAGCTTCGCGGTCGGCACCCTGATCATCAGCTACGGCGATGGGCTCACCGGGGTCAACATCCGGGGATACCTGTTCGGGAACCTCGCCGTCGTCACGCCGCAGGGTGCGCGCCTGATGGGCGCGCTCTCGCTGCTCGTCGTCGCCGGCGTGGCGCTGACGTACAAACAGCTGCTGTTCATCACCTTCGACGAACAGGCCGCGCGGGTCGCGCAGCTGAACGTCACCGGCTACAACACCCTGCTCGTGGTGTTGACCGCGGTCGTCGTCGTCGGCGCGATGCAGGTGCTCGGCGTCATCCTCGTCGCCGCGATGCTCGTCGTCCCGGTCGCGGCGGCCTCTCAGATCGCCCGGAGCTTCCGCGAGACGATGTACCTCGGGGTGATCTTCGGACAGCTGTCGGTGATCGGCGGCTTCGCCGTCTCGATCGGTCTCGGGCTCCCCTCGGGCGGGTCGATCGTCGTCACGGCCATCGCGGTGTACCTCGCGAGCATCGTCGGCTCGGGCTTCTCGGTGAAGGCCATCTCGGCGCACGGGTGAGTAGATCGCGGTGGAACCGCCGGACCCCACGGGCCTCGGCGGCGCCCGTGCGGGCGATGCGCGCGCTTTCCACAGAGCCTTATGTGCGGCCCCCGTCCCAGGGGTATGGGAGACACTGAGACCTACACGGTCACCGACCCCGACGGCAACGAGGAGTCGTTCGAACTGCCCGCCGGCCTCGTCGACGTGCTCAGCCAGCAGGGCGAGGAGCCGACCCGCGTCGTCAGCGACGTGGTGGTGCAGGCGATGGCCCAGCAGGCGCACGTCATCGCCCACCACAGCGAGGGCGAGGTCCCGGACGACATCGCGGAGATGAACGACACCGCCGCGGAGCTGTTCGAGGAGCGCTTCGGCCAGTCGCTCGAAGACGCGCTCGGTCACTCGCACTGAACGGTCCGCTCGGTCGATCTGTTACTACCGCAGCCGCTCCGGCCGGCCGCTTAAGCCGCCGGAGCGCGTACCATATCTATGGACTCCGACCCGGACGCGCCGGTGCTGATCTTCGACGGCGACTGCCCGTACTGCTCAGTGGCGGCCGTCGCGCTCCGGCGGCTGGAGGGCGTCGTCGCGGTCCCGTGGGCGGCCGACCCCGTCGGCCCGTTCCTCGACGCGCAGTTCGGCTCGCGCCCGTTCGCGATGGTGCTCGTCGACCCCGGCGAGCGGCGGGTGTACGCCGGGCGCTCGGCGGCGCAGGAGCTCGCCGAGCGCGCCGGCACCCCGGGGATCGTCGGCGGGCTCGTGCGCGACAACTACGACCGGATCGCCGGCGTCGTCGGGACCCTCTCGGGGCGCGGTCGCGACCCCGCCGACGTGCACGACACCTACGAGCTGACCGACGCCGCGAGCGACCTCGTCGACGACCTCCGTCCCGCGGCGAGCGAGCGGCCGGAGGCGCTGTCGTGAGCGGAGACGCGAGCGGCGACGCCGGTCCGGGGAGCGACGCGGGCGGCACCTACACCCTCCTCGTCGAACTCGCGGCGCCGGCGGCGATCGAGGTCGGCGCGCTCGGCGAGCACCGGTTCGATCCCGGGAGCTACGCGTACACGGGGAGCGCGCTCGGCGCCGGGGGGTTCGCCCGCGTCGACCGGCACCGCCGGACCGCCCGCGGCGACCACGACGTTCGCCACTGGCACGTCGATCACCTGCTCGGTCACCCCGACGCCCGGCTCGACCGCGTCGTTCGGAGTGTCGGCGCCGAGGTGGAGTGCGCGGTCGCGGACCGCCTTCCGGCGGGCCCGGTCGACGGGTTCGGCGCGTCGGACTGCGACTGCGAGAGTCACCTCGCGGCGGGCCCCGACGCGACCGCCGACCTCCTCGAATCGGTCCGCGAAGCCCACGAGGCCGCCGTCGCGGGGACCGACGGTCGGGTCGACGTGCGTCCCGAGGCCAGGGCGGCGGTCGACGACGCGGGCCCGACTCGGTGAACCGGAAAAAAGCTGCTTCGCCGCCTACAGATCGTACCGCTCGGCCACGCTCCGGAGCTGTTCGCGCCGCCCCTCGATCGCGTCGTCGCGCAGCGACTCCTCCTCCGCCGTCGGCGCGGCGAGGTCCGGGACGCTCGCCGGGGTCCCCTCCTCGTCGAGTGCGACGAAGGTGAAGTAGGAGGTCGTCGTCCGGCGGCGCTCGTCGGTCCGGGGGTTCTCCGCGCTGACGTGGACTTTCACGTCGACGCTCGTGTTCCCGACGTTGAACACGTATCCCTCGATCACGGCCACTTCGCCCATCTCGATGGGCGCGATGAAGTCGACGTGGTCCATCGAGGCGGTGACGACCTGCCGGTTCGAGAAGCGCATCCCGGCGATAGCGCCGCAGATGTCCATCCAGTGGAGGACCGCGCCCCCGAGCGCCCGCCCAAGGTTGTTCGTGTCGTTCGGCAACAACAGTTCGGTCATCTCGGTGTACGACTTCGCGAGCGTCGACGTCTCGTCCATGTCGTCGGTGAGGCGGCGGGCGACTTGAACCTCGTGACCGGCCTGGCGAGATTCCGACCGCCTGTCCGGCGGGCGAGATTCCGATCGCCTGACCGCCGCCGCCGTCACTCGCCTCCTCTGGGCTCGTCGTCGAACCGGACCGAGTCCTGCGAGCGCCCCGCCTCGTCGATCACCTCGTCGGAGACGACGATCGGACAGTCGATCCGGACCGCGAGCGCGAGCGCGTCGGATGGGCGCGCGTCGAAGACGAACCGCTCCGGCTCGCCGTCCTCGTACCGCTCGGCGTCGACCTTCGCGTAGAAGGTGCCGTCTCGCAGGTCGTCGACCCGGACGCGGTCGATCGCGCCGCCGAACTCGGTGAGGATGTCGACGAGGAGGTCGTGCGTCAGCGGTCGGTCGAACGGTTCGCCCTCGAGCGCCATCCCGATCGACTGGGCCTGATCGGCGCTGACGAATATCGGGACGTACTCGTCGCGCGCGGAGAGGATGACCGCCGGCACGTCGCCGCCGGGTGCGGAGCCCGCTCCGACCCCGACGACCTCGGCTTCGTGTTCCATATCGGACCGTGGCGGCGGCCGCATGAATAGCTGTCCCACGCGAGCGCGGCCGCGGTCCGCCGCGGCCGGACGACGATCGCGAGCGCTCCCGTCAGCGGCCGCCCCAGTACCAGTACGCCCAGCCGATCGTGAACACGAGCGCGGCGCCGAGGAAGAAGACGATCCCGGGCTCGACCAGCGAGACGGCGTAGTCGGCGAGTGGCTCGACGACGTACTCGACGGTCCCGTCGATCTCTCCGCCCCCGCCGCCGTCCGTCTCCGGGGCCGTCTCGATGGACGGGCCGTCCGCGCTGTCCTCCGTCCCGGCGGTGCCGGCGTCGCCGCCGCTTCCGCCCGTACTCGTCGACACGCGAGCGGTCGGCCCTGCAACGGAGAGCACCTGTTGGGCCGCGACGGCCGCCAGCCCGATGAGCCCGTAGCCGCCGAGCAGCCGCATCAGGGCCGACTTGATCCCGTGGGACTCCTCCGACCCGCCGGCGAACAGCACGAGCGGCTCGTCGGCGGCCGCGTACACGTCCATCTCTCGGCCCTTCTCGGAGTAAGTCGTGTCGACGACGTCGACGAGGTCGGCCCCGTCGAGCTTCGAGAGGTGGTACTGGACGTTCTGGAGCGAGGTGTCGACGGCGTCGGCGAGCTCCGATTTGGTCGCCGGCTCGTCGTGGAGCCGCGTGAGGATCTCGCGCGCGGTCTCGGAGCCGAGGGCCGCGATGAGCTCGTCCGCGTCGTCGTCGTCGACGCCGACCACCCGGGGCTCTCGGTCCTCGGGGGTCGCGTCGGGGAGGGAGGGCAACAGCCGCGACATACCAGCCACTCCACCCCCTGAGGATACAAATTTGTTGGATCATCGAGGCGCGAAGTCGGCTCACCGACTCACAAACCCTAAACGCGGCGACGGAGTACGTCGTGGCAATGACAGAGACGCCAGGGGGATCCGACGGCGCGTCCCCGCCCCCGACGGCGAGCGATCCGGCGGCGGCCGCCGCCGGAGACGACGGTGCCCCCGCGAGCGCCGCGGTCGGAGCGCCCTCCGGCGAGGAGTCCGGCTCGGTGACCGTGGTCGGCACCGCGCACGTCTCCGAGCGGTCGGTCGACGAGGTCGAGGAGACGATCGAGCGCGAGCGACCGGACGTGGTCGCCGTCGAGCTCGACGAGGGTCGGTACCGGCAGATGAACGGCGAGAGCCCGGACGACCTCGACGCGAGCGACCTCCTTCGGGGGAACACCGTCTTCCAGTTCCTCGCGTACTGGATGCTGTCGTACGTCCAGACCCAGCTCGGCGACCGCTTCGACATCGAGCCGGGCGCCGACATGCGCGCCGCCATCGACGTGGCCGAGGGGCTCGGCATCGACGTCGCGTTGGTCGACCGGGACATCCAGACGACGATCCAGCGCTTCTGGGCCCGGATGTCGGTCACGGAGAAGCTTCGGATGGTCGGCGGGCTCGCGTTCGGCGTCACCGACTCTCGGGTCGTCGGCGTGCTCGTCGGGCTGTTCGTCGGGATCCTCGCCGGACCGGTGATCGGCCTCTTCGGCGGGAGTGTCGGCGTCTCCGACGCGCTGTTAACGAGCGTCACCGGCGGCGTGCTGGCCGCGGTCGTGGTCGCTATCGCGGTCGATCAGGTCGGCAAGGTCGCGCTCTCGCCCGACGGTCGCCTCTACGCCGCGGCGATACTGGGCGTCGCGTCCGGGATCACCGCCGCCGCGGTCGGCGCGCTCGACGGGGTCGTCGCGACGTACCTCGGCGGGTTCACCGTGCGCGCGGTCGGGAGCCTCGGGCTCGGGATCTCGCTCGGCCTGACCCTCGGGGTGCTCGCGTCGCTCGCGATGAGCGTCGTCGGGCGGGGAGCCACCGAGCCCGAACACGGCGGGATCGAGGAACTCGGGATGGAGGACCTGACCGACACCGACGTGGTGACGATGATGATGGAGGAGTTCCGACAGTTCTCACCCGGCGGCGCGGAGGCGCTCATCGACGAGCGCGACGCCTTCATCGCCCACCGGCTCGTCGCGCTCCGGGAGTCCGGGTACGACGTGGTCGCCGTCGTCGGCGCGGGCCACCGCGCGGGGATCGAGGGGTACCTCGCCGACCCCGCGTCGCTCCCGCCGATGGAGGGCCTCGTCGGGAAGGAGAGCGGGCGGGGGCTCCCGTGGAAGAAGGCGATCGGCTACGCGATCACCGTCGCGTTCGTGGGCTTCTTCCTCCTGCTCGCGCTCGCCGGCGTGGAGAACGCCTTCCTCTTCCGGCTGTTCGGCGCGTGGTTCCTGATCAACGGCGCGTTCGCGTTCGCGTTCGCGAAGCTCGCCGGCGCGCGCTGGACCTCGGCCGGAGTCGGCGGGGCCGTCGCGTGGATGACCTCGATCAACCCGGTGCTCGCGCCCGGCTGGTTCACCGGCTACGTCGAGCTCCGGAGCCTGACGGTGAACGTCGGCGACATCGGCCGGCTCAACGAGCTGCTCTCCGACGAGACGCGGTCCCCCTCGGAGCTGGTCTCGTCGATGCTCGACGTGCCCCTGTTCAAGCTCATCGTCGTCGTCGCGATGACGAACATCGGCAGCATCGTCGCGAGCTTCCTGTTCGCGGTGTACGTCATCCCCGCGATGTTCGGTGACGTGGGGGGCGTCGACGAGGTGGGGCGGCTGCTGATCGAGGGCGCGCGCACCGGCGCGGAACTGGTCCGGAGCGCGGTCACGGGTGGGGCATGAGCGGGCTCGTTCGGGGCCGCCGGGTCGCCGGCCTCTACTTCAGCGGGACCGAGATCCGCGACCTGCTGGTCGCGTGGCTCGCGCTCGGCGTCGCGTTCACGTTCTTCTTCGTGAACGGCACCGCGGGCTTCGATCGGCTGCTCGCGGCGGGGGTCGTCCCGCCGCTCCTGGTCGGGCTGCTCACCGCGGGCGTCGCGTTCCTCCTCCACGAGATCGCGCACAAAGTCGTCGCGGTCCACTACGGCCAGGTCGCCGAGTTCCGCGCGGACAACGGCATGCTGTTCCTGGCCGTGATGAGCTCGCTCCTCGGCTTCATCTTCGCCGCGCCGGGCGCGGTGCACCACCGCGGCCGGCTGACGCCCCGCGAGCACGGCCACATCGCGCTGGCCGGCCCGGTCGTCAACCTCCTGCTCACGCTCGTGTTCCTGCCGGCGCTGCTTCTCGGCCCCGTCGTCGGGAGCCCCGTGGTCACCCTGATCGGCTCCCGCGGGATTGCGATCAACGTCTTCCTCGCGGCGTTCAACCTGATCCCGTACGGCCCCCTCGACGGGAAGACCGTCATGGGATGGAGCAAGCCGGTGTGGGCCGGCTTCTTCGCCCTCTCCGTCCTGCTCACGGTCGGACTCGTGTTCGTCGGTAACCTCGGCTTCGGCGGGCCGTTCTGAGGACGGGGGTCGTCGCCGCCACCGACCGCCACCGACGCCGTTGGTTCCCGCGGCCTCCGCGGGAACGGTGCGCTTTTGCTCCGCGGGCGTCCCTCGACACACATGACCGAGGGCGACGGCGGAGACGACGGGAACGCGATCGGAGGCGACGAGGACCCGACGAGCGACGACGGCGACGAGCTCACCTACGCCGACGCCGGCGTCGACATCGACGCCAGCGAGGCCGCCACCGCGGCGCTGATCGGCGCGGTCGGCGAGGGCGAGGGCGACTACGCCGGCCTGCTCGACATCGGCGACCGCTACCTCGCGCTGGCGACCGACGGCGTCGGCACGAAGCTCCTCGTGGCCGAGGCGCTCGGCGACTACTCGACGGTCGGAATCGACTGCATCGCGATGAACGTCAACGACCTCGTGGCCGCCGGCGTTAGACCGGTCGCGTTCGTCGACTACCTCGCCGTCGACGAGCCGGACGAGCGGTTCGCCGAGCAGGTCGGTGAGGGGCTCGCCCGCGGCGCCGACCTCGCCGCCATGGAGCTCGTCGGCGGCGAGACCGCGGTGATGCCCGACGTGATCCGCGGGCTGGACCTGGCGGGGACCTGCGCCGGGCTCGCCGCCAAGGACGCCGTCTTCGACGGCGCCGCCGAGCCGGGCGACGCGCTGGTCGGGTGGGAGTCGTCGGGGATCCACTCGAACGGGCTCACGCTCGCTCGCGAGGCCGCGACGCGCGAGCACGCGTACACCGACCCGTGTCCGTTCGAGGGGTACGAGACGCTCGGCGAGGCGCTGTTGGAGCCGACCCGGATCTACACCGACCTGCTCGACCCGATGCGCGAACACGGCGTCCGCGGTGCGGCCCACGTCACCGGTGGCGGCTGGACCAACCTGACGCGGCTCGGCGCGAACCGGTACGTCGTCGACGACGCCTTCGACCCCCAGCCGGTCTTCGAGTTCGTGCAGTCCGAGGGCGGCGTCTCCGACGAGGAGATGCACCGGACGTTCAACATGGGGACGGGGTTCGTCGCGGCGGTCGATCCGGATGTGGCCGAATCGTTGGCTGACGAAACCGGCGGGCGCGTGATCGGGCGCGTTGAGGAGGGCGACGGTGAGGACGGCGAGGGGAGCGTCGCGATCCGCGGACTGGAGTTATAAATGGTCGCTGTCGGCGGGAATCCGGTTGCTGTCGACACTGTGGCCGATCGCTTATAAATAGGCGCTGGCGTGGGGACCTCATCCGGAGGGGCGCCGGGCGTTCACTCATAAATCGTTGCTCGCGCGGTGAACTGTTTCGAATTCTCGTTCGGTCATTTATAAATAGTTAATAGCGGATCAACGGTGAACACCGCCAAAGCCCCAGTCGTGAGGACTCGCGCGACTCGCTGTGCTCCTCGCGCGACTCGCTGTGCTCCTCGCTCAGTCGCTGACGCTCCTTCGCTGCGGTGCTTGCGTCGTCGTGCTTCGTCCTCGTGACTGCCCCTTTGAGTCCCACCCGACCGCACAGCGACCGCACCTCACACCTCCCCAGCCTCGCGGTTCGTTCAGGGCTCCCTACGGTCGCCCCTCTCTCACCGCGTCCCTCGCGCGTGCGACTCGCGGCCTGTCGGCCGCTCGTCGGCACGCGCCACCGCACCGCTCATTTATAAGGAGTCGTCGCCGTTTCGCGCGGCCTCGACGCGGTCCGCCGTCGACTCCAGCGCCTCGGCGAGCGTCCGCGCCTGCGCGGGCGAGAGGTCGATCTCGTCGGCGTGAGCGGGGAGGTCGTCGATCGCGGTGTTATCGAGTTCGACCTCCAGCGTGACGGTGTCGGGGGCCTCGCGGGGGGCGGTGACGTTCACGACGCCCGGGGCGTCGGCCTCGAACTCGTGGCCGCGGGCGCGGCCGTCGACGAGGTCGAGCGTCGTGTAGGCGTTCACGCGGAGCAGGCGGTCGCTCATCGGGTCGCCTCCGGGGCCGTGGCCCGCATCGTCAGTCGTCCGCCGGCGGCGACGGCGCGTCTTCCATCCCGTCGTCCTCGGCGTACGGGTACCACGTGCGCTTCGTGTTGTGCATCATCGGGTCCTCGTAGTCTGTCTCCTTGGGGTCGACAAAGGCGTCCAGCTCGTCGTCGTCGTGGCGGGCGACGAACGCCCGGAACGACTCGCCCGCGTCGCGCTCGGCGGCGAAGCGCTCGACGAGGTTCGCGATCGCGCCCGGCACCTCGTCGACGGGCACGCGCTGGGTGACCCACCGGGCGAACTGCGGGTCCTCGCCGAGCCCGCCACCGAGCCCCACGTCGAGCGCCTCGACGGGGTCCCCGTCCTTGCGGGTCTTCATGCCGCGCAGGCTCACGTCGGCGATCTGCGGCTGCGCGCAGGAGGCCGTACACCCGGAGAGGTGGACGTGGAACTCGTCGACGTCGTCGGGGAGCTCGACGTTGGCCTTCAGCCAGCGCGCGAACCGGACCTGGCGGTTCTTCGTCTCGACGATCGACAGCGAGCAGAACTCCGTGCCGGTACACGCGACCGAGCCGCGCATGAACGGCGAGGGGTCGGGCGAGTAGTGCTCTAAGAGGGGCTCGTCGAGGAACTCGTCGAGGGCGTCGTCCGGCACGTCGGTGACGATGACGTTCTGCCGCTGCGAGAGCCGAACCTCGCCGGAGCCGTACTCCGCGGCGAGGTCGGCCAGTTCGAGCACGTCGTCCGCGCCCATCCGCCCGACGAGCACGTTCAGCCCGACGAAGTTCCGCCCGTCCTTCTGGTCGTGGACGCCGATCAGGTCGTTGCGCTCGCCCTCGCCGGCGTTGTAGGTGTACTCCTCGCGGACGTCGCGGCCGGCCGTCTGAAGCTCGAAGTCGACGTACTCCTCCTGGAGCGTCTCGCGGACCTCCGCTGCGCCCCACTCGTCGACGAGGAACTTCACCCGCGCGTTGTACCGGTCCTCGCGGTCGCCGTGGTCGCGGAACAGCGCGGAGAGCCCGCCGGCGACGTCCGGAACGCGCTCCGGTGGCACCCACACGTCGATGTCGCGGGCGAGGCGCGGCTCGTTGCGCGCGAGCCCGCCGCCCACCCGAACGTTGAAGCCGACGGCGTCCCCGGCCTCGCTTCCGCGGGGGGCCCCGTCGCCGCCGGCCGTCTTGTACGCGGGCTCGAACGCGAGGTCGTTGATGTCGCCCTGTCCGGAGCCGTCGGCGGAGCCGGTCACGGAGACCTTCCACTTCCGCGGGAGGTTCGCGTGGTCGTCGTTCCCCTTGAACGTCTCGTTGAGCTCGCGGATTACGGGCCACGCGTCGATCACCTCCTGCCCGTCCTTGCCCGCGACGGGGTTCCCGACGATGTTCCGCCACGAGTCCCCGCAGGCCTGCTGGGTCGAAAGATCGTGTTCCTCCAGCTTCTCGAAGATCGCCGGCACGTCCGACAGCTCGATCCAGTGGAGCTGGATCGACTGCCGGGTGGTGAAGTCCGCGTACGCGTCGCCGAAGATCGGGTTCGTACCGGGGCCGCGGGCGTACTCGTCGGCGATCTCGCCGACGACCCGGAGCTGTCCCGGTTCGAGCACGCCGTTCGGGGTGCCGATCCGCATCATGAAGTACCCCTCCTGTCCGTTCCGCTGGTGGTACAGCCCCCACCATTTGAACCGCTCGAACCACGCGTCTCGCTCGTCGTCCGGGATCGAGTCGAATCCCGCCTCCGCGAACTCGAACAAGCGGTCGCGGATCTCGTTCCCGTACACCTCCGATTTCCAGTTCTCGACGTCCGTTACCATCGAGAGCCCCTACACCCGACGCCCACATAGGCGACCGCCTCGAGTCAACGTTCCCCGATGCTTCAGCGATCCGGCACGTGTTGCCGAGGGGGCCGAGCCCGCGAGGACCGGACCGCGGACCGGGCGAGTTCGGCGAACTCGCCCCCGCGTACCCGCCCGACCGGAACCCAGCCGGTGGTTCCCGCCTCCCCGCACGCGATACACTGACCGTAGACTTGTACCTCCACCGTCGAGCCGTCGACGCCGACGGACTGGAAGTTCTCGACGACCAGATCGGTGAGCGCGCACTCGCACAGATCCGGCGCGTCGAGTCGCCACAGTTCACTGACACGCACTTCGCGGCTGTCGTCGACGGATATCCACGCCCCGTCGTCGAGAACGCGCAGTCGAGTGGTCACACCCCCAGTTCGCCCGCCGCGACCCAATGGGTGGCGGTGGTCGCAATCGGCGACCGTTTCGGTGACGCCTCGCGGTCGCGCGATCGAGGGACCGCGCCGGGATATCGCCCGGAACCGGTCTCCGGAGTACCGGAAGTGAACTCCGGTATCGGAGAGCGGAGGTCCGATTTACAGGTGTGCCGACGCTTATGAATCGCGTCTGCGTACCTCGTCGTGATGACGAATTCGGTTCCCGGCCCCACCGACGATCGGACCAGCAGCCCGCCCGACCGCTGCGAGCACCGACAGCACGCGTCCGCGGACGTGGCGCCCGAACTCTTCGCTCACCGTCCGGAGCGACGATGAGCGAGCGAGGCGACGCTCAGGCCACCGACGAGGAGCGAGAAGACGCGGAAACGGAGCCGAACGCGGAGGGAGAGGCGGAGCCCGACGCGAGTCACCTCGACGACATCGAGGACGGCGCCGGCTGTACGGAGATCTGGGAACGGCTCTCGGAGCGGCGGGAGAGCTGACTACGAGAGGTGCGCGGCGATGTCGGCCTCGGTGATGATCCCGACCGTCTCGCCGCCGTCGGTCACCATCACCGCCTTGTAGTGGTCGAGGAGGTTCCGCACCTCGTCGACGGTCGCGCCGGGCGCGACCGTGGGGAACGACTCGCTCATCACGTCGCTCACCGGATGATCGCCCACGTTCTCACCGGCGTGGACCACGTCGCCCTGACTGATCGACCCGACCGGGACGCCGTTCTGCAGCACCGGGAGCTGCGAGTACGCCTCCTCCTCCATGAGGTCGACCGCCTCGCGCACCGCGTCGTCGGGGGCGACGCTGATCACCGTCTCGTTCATGAGGTCGCTCGCGCGGACGACCTCGCCCTCCGCCTCCTGCAGCGCGTTGACGATCCGCCGGAGCGTCGAGAGCCGGGGGTCGACGTCGCCGCCCTCGATACGCGCGATGAGCGGCTGCGAGACGTCCGCGGCGTCCGCGAGCTCGCTCTGCGTCAGCTCCAGCGTCGTCCGCCGCTCGCGGAGGTCCTGTGGCGTCGGGAGTTCCATACGATGAATAACTAGAGGTTATTAGAAAAGCTTTCGGCAACGATCGATATCGCGGCGGCGACGGTCGTCCCATCGAACCGCGAGATCGGCGCGCCCCAACCGGAGCCGGCGCGCCCCAACCGGAGGCTCCCGGGGCTACCCTCCGCGGCAGTCGCCCGTCAGACCGTTCACTGCCCGGCGTCGACGTCGGCGTCCTCCTCGTCGCCGTCGGTCTCGATGACCTCGATGACCTCGAGGGGAACGTCGCGGAGCGCGCCGCCGACCTCGCTTTTCGCGATCCGCTCGGCGTGCTCCTCGCTGTCGGCGTTGAAGATGTCGATCTCCAAGAGGAGCCCGACCAGGGCCGTGTTCGCAGCGAGGAACGCCGCGTCGAACGGCTCGCCGCAGGCCGGACAGCCGGTGACGCCGGGTTCGACCTCGACGTACTGCTTGTCCGTCTCGTTGAGTCGCTTTCCGGCTTCGCTGACCGCGACGCCGATGGCGTCGTCGGTCTCCTCGACGTCACGGACCAACCAGGCTGCTTCCATCGCGACTTCGTAGTTGCTCATACCTGAGCGGACGGGCCGCAGGGTTTCCTTTCTTGTGGTTCGCCCGCGGTCACGCGTCAGAACCGCGCGGCGGAGACGTGACGGCGGTCGCCGCCTACAGCCGGTCGACGATCGCGGCCGTGACCGCCTCGGTCGTCGCGTCGCCGCCGAGGTCGCCGGTGCGCGGACCGTCGGAGAGGACGCCCTCCACGGCGTCGCGCACGCGCCGACCCTCGTCGACGTGGCCGAGGTACTCCAACAGCATCGCGGCCGAGAGGACCGCGGCCGTCGGGTTCGCGATCCCCTCGCCGGCGATGTCGGGCGCGGTGCCGTGGACCGGCTCGAACAGCGCGTTGTCGTGGCCGACGTTCGCCGAGGGAAGCAGACCGAGCCCGCCGACCAGCCCGGCGGCGAGGTCGGAGAGCACGTCGCCCGCGAGGTTCGGACAGACGATCACGCCGTACTGGCCCGGGTCGAGCGGGAGCTTCGTCGCGAACGCGTCCATCAGCTCCTCGTCGGCGTCGACGCCGCGCTCCTCGGCGACCGCGAGCACCTCCTCGCGGAACCGACCGTCCGTCTCGCGCATCACGTTCGCCTTGTGCGCGACGGTGAACCCCTCGTCGGGGTCGCCCGCGGGACCACGTCCATCCTCGACGAACTCGCAGGCGAACTCGGCCAGCTCCCGCGAGGCCGACGAGGTGACGACCCGCGTCAGCGTCGAGAGGTCCTCGGAGAGGCGGTCCTCGTGGCCGGAGTAGACGCCCTCGGTGTTCTCCCGGAGGAAGACGACGTCCGTCTCCGGGCGGAGCGCGTCGACGCCCGGGTACGCCTTGGCGGGCCGAACGTTGACGAACGAGTCCACGGCGTCCCGGAGCGGCAGGATGACGTCGGCGGCCGTCTCGCCGGCCGCGCCGAACAGCGTCGCGTCCGCGTCGGCCGCGAGATCGTACGTCTCCGCTGGGAGCGCCTCGCCGGTGGCCTCCTCCGTCGCGTCGCCCGCGTCCGCCTCGACGAACTCGAAGTCGACGGGAAGCGCCTCCAGCACCTCGACGGCCGCGGGGATGACCTCGCGACCGATCCCGTCGCCCTCGATGACGACGACCTCGTGGCTCACGCCTCGTCCTCCGCGACGTGTTCGGCCGGGACGTACGGCAGCGACCGGGCGGTCTCGCGGACCGCGCCCTCGTTCGCGCCCATCAGCGCCGTGGTGTCCCAGACGCCCTCGACGAGCGCCTTCCGCTGCGCGTCGTGAACCTCCGCGTCGATCACGGTGTCGCCGTAGGTGATCGTCTCCGCGGCCACGTCGATGTCGACCTCGGCGTCCGGGTTGGCCTCGACGTAGTCCTGGAGCGCTTCAATGTCGTCCTGGTCGGCCGTGACGGTCGGAACCCCGAGCGCGAGGCAGTTGCCCGCGAAGATCTCCGCGAACGATTCGCCCACGACCGCGTCGATCCCCCAGCGCATCAGCGCCTGCGGGGCGTGTTCGCGCGAGGAGCCGCAGCCGAAGTTGGCGTTGACGACCAACACGTTCGCGCCCCGGTACTTTTCCTCGTTGAACGGGTGGTCCTTCTCGTTGTCGTCGTCGTCGAACCGCTGGTCGAAGAAGGAGAACTGGCCCAGCCCGTCGAAGGTGACGACCTTCATAAACCGCGCCGGGATGATCTGGTCGGTGTCGATGTCGTTGCCCCGGACCGGGATCCCGGTGCCGGAGACTTCGGTGACCTTCTCCGCCGGCGCCTCTCCGGCGCTGAACTCGGGCGAGCTCATACGGTCGCCACCTCCTCCATCTCGCGGACGTCAGTGACCTCGCCGGTCACCGCCGCGGCCGCGACCATGATCGGACTCATCAGCACGGTGCGCCCGTCCTTCGAGCCCTGCCGGCCGACGAAGTTCCGGTTCGACGAGGAGGCGCTCGCCTCGTCGCCCTCAAGCTGGTCGTCGTTCATGCCGAGACACATCGAACAGCCGGGTTCGCGCCAGTCGAAGCCGGCCTGCTTGAACACCTCGTCGAGCCCCTCGACCTCCGCGGCGTCGCGGACGCGCTGGCTACCGGGAACGACCATCGCGCGCACGTCGTCGTCGACCTCGCGGCCCTCGACGAACGCCGCGGCCTCGCGGAGGTCCTTCAGCCGCGCGTTGGTACACGAGCCGAGGAACGCCACGTCGATGTCGTACCCCTCCATCGTGTCGCCGGGCTCGACGCGCATGTGCTTCTGCGCGCGTCGCGCCGTGTCGCGGTCCTCCTCGGGGAGGTCGTCGGGGTCCGGGATCGGCTCGGTGATACCCGCCGTCTGTCCGGGCGTGGTCCCCCACGTGACGGTCGGCTCGATGGCCGAGCCGTCGATGGTGACCACGTCGTCGTACTCGGCGTCGTCGTCGGTCCGGATCGACTCCCAGTAGGGCTTCAGCCGCTCGAACTCCTCGGGGTCGTTCTCGAACGCGTCCGTCTCTTTCAGCCACTCGTAGGTGGTCTCGTCGGGGTTGACGTAGCCCGCGCGGGCGCCGCCCTCGATCGACATGTTACAGATGGACATCCGCCCCTCCATCCCCAGGTCCTCGATGGCCTCGCCGGCGTACTCGTACACGTAGCCGACGCCGCCGTCGGTCCCGAGCTTCCCGATGATCGTGAGGATGATGTCCTTCGCGGTGACGCCCTCGCCGAGCTCGCCCGTGACCTCGATCTTGCGGACCTTCTGTTTCTCCATGGCGACACAGCCCGTCGCCAGCACGTCGCGGATCTGCGAGGTGCCGATGCCGAACGCCAGCGCGCCGAACGCGCCGTGCGTCGACGTGTGCGAGTCGCCGCAGACGATCGTCATCCCCGGCTGGGTGAGCCCCTGCTCCGGCCCGATGACGTGGACGATCCCCTGATCGCCGGAGTCCGGATCGGAGAAGTCGATGCCGGAGCCCCGGACGTTCTCCTCCAGCTCCGCCATCATGCTCTCGGCCGCGTCGTCGCGGTAGGGGCGGTCGCGGTTGCCGGTCGGCACGATGTGGTCGACCGTCGCGTGCGTGCGCTCCGGGAACGCGACCTCCTGCCCGCGCTCCTGCAGCATGCCGAACGCCTGCGGGCTGGTGACCTCGTGGACGAGGTGGAGCCCGACGAACAGCTGGTCCTGTCCGGTGGGCAGCCGAGTCACCTTGTGCCGGTCCCACACCTTGTCGTACAGCGTCCCCTCGCTCATCGGCGCTCACCCGCGTGGCGCGCCGACCGCGCGGTCTCGTCCGTCCGGTTCTCGCCGCCGCGTACGCCCATCAGGCGGTCACCTCGGCGCTCTCCTCCTCGTCTTCTTCGCCCTCGTCCTGCCACGCGAACAGGCCGCGCAGCTCCTCGCCGACGGCCTCGATCTCGTGGTTCTTCTCCGCGGTCCGGAGCTGGGTGTAGGAGGGGCGTCCGGCCTGGTTCTCCGCGATCCACTCGCGGGCGAACTCGCCGTTCTGGACCTTCTCAAGCACTTCCTCCATGTTCTCGCGGGCGTGCTCGTCGACGACTACGTCGCCCTGCGTGAGCCCGCCGTACTCCGCGGTGTCGGAGACGGAGTCCCACATGCCGCCGAGCCCGTCTTCGTACATCAGGTCGACGATGAGCTTCAGCTCGTTGAGACACTCGAAGTACGCCATCTCCGGGGAGTACCCGGCGTCGACGAGCGTCTCGTACCCCTGTTTCACGAGGGAGGTGACGCCGCCACAGAGGACGGCCTGCTCGCCGAACAGGTCTGTCTCGGTCTCCTCGCGGAACGACGTCTCGACGACGCCGGCGCGAGTGCAGCCGATCGCGGCCGCGTACGCGAGCCCCTCGTCGTGAGCGTCGCCGGTTGCGTCCTGGTACACCGCGAGCAGGCCGGGCGTCCCCTCGTCGTTCTCGTAGTTGCGGCGGACGAGGTGACCCGGCGACTTCGGCGCCACCATCGTCACGTCGACGTCCTCTGGCGGCTGGATCTGGTTGTAGTGGATGTTGAACCCGTGCGCGAACTGGAGCGTGTCGCCCGCCTCCAGGTTGGGCTCGATGGCGTTCTCGTACACGTCCGGCTGGACCGTGTCGGGCACGAGCACGCTCACGATGTCGGCCTCGGCGACCGCGTCCGCGGGTGCCTCCACCCGGAGTCCGTCGCTCTCGGCGGCGCTCCGCGAGGAGCTGTCCTCGCGGAGGCCGACGATCACGTCGACCCCGCTCTCGGAGAGGTTCTGCGCGTGCGCGTGGCCCTGCGAGCCGTAGCCGAGCACGGCCACGGTCTTGTGGGCGATCGCCTCCTCATCGGCGTCTTCGTCGTAGTATACTGTCGAATCGAACGTCTGCGTGTCGTCTTCGGTCATGTGTATCGTGTGAGTTCGGTGTCGCTCCGCGTGTCAGTCGTCGTGCGTGGTCGGTTCGCCGGCCGTTCCGGGCTTCTCTCCGGGCGCAGTCGGGGTGTTACCGCGCGCGAGGGCGGTCGGTCCGGTGCGCGCGATCTCGACGATGCCGAACCGCTCGAAGGCGCCGATCGCGTTGTCGATCGCGGACTTGTGTCCGGTGAGCTCGACGGTGATCGTCTCCGGGCCGGCGTCGACCGTCCGGCCGTCGTACATCTCGGCGACCGCGTGAACCGCGGCCGGGTCGTCCGCCTGCACCTTCAACAGGACGAGCTCCGAGGTGACCGCGTCGCCGGCGACCTCGCCGACCGAGATGACCGGCTTCAGCTTCGCCATCTGCTTTTCGATCTGGTCGATGCCGGGGTCCGTCTCCTCGACGACCATGGTGATCCGCGAGTGGCCGTCGACGGTCGTCGGCCCGACGGTGAGGCTCTCGATGTTGAACTGCCGGCGGGAGACGAGCCCGGAGACGCGCGCCAGCACGCCCGGCTCGTCCTCGACCAGCGCCGAGATGACGGCGCGGCGCGACTCGTGTTCCGCCTCGACGACGGGGTCGATGCGGATCCCTTCGAGGTTCCGTCGGCCCTCGGGGTGGTCGCGCTCCTCGGGTCCGGGCTGCTCGCTCGGTGCGGGCCGGGAGTCGGCCTCGGGAGCGCCGGGGGACGCGGGCGAGTCGCCGCTCATAGCTGGTCCTCCGCGGTGGCGAACTTCCCGTTCGCACCGCCGCTCGGCACCATCGGCAGGACGTTCTCCTCGGGGTCGACGTGGAAGTCGATCACGGCCGGCCCGTCGTAGTCGAGGGCCTCCTCGACGGCGGGGGCGACCTCGTCGTAGTCGTCGACGCGGAGCCCTAAGGCGCCGAACGCCTCGGCGAGCTTGTCGAACTCGGGCATCCACGTGTAGTCGGAGGCCATGTGGCGCCCCTCGTAGAAGGCGTCCTGCCACTGGCGCACCATGCCGATGTACTCGTTGTTCAACACGGCGATCGTGATGTCGAGGTCCTCGCGGACCGCCACCGACAGCTCCTGCATCGTCATCAGGAAGGAGCCGTCGCCGTCGAAACACACCACGTCGCGGTCCGGCTCGCCCATCGTGTCGGCGGCGACGCGCGCGCCGACCGCGGCGGGCACGCCGTATCCCATCGTTCCCAGCCCGTGCGAGGAGACCCACGTCCGGGGCTCCGTGTACGTCCAGAACTGTGAGGCCCACATCTGGTGTTGGCCGACGCCGGTCGTCACGATGGTGTCGTCGCCGGTCGCCTCGTCGAACGCCTCGACGACGAACTGGGGCTTCAGCGGCTCGTCCTCGGGGGTCACGTACGTGAGGGGGTACGTCTCTTTCCACTCAGCGCAGCGCTCGCGCCACGCCTCGGCGTCGGGCGCCTCGCGGACCGCCGCCGTCAGCTGGTCGAGGACGCGTTCCGCGTCGCCGATCAGCGGGTAGTCGGCGTGGACGTTCTTCGAAATCTCGGCCGGGTCGATGTCGACGTGGATGACCTCTGCCTCCGGCGCGAACGTGTCGATCCCGCCCGTCAGCCGGTCGTCGAACCGGGTGCCGACCGCGATCAGGCAGTCGGTGTGGGTGATCGCCATGTTGGCGTAGCCGGTGCCGTGCATCCCCGCCCACGAGAGGCAGAGCTCGTCGTCCTCGGGGAACGACCCGATGCCGGGCATCGTCGTCGTCACCGGGATCCCGTACGTCCGCGCGAAGGTCCGCGCGGCGTCGCTCGCCTCGGCTTTGATCACGCCGCCGCCGAACAGGCAGACGGGGCGTTCGGCCGCCTCGATCGCGCGGGCGGCCTCCTCGACCGCGTCGGGGTCGGCGTTCGGGTCCGGGTCGGTGCCGGCCGGCGGCGCCGCCGGGCCGGGCGTCTCGTCCGTCTCTGCCTGCGTCACGTCCTTCGGCAGGTCGACGAGCGTCGGGCCGGGACGGCCCGCGCGCGACAGCTCGAACGCCTCGCCGACGGTGTCGCCGACGGTGTCCGCGCCGTGCGCGAAGTAGTTGTGCTTCGTGATCGGGCGGGTGACGCCGACCGTGTCGGTCTCCTGGAACGCGTCGTTGCCGACGAACTCGGTCGGGACCTGCCCGGTCAACGCCAACATCGCATCGGAGTCCATGTCGGCGTCGGCGATGCCGGTGACGAGGTTCGTCGCGCCCGGCCCCGAGGTCGCCAGACAGAGCCCTGGCTCTCCGGCCACGACGCCGTAGGCGTCGGCGGCGTGGGACGCGCCCTGCTCGTGCGCCATCGTCACGTGGCGGATCGACGAGTCGTACAGCGCGTCGTACACCGGCATGATCGCGCCGCCCTGCACGCCGAATGCGGTCTGCGCGCCGGCGGCCTCCAGTGCGGCGACGACCGACTCGGCGCCGGTC
>NZ_AOJH01000081.1 GCF_000337355.1 Halorubrum kocurii JCM 14978 | reverse complement strand
GTGGCTGTGCTGCTGTGTCGCTCATTGTCGTGGTGGTGTTCGGTGGTGCATCTCGCGGGTGTGAGAGTCGGTCGGTCCGAACGCCGGGTCGCCGGGCGAGAAACGGCTCGCCCGCGGGCGTTCGTCGATGCGTGGCGTCGGTGAGGAAGGGGTGGTGTAGGGGGTTATACCCCTACAATAATCGGCGCGACGGCTCCGGCGACGTCGGCTGTCGTCGGGACCGCGGTGTGCCGTCGCATCTCGGCTCGACCAACGCGACCGGGGTATAAATCCCTGTCGGGGAGCGGAACCGGCGACCCGATTCCGGGCGGCAGATCGGGTCGAGACCCCCCGCGGCGCCGCGTCAGACGGCGGTCGCTCGGCGGGCTCCCCGTCCAGGGAGGCGGCCATCAGATCCTGACCTCCTCCTCGTCCTCGCGGTCGATGTCCGCCTCCTCGGCGAACCGCTCGACGTCGCCGGCGGTCACCTGGCGCTTGCCGGAGCCGTACTCCTTGACGCGCTTAGTGATGCGCCGGACCTCGCTGTCCGTCGGGTCGAAGCCGGCCTCCACCAGGTGCTTGCGCACGCTGTGGGTGCCCGTGTGTTTGCCGAGGACGAACTCGCGTTCGGCCCCGACCATCTCCGGGGTCATCACGCCGGTCTCGAACGTGTCGGCGTTCTCGATGACGCCGGCCGCGTGGATGCCCGACTCGTGGGCGAACGCGTTCCGCCCGGTG
Source organism: Halorubrum kocurii JCM 14978 (assembly GCF_000337355.1). Classification (GTDB taxonomy): domain Archaea; phylum Halobacteriota; class Halobacteria; order Halobacteriales; family Haloferacaceae; genus Halorubrum; species Halorubrum kocurii. The sequence continues at coordinate 43,144 of NZ_AOJH01000081.1, read as the reverse complement.
ACGGGCTTGTTCGCCGGCACCGGGATGTCCGAGGCCTCCTCGACGATCCGGGCCAGCTTGGTGATCTGGGTCGTGTCGATGCCGGTGTCGACGCCGTACACCGATTCGACCGCCATCACGACCTCCTCGTAGGCGGCGTTGCCGGCGCGCTCGCCGATCCCGTTGACCGACACCTGCGCCTGCTCTGCCCCGTTTTCGAAGCCGGTGACCGCGTTCGCCGCGGCCATGCCGAAGTCGTCGTGGGTGTGGACGTCGACGCGAGCGTCGGTGGCCTCGACGACGGCCTTCACCGTCTTCCCGAAGCTGGTCGGCATCGCCACGCCGCACGTGTCCGGGATGTTGATCCAGTCGGTGCCCGCGTCGCTGACCGCCTCGACGATCTCCCGCAGGTAGTCGGGGTCGGTCCGCGTCGCGTCCATCGGCGAGAACATGCACTCGACGCCGGCGTCTTTCACCTGCTCGACGGCGTCGACGGCGCGCTGTTTCGCCTCCTGCCGGGTCGCGTGCATCGAGTCCTCCAGCTGTACGTCGCTGGTGGAGACGAACACGTGGACCATCTCGACCCCGGAGTCGATGGCGGCGTCGATGTCGCCCTCGACGACCCGGGCCAGTCCGCAGACGGTGGTGTCCGTCGCGGCGGCGATGTCGCTTACCGCCTCGAACTCCGCGTCCGAGTTCACCGGGAACCCCGCCTCGATGACGTGGGTGTTCATGTCGTCCAGCGTCGCCGCTATGCGGCGTTTCTCGTCGTAGCTGAACGACGTGCGCGGTGACTGTTCACCGTCTCGTAACGTCGTGTCGAAGATCCGGACAGGACCGATATCGATGTTAGAAGCTATCGTGCCCTGGAAGAACTCGATCCGCCGGGGTGTCCGACGAAGCCTCCGTGATGTCTGTCATCGACTGTCGAAAGCACGGTCGAGAACTTAACACTTGTGCCGATCACAAAAACGACCCGCCGAGTGGACCTCACCGATCGAACGAAGAGTGCGAAAACCGCACGACACCAACGGGATGATATTACCTTAAACACATTATACACAAACCCAGACGATCGAGTGATGTGGTTTCGGAACCCGATTAATAAGGCTGATCGACGTTCGTTTCGTTCCGCTCGAGGGCGGCGCGCGGTCGCCGCGGGGTCTGCATGCGATCGAAGAACGCCGGTCGGCGCGGGATCCGCATGCGATCGAAGGCGCGAGTCGACGCGGGCGATCCGACCGGCTCTATCTCGGACTGCGCCTCAGTCGTCGTTCGTCCACGCGGAGAAGCCGCCCTCGATCAGCGTCTCGGACTGCCGGTCGATGTACTCGCGCTGGGTGTCGTGGACCGCAGTCTCGAAGTCGTCGCCGGCGTCGAGGCGCTCCCGGACGCGGTCCCGCTTCCAACTCGCCGGCGTCGTCCGGTTCGCCACCCGCCAGCGGAGCGGGGCGAGCCACGCCGCGGCCTCCTCGTCGGGACAGCCCGCCGTCCGCAGCCCCGCCTCCGCGTGGTCGAGGAGGTCGGTGTACAGCGCCTCGGTGTCGGTCGTCCGCTCGCCGTCGAGTCCGACCCACTCGATGTCGGCGTCGAGCCCGTCGGCGACCGCGGCGTAGAAGTTGTCTCGGGCGGTCTCCCAGTCGAGTCCGATGACGGGGTGCTCGCGCTGCGGGAGCGCCTGCATCAGCCCGGCGAACGCCCCCTGAAAGGCGATGGAGTCGCGGACGGTGGGCTGGCCGGGAATGGGGCGGAACTCGATCCGGGCGTTGGCGCTCGACCGGCTCGCGCCCTCGAAGACGGGGCGGACCCACCGCCAGTAGCTGCCGTGTTTCGTCCGGAACGTCGCGAACTCGTCGTCGAACCGGTCGGTGCCGTCGGGCTCGGGCATCGGGATGAGCGTCTCGTCGCCCGCGATCCGGTCGACCGCGGTCTCGACGTCGTGGAACTCCCGCGGGAACCGGACTTTGCCCTTCTCGGTCCGCGCGTTGAGAACGGACTCGAACACGTGGATCCGGTTCTCCGTCGCGCCCTCCGCGAGGACGCGCTCGCCGTCCCAGTCGTCGTCGTACAGCTCCGGCGGGAAGAAGGGGGAGTTGACCCCGAGCGCGAGCAGGGGGCCGGCGATCCGAAGCGCGTACCGGAAGTGCTCCGGAAGGGTCTCTGCCTGCCCGACCTGGTAGTGGGGCTGTATCGACGTGATGAGGCTCTCGGGCATCACCGTGTCCGCCTCGAGCGACACCCCCGGCGCCTCGACGACGGTCCCGCGCTGGCGGTCCTCGCCCGTGTTCGCCATCGCGTGGTACCGGACCGCGTCGCTCATGTTGACGGCGACGGTGATCCCGTCGACCTCGACGCTGTCGGTGAGGTACTCGCGCGCCGTCTCGCCCGCGGGCGGGATGGTCCAGAGGGCGTCCGAGACGAGCCGCATCCCCTCGACGCCGGCGGTGTTCTCCGCGGCCTCCAACCGCGCCCGGACCTCCGCGAGCTGCGCCCGGAGGCCGTGGTCAGAGAGCGGCTGGGGACTCGTCGACATCTCGGCGTTGTGGAGCCCGAGCTCCTTCTCGAACCCCATCAGCTCCAGCAGGCGACGGGGGACTCGCATCAGGGCGTACTCGCCGGCCCGGGACTCCTCGCTCCAGCGCCCGTCGGCGACCGCGTAGAACTCGTACTCGAAGCCGACGATCGACTGGTGGTTGTCGAAGGCGCCGTCGCGGAGCGCCTGCTTGACGACCTCCGCCTCCTCCTCGGTGCGGGCGTCGAACTCCTCGGGGTCGACCGCGAGTGCCTCGCGGACCCCGTCGGCGAGGGCGGACTCGGTGCTCATGGAACGGTCGACGACCCCGGCCGGTAAAAAGGCCTACGCCCGATCGGCGGCGTGGGAGCGGTCGGCACGCGGCGCGTCCGCGCCGATATCGACCCGTATCGGGGCGCTTTTGCCGAGCGACGGCCGACTGCGCGCATGGAGTTCGCAGCGTTCGCCGAGCGCGCGGAGCGACTGGCGGCCGAGCCCGGCGACATCGAGACGACTCGGCTCGTCGCGGACCTGCTCGCGGCCGCCGAGGGAGCCAGCGAAACCGACGACGACAGCGACGACAGCGACGAGCTCGCGACGGTAGCTCGGTTCCTGCTCGGCCGCGTCTTCCCGGCGCACGACACCCGGACGCTCGACGTGGGACCGGCCCTGTGTCGCGAGGCGATCGCCCGCGCCGCCGGGCCGAACGTGACCGCCGCCGACGTGGAGGAGCGGCTCGCCGAGGAGGGGGAGATCGGCGCGGTCGCCGCCGGGTTCGAGTTCGGCGGCCAGCGCGGGCTCGCCGCCTTCGGCGAGGGGCGCGATCGGCTCACCGTCGCCGCGGTCGACGCGGAGCTGCGCGAGCTGGCCGCCGCCGCCGGCGACGGCAGCGAGTCCCGCAAGCGAGACGCGCTGTTCGGGCTGTTCAATCGGTGCGAGGCCGCCGAGGCGAAGCTGCTCGCCCGCCTCGTCCTCGGCGAGATGCGACTCGGCGTCGGCGAGGGCGCCGTGCGCGACGCGATCGCGGAGGCCTTTCTCGCGGCCGACGGCGACGGTGAGGCCGGCGGCGACGAGGAGTGCGATGCCACCCCCGATAGCGACGCCGACGGCCCGACGCTCCGCGCAGGCGACGAAGCGGTCGGGGTCGTCGAACGCGCGCTGCAGGTGACCAACGACTACGGGCGCGTCGCGGTCCTCGCCCGCGACGAGGGCCTCGGCGGCCTGCGCGGTGAGGAGCTGGAGGTGGGTCGTCCGGTCCAGGCGATGCTCGCGCAGGCCGGATCGGCGACCGACGCGGTCGAGGCGTTCGGCGAGGTCGCCGTCGAGACGAAGTTCGACGGGGCGCGGGTGCAGGTCCACTACGTGCCCGAGTCCGGCGGCGAGGAAAGAGACAAGCTCGGCCCGCGGATCTACTCCCGGAACATGGACGACGTGACCGACGCGCTCCCGGAGGTCGCCGAGTACGTCGAGGCGCGCATCTCCGACCCGGTCATCCTCGACGCCGAGGTCGTCGCGGTCGACGACGACGGCGGTCCGCTCCCGTTTCAGGAGGTGTTGCGGCGCTTCCGGCGCAAACACGACGTGGACCGGATGCGCGAGGAGGTCGGGCTCCGGCTCCACGCGTTCGATTGCCTCCACGCGGACGGTAGGGACTTGCTCGACGAGCCGCTCCGCGCCCGCCACGACCGCCTCGTCGAGGCCCTCCCCGACGCGGCCGCAGGCGTCGAGTTCGCGGACGACCCGGCGGCGATCGAGGCGGCGGAGGCGGCCGCGCTCGACGCGGGGCACGAGGGCGTCATGCTGAAGAACCCCGAGTCGGCGTACACCCCCGGCGACCGCGGGCGGGACTGGCTCAAGCGCAAGCCCGACGTGGAGACCCTCGACGCCGTCGTGGTCGGCGCGGAGTGGGGCGAGGGGCGCCGCGCGGAGCTGTTCGGGACGTTCCTGCTCGCCGTGCGGGCGGGAGACGGCGAGTTCGCGACCATCGGGAAGGTTGCGACCGGACTCACCGACGAGGCGCTGGCCGACCTCACCGAGCGGCTCGAGCCCCACGTGGTGAGCGAGGACGGGACCGAGATCGGAATTCGCCCCGAGGTCGTCCTCGAGGTCGGCTACGAGGAGATCCAGACCTCGCCGACCTACTCGTCCGGCTACGCCCTCCGATTCCCCCGCTTCGTCGGTGTGCGCGAGGACAAGTCGGTCGACGGCGCCGACTCGCTGGAGCGCGTCGCCCGGCTCGCCGGCGACGGCGACGCGGAGTAGCCCCGCCGGAGCGTCGAGAGCCAGCCGGGGCAGACCGCGTCGGCCGAGCGCGGCTCCGCGCGCGAAACGGGCTTCACCGTCGGGCCCCTAGTGACGCTCATGCTAGGCCCGCTCGGGGACGCGGCGCGACGGCGGCTGACGGACGCGGCCGCGGCCCGGCTCGTCGAGGACGGGTACGAGGTCGAGTGTCCGGGGACGAGGGCTGAGCCGCCGGCGGTGGCGACCCGACGAGACGGCGATCCGCCGTTCGCGGTCGAGCCGCTCGCCCCGGACGACGCGACCGCGACAGTGATCGCCTCGCGGCTCGCTCACGCCATAGACCGCGACCGTCGCGCCTGTTTCGTGGTCGACGACGAGGCGACCGCAAAGACGGTCCGCTCGCTGCTCACCGACCCGCCGCTGCTCGTCGCCGAGCGCGGCGGTCGACGGACGTTCCACGCGGGTCCGGACCGGATCCCCGTCGCCGGCGGCGGATATGCCTGCGTCCGGTTCGACGGGCTCGGCGAGCCGACGTTCGCGTGGCGCGAGACCGACACACCGGCCGGACCGGTCCCCTCCGGCCCGGGCGTCGACACCGGCGGCGTCGACGAGGCGGGTCGGCCGGCCGTTCCCCGGCTGGTCTGCGAGGTCGACGGGCGGGTCGTCGCGGTCCTCGCGGGCGTCGAGAGCCTCCGGGAGCCCCCCACCGAGGCGTTCCCGTACGCCTACAGCCGACACGCCGACGACAAGCGGTTCCGGGTGCGGCGCGGCGACGACGGCGCGGTCACCGAGAGCGCTAGCGGCTTCGCGCCGATGCGGGCGGCGGGCTACGTGCCGATTCCGATGCCCATCGTTCCGGAACACGTCCTCGGCCCGGCGTTCGGACCCGATCGCGACGGCGGCGACACCGCCCGGTCCGACCTCGGCGACGCGTGGGACCTGCTCCGGGTCGACCCGGTCGACGCCGCATAGCCACCCTCAAGACGCCCGCCCCCGGATCGGGACCCATGACCGTTCGGTACGACGACTTCACTGTGGAGTGGCTCGGCTACGCGACGGCGCGACTGGAGCCGGAGGACGGCCCGGTAGCCTACACGGATCCGGGGCGATACGGCGTCCTCGACGACTACTGGGCGCGCGACGGCGACCTCGTCGTCGTCACCCACGACCACCACTACGACCCCGACGGAATCCGGTCGGTCGCGCGCGAGGACGCGACGCTCGTGATCTACGAGGCGGTCGACCCCGCGGGGATCGACCGCGACGTGGAGTCGATCGCGTCGCTCGCCGACGACTACGACGTGATCCGCGTGGACGACGAGGCCCGCGTCGACGTGTCGACCTCGGCCGGCGAGGTCACCGTCTGGTCGGTCGCCGCGTACAACGACCCCGAGGGGCCGAACGCCGGGCCGGACGGCTCGGTGACGCACCCGCGGGGACTCGGCTGCGGGTTCCTCCTCGGGCTCGGCGACCGCACCGTCTTCTGGCCCGGCGACTCCGACGCGCTCGACGGGTTCGCGGAGCTCGACGTCTCGGTCTTCCTCGCGAACATCGGCGGCGGGGGGATCGTCTCCGACCGCCACGCGAGCGCGGAGCTGGCGGAGGCGATGGACCCGGAGCTCGTCGTCCCGATCCACTACGACACCTTCGAACAGCTGGAGGCGGACGGCGAGGCGTTCGCGGGCGACGTGGCCGCGCGCTCGATCCCGGTCGCGCTCGACGCGCGCTCGGCGAACCAGTAGCGCTCCGAGGCGGCCCCACGGCGATCGCCGCTCGTCTGAGGGTGCGAAAAATTCGAGCGAAAGCCTCCCGCTTCGGCGCGGGAAGAGCGTCGAGGCGGGTCTAGGGCCGCCGCGCGATCAGTGTCGCCGCGAGCGCCGCGATCAGGGCGGCCACGACGCCGAAGCCGGGCGCTTGGCTCTCCGATCCGTTGTCACTGTCCGTCGTCCCATCTTCGCCGTCCGTTGTGCCGTCATCACCGTCGCTCGTCCCGTCATCACCGTCGCTCGTCCCGTCATCACCGTCGCTCGTCCCGTCATCACCGTCGCTCGTCCCGTCATAGCCGTCCGTCGTCTCCTCGCCGTCCGTCTGCAGCTCTTCGACCGCGGTCGACAGCGTCTCCGTCGACTCGATCACGCTGCGCGGGGCGGGCTGGTTGAGGTAGTTCACGTTCATCACGGCGTAGTTCCCCTCGGTGCCCGCGGTCGTGCTGGCGTACGGCTCCTCCTCGAGGATCCGCGCCTCCGGGTCGGTGACGAGGATGAGCTCGGGGTCGGTCTGGAGAATGACCTCGCTCGAGAGCTGCGGGTAGCCGTCGCCCTCCGAGGCCGCGACGTTGTTCACGCCGCCGATCTCCATGATCGAGTCGATGAAGGTGTTGTTCGCTGCGACGTAGCCGTCGCCGAGCGGGTACAGCGCGTTCGGGCGGTCGAGGTCGGCGGTCCGGCTCTCGGCGTCCGCGACCGCCTCGTTCATCTCCGCGTTCGTCTCGGCGGCGCCCTCGCAGTTCCCGACGAGCCGCCCGGTCGTCTCCGTCTTCTCAGCGATGTCCTCGACCGACGTCGCCGCGTCGAAGTGGTACACCGTGAGGTTCTGCGCGCGGAGGTTCTCGGCCACGCTCGCGGAGGACGCGTTCGGGACGAGCACGAGGTCCGGCTCGGTGTCGACGACGCGCTCGACGCTGACGCCGAACCCCTCGGCCGAGACGTTCGCCCGCTCGTCGGCCCCGTCGAGGTAGGCGGCGTACTGCGTCACGCCGACGACGCGGTCGCGCGCGCCGATCTCCCAGAGCGTCTGCGCCGCCGACGGGTTCGTCGTCGTGATCCGTTCGGGACGCTCGTCGAGGGTGACCGTCGTCCCTGTGGCGTCGGTCAGTTCGACGGGGAACTCGCACGCGTCGTCCGTCTGGCGGACGTCCGACCCGTCGGTCGGGCCCTCGATCGTCGGCGACTGGACCGTCGGCGACTGGACCGTCGGCGACTCCGTCGTCGGCTGTACACCCGCGGCCGGACCCGCGACGCCGCCCACGAGGGCGGTCGTCACGAGCAGGGCCATCGCGATGACGTACCTGTCTCGCATCGCATCGACGACGGCGCTCGTCCAATAAGTATTTACCTACTACAAGTTTTGTTGGAGAACGAATGAGTGCTTGGGGTCGATCCGCGGGCTGGTCCGCCGCGTTGGCGGCGGCGCTTGTCGCCGTGGTGGTCGCGAGCGCCGCGATCGGGCCCGTTCGAATTCCGCCGATTGAGGTGGTGAAAGCAGTGTTGAACGCGGTCGTCGTCCCGGCCGGCGTCGAGACGACCCCGCAGTGGGTCGGGCCCCTGATGCTCCCGAGCGTCGACCTCGCGTATCGGTCCCCGTTCGCGTTTCCCGTCAACGGGGTGCACGAGCAGATCGTCGTCGGCGTCCGGCTCCCGCGGATCCTCATGGCCGCGCTCGTGGGGTTCGCGCTCGCGGCCGCCGGCACGGTGATGCAGGGGTTCTTCCGGAATCCGATGGCGGACCCGTCGATCATCGGGGTCTCTTCGGGCGCGGCGGTCGGCGCGGTCGCGTTCATCGTCTTCCCCGTCGCGCTGTCGGCGACCCTGACGCTCCCGGTCGTCGGCGCGGTCGACCTGGCCCTCTCGCACGGCGCCGGCGTGAGCCTCTTCGCGTTCGTCGGGGCCCTCGTCGCCGCCTTCGGCGTGTACGCCATCGCGACGCGGCACGGGCGGACCCCGGTCGCGACCCTGCTCCTCGCCGGCGTGGCCGTTCAGACGTTCCTCGGCGCGGTCATCTCGTACCTCCAGCTGCAGGCCGGCGAGTCGCTCCGCCGGATCGTCGCGTGGCTGATGGGCCACCTCTCCGGCGCCGCGTGGAGCGACGTCGCGGTCACCGCGGTCGTCGTGCCGCCGCTGTTCGGGGTTCTGTTGGTGTACGCTCGCGATCTCAACGTCATGCTGCTCGGCGAGGAGGAGGCGCGCGGCCTCGGCATCGCGGTCGAGCGCACCAAGCGGATCCTGCTCGGCGCCGCCGCGCTGATCACGGCCGCGGGCGTCGCCTTCGCCGGCGTCATCGGCTTCGTCGGCCTGATCGTTCCGCACATGCTCCGACTGGTCGTCGGTCCGGACCACCGCGTCCTGCTCCCGAGCGCCGCGCTCGCGGGCGGGTCATTCCTCGTCGCCGCCGACACGATCGCCCGCGCCGGGAGCACCGAGCTGCCGGTCGGGATCGTTACCGCGGCGGTGGGCGCACCGTTCTTCATCTACCTGCTCATGACTCGGGAGGTGCACGAGCTGTGACCGCCGAATCTCCGACCGTCAGCGGCTCGGAACGCTTCACGGGCGACGACCCGGCGCCCGGCACTGCCGACGACTCGGCGCCCGACACAGCCGACGACTCGGCGCCCGACACAGCCGACGACTCGGCGGCCTCCGCCGTCGACCCGGCCGGCGACACACCGCCGATCGAGGTCAGCGACCTGTCCGTCTCCTTCGGCGACGTCCCCGTTGTCTCGGGCGTCGACCTCCGAGTCGAACGCGGGTCGCTCGTGGGGCTCGTCGGGCCGAACGGCGCGGGGAAGACGACCGTCCTCCGGGCGATCAAGGGGACGCTCTCACCCGACGCCGGCGAGGTCCGGCTCGACGGCGACCCCGCGGAATCGCTGTCCCCGCGCGAGGCCGGGCGACGGGTCGCCAGCGTCCCGCAGGGGACGAACCTCGCGTTCGACTTCCGGGTGCGACAGATCGTCGAGATGGGCCGGACGCCGCACCTCGGCCGGTTCGACGGTCACGGTCCCGACGACGAGCGCGCGGTCCGCGAGGCGATGGACGCGGCGGACGTCGCTCGCTTCGCCGACCGGGCGATCACCGAGGTCTCCGGCGGCGAGCGCCAGCGCGTCCTGCTGGCGCGGGCGCTGGCGCAGGAGACCCCGTCGCTGCTGCTCGACGAGCCGACGGCGAGCCTCGACGTGAACCACGCGGTCCGGACCCTCGAACTCGTCAGGCGCCTCGTCGACGACGGGCGCGCCGCGCTCGCAGCCATCCACGACCTCGACGTGGCCGCGCGGTACTGCGACGAGATCGTCGTCCTCGCCAACGGCGGCGTCCGAGCCGCCGGCCCGCCCGAGGCGGTGTTGACGGCAGAGACGCTCCGGGACGCGTTCGGCGCCGAGACGTTCGTCGGCGAGAACCCGGCGACGGGGTCGCCGACGGTCACCGCGTTCGACGAGGCCGACGGTGAGGGGCCGAGAGGCTCGCTCGGCTCGCGCCGCGTCCACGTCGTCGGGACGGGGCGACCGGCGGCGCGGGTCGTCGCGCGGCTGTCCGCGGCGGACCACGCCGTTTCCGTCGGCGTGGTCCCCGAGGGCGACGCGGCCGCCGGTGTCGCGGTCGACGCGGACGCTCCCGCCGTGACGGCGCCCCCCTTCGCGGCGGTCCCGCCCGAGCGACGGGACGAGGCGACCGCCCTCGCGCGGGAAGCCGAGGTGACGGTCGCGGTCGGGAAAACCGGGGAAACCGGGGAAGCCGAGGCGGAGTCGGCGAGCGAAAGCGAGGCGAACGCGGCGGTACTGGCGGCCAGCGACCGGATCGTCCGTATTAGCGGCGACGCCGACCGCGGGGTCGACGAGGACGAGCTGCTCGGCGCGGTGCACGGGGGGAGCGGGGGTGACTTGACCGGCGAGGGCGATCTGGCCGGTGAAGGCGATCAGGTCGGCGAGGCCGGCGACATCGACCTGCCCGATCGACGAGACTGACCGGAAAACTCCGCCGAGACGGTACCCGTCGCTAGCGGCGGTGAAAACGAGTATGAATGGCGGACAGGCGGGATAGCCCGGCGTTCCGGCGCGGGGTATCCCGGTTGCCTTCTCCACCCCGCGACCCGACGAGCGACGGGCGTTCGGCGATGGGCTGCTCGCTTCCGCGCCTGACCCGGTGTCGCCGACGAACCGCGACGGACCGCTCCTGCGAGCGGGCGTCGCGGACCGCTGTCCCCGGCGGACGAGGCTTCCACGTTGGCTCTCGGGGCCCGCGCCGGTCAGACCGGACGCACCCGCTGTTCGGTCCCCGCTAAAGACTACCTCACGGGTGACGAGCGGGGCCTAACCGCCCGACCTAGTCCACTTCAGGATACACGTCACCAACTTAAGGGCCTTTCGTTCGGAAGACATCGGCACGCGTTCGGGGTTCACCGACGGGAAGCGACGGGGAGCGACGCTATGCCAACAGCCCGCGGGCGTACGCCGCGGCGGCCACCGGTATCGGGACGGAGAGCGCGACGACGACGCGGGCGTGCCACACCAGCCAGAGGTTGTCGCGGAACATCGGGCTGGGCTCGATCCCCAGCGCCCACGTCACCGCGCTCAGGGTCGTCGCGACGCCGAGGACGACCGCGGCGCCGGCGAGCGTTCCGGGGTCGAGGTTCCCGCGCTCGACGGAGGCGATGACGACGACGCTGAGCAGCGCGAAGAGGGCGATTCCGGCCGCGCCGACGATCCCCGAGGCGTAGTAGTCGGCGAGCTGTGACGCGTACGCTCCCCCCGACAGGACCGCGTACGGCGCGGCGAGCGCGAGGACGGTGACGACGCCGGCGGCGATCCCCACCCGACGGGAGATGTCGCGGAACTCCATGTGCGAGGCTCGGTGAGGGACGGCGGTAAAAGGACCGGATCGAGGCGAGGCGCGAGGGAGGCGTCGCTGAGGACCAGCGCGCTCCCGTACCGTTTTGAGTCGCCGGCGCGGAACGGGATCCATGACACTCGACGTCGATCCGCCGGAGCCGCCAGAACTCGCCGCCGTGGACCCGAACGAGTACGAGGACGCGGAGGTCGCCGGCGGCGAGTACCGCCGCGACGAGCTGGAGGCGTTCCTGCGCGAGGGCGCCTGGGAGGAGGCGTTCGCGGAGTGGGCCGCGGGCAGCGACATGGACGAGGCGGACTGGCGGATCGCGCTCGACCTGGAGTTGGTCTCCCGGTTCGACTTCTTCTGGGACGACTTCGCCGACCGCGTCGGCTATCACGCCCCCGGACTCCCCGAAGACTGGAAGGAGCGCGACCTCCACCCGGAGCTCGACTCGTGGGGCACCGTCTCCGCTATTAACGCGGGGCTCACGGAGCTCGGACAGATCGTCTGCGAGACGCTGAAGGAGGAGTACATCGATTGGGAGGCCGAGTTCGAGGCGCCCGACGACCTACCGGACTTCGAGACGTAGCGCGGGACGCCCGCGACGCACCGCGGTGGGACCGCCCGGTGCGTTCCTCGACCACTCAGTGCCCCCAGAGGTTCCCGTCCGGGTCGTACCGCGCGTCCATGATGCGGTCCCACTGCGCGTCGGACATCTCGAGGTCGGTCGCGGCGACGTTCTCGGCGAGCTGGTCCGTCGTGCGCGCGCCCACGATGGGGACGCAAGTGAACTCGTCCCACTCGGTGAGCCACGCGAGCGCGGTCTGTGCCGGCGTCGCGTCGAGCTCGTCGGCGACCTCGCGGACCGCGTCCAGCACCTTCCAGCCGCGCTCGGAGAGGTAGAAGCGCTCGAACCGGTCGTCGAAGCTGGCCCGCGAGCCGTCCGGCGCGATCACCTGCTCGGGGTCGTCCGGGTCGGCGCGCTCGTACTTGCCCGTGAGGAACCCGCCGGCCAGCGGGGAGTACGGGCAGACGGCGAGGTCCTGATCGGCACACACGTCGAGGTACCCCTCGACGTCCTCGTAGTAGCCGGCGTGGTGGAGCGGCTGGACCACGTCGAACCGGGTGTAGTCGTTCGCGTCGGCGGTCCACAGCGCCTTCGTCAGCTGCCACGCCGCCATCGTCGACGCGCCGAGGTAGTGTACCTTCCCCTCCGAGACCAGCTCGTCGAGGACGCGCATCGTCTCCTCGATCGGCGTCTCCTCGTCCCAGCGGTGGATGTAGTAGACGTCGAGGTAGTCGGTGTCGAGCCGGTCGAGCGTCCCCTCGACCTGCGCTCGGATGTGCTTGCGGCCGAGCCCCGAGTCGTTGGGACCGGGCTCGCCGCGCCCGTCGAACGGGAAGTACACCTTCGAGGCGATCACGTAGTCCTCGCGGTCGCGGTCCGCGAGCCACTCGCCGATGTACTCCTCGCTCGTCCCGTTCGGCGTCCCGTACACGTTGGCGGTGTCGATGAAGTTGACCCCGTGGTCGGCCGCCGCGTCGAGGAGATCGTGCGCCTCCTCGCGGCCCGTCTCGACGACGCCGTTCGTTTCCCGCCCGAAGCGCCACGTCCCGAAGCAGAGCTCCGAGACGGTGAGTCCCGTGTTGCCGAGCCGTCGGTAGTCCATACGGGCGGGTCTCGGCCGCGGTTTATAAAGCGTGGCGGCAGCGGCGGTCGGCGCGGTCGATCGGCTGACCGGTCGGGGGAATCACCGCCTCGCCAATCCGTGCCACACAGACGCGTAACTCCGTCGTATTCAAATATCCGCGTCAAGACCGATCCGTATGGACGATATCGACGACCAGTATACGCCCGCGGACGTCGAGTCCGGGGTCGACGAATACTGGGACGACACCGGCGCCTACGAGGCGGCGAAGGAGGCGCACGCCGACGACCCGCCCTTCTTCTTCGTGGACGGCCCGCCGTACACCTCCGGGCAGATGCACCTCGGCACGGCGTGGAACAAGACGCTGAAGGACGCGATCATCCGCCACAAACGGATGACCGGCCACCGCGTCACCGACCGCCCGGGATACGACATGCACGGGCTCCCGATCGAGGTGAAAGTCGAGGAGGAGCTCGGCTTCGAGAACAAGCGGGACATCGAGGAGTACGGGATGGAGCCGTTCATCCAGAAGTGCAAGGAGTTCGCCCTGGAAAACCGGGCGGCGATGGACGAGGACTTCAAGTCCATCGGCGTGTGGATGGACTGGGAGGACCCCTACGAGACGATCGACCCCGAGTACATGGAGGCCGCGTGGTGGGCGTTCTCCGAGGTCGCCGAGAACGGGCTCGTCGAACAGGGGAAACGATCGATCTCGCAGTGCCCGCGGTGTGAGACCGGGCTCGCCAACAACGAGGTCGAGTACGAGGACGTCGAGGACCCTTCCACCTACGTCAAGTTCCCGCTCGCGGACCGCGAGGGAAGCCTCGTCATCTGGACGACGACGCCGTGGACGATCCCCGCGAACACCTTCGTCGCCGTCGACGAGGACCTCACCTACAACGCGGTCCGCGCCGAGAAGGGCGGCGAGAGCGAGCTCATCTACGTCGCCGAGGAGTGCGTCGAGGACGTGCTCGGCGAGGGGCGCTACGAGGAGTACGAGGTCGAGGCCGAGCTGACGGGCGCCGACCTCGTCGGCTGGGCGTACGACCACCCGCTCGCCGACCGCGTCGCCGAGTACCCGGACTTCGAGGGCGCCGGGCAGGTGTACGCCGCCGACTACGTCGAGGCCGACCGCACCGGCCTCGTTCACTCCGCGCCGGGCCACGGGGAAGAGGACTTCCACCGCGGCACAGAGCTCGGACTCGACATCTACTGTCCCGTCGGTCCCAACGGCGAGTTCACCGAGGCCGCTGGGGAGTACGCCGGCCAGTTCGTGCGCGACGCCAACGACGACATCGTCGACGACCTGGTCGCCGACGACCACATGCTCGCGCACGGCACCGTGGACCACAGCTACGGCCACTGCTGGCGCTGTGACACCGGGATCATCCAGCTGGTCACCGACCAGTGGTTCATCTCGATCACGGACGTGAAAGACGAGCTCCTCGAGAACATGGAGGACTCGGAGTGGCACCCGCAGTGGGCCCGAGACAACCGGTTCCGCGACTTCATCGAGGACGCGCCCGACTGGAACGTCTCCCGGCAGCGCTACTGGGGCGTGCCGATCCCGATCTGGGTGCCGGAGGACGCCGAGGCCGGGAACCTCGACGAGGACATGATCGTCATCGGCACGCGCGAGGAGCTCGCCGAGCGCGTCGAGGAGTACATCGACCCCGAGTCGATCGACCTCCACCGCCCCTCCGTCGACGGCCTGAGTATCGTCGAGGATGGGACCACCTACCGCCGCGTCGAGGACGTGTTCGACGTGTGGCTCGACTCCTCGGTCGCCAGCTGGGGCACGCTCGGGTACCCGAGCGACGAGACCGCCCACGACGAGCTGTGGCCCGCCGACTTCATCGTCGAAGCGCACGACCAGACCCGCGGCTGGTTCTGGTCCCAGCTCGGGATGGGAACCGCCGCAGTCGGCGAGATCCCATACGAAGAGGTGCTGATGCACGGGTTCGCCAACGACGAGGACGGTCGCAAGATGTCCAAGTCCGTCGGCAACATCGTCACCCCGGAGGAGGCTATCGAGCGCGCCGGCCGCGACCCCCTCCGCACCTACCTGCTGAGCCACGACCAGCAGGGGGTCGACCTCGCGTTCGAGTGGGACGGGCTCGGAGAGATCCAGGGGAAGCTCAACATCCTCTGGAACGTGTTCCGCTTCCCGCTGGAGTACATGGAGCTCGACGGCTACGACCCCGCCGACGCCTCCCTCGACGACGGCGAGCTCGAACTCGTCGACGAGTGGGTGCTCTCCCGGCTCCAGTCCGTGGAGGCCGAGGTCGAGGAGGCGTGGGCCGACTACCGCGTCAGCGACGCCGTCAACCCGGTGATCGAGTTCGTCACGCAGGACGTCTCGCGGTTCTACGTGAAGGCGGTCCGCGACCGCATGTGGGAAGAAGCCGACTCCGCCTCGAAGCGCGGCGCCTACGCGACCCTGGCAACCGTTCTCGACGAGGTAATCCGACTGCTCGCGCCGATCGCGCCGTACCTGACCGAGCGCATGTACCAGACCCTCGACGGCGAGGCCACCACCGTGCACCAGCTCGACTACCCCGAGCTGGACGAGGACCTTCGGGACTCCGAGCTGGAGCGCGACGTGGCCGTCCTCCGCGACGTGGAGGAGGCCGCGGCGAACGCCCGCCAGCAGGCCGGCCGCAAGCTCCGCTGGCCCGTGCCGCGCGTGATCGTCGAGAGCGACGACGACGAGGTGACCGCCGCTGTCGAGCGCCTCGCCGACCTGATCGGCGAGCGCGTCAACGCCCGCGCGGTGACCGTCACCGACGCGTTCGACGAACTGGTCGAGACCGCCGAGCCGCAGATGGGCGCGATCGGTCCGGCCTTCGGCGCGGACGCACAGAAAGTGATGAACGCGGTGCAGGGCGCGACCCGCGCCGCGGTCGAGGGCGGCGAGGTGACCGTCGACGGCGAGCCGGTCGAACTCGGCGACGAGATGGTCGAGTACGTCGCGGAGCCGCCGGAACACGTCTCCGGCGCCGACTTCGACGGCGGCGCCGTCTACGTCGACACCTCACTGACGCCCGAGATCGAGTCCGAGGGGTACGCTCGCGACGTGATCCGCCGAGTTCAGGAGATGCGCAAGGAGCTCGACCTGGACGTGGAGGCCCGGATCCGCGTGGGCGTCGCGGTCGACGACGACCGGGTCACCGGGTTCGTCGACGAGCACACCGACCTGATCGCCGGCGAGGTGCGCGCCGACGCGTGGCTTGACGACCCGCGCGACGCCGCAGACGGCGAGGGCGGACTCGTCGAGGAGTGGGAGGTCGAAGACGTCACGGTCACGATCGGTATCGAACCGGTCGCGTGACGACTTGAACAGCGGTTCACGCGACCGATAGCACGCTACGCGCAGGATCACACGATCACCGTCCGCCGATCCGACCGATAACTGATCGGGCTACGTGTTCTCGCCGCTGTCGTGCGAAACGTTGCCATCCCGAAACCTATAGGTGACTTCTTTACTCACGGTCGTACATGCATGTCCGGGCGGCCCGGCCCGACGATGCGGAAGCGCTGCGGACGGCAGTCTCGCGGGCCCGCGAGGCGACCGTCTTCGACGACATTGGAGCCCCCCTTCTCGACGTGTCCGCCGCGGGCGTCCGCGAGGCCGCCGCGGAGGCCGAGTGGTCGTTCCTGATGGAGGACGACAACGGGCCGGTAGGCGTCGCCATCGCCCATCCGGACCCGACGGAGGCGACCGACGGACCGGGGGACGCAGGGGGGGACGGCCGGGAGGCCGAACTCCTCGCGCTGTGGGTCCACCCGACCCACGCGGGCGAGGGCGTCGCGGCCGAGCTGCTCTCCCGCGTCGCGTCGTCGGTGAGCGACAGCGGCGTCGAGACGCTTCGCGCGAGCGTTCCCACGGACAGCCCCGGCGCCACCGAGTTCTTCAGCGCGCACGGGTTCGCCCACCGAGGCACCCGTCGCGGCCCGGCCGGCGACGAGTCGCTCGTCGTCGCCGACGTCGACGCGCTCCGGTGACGAGCGCCGCGGCCCGGCGGCTCGGCGACGCGGGGGCTCCTTATCGCGCCCGTCTACCGAAAGGAAATATCCGTCTGGGCCGAACCGACCGTCCAGAGCTTACTTCAGTCGTTCTTGCAGGAAGGAGGGATGCGCGGCGGTGACGCCGTCCACGCCGAGGAGCTTCTCGGAGATGACGTTGCCGAGTTCGTCGCCGTCGCCGGCGCGGACCTCGGCCATCAGCATGTGGTCGCCGGAGGAGGTGTACAGCGCCTGCACCTCGTCGAGCTCCTTCAGCTCCCGCGTCGCCCCCACGTACTGTCCCGAGTCGACGTCCATCCCGACCATCGCGATCGACTGCGACGAGAGCTTCTTCGGGTCGATCTCCGCGGAGTAGCCGACGATCACGCCCTTCTCTTCGAGGCGGTCGATATACTTCCGCACCGTCGGCTTCGAGACGTCTGCCCGGTCGGCGATCTCCGCGCAGGACGCCTGCGCGTCCTCCTCTAACACCGACAGGATCCGTTCCTCCGTCGATACCGTACTCATGACTACTGCTTTGTCACCACGGAAAAAATACCTTGCGAACCGAAAAACGAGACGAACGGACGGCGAACCGCGGCGGGATCGGCGAGCGATCCCGGTCTACGCCGGCGTTAGGCGTGTTTGTCGAGGAACTTTTCGTGGGAGCGCTCCCACTCGTAGTCGTCGTCCCAGTAGCGCTCGGCCAGCGGCTCTTCGGGCATCTCGCCGATCGCCTGCTTCTCGGCGCCGTAGGACGGGCGGTCGTCGTCGACGTAGTAACGACCGGTGAGGACTTTCCCTTCGTGGAGCGCCTCCTCCGTCTCGCGCATCATCTCCGCGGCCTCGACCTTGTCGGTCGTGTCGAAGTCGTAGTCTTCCGACTCCTGCACGTCGATGTACGGGACGTACTGCCGCGCGTCCTTGTTCCAGGTCGGACACTGCGTGAGGAAGTCGACGTGCGCGAAGCCGTCGTGCTCGATCGCCTCGATGATGATCTCCTTCGCCTGGTTCGGGTTGACCGCGGCCGTGCGAGCGACGTACGAGGCGCCGGCGTTCAGCGACAGCGAGAGCGGCTTGAGCGGCTCCTTAGCGCTGCCGTGCGGCTGCGTCTTCGACTTGTGACCCTTGGGGCTCGTCGGGGAGGTCTGTCCCTTCGTGAGCCCGAAGATCTCGTTGTTGAAGACGATGTACGTCATGTCGTGGTTCTCCCGGGCCGTGTGCAGGAAGTGGTTCCCGCCGATCCCGTAGCCGTCGCCGTCACCGCCGGCGGCGATCACTTCGAGGTCGGGGTTCGCGAGCTTCGCGGCGCGGGCCACGGGCAGCGAGCGCCCGTGGATCGTGTGGAACCCGTACGTGTCGAGGTAGCTGTTCAGCTTGCCGGAACAGCCGATCCCGGTACACAGGAGCGTCTCCTCGGGCGAGCGGCCGACCTCGGGGAGCGCCTGCTTGAGCGCCTTCAGGACGCTGAAGTCACCACAGCCAGGACACCAGGTCGGCTGCGGCTCGACGTCGGGAGTGTACTCGTCGCGGTCGATCTCTCGCTCCTCTCCGATTGCTGAAAACGTGCTCATTGGTTAGTCACCTGCGGCTGGGACGAAGGTGGTCTGGTGGCCGGACGCGTCGCCGTCGCCCTCGATGATCGCGGCCTCGAACCCGTCGACGACCTCGGCGGGCTCGAACGGGTTCCCGTTGTACTTCAACAGGCTCGACAGCCTCTCGCCGTAGCGGCCGAGGTTCTTCTGAACGAGCCCGCGGAACTGTCCGGACGCCGTCATCTCGACGACGAGGACTTCGTCGACGCTCTCGATGAACGCCTCGACCTGTTCGGTCGGGAACGGCAGCATGTCGGAGACGCCGTACGACTTCACCGAGACGCCGGCGTCGTTGAGGCGACCGACCGCCTCCTCGACGGTGCCCTGCTGGCTGCCGAACGTGAGGATGCCGTACTGGGCGTCCTCGGGGCCGGCGTACGAGCCGGTGTCCTCGGTGTCGAGGTCGGCGCGGATCGCCTCCAGCTTCTGGGTCCGCCGGTCGATCTGCGCGACGCGGTTGTCCGGCGACTCCTCGATGTGGCCGGTCGGGCTGTGCTCGTTGCCAGTCGCGAGGAAGCGACCGCCCTTCTGGCCGGGGATCGAGCGCGGGGAGACGCCGTCCTCGACGTCGTGCTGGAACCGGTGGAACTTCCCGTCGGTCGAGTGGGGCTCGTCGGCGAGCGCGTCCTCGGAGAGCGTCTTCCCGAGCGTCGGGTTGGGCTCGCGGTCGAAGTGGCTCTTCGGGACGTTGGTCATCTCGCCGCCGAGCTTCTGGTCGTACAGCAGGATCGCCGGGATCTGGTACTCGTAGGCCAGCCGGAAGGCGATCCGCGACTGCTCGTACGCTTCCTCGACGGTCCCGGGCGCCAGAACGACGCGCTGGGAGTCGCCCTGCGAGGTGTACAGGACGTGTTCGAGGTCGGACTGCTCCGGCTTCGTCGGCATTCCGGTCGACGGACCGGCGCGCATGGCCTCGACGAGGACGACGGGCGTCTCCGTCATCTCCGCGAGCCCGAGCGGCTCCGACATCAGCGCGAAGCCGCCGCCGGAGGAGCCGGACATGGCCTTCACGCCGGCGTGGGAGGCCCCGACCGCGAGCGCGGCCGCGGCGATCTCGTCTTCGACCTGCTCGGAGATCCCGCCGAGCTCCGGCAGGTTCTGGGTCATGATGGTGAACACTTCGGTCCACGGCGTCATGGGGTAGCCGGCGATGAAGCGGCATCCCTCGTCGATGGCGCCGTAGGAGATGGCGTCCGAGCCCGACATGAGCAGCTGCGTCTCGTCGTGCTCGCCGGTCGGTACCGACACGTCCGGAGCGTCCACGTCGTACTCCTCGCGAACCTGGTCGTAGGCGGTTTCGAGGATCTCCAGGTTCGGTTCGAGGATCTTCTCCGGCATCGCGTCGCGCATCAGGTCCTCGACGTGGTTGAGGTCCATGCCCGTCAGGGCGCAGGTCGCGCCGACGCCCGCGGTGTTGCGCATGACCTCACGACCCATGTCGCGGGCGAGCCCGCGGAGGTCGAGGGGGAACACGTGCCAGTCGTTCTCCTCGGCGCGCTCCTCGAAGTCCGGGATCTCGGATGCGTCGAGAAGCCCCTCGTCGTACACGATGACCCCGCCCTCGCGGAGTTCGTCTAGGTTCTCCGAGAGCGGCTTGATCTCCTCGTTCCCGTAGACGGATTTCTCCTGCGGGTTGCGGGCGAACGAGTCGCCGAGTGCGAGCAGGAAGTTGTACCCGTCTCCCCGGGATTCCACCGGGTCCGCAGAGGCCCGGACCTCGGTGTAGGTGTGACCCCCGCGGATGCGGGACGGATAGTGGCGATGCGTGAACACGTTGAGCCCCGATCGCATCAAGGCCTTTGCGAAGTTCTGGCTCGTCGAAGCGATCCCGTCGCCGGATCCCCCCGATATCCGCCAGATGAGTTCGTCGTCAGTCATAGTGGTATGTGAGCCCGTGAGGGCCTAGTAGGTTGACTTTGTGTTGGTTACCTCTTAGGGCTTGCTATGGAATCACAAGAGACGATCATGAAGGACCTTTAATATTCGGCGTCACGCCCCCGAGAACCATCAGTATCGACCGTTTGGTTTGCTCGTCTCAGCGGGGGCGCGTCGGCGTTCCGCGCCCTTTTACTCGCCGCCGGTCCGAAGGCTTGTATGCTCACGTTTATCGGACTCGGCCTCTACGACGAGCGCTCGATCACCGTCGAGGGGCGCGAGGCGCTCCGGTCAGCGGACCGGGTGTTCGCGGAGTTCTACACCAGCCGACTTGTCGGCGCTGAGGTCGACGACCTGGAGGCGTACCACGACACGGCGATCGAAGTCCGGACGCGCGAGGGCGTCGAGCGGGACCCAGAGGCGATTCTCGCCGCCGCAGAAGACGGTCACGCGGCGTTCCTCACCGCGGGCGACACGATGATCTCGACGACGCACACCGACCTCCGGCTACGGGCCGAGGAGCGCGGGATCGACACCCGAGTGGTCCACGGCGTGACCGCCCAGTCTGCGGCGTCGAGTCTGACGGGCCTCCAGAACTACCGGTTCGGCAAGGCGACGACGCTCCCGTTCCCGTACGCCCACGGCGGCGACGACGTGCCCGGGAGCGTGATCGACACGATCGAGGCGAACCGCGAGCGCGGGCTCCACACCGTCGTCTACCTCGACATCAAGGTCGGGACCGGACCGACCGGACCCGACCCGGACCACGAGGAGTACATGACCTGTCTCTTATACACATCTCTGATNGGTGGTCGCCGCCGACAGCCTGAGCGCGCTCGCGGATCGCGAGTTCGGTGCCCCGCTGCACCTGCTCGTGATCCCCGGGGACTTGCACCACGTCGAGGCCGACGCGCTGGCCGGGCTGGCGGGCGCGCCGGCGGACCTCGTCGAGGAGTGAGCGCGGAGGCGGTCGGGTCGCCGACCGGATGTTTGATATCCCTGTCTCGCGTTATCACAGTTCATGACAGACGTCCCCGTCGAGCGACTGATGTCGACCGAACTCGTCACGATCGAACCGGGAGCGGCGGCCGCGGACGCGGCGAAGCGCATGCTGGAGACCGGTGTGAGTTCGGTCCTCGTCGTCGACGGGGACAGGCGCCTGACGGGGCTGATCACCGCGACCGATTTCGTCTCGCTCGTCCGGCGGAACGAGCCCGAAGACGAGACCCCCGTCGAGGCGTTCATGACGACGGACGTCGTCACCGTGTCTCCAGACGACTCGGTCGAAGACCTCGCGGAGCCGACCGACCGGGGGTACACGCACCTGCCGGTGGTCGCGGCGGGCGGGGAACTGGTCGGGATGGTCTCGACGACCGACCTCACCGCGTACGCCTCGGAGAAGCGGTAGCCGGCCGGTAGACGCGGTGCGCCGGCGACCGGGGGCCGGCGGTCGGAGACGAGTCCGTGAGCCCGTCTCGTTGCGCCAGCCGGAAGAGTCATCTGATATGATAACACACGGCAGTGTATGGATCTGAACGACCGGACCAGGGTCAGCGATGTCATGTCGACGCCGCTCGAGACGATCGGAGTCAGCGAACCGCTCCGCGAGGCGGCGCGGCGGATGAGCGACGGCGACATCAGCGCGCTCGTCGTGACGACCGGGGGCGGCTGTATCGTCACTCAGAGCGACATCGTCAGCGCCGTCGCCGAGGGGAAGAACCCCGAGGAAACGACGGTTCGCGACGTGATGACCGAGAACGTCGAAACGGTGACGCCGGACCTCATGATGGAGGAGGTCGCGGCGATGATGACGATGTACGGGGTGAAACACCTGCCCGTCGTCAACGACGACTACGTCGGGATGGTCTCTTCGACCGACGTGGCCGAGCACCTCTCCTGAGTCGACACGTCGCCGCCGACCACCTCGCCCGAGTCGACACGTCGCGGCCGTTCCCCTGTCTGCCCGTCAGAAGAGGAGCAGCGGCGCGCCGGCCGCGATCCCCACCGCGATCAATACGAGGTTCCAGAACAGCACCGGCCGGACCAGTTCCCGCGCGATGCTCGCGGCGAACGCGGTCTTAACGAGGACGCTCGCGGCCGTCCCCGCGACGACGCCCGCGACTGCTGTGTCGACGGTTATCTGTCCGGTCCCGAGGAGCGAGACGGCCGTGGTCGTCGCCGTCCCCGAGGAGACGAGCCCGGCGAGGAACGACGTGGCGACGAACCCGCCCGCGCCGAACGCCCGCTCGGCGCCCGCCGAGACGAGCAGCACGGCGAGGAACAGCGCGCCGAACGTTAGGGCGTTCCGGAGGCTGAACGGCGAGGTCAGCTCCGCCCCCATCGTCGTCCGCCAGTCGCTGCGCCACACCGCGACGAGGACGCCCGCGACCGTGATCGCGCCCAGCGGCGCGCCGACGACCACGGCGGCCTCGGGGACGAACGCGGCGACGACCGCCGCGTTCCGGAGGGCCATCGCGGCGTTCGCCAGTAGGATCGAACCGACCGCGATGTCCTGTAAGTCCGCACGACCCTTCGCGCGTTTCGCCATCTCCGCGACGACGGCGGTGGAGTTCACGAGTCCGCCGAAGAAGCCGGTGACTGCGTAGCCGCGCCCCTGGTACCGCTTCACGAGCACGTAGTTGACGAAGCCGATGGCACTGACGGCGACGACCAGCGACCAGATGAGCCGCGGCTGGACCGCGCCCCACGGGTCGATCGTCTCGGCCGGGAGAAGCGGGAAGACGACGAACGCGAGGATCGTGAACTCGACCGCGCTGCGGACCTCCTCGCGCGAGAGCCCCCAGGCGAACTGGTGGAGCTCGCGTTTCAACACGAGCAGGAGCGAGGAGAGCACAGCCACCGTCACCGCCTCGATAAAGAACTCCTCGGCGACGAGCGTGCCGACCCCGTACGTGACGAGCATCGACACCGACGTGGTCAGCGAGAGCCCGTCGACGTCCTCCTCAACGAAGCTCCGGACCGCGAGCAGCACCGCGATGGCGACGATCAACACGCCTCCGACGATCAGGAGCCCGTCGTCGTCGAGCAGCGAGAAGACGGCCGCCGCGAGGCCGATCAGCGCGAAGGTCCGGATCCCCGCGGACTTCTGGGACCACTCCCGTTCCAGTCCGAGGAACATCCCCAGCACGGTCGCCAAGACCAGTTTCGCGACGTTCGTCTGGAGGTACACCAGCGGGTCGATGGCGCTTAACACGGGGCGTCACCTCGTCGGCGCCGCCGCCAGAGCCGCCGGAGCGTCCCCGCCGACCGAGTCAGCGCGACCATACACCGAGCAATCGACAGCGACGCCTATAGCTTACTATACATTATATACCCTCGACACGGGCCACCCGCGCGGCGTCGGGTCAGCGGTTGGTCGGCTCCCGTGGGAGGTCGAGGGTCTGCGTCAGATCGTGTTCCTCGCCGGTGAGCAGGTAGAGCACGTCCTCGAGGATGACCACGAGCTCCGGGAGCTCTCGCACGACCAGGAAGGTGATCCCGATCAGCGCCACGACGGCGAGCAGCTGGCTCATGATCCGGTCGGATATCAGGAACGACACGCGGTACGGGTCGCTCGCGCCGAACATCAGCAACACGACGTCCGGGTACCAGTGCATGTACTGGTTGCCCGCGGCGACCGAGATGAACGTGGTCCGGAGGATGTTGAGGACGTAGATGAGCGAGACCGACACCGCGAGCCCGCGGAGCTTCCGCCGCAGGGGCGCCTCGACGGCCGCGACGAGCCCGCCGAAGATCGCCATGCTGCCGAGGCCCGTACAGGCGAGCACGATGTCGATCCGGTAGGTGTGACCGTCGTCGAGCGTCCACAGGTAGGCCGCGTCGTACCCTTCGCTGCTCGCCACCCGCTCCGGCGCGTAGCCGAGCAGGTCGATGAGCATCCCGGTCTGCGTCGCGACGACCTCGATGAGGATCCGGCGCGGCTCGGGGAACGCGACCCCCGCGATCGAGAACGCCGGGATCGTCTCGAACGGCAGGTAGATGAACAGCATGATCGCGATCGCCCGCGTGAGGGTGAACAGCGACGCCCGCCCGTCGTACAGGAGATAGCCCGCGTACATGCAGGCGGGGACCCCGACGAGGGCGAGGATCGACTCGACGTAGCTCTGGTGTTCGAACGCGAAGTACGGCACCGTCGACAGCCAGAAGAGCCCGAACAGCGCCCACGTGCCGGCCGCGAGCGACCGGCCCGCCGCGAGCCCGCGGCTGTCGAGCAGCCACGAGACGCCGAAGAGGATCGCGACGATCCACGCGAACGTGAACGTGTCCGGCAAGAGAGTCAGAACCGCCGGTACGCCGGAACCGAACATGTCCGAAGCGTCAGTCGGCGTCAGATAAAGCCCTTGTCGTTGCCGACGAATCCTCGGGTAGTTTCGACGGACGCGCGAAACCGGCTGACTCCTGCAGAGATGCCCAACCCGATCAGCGCTCGTCCGAGTCGAGCACGCGGATCTGGTCGCCGCGGACCGTCACCGGAATCGGGACGGTCGCCTCGTACAGCTCGACGGTCACCTGGTCTTTCCCCTCGTCGATCCGCTGGACGCGGGCCTTCTCGCCTTTAAACGGCCCGGCGATCAGCTCGACGATGTCGCCCTCGGCGATCCCCTCCACGTCGGGGGTGGGCGAGAGGAAGTGCTCGACCTCGGAGAAGGGGCTCTGCGCCGGTCCCTCGGAGCCCTGAATCACGCCGCGTGCGTGGGGGATCTCGTCGAGGATCCGGGCGAAGACGCTCCCGTCGGAGGCCTCGACCATCACGTAGCTCGTGAGCTGGTCGGGGGCGATGACCGCCTGTATCTCCGGCATCTCCTTCTCCGCGAGCATGTCGGCGACGGTCCGCTCCTGGCTCGCGGTGGTCTTGACCGAGAAGATCGGCATTACGCGCCGACCCCCGGCAGGAGGCTCATGAGCGCGAACATCAGGAAGCCGATGAAGCCGATGAGGAGGATCCCGGCCCCGGCGATCTTCGACACCTGGAGAAACTCGCCAGTGCCCGGCGTGCTCGCCAGTTTCAGCACCCGAATGTAGCTGTTGAGGTCGTACGGAACGTCCATGTTAGGAAGCGGTTGGAGTCGATCCGGTTTTTACCTTTTGATGCGAGGCGCTCGGATCGGGAACGACGGGCGATGGCAAAAACGGGTGGAGATCGGTCGAGACGGGCGGAAACAGACACGGAACGACGGAAACAGAGACGAACTGGCGGAAAGAGGCTTGAGCCGGCGGAGACAGACACGGAACGGCAGGGGTAGCGCTCGATCCGAAACTGACCGGGCTCCGCCGTCGACGAAGCGGTTATTCGACGTAGTCGATGTCTTCCATCTCGGGAGCCGCCTCCCCCTCGGGAGCCTCACCGTTGCGGCCGTAGATCTGCG
This sequence comes from Halorubrum kocurii JCM 14978, assembly GCF_000337355.1. Classification (GTDB taxonomy): domain Archaea; phylum Halobacteriota; class Halobacteria; order Halobacteriales; family Haloferacaceae; genus Halorubrum; species Halorubrum kocurii. The sequence continues at coordinate 17,299 of NZ_AOJH01000081.1, read as the reverse complement.
GGGACTCGACGCCGGTCACCACGATCATGGTCCGCATCTCGCCTTCCAGCTCCTCGTCGACCGAGGTGCCCCAGATGATCCGGGCGTCGGGGTCGATCCGGTCGTAGATCTCCTCGACGACGCCTTCGGCCTCCTCGATGGACATGTCGGTGCCGCCGGTGACGTTGACTAGGGCGGAGTTCGCGCCGGAGATGTCGACGTCAAGCAGCGGCGAGCGGAGCGCGGACTTCACCGAGTCCTGCGCCTTCGAGTCGGAGTCGGACTCGCCGAGCCCGATCATCGCGACGCCGCCCTTCTCCATGACGGTGCGAACGTCGGCGAAGTCGAGGTTGACGAGCCCGGGCATCGTGATGAGCTCCGTGATCCCCTTCACCGAGCGCATCAGGACCTCGTCGGACACCTTGAACGCCTGGCGGACGGGGAGCTTCCCGACCGCGTCGAGCAGGCGGTCGTTGGGGACGACGATGACAGTGTCGCTCACGTCGCGGAGGCGTTCGAGCCCGGCCTCGGCGTTCGTCCGTCGGACCTCGCCCTCGGCCGTGAAGGGGGTCGTGACGATGGCGATAGTGAGCGCGCCCGACTCGCGGGCGGCCTTCGCGACGACCGGCGCCGACCCGGTCCCGGTGCCGCCGCCGAGGCCGGCGGTGACGAACACCATGTCGGAGCCGTCGATGGCGTCCTGGATCTCCTCTTGGGACTCGATGGCGGCCTCCTCGCCGACCTGCGGGAGGGAGCCCGCGCCGCGGCCCTGCGTCTTCTGCTGGCCCATGAGGATCTTCGTGTCGGCCTCGATGTTGACGAGGTGCTGAACGTCGGTGTTGGCGGCGACCAGCTTCGCGCCGTGGATCCCCTCCTCGGTCATCCGGTTGACCGTGTTGCCGCCGGCGCCCCCACAGCCGACGACGGTGATGTTCGTCTGGAGGTCTTGGAGGACGTCCTGCAGCTCCTCGTCGGTCATCGTTCCGGTCTGTGGCGGGGCGCCGGCGGCCGCGTCGTTCGCGCCGGCGCCGGCCTCCCCGGCGTCGTCCGCCGGAGATTCCTCGGCTTCGTCGATGGCGTCCTCTACGATAGAGTCCATTATATGGTGTGGTTGCGACCCGGACGTATTTATTTTTGCCCGATCGTCTGACGCGGGTCAGACGGCCGATGACGGTCCCCAGAGCCGCCAAAACCCGCGTGTCACCGATCAAAAACGAACAATCGGACCGACGATCGCGCTGCCGCCGCGTCGGCGTGGCGTCACTCTCGCTGACGCGGTCGAGTCGACGTCGCCCCCGCACCGCGATCGGGAACGCTACTCGATCGGGAACCGGTCGGTCCGCGCCCGCGACACGTCTCCCGGCGCGACCGTCTCGCCGTCGATTTCGACCGGCTCCCCGTCTGCGAGCCGCCCGAACGCCGGTCCCTCCGGGACTCCCCGCTCGGCGGCGAGCCCGGGATCAAACGCGGTCTCGCGGGCGATCACGGCGTCGTCGGTGACTTCGACCGCGTCGTAGCCGCGCTCCAGCACACCCGCCAACCCCGCGACGAGGTCGCCGTACCCGGGCGACGCCGCGTCGGCGGCGAACGCGACCCGCCCCGCCGCTCGCGTTCCGGCCTGCTCGGTGTCGAAGGCGACGGCGTTCGCTTCGACGGCCGCGCGGGTCGCCTCCGGATCGACGCCCTGCGCCCGCGAGAGCAGGTCCGTCGGAAGGGGCGTGATCCGGACCGCGTCGGCCGACGCGGGAACGACCTCGCCGAACCGGAGCCCCTCGTCGACCGTCGCGAGGTCGGCCTCCAGTCGCTCGACCAGCGGCAGGGGGCGATCGCCGACCTCTCGCACCCACGTTTCGCTCACGACCCGGTGACCGAGGTCCTCGACCGTCGCCGCGAGGTCGGGCTTGTCGCCCTCGATGACCGCCAGGTCCGCGCGGCTCCGCGCGAACGCCTGCTCGATCACCGCCCGGTTCGCGTCGGGCGCGCCCATGTCGCCAAGCGCCCAGTCCGCGCCGACGTGCCCCACGGCCCACTCGGTCTCGCGGACGATCCGGGTGAACCGCGGGGCGTAGTGGCCGCCGCCGAAGCCGACGACGTGGCGGGGGTGCGGTTGGGGGCGTGGATCGCCGCCCGCGTTCGCTTCGTCGATCAGGTCCGCGCCGGTCCCGCGCAGGTCGAGCACCGCCCGCGCGACCGCCCGGGCCGCTTCCGGGTCGGTCCACTGCGGCTCGTCGGACCCGAGCTCGACGAACAGCGACGGGACTGAAGTCGCCGTCGGCCCGTGGTGGGTGCACTCGATGCCCACGTCGTACCCCTCGGGGGCGTGCGCGGCCAGCGCCTCGACGACTCGCTTCTCGGCGCCCGGCGCGGCCCGCGCCAGCGTCTCCGGCTCGCCCCCGTACGGCGCGGGGCCGAAGTTCCCGGTGACGTGGGCGGTCAGCAGCGCCCCCGTCTCGCCGGAGTGACGGGAGACGAACGCGAGGAACTCGGGGGTGTCGTCGGCGTCGGTCTCCTCTGCGTTGTCCGTCGACTCGTCGCCGCCGAACGCGGCCGCGGGGTCCGCCAAGTCGATGTGGAGGTCGTCGAACGCCCGCAGTTCGAACCCGTCGGTCCGGTAGTACGTCCCGCCGCCGTCGGCGTCGGGGCGGCTCGGGTCGTCGCGACGCTCCCAGTCACCGAGGTCGAGCAGGTGCTCGCCGATGTGTTCCGAGGCGCTGTCGGCCCGGCTGACGACGATCGCTATCACGGATCTCGGTCGGGGCGGGGCGACCGAATAGCCGTCGATACGACGTCGACGGGGCGGTGACGGGTTCGTCCGACTGCCCGGTCGATTGTTTATAAGTGGTTGGTGACGGCGGATCGACGACGAAGGCCACCTCGCGACTGCCCCTTTGTCTCCCGCCCCCACCGCACGGCACCGCACCTCACGCCTCCCCAGCCTCGCGCGTGCTCTCGCCGGCGGCTTCGCCGCCGGCTGTCAGAGGGACCTTCGGTCCATCGCTACTCGTAACCTATCGGCCACTCGGAGGCACGCGCCACCGCAGTTACCGAGTTTCTATTTATAAACACGTTCGTCGTCGACGCATCGACCCGGTACGTCCACCGAGCGCTCACGGCAGTAGCAGATAGATGAACGCGACGTAGCCGACGACGAGGACGCCGCCGTCGAGCCGGGAGATGCGGTCGCCGCGGTACATCAGTCCGACCAGCAGGGCGGTGAACGCGAGCAGCGCGGGGAACTCGAAGCCGCGCACGCTGGGGGCCACGCTGATCGGCGTGATGACGGCGACGATGCCGATGACCGCGAGGATGTTGTAGATGTTCGACCCGACGACGTTGCCCACACTGAACTCGGCCTCACCGCGGATCGCCGCGACGACGCTGGCGGCCAACTCCGGCAGCGATGTCCCCAGCGCTAGCACCGTGAGCCCGATGAAGATGTCCGAGAAGCCGGCCTCCGAGAGGAGCGACTGGCCCCCCTGAACCAGCCAGCGAGAGCCGAGGACCAGCGCGACGATTCCGCCGATGACCATGGCCGCGTCGCGGGCCCGCGCCTCCGGCATCTCCGCGCGTTCGGCGGCGGAGATCCCCGACTGGGTCTGCTGGACCCGGCGCATGACGACGACGGTGAAGGCGACGAGGACGGCGAGCAGGAGGATTCCGTCGAAGGCGCCGATCTCTCCGTCCCAGCCGAGACCGACGAGCAGCAGCGCAGCGAGCACCATGAAGGGGACGTCGCGTTTGAGTACGGTTGGTGAGATGTCGAGCGGGCGGATCAGCGCGGAGGCGCCCAACACGAGCCCGATGTTGGCGACGTTCGAGCCGACGATCGCGCCCAGTCCGGTGTCCGTCGACACCGTGATCGCGCCGAGGAGGGAGACGAACAGCTCGGGGGCCGTGGTCGCGAACGCGACGACGGTGACGCCGACCGTCGCCGCCTTCAGCCCGATCGCGAGCGCGAGATCGCTGGCGCCCTTCACGAGCAGCTCGGCGCCGGCGTACAGGAGGGCCGCGCCGCCGGCGAGCAACAGGAGTTCGGTGAGCGGCGACCCGAGTAGCACGGCTCCGGGTTGTCGTCGCCGTTTTAAAAAGCGTCGTGGTTCCGGGGCGTCGCGGACCCGCGGAGCGTCGTCGGTTGGCGACGGGTTTCGGGCGCGCGTCGGTCGGTCCGTGGACTCCGACGAGCTCGGCCTCCGGCGTCGCCGTCGCCGAGACGGAGCGCGTCCCGTCCGCACGTCGGCGCGGCGTTACGCCTCGATGATCTCGTCGTCGTCTTCGGCCGGCACCCGCAGGTCGCCGTCCATCGAGACGATCGCTCGACCGCCGACGCGAACCGAGTCGCCGGAGACCCGGACGCGGACGTGACCGGGTCGGTCGAGGAAGTGGCCCTGCTCGAAGCGCAGCTCGTCGGGGAAGTCGCCGTCGAAGGCGCCGACCTCGCGGAGGTAGGCCCCGACCGCGCCGCTCGCGGTCCCCGTCACGGGGTCTTCGGGCACGCCGACGGCCGGGGCGAACGCCCGGCCGTGGAGCGTCGACTCGGCGTCAAGGGCGTCGAACGTGAACGCGTACACGCCGGCCACGCCGTGCGCCTCGGAGAGCGCCTCGATCGCCGCCGTGTCGGGTTCGGCCTCGCCGAGCCGTTCGAGGAAGTTCACGGGGACGACGAGCCACGGGAGCCCCGTGGAGGCGACGGCGACCGGCAGGTCGGCGCCCACGTCGCGCAGAGCCGCGGGATCGATCCCCAGTGCGTCGCCGAGGCGGTCCGCGTCGAGGTCGGCGCCCGGCGCGCCGTCACCGCCGTCGCCGCCCTCCGACGTCCCGATCACGTCGACCGTCGGAGGGTTCTGCCGCATCCAGACGGTCCCGTCCTCGTCGACCGCGATCTCGAGGTCGCCGACGTCGGTCCGGAGGGTGCGGTCGCCGGCGTCGATCGCGCCCTCGGCGAACAGGGCGCCGTAGGTCGCGATCGTGGCGTGGCCGCACAGGTCGACCTCGGTCGTGGGAGTGAAGTACCGGAGCCGCTCGTCCGGAGCGTCGCCGGGAGCGTTTGCCACGTCGGACTCGGTCGCGTCGTCACCGCCCCCGGAGCCGTCGAACAGGAACGCGGTCTCGGAGGCGCCGATCTCCGCGGCGATTCGCTGCATTCGGTCGTCGCTCAGTCCCGCCGCGTCCGGCACGACGCCGGCGACGTTTCCGGCCAGCGGCTCGTCCGCGAACGCGTCGACGAGAAGCGTGCGTCGCGTCTCCATGCGCCACCGTCACGGCGAGCCTTCAAAAGGCTCCCGAGAGGGCGGGACTCCGGTCAGACGACGTCAGCCGAACGGGACGTTACTGTTCGCGAAGCGATGTCAACCCTTTTGCCCTCGACGGCGGATGTACCCCTATGGGCCTCTTCGACCGGCTGCGAGGGAACGACACGCCCCGCGTGGCGTTCATCGGGATCGACGGGCTCCCCTACCGCCTCGTCGCCGACAATCCGGACGCGTTTCCGACGCTGTCGGCGATTGCCGACAAGGGCGACGGGGGACCGATCGATAGCGCCGTGCCGCCGGAATCGAGCGCGTGCTGGCCGGTGCTCACGAGCGGCGTGAACCCCGGTGAGACCGGCGTATACGGCTTTCAGGACCGTGAGGTCGGCTCGTACGACACCTACGTCCCTATGGGCCGAGACGTGCAGGCGACGCGGGTGTGGGACCGCGCGACCGAGGCGGGCCTCGACGCGACGGTGATGAACGTCCCCGTCACGTTCCCGCCGCAGCGAACGGTCCAGCGCATGGTCTCCGGTTACCTCTCACCCGACGTTGACAAGGCCGCTCACCCGGAGGAGCTTCGGAAATACCTCACCGAGAGCGACTACAGGCTCTCGGTCAACGCGAAGCTCGGCCACCGAGCGGACAAGACGGAGTTCATCGAACAGGCCCGGCAGACCCTCGACGCCCGCGCGGAGGCGTTCACGCGCTACGTCGAGATGGACGACTGGGACCTGTTCGTCGGCGTGTTCTCCAGCCCGGACCGGATCAACCACTTCCTGTGGGGCGACTACGAGGACGACGGCACCTACCGCGAGGACGCGCTGGAGTTCTACGGCGCCCTCGACGAACACATCGGGACCATCCGGAGGGCTCTTCCGGACGACGTCCGACTCGTCGTCGGCTCCACGCACGGGTTCACGCGGCTTCGGTACGACGTGTACTGCAACGAGTGGCTCGAACGCAAGGGCTGGCTCTCGTATCAAGACGACGACCACGGCTCGCTCTCCGACATCGACGGCGACGCCCGCGCGTACTCGCTCGTCCCCGGTCGCTTCTACCTCAACGTGGAGGGGCGCGAGCCCGACGGAGCCGTCCCCGAGTCGGAGTACGAAGCGGTCCGCGAGGAGCTCCGGGCCGAGCTCGAGGCGTGGGAGGGGCCGGACGGGACCCCCGTCGCGAAGCGGGTCGTCGAGCGCGAGACGGTGTTCCGCGGGGACCACGACGCCATCGCGCCAGACCTCGTGGTGATCCCCAACGAGGGGTTCGACCTCAAGGCCGGCTTCCGGTCGCACGACGCCGTGTTCGACCCGGACGGTCCCCGGACCGGCATGCACTCCTTCGAGGACGCCGCCCTGTTCATCGACCACCCGGACGCGAAGGTCGAGGACGCAGACTTGCTCGACATCGCGCCGACGCTCCTGCGGCTGCTCGACGTCGACTACGGGCGGACCGACCTCGACGGCGCGAGCCTCATCTGAGGTGGGACCGGGATGGAACGCACCCCCGACGGGACTCCGGTCGGCGCCGACGACCCGTACGCGGTCGCCGGCGTCTGCGACCACCTCACCGACGATGGCCGCTGTCGGTTCGCGCTGACCCGGGCGGGCGACGACCCCGAGTTCGCCGCCGACCGACGCCGTGACGGCTACGCCTGCCACGTCGGTGCGGACGGCGCGTGGCACGCCTGCCCCCACTACCGGTCGACGACCGACGGGCGGGAGTGCTACCGGTGCGGACTGCCGGAGGTCCGGCTGGCGCACGACGACGCCCGTCCGCTGGTGGAGGAACACCACCTGTCGTACGGGGACGCCGCTTCCTCCGCATCCGATACCGCAGATGCTGACCGGGCCGGTCCCCACGAGATCACCGTTGCGCTGTGTCGCTGGTGTCACACGAAGGTCCACAAGTCGTTCGCCCGGATCGACGACGACGCCAGTCCCGACCCCGAGGCGATCGCGGCGCGGGAGAACAGGCGGAGCAGGGAGCAGTCGGAATCCGCGTTCGAGACAGCGAGCGAGCGGTTCGACCGTGACGAGTAGCGGCGAACCGAACGAGCCGACGGCAAAAACAGCACCGCGATCGGAGAGGGACCAGTCGAGCGTCGCGTCAGGCGTCCGGCTTCGGCCGGATGAGGTTCGCCAGCGCGACAAGCAGTCCGAGGAACCAGCCGAGCGGGACGGAGATACCGACCCACATCAGCACGTACCCGAGCCCGGCAGCGCCCCACTGCTCCCCGAACGTCTCCAGGTCGAACGCGGCGCGGAGCGTCTCGTTGATCCCGCCGACGGCGAGGAACGTGTCGAGTATCCACCGCGCGAGCTCGTAGCTCGGGTCGAGGACTACGTTCGAGATCGAGGGGGTGAGTAGCCCGGCGACGACCGGCGGGAGAAAGATCGCCGTCATCGCGAACGGGTACGCGAGGAGGACGCTGACGAACCGCCCCCCGACCTTCGAGAACCCGGCCGCGAGCCCGGCGGAGACGACGGCGACGACGCTGGCGCCGGCGATGCCGAGCATCACCTCGGTCGGGAGTTGGAAGTGCGCGAGGAGGGTGAGCGAGCCCCAGACGACCGTCGCGACGATCACCGCGCCCAGCACGCCGAACCGCGCGACCGCAGAGTCGAGCTTCGCCGCGTAGTACCGGGTGGCGAACCCGACGAGGAGGAGGGGGTACGTCACCGCCACGAGCGGCGCTCCGAGGACCGCCCAGAGGTAGTACCCGACCGTTTGGACGCCGGTCTCCGGTTTCCACTTTCCCAACACCGCGCTCGGGTCGAGCTGCCTTGGGAAGACGACCTCCATCCACGTCTCGTGGAGGCGGACGACGTCAAGGAGGAGCGCTTCCACCAGTCCAGTTTGTCCTCGGCGTTCCATTTGGCTCACCTCGCAGGCGACACACCGTGAACTTTGTGCCTTGGATCGGTCCACGGAATTTGCGGCAGGTTCGACGTGACCGCTCCGCCGGCCAACCGGCCGCAATCCGCCAGAACGACCTCGAACAGCGCGATTATCAGATCGGCGTGTCCACGGCGATACGCTTAACCCTCCCAGTGGACCTATTCACCGTATGCACAGACGCGGACTACTGGCGGCGATCGCCGCATCGACATCCGTCGCGGTCGCCGGCTGCGCCGGTGCCGGCGGCGAGAACGGCAGCTACGAGTTCGACGCCGAACCGGCCAGGGTCCCGGACGAGGTCGCGTCCGAAGCGGGGTACGAGGGAGAAGAACCGGAGTCGTTCCCCATCGAACAGGAGTTCGACGTGGCCGGCGTCAACGCGCAGGTGTCCGCAACGACGTGGACCGCCGGATACAGGAACTCCGACAACGGGTCCGCGCTGTTCGTGGCGAGTACACCGGACGCGTCCGTGGGCGGGCAGTCGGTCAATCCGCTGGTTCGCGCCGACAACACGGAACTGATTCGCCGGTTGTTAGAACAGGTCGATCAGCGCGGTATCGGCGGCGAAGGAACAGATATCGAAGCGAGCAGCATCGAAGACCGCGGATCAGTGACCCGCACCATCCTCGGGACGGAGGTGGAGATCGCGAAGCTCGAAACGACCCTCGACGCCGAGGTCAACGCCGGCGACGGACAGAGCGACGAGGTCGAAGACGTCCCGGTGTTCCTGTACGTGGGGACCGTCCAGCACAGGGATGACGTGATCGCGCTCGTCGGCGTCCACCCCACGGCCGTCGACGCCTCCGAGTCGATCCTGTCCCTGATGGAGCAGGTCGAACACTAGTCGCTCGATCGCACTCCGGGTTATAAAACGACTTTTCCGTAGACGCCGTTTTCCACGTCGAACGGGACGATCATAATCGCATGACTACGTCGCCGTAGGCGACGATGTTTCCGTAGGCAGAAGCTTCGCGGTCCGCAACCCATTTATAACTAATCAGCCCGAATGCCTACTACCTCGGGTTGCGAGACTGCGGTGCGGGCTCGTGCCGTCGCGATCTGCGGTCTGAGAGTCTGATAGCCGCCGCTCTTGCGCCCTCAGACACGATATGGCTCGGAGATCAACTATCCGGCGGGCGGCGATCTGTATCCTCGTTCTCTCAGTGGGTGTGCTTTCGGTTATTAGTGTAATACCAGCAAGCGGAGCGATCTGGAATGTAGGGAGTGCAGATAATGTTGATATCGGACATAATGAAAGTCAAACAATTAGAGACATTGAAACACGCCGTGGAAATGAGGATATCAAGATTCGAGTGGGTGATTTAATTAACAAAGGCGCTGAGCTAGATGGAGCAAATTCGTCATATACGGTAGCGGATCGAAAAGATGTGCCTGAGTCCGGAGTGTACATTAAAAACCAACATGGGGAGAACGCAACAATTGTTGTTGATGAGTCAATTCCGGACGGATCTGAATTTGATATAAAAATATCGAATATCGACACAAGCAATGTGAGTTTGTATAATAACAAGATACAAGAGTCAAAAAGAGATATAGAATACAGTATAGAACAGGGATATTCCAAAAAATACGTCCATTTTAGTATAGAATCTACTGCGGAAGTCAGTTTTGAAGAGAATACCTACGATAATGATACAGGGGCCGTATATCTTGAAAATTTAGAACTCATCAACAGCACAGATTATGTGGTAATCTGGAAGAGATCTAAAGATGGAGAATTAGGTCAACAACTCGGGACTTCTCAAGGACAAAATAAGAGAATAAATATTACTACAGAAAATATAAGTGGGGAAATAGAACTTGCAGCAACAATTCATCCAGGAAAATCAGAACCGAGTACAGAAGTCATATATGCAGTAGATAACCGCTCTGTTCGATTACCAATTCCAATAAAAGTAGTTCAAAGACCAATACATCATTTTAACACTTCCTCATTGGAGAATGGGACTAACTCTGTCCTATCCCTCCGATTTAATACTGAAATAGGAACAGAACAGGGAGAGTTCTCTATAAAATTTTTTGATCAGCCTGAGTTGACAATTGATCTTAGGGAAGACACTGAGAAATATAAGATTGATAATAACCGAGTGGATATTTTACTGAATAACACAAGTACAGGAATTAGTAATAACTCACCATACATAAAGAGGGTATCTGCCAATAATCTTGGATCAAAACATTACAAAAGCACATATTCTAATAGGAGTTACTCTCCACACCGGATTGTCCGCACGATAGAAAATCAGACAAACATTACGGCGACTCGGGGTATGTATATCGGGTTAAACGCAAATAAGACTTCAATTTCACGATCTTCAGAGGAACAAACTATGAAACAGACTCCAATTGAGGACAGGAGTAATGTAAATATAATCAACACAACAATGCTTTCAGAAGGGGAGTATGTGATTCAGTCAGAAACAAAAATCAATCAAACGCAAATCCAGGTCGTCAACTCGTCCCTATCTCCAGAGATACCCACGACATCAGTGAAAAAAGGAATACTCACTAGGTTCGGATCTGCTCAAAAAGAACGCGATGTGGCTGCTACTGTTCACAAAGATTCGGATATAATCTCTAAATCAGTTATTTCAGATAGTACAGAAATGGCAAGCAAAATAATTGATGTTCCGGTGAGTGGGAAGTATAAAATAGAATTCGAAGATATCAATTCTAGAGATACAAGTAACAAAACAGTGACCGTATTGAGAGATAAAAATCTGGAATCAGATCTTCCGGAATCAGGGGGATCAGCGCTCTCCGGACAGATACTTCCCATAAAAATATCAAATACATATAATAATACATTTATTGATATAATAGATTCTAGTAGCAACACCACAGTCGCTACCGTCGAACTCGAAACGCCGGACAAAGGCGAGACGACCGTCGAACTCAACACATACGTGGCGGCGAACGGCTCTCTCAACGAGAGCATCAGCGTCACGGGCTCGGGGGCGTCGATCAAATCGGTCACCGGCTCGGAAGCGAACGAGACGCTTCCGCCGGGAGACTACGAGATCGCGGTCCGCTCGGAACAGGGGATCGCGACGACGAGCGACGACGCGAACGTGACGCTCGCGCGACGGTCGACGAACGGACTCACCACCTACACGGGGACGGAAGCGAACCAGTCCGAGTTCGAAAGCGCGGCGGCGGTACGAGACGCGATCGAGAACAGGACCCTGTCGCGGTCAGAGCGCGTGGCCGCGAACGACACCGTTGTCTACGCGGTGAACGCGACCGGACTGACCGGACTCTCCGCGGCGAGGAACGCGACGCCCGAGACGGGCGCCGAACTCGACCGCCTCGAGGGTCTCGCGTTCGGCGTTCGGTCGGCGGGAGACGGGGACGAGTTGACCACGAGCGACGCGCTCGGGGAGACCCCGCGCGACGCGACCGTTCACGTCGACGAGACCGGACTCTACGTGGTCGCCGACGGTGACGACGCGCTCCCCACCAACGGGGGCCCGGAGCCCGGCGAGGAGTTCACCGCCGAGTTCCGCGTGACCGACGACCACCTCCGCGAGGCCGCGTCGGACCCGCCAGACGGCCACCGCGTGACGTCGATGGTGACGTTCGACGGGGCCGGCCGTGACGGGTCGACGAGCGACGATCCCGAGCAGATCGGGTCCGGAGACCCGACGGGAAACGGGAGCAGCAGAGCGGACGGCAGCACAGGAAGTGGAGCGGGTGCCGGCAGCGAAGGTGAAGCGGACGGCGGCACCGAAGGCGGAGCGGACGGCGGCGCGGGAGGAGGAACGGGCGGCAGTACGGAAGGAGGAGCGGGCGGCGGTACGGGAGGCGAAGCAGGCGGCATCGAAAGCGGAACGGGCGGCGGCACGGGAGGCGGAGCGGGCAACTCACCTTCACCCGACCAGGCGGGGGGCGGTCCCCAAGGCGCACCGAACGCAGACGGCGCACCGGGGGCGGACGAGAACGCGGACGGGACCGACCCCTTCCGCGGGGACGGATTCGGCCCTCCCCCGAGCGCGGAGCGGCGGACGCCGCTTCTGGACGGGCCGGTCGCCGTGTCGGCGCCGGCGGCCGCGGAGGGCGAGGGGCCTGGGGCCGCCGACGCGAGTCAGGGAGAGGCGTCGTCGATCGACGGGGAGGCGGCCGGCGCGAGCGACGACGAAACGGGCACCGCGAGCGGCGAGACCGACGGCGCAGAGTCGAGCGCTACCGGCGCTGGGGACGCGGAGCGAGCGACGCCGACCTACGAGAACGCGCCGGTCCGGGCGACCGCCGAAGACGTTCCCGGATTCGGTCCGCTGCAGTCGCTTGCGGCCCTCGCGGCGGCGCTGCTGACCGCGGCTCGGGGGCGACGCCCCCGCTGAGTGGCGATCAATCGTTGGATCGTGACGGTGTCAGCGGTATCCTTTTGCTGGACCACACCCTCCGTTTGCGTATGAGCGTCACCATCACCCCACCAGAGGAGCGCAAATGCGAGTTGTGCGGCCGCGAGGAGCGGTGGGACGACGACGCCGACGGCTGGCGGATTACGGACGATCCCGGGAACGTCTACTGCATCCACGAGTGGGACATCAACGGGACGTTCACCCCGCTGAGCGAGTGACGCCGGCTCGGGAACGCGGCCCGCCGTTCGACGAGATCGGTCCCCCGTTCGGCGATGCCGTCCCCACGTTCGCGCCGTCTCGCCGCTGTTGTTATCCGCTCGCTCGCACCGCCCTCCCGCTCGCACGTCCCCCTTCTCTTACCGCCCCCTGCTCGCACCGGCTTCGATCGGTCGTCGCCCACGTCCGAGGTCGCCTCCGAGAGGTCCCGCAGCATCGAGTTAACGTTCGGTGAATTGCGGACGGAATTCGACCGGTAACGTCTCGAAGAAACCCGAAGCCCAGCAGGTTGTTTACTCAGAACCGGGTATATTCTGATCGAACAGAAATTGGATCATTGGTACACACCCCTGATGAATAATTACCTTATATTCCCTAATGTGTGTACGATGGATCCTACCCCTATCAGGGTCATACCTTTAAGCGACGGATCCAGAGTGAGTAGTATGACCGAGCCACGTAGTAACACCCGGGAGGTATCAGAGCGGGATCTCTCGGGCCGCGGTGGGGGGCTTGCGACGGTAACGGACGAGCGTTCGAACTGCGGGATCGGCGGCATCGTCGACCTCGACAACGACCCGAGCCACGGGACGGTCACCGACGCCGTCGAACTGCTCGAGAATCTCGAACATCGCGGCACGACGGGCGCCGAGGAGGACACCGGCGACGGCGCCGGCATCATGGTCGCGCGCCCGGACGGCTTCTTCCGCGAGGTCGTCGACGCCGACCTCCCCGAGGAGTACGCGGTCGGTTCCGTGTTCATGCCGACCGAACCGAGCGTCCAGGCCGAGATCCACGACGTCATCGCGGAGGTGTTCTCCGTGTACGGACTGGAGGTCTTGGAGTGGCGCTCCGTTCCGACGGACAACGCGGACCTGGGGGCGACGGCGCTGGACTCGGAGCCGGAAGTCGCCCAGTTGTTCGCCGCGCCGGTCGAGGGCGCCGGCCTCGCAGAGCGGTTCACCAGCGGGGAAACGCGCCCCGACGACGTCGACCCGGATATCCTCGGGTTCGACCGCGCGCTGTACGCCGCGCGCCGCGAGATCGAGAACGCGGTGTCGGACGTCGACGGCGCCGGCCGGTTCTACGTCTGCTCGCTCGACCGCCAGCGCGTCGTGTACAAGGGGCTCCTCAAGGGCTCGCAGCTCGCCGGCTACTTCCCGGACCTGACCGACGAGCGGTTCGCGAGCCACGTCGCTCTGGTCCACGCCCGGTTCTCGACGAACACGCTGGGCGCGTGGCACCTGGCCCACCCGTACCGCAACATCGTCCACAACGGCGAGTTCAACACGATCCGCGGGAACGTCAACTGGATGCGCGCCCGCGAGAACGACCTGGACCACCCGGCGTTCGGCGCGGAGCTCGACACGATCAAGCCGGTGATCGACGACCCGAACCAGTCGGACACCGCGAGCGTCGACAACGCGGTCGAACTCCTCCTGCAGGCCGGCCGCGACCTCCCGCACACCCTCCGGATGCTGATCCCGGAGGCGTTCCGCGACGACGACCTGATGGAGCAGGCCCGCGCGGACTTCTACGACTACCACGCCTCGCTCGTCGAGCCGTGGGACGGCCCCGCCCTCGTCATCGGCTTCGACGGCGACCGCGTCGCCGGCGTCTTGGACCGAAACGGGCTCCGCCCGTGCCGGTACGAGGTGACCGAGGACAACCGACTGATCGTCGGCAGCGAGGTCGGCGCGCTCCCGACCGAGCCGGCGGACGTACGGCGCCGCGGCCGGCTCCAGCCCGGGGAGATCTTCGTCGCCGACCCCGAGCAGGGGCGGATCGTCCCCGACGACGAGGTGTTCGAGGACCTCACCGACGAGAAGTACGGCGAGTGGGTGGCCGAGCGGCAGGTCGACCTCGACGACCTCGTCGCGGAGGACGGCGTCGCCGCCGGGATCGACCCGCTTCCCGACGACGCCGACGGCGATGAACCGACCGTTCGCGCCCACCAGGCGGCGTTCGGCTACACGACCGACTCGCTGAACCACCTCGTCGAGCCGATGGCGAAAGACGGGAAGGACCCGGTCGGCTCGATGGGCGACGACACCCCGCTGTCGGTGCTCGCCGACGTCGACCGCCCGCTGTTCACCTACTTCAAACAGCTGTTCGCGCAGGTGTCGAACCCGCCGATCGACTACATCCGCGAGGAGCTCGTCACCTCGCTCGAGACCCGGATCGGCGACCAGCGCAACCTGCTGGACGAGACGCCCGAACACGCCGAGCAGATCGTCTCCGACAGCCCCGTGCTCACCGACGCGGAGACGGCCGCGCTGCGCGACCTCCCCGGTCCGGGCGAACGCGCGCCGGACGACGGAGACGGCGACGGACCGGGCGCGTCGTCGTTCACCTCCGTGACCGTCGACGTGACGTACGACCGCGACGGGTCGCTGGTCGACGCCGTGAACCGGATCCGCGAGGACGCCGCGACTGCCATCGAGGACGGCGCCGACGCCGTGGTCCTCTCGGACCGGGCGGTCGGCCAGGACCGGCTGGCAGTCCCGAGCCTGCTCGCGACCGGGGCGGTCCACCACCACCTCGTGCGCAACGGGCTGCGCAACCGCGCGGGGCTCGTCGTCGAGTCCGGCGAGCCGCACGAGGTCCACCACCTCGCGACGCTGGTCGGCTACGGCGCGGACGCGGTCGACCCGTACCTCGCGTACGCGTCCATCGCCGACGTGGTCGCCGGCCCGGACGGCGCCGACGAGGGCGAGGCGCTGGCCGCCTACCGCCACGCGCTGGAGGACGGCCTCCTCAAGACGATGGCCAAGATGGGCATCTCGACGATGGAGTCGTACCAGGGCGCCCAGATCTTCGAGGCCGTCGGGCTCGCCTCCGAGTTCGTCGCCGAGTACTTCG
Source organism: Halorubrum kocurii JCM 14978 (assembly GCF_000337355.1). GTDB lineage: Archaea > Halobacteriota > Halobacteria > Halobacteriales > Haloferacaceae > Halorubrum > Halorubrum kocurii. Next base: position 1,713 of record NZ_AOJH01000081.1, on the reverse strand, counting down.
AGGGGACCGAGATCCGCACTGAGGGGATCGGGATCGCGGAGATCGAGGGGGACCTCCGGACGCGCCACGCGATGGCGTTCGGCGCGGACCCCGAGCTGGAGACGATCGGCGAGTACGAACACCGCTCCTCGGGCGTGAAGCACGGCTGGAACCCCCAGACGGTGGGGACGCTCCAGCAGGCGGTCCGGGGCGGCGACTACGAGCAGTACCGCGAGTTCGCGGAGCTGGTCAACGACCAGACCAAAGAGCTCCAGACGCTTCGAGGGCTCTTGGAGTTCGAGTCCGACCGCGACCCGGTGCCGGTCGAGGAGGTCGAGCCGGTCGAGTCGATCGTCGAGCGCTTCTCGACGGCCGCGATGAGCCTCGGGAGCATCTCGCCGGAGGCGCACGAGAACAACGCGATCGCGATGAACCGGATCGGCGCGAAGTCGAACACCGGCGAGGGCGGCGAGCCGCCGGAGCGGTTCGGCACCGAGAAGGAGTGCTCGGTCAAGCAGGTCGCCTCCGGCCGGTTCGGCGTCACCGCCGACTACCTCGCGAGCGCGGACGAGCTGCAGATCAAGATGGCGCAGGGGTCGAAGCCCGGCGAGGGCGGCCACCTCCCCGGGAAGAAGGTCAACGAGATGATCGCGCACGTCCGGTGTTCGACCCCCGGCGTCGGGCTCATCTCGCCGCCGCCGCAACACGACATCTACTCGATCGAGGACCTCAAGCAGCTGATATTCGACCTGAAGGCCGCGAGCCCCGACGCCGACGTCAACGTGAAGCTGGTCTCCGAGGCCGGCATCGGCACCATTGCGGCGGGCGTCGCGAAGGCGAACGCCGACGTCGTCCACGTCTCCGGCCACTCCGGCGGCACGGGCGCGTCGCCGAAGACGTCGATCAAGAACGCGGGGCTGCCGTGGGAGCTCGGGCTCGCCGAGGCGAACCAGATGCTCCGCGCGACCGGCCTCCGCGACCGCATCCGCGTGACTGCCGACGGCGGCCTGAAGACCGGCCGCGACGTGGCCGTCGCCGCCGCGCTCGGCGCCGAGGAGTACGTGTTCGGGACGGCCTCGCTCGTCACCGCCGGCTGCGTGATGGCGCGACAGTGCCACGAGAACACCTGTCCGGTCGGCGTCGCCACCCAGCGCGAGGACCTCCGCCAGCGCTTCCCCGGTCAGCCGGACCACGTCATCAACTACATGACGTTCATCGCACAGGAGCTCCGTGAGCTCATGGCCGAGCTCGGCTACACGGAAGTCGAGGAGTTCATCGGCCGCCCCGAGCTCCTCTCCCAGCGCGAGACCGACCACGAGAAGGCCAAACACCTCGACTTGTCGGCGGTCATCGCCGAGCCTGCGGGCGACGCGCGCACGAAGACCCGCGAGCAGGAGGACGCCGACATCGACGAGCTGCTCGACTGGGACCTCATCGAGGAGGCCAGCCCGGCCATCGAGGACGGCGCCCCCGTCGCGCTCACCCGCGACGTGGAGAACGTTGACCGGGCGGTCGGCGCGACCCTCTCGAACCGGATCGTCTCCGAACACGGCGGCGACGGCCTCCCGGACGACACCGTCACCTGCCGGTTCGACGGCTACGCGGGACAGAGCTTCGGCGCGTTCCTCGCGTCGGGGATCACCATGGAGCTGTCCGGCGCCGCCAACGACTACGTCGGCAAGGGGCTCTCCGGCGGTCGGATCGTGATCAACACGCCCGAGGAGGCCGGCTACG
>NZ_AOJH01000080.1 GCF_000337355.1 Halorubrum kocurii JCM 14978 | reverse complement strand
AGGGCGTCGGCGACCACGGCTGCGAGTACATGACCGGGGGCGTCGTCGCCGTGCTCGGCGACACGGGGCGGAACTTCGCGGCCGGGATGTCCGGCGGCGTCGCCTACGTGTACGACCCCGACGACCGGCTCGCAGACCGCGTGAACCGCGGGATGGTATCGGTCTCGAGGAGCTTAGAGGAGTCGGACGAGCGCATGCTGCGCCGGCTCGTCGAGAACCACCGCGCGTACACCGACAGCGACCGGGCGACCGAGCTGCTCGACGACTGGACGGCCGCGATCGGCGACTTCGTGCGCGTCTTCCCCGACGCGTACGCCGACGTCATCGCCGAGGGGGAGGGCGCCGACGTGCGCGACGAGCCGCCGGAGCCCGCCGCGGCCGTCCCGGGCTCCGCCTCCGAGGCGACCGAGCAGGCGTCGAGCGACGACTGAAGCGCTCGGTCGCTGTCGGCTCGCTGACCGACTCAGTCCGGCAGCGGTGGTCCGTCCGCCGGACCGTTTAATAAGCGTCGCCCGAACTCCACTACGTGGACGAACTCGTCGTGAGCACGGAGGTGTACGCCGACCCCGAGGACGTGTACGCGTTCCTGCTCGACTTCCCGCGGTACGCCAACTACTCGGAGTACCTCAGGGGGGTGCGCACGCTGGAGGGGGACGGCGGGCCGGGCACTCGCTACGCGCTGACGTTCGCGTGGTGGAAGATCACGTACACGGCCCACTCGCTCGTGACCGGCGTCGAACCGCCCGAGCGGATCGACTGGGAGATTACGAAAGACATCGACGCCGGCGGGTGTTGGCGGGTGACGCCGGGGGAGTCGGACGGCGGTTCCGACGACGCGGCGGACCGGCCGTGCGAGGTGGCGCTCGAAGTGGAGTTCGACCCCGGCTCGGCCAGCTCCGCCGCGCTCGACCTCCCGAGGCTCGTCTCCTTCGACTGGGTGTTGAAGAAGGCGATCCCCCTGATCAGAGGCGAGGCCGAACGCGTCGTCGAGCGCGCGGTGCGCGACTTGGAGGACTCGACGCGCGACGTCGACCTCGAGGTGTACGTCGATTCCGCGCGGATCTGAGCGCGCGTGGGAACCGGTGTCGCCGGTGTCGGCGAGTCGAAGGCCTTAATATATCCAGCGGGGAACGAATGGATGCGTACGAGGGCTCGTAGATCAGTGGTAGATCATCCCCCTGGCACGGGGAAGGCCCGGGGTTCAAATCCCCGCGAGTCCACTTCTTCACTCACTTCGTTCGTTCAGTCGTTCCCTCAATTGGTCCCGTTCGCTAGCGTCGCCGCCGCTCCGCGCCGACTGCACAAGGAACCGAAGGTCCCTCGCTGCTCACGGGACCCCCGCGAGTCCACTCGACTCACTTCGTTCGTCCTTACGCTTTGAAGACCGGTCCGGGTACCTGACCCGCCTCGGGAGGTACGTTCCGACACCTATCTCGAAGTCAACCATTTATATACGGGTTCGACGACGAGCGGGACGCATGGAGACGGCACCGGTCGCGGTCGGCGATCGCCTCGCGAAAGCCGAGATCGAGGAGGCGTTCGACACGGGGTTCGGGTATCAGATCTCCGGAATCAACCCGCGGAGGGACGCGCGAGACCGACGGTACGTGCTGTTGTTCGCGACGGAAGACGGCCCGTACGACGACGACGTGACCCGCGGTCGGTTCGAGTACGTCGGGGAGGGGTTAGACGGCGATCAGAGCGAGACGTCGCCGGGGAACTCGACGCTTATCGACGCCGTCGACGGAGGGATTCCCGTCCATTTCTTTTATAAACCGACGGACGCAAAAGAGTGGGAGTACCACGGCCTGGTGAGCGTCGTCGACCACGAGTTCGAGGAGCGAGACGGCCGAGAGGTGATCGTGTTCGCGATGGAGCACCGGAGCGCCGAGCCGGACCGCGAACCGTCCGGCGACGCGGGCGCAGACGCGAACGCGGCCGCGGATCCCCCGAAGCTGACCGTCGAGGAGGACCGATTCGTCGAGAGCCGTCGGCGCGAGCGCGACCCGGAGTTCGTCGAGGACGTTCGAGCGGCGTACGATCGCACCTGCGTCGTCTGCGGCCGTCGCCGCGAGACACCCGACGGCCGGCCCGAAGTGGAGGCGGCCCACGTGTATCCGAAGGCCGAACGCGGGGTCGACGAGGTGCGGAACGGCGTGACGCTCTGTCGCCTGCATCACTGGGCGTTCGACGCGGGCTGGATCGCTTTTACCGACGACTACGAGATCGTCGTCAAGGACGCCCCCGAGCGGGAGGGGTACTACGAGTTCAAGCAGTTGGAGGGGGACTCGCTGGTCTTCCCCGAGGGGAGTTCGATCAGGCCGCATCCGGATTTCGTGGCGAAACACCGCGAACGGCACGGGTTCTGAGCACGGCGACAGCCACTTGCCTCGTCGAGCCCTGCGATCCGTCGTCAGATGGGGATCAGAGAAGACGCGCTCGACCTCCTCGCGTGCGACGGCGACGCCGTCCGTACGCGGTTCGCCGAGTTCGTCTCGCGCCACGGCGTCACGTCGGACCGGCCACGGACGGACGCGGGGGCGGTCGCCGATCCCGACCGCGGGGGTCGGGCCGACCTCTCGGCGCTCACCGAGCGCGACCGCCGGCTGATCGACCGGGTTCGGCTCTTCGACACCGCGCCGGTCGGCGTCACGCTGTGCGGGCCGGCGTACCGCGACACGCCGATCCTGTACGTGAACCGCACGTTCCGCGACCGCACCGGCTACTCGCTCGACGAGCTCCGCGGTCGCAACCCGCGGCTGCTGCAGGGCCCCCACACGGACCCCGCGGCCGTCGCGAAGCTACGCGAAGCGGTGTCGATATGGGAGCCCGTCACCGTGGACGTGTGGAACCACCGGCGGGACGGGACGCCGTTTCTGAACCGCGTCTCGCTCCGACCGCTGAGCGGCGACGACGGGACCGTTACCCACTGGGTCGCAGTGCAGGCCGCGGTGCAGGCTGCGATAGAGGGCCCGACCGACCGGACCCGAGACGCCGAGCGGTGACTCCGGGGTCCACCTGGGCCCTCCGCTGGGAGCCGCGTCGCTCGGGGGAGTCCGCGCTCACCGGCGCGGGTCCGCGCTCTGCAGCCGACGAGCGACGAGCGTGAACAGCCCCAGTCCGATCAGATAGAGCCGCCAGCCGGCGTTCGCGACCGGGAACCGCCTGTCGACCGGTTCCTCCGTTATCTCTCGGGGATCGCGCGGCTCGACGGGGTTGTTCACGTGCACCGTGTCGGTCGTTCCGCCGCCCCCCGCGTCGACCTGACGGGCTCCCGTCTCCGGATCGAGCCGAACGTCGACGAACGTCTGCACGAACCCGTCGACCGTCGATATCGACGCCTTTCCGTTCAGCGCGTAAAAGCGGTCCCGAAGCGGCCAGAGGGCGTTCACCCCGTCGAGGTGGCTCCAGTCGAGCGCGACGTGCGCGAACACGTGCACGAACAGGCCGACCCACGCGACCGCGATCCACCGCTCGGCGCTCCGCTCCGAGAACCGGTCGGCGAGCAGGTCGCGGATCGCCGACCGGCGCCGCAGCCGCGTGTCGTAGTAGAGGAGGGCCGCGACCGCCGCGGGGAACACGAGGTTGTGGCCGACCGTCCGGTGGGCCCCCGGCATGACCGGACCGAGGAAGCTGTCGACCTCCGGCAGCACGAGGACCGCGAGGACGACCGCGAGCGCCCGTCGGTCGTAGTAGTCGCCGAGGATCCCGGCCGCGAGCGCGAGCGCGAACCCCGCGTGGACGACCGTCGACACCATGTATCAGAGCACCTCAGTTCGGTCGGTCGCGGCGTCGGTCTCGTCTCCGCCTCCGCCTTCGTCTCCGCTTCCGTCTCCGTTCCTATCGGCGGACACCCGCGAACGTCGCACCCGAGCGAACCGTACCGCGAGCAGGGCCGCCCCCGCGGCGACGACCGCCAGCTGCCAGCCGCTCCGGACGAGGTACAGCGTCCGGTCCGCGTCGAGCGAGAGCCCCGGACGGCCGTCGGGGTTCGCGAACGTCGGAATCGCGTGCGAGGCCGTCGTGCCGGGGCTCCGGAAGGGGAGGATCCCGGGCCCCTCCGCACCGAGCGCGACGAACGTCTGCACGACTCCCTCCTGCGTCGAGAACACGAGGCGCCCGTCGATCCGGTAGTAGGCGTCGTGAATCGGGTACAGGAGGTTCGCGCCCTCGCGGCCGAACAGGTCCGGCCCGACGCCTGCGACGACGAACGCCGCCAGCGCGACCCACGCGACCCGCACGCCCCGCCATCCGAATCGGGCCCGGACGCGGGAGTCGGCGCCGACGGCGGTGTCCCAGTAGAGCGCGGCCGCGGCGAAAAGCGGGAGCCAGAGGGCGTGGAGGAGGGCGTTCGTCGCGCCCGGAACGACGAGGCTCGCGACCGCGTCCAGGTCGGGAGCGACCGCGGCCGCGACGACGACCGCGACCGCCCGTCGGTCGAACGCGGCGCCGAGCAGGGCCGCCGCGAGTACCGCGCCGACGGCGGCGCTGACCAACGTCGGTGCCATACCGACCCTGACGGACCCACGAGAATAAGCGCTCCGGGGGCGGCGTCGACGCGAACCGGTGGCGGGTCAGGGCCGGTCTTCGTCTCCGACCGGAGCGCCGTCCGAGTCCGGATCGACGGCGTCCGCCGGGATGAACGCGTCGTCGAACGGCGCCGAGTCGTCACCGCCTGCCGAGTCGCTGGTTCCCGACGAGCCGTCGTCACTCCTCGCCGAGTCCCTACCGTCGTCCGCCACCGACTCCCTGACGGGTCCCGCCTCGTCTTCCGTCGTCTCTCCGAGCAGCGCGGTCGCCATCTGCCGGCAGACGTACGCGACGAGGTTCGTGACGTGGAGCGCCGCGAGCACCCCAATGACCCCGACTGACGCCGCCAGCAGCGCCTCCGGGAGCGTCTCGATCGCCCACGTCACCGGCTCCCCGTTGGACTCGCCGAAGGTGGCCACGTAGGGGTACCGCAGCGGGGCGAGAACGAGCGGGAGGCCGAACGCGAGCGCGACCAGCGGGACGAACGCGATCACGGTGACGAAGTACTTCAGCAGGAGGAAGCCGACGCCGCGCCACGTCGATGCGGCGTCGACGTACTTCCTGACGCCGGCGACCGCGCCGTCCGTGTCGGCGGGCACGTCGTCGTACCGCTCGAGGTCCGTCCCCAGCAGCCGGTTGGCGAGCCAGCGCTCGAAGCCAGCGGCGATCCGGGCGCCGAGGAGCGTCGCCAGCAGGACGACGAATCCGACGAGCACCACGGCGGACAGGAGCCCGAACACGAATCCGAACGAGAACAGCGCCGAGTAGAGGAATCCGAGCGGAATCGCGAGCAGGAGGTACAACAGGTGTCTGTACGTGCGGCCGGCGGCGAGGACGCCGACGACCGGGAGGCGAGAGGGTGAACGGAGGGAGACCATGTGCGCTCAAAAGCGGTTCCGCTGTCGACATAAATCGGTCGCCGCCTCGGTCGCGAGGCGACCCGAGAGTCGCGGCGGAACGGTCTCCGGAGCCGTCGCCGCCGCGGCCCGTTCAGCCGATGAAAAAGTCGATGGCGTTCCCCGTCGACTGTCCCTTGTACAGCTCCGAGTAGCCGCAGTTCGCACACGAGACCACGACGAACGTCCGGTTCTGAACGTCGAACAGCTTGGTGAGGCCGGTGCCGCTCGTCGCGATTTCGTCCGTCTCCGTCTCCTCGTGTCCGCACTTCGGGCAGCCGTCGTCGTCGCCGGCCGCCAGCGACTCGGACCGGTCCCCCGTCCGAGCCGCGTCGGGGGCGGCGCGATCGCCGTCTCCCGCGTCGTCCCACTCGTCGCTCGATTCGTTGCCGAAGACGGAGTACTCCGTCCCGCTGTCGTCGGAGGGCATCAGTCCGGCGTTCGACGACCAGTCAGTTGAGCGTTGTGCCCGCATGTGACGGGGCGCCACAAGCTATTCCACGACGCCGTACGATGCGAGTCCATGTCGCGCGTCGTCGTCGTCGCTGGGGTCGGACCGAACATCGGGACCGCGGTCGCTCGCCGGTTCCACGCCGACGGGTTCGCCGTCGCGATGCTCGCTCGGAGCGACCGGGTGACGGCCCCTCTCGCGGCGGAGCTCGGTTCAGATGCGGTATCGATAGCGGCTGACGTTACGGACCGATCTGCGGTCGAACGGGCGATGGAACGGGTCAGAACCGAGCTCGGCCCCGTCGAGGTCCTCGTGTTGAACGCCAGCGGCGGGGGCGGACGCCCGGTCGACGAGGCGAACGTCGAGCGCCTCCGCTCAATCTTCGACGTCCGGGTCGGTGGGTCGCTCGCCTGCGTCCGCGCGGCCCTTCGGGATCTACGAGAGACCGAAGGGACCGTCCTGTTCAGCGGAACGACGTTCGCGGAGCCTCCCGTGACCGAACAGATCGAGTGGGGCGCCGTCGGCCCGGCCGCTCGTGGACTCGCCCGGTCTCTGGACGCCGCCCTCGACGACGTCACCGTCACCTACATCCGGATCGGGTCGGCGGTGCGACCGGCGGAGAGTTCGACGGAGGCGGAGGAGACAGGTGACCGGATCGCGATCGCCGCCGCCGACCTCGCCGCGGAGTACCGCCGGCTCGTGGACCGGCCGGGACTCGCGACGAGCGAGCTCGACCTGCGAGCGGAGTGACCGATCCGGGCGATCGAGTGGCGGCTACGCGTCGATCTCGTCCACCAGTTCGTCGGCGAAGCCGACGTAGCCGGCCGGGGTCAGCGCCTTCAGCTCTTCGCGGACGCCCTCGTCGACGTCGAGGTCGTCGAAGAGGTCGCGGAAGTCGTCGAGGGTGACGCGCTTCCCGCGGGTGAGCTCTTTCACGCGCTCGTAGGCGCCCGTGTCGCCCTCGCGTCTGAGGATCGTCTGGACGGCCTCGCCGATCACCTCGGGCGTCGCCGCCAGCTCCTCGCGCATGACGGTCTCGTTCGGGACGACCGTCGCGAGGCCGTCGCCGGCCTTCGAGTAGCCGATCAGGCAGTGCGCGAGGGCGGCGCCCACGTTGCGCTTGACGGTGGAGTCCGAGAGGTCGCGCTGGAGCCGCGAGGTCGTCACGTAGTCGGCGAGGAAGGTGAGGTCCGAGTTCGCCTTCGAGAGGTTCCCCTCGCTGTTCTCGAAGTCGATCGGGTTCACCTTGTGGGGCATCGTCGAGGAGCCGGTCTCGCCAGCGACGGTCCGCTGGCCGAGGTAGCGGTCGGAGACGTACAGCCACGCGTCCAGGTCCAAGTCGAGGAGGACGTTGTTGACGCCGCGCAGGGCGTCGAACAGCGCCGCGAGGTCGTCGCAGGGGTTCACCTGCGTCGCGAGCGGCGTGTGCTCCAAGTCGAGTCCGCGCACGAACGACTCGGCGAATGTGGGCCAGTCAACCTCGGGGTAGGCCGCGTCGTGGGCGGCGTACGTGCCCGAGGCGCCCGCGAGCTTCCCGGAGAGGTCGCCGTTGGCCACAACGACCCGCCCGAGCGCCCGACCGAGCCGCGACGCGTAGACGGCCATCTCCTTGCCGAACGTCGTCGGCGTGGCGGGCTGGCCGTGGGTGCGCGCCAGCATCGGCGTGTCGCGATGCTCCCGCGCGAGGTCGGCGAGCGCGTCGCGGACCTCACGGATCGCGGGCACGACCGCCTCGCTCACGGCCTCCTTCACCAGCAGCCGGTGCGCGAGGTTGTTCACGTCCTCGCTCGTGAGCCCGAAGTGGATCCACGGGTACAGCGCCTCGCCGTCGCCGATCGCGCCGGACTCCGCCAGTCCGTCCAACCGGACCCGCAGGAAGTACTCGACCGCCTTCACGTCGTGGTTGGTCGCGTCGTACCCCTCCGCCCCCTCGACCTCCAGCGCCTTTATCAGGCGGGCGTCCTCCGCGGAGAACTCCTCGTGGACCGCGCGGAGGGCTGCCTCGGCCCCCTCGTCGAGCGCGATCGGCGTCGCGTCGAGGGCCGCGAGCTCGATCAGGTACTCGACCTCGACGCGGGTCCGGGCGCGCATGAGCGCGGCCTCGCTCGCGTACCGCGACAGCGGCGCGGTGCGAGAGGCGTAGCGGCCGTCGAGCGGCGACACCGCCGCGAGCGGGTCCGACCGGGAGAGCCCTGCGATGGTGGCGTCGCCCGTCGGTTCGGAGTTGTCTGTCATGTCCGCGACTGCCGCCGGAGCCAGCAAAAGCGTGTCGATGAGGAGTCGCACGGACGTGGATCCGTTCTCGTTTATGACCGTCGTATTGGGCAATAGATATCCGTGAACGTGGATCCACCTCCGGAGCGGACCGCAATCGATATACGCGATCGGTCGGACCACTCGCGTATGAAGATCGCCGGACTCGCGAGCAACCGGGGACGGAACCTCAGACACATCGCCGACGCCGCGCCGGGCGGCGCGGAGCTGTCGGTGGTCCTGACCAACCGCGAGCACGCGCCCGTGCTGGAGGCCGCCACGGAGCGGCGGATCCCGACCGAGGTCGTTGAGCGCGACGAGGGCGAGTCGCGCGAGTCGCACGAGCGACGGATCGTAGACCGGCTGGCGGGGTACGACTTCGACCTCGTCTGCCTGGACGGGTACATGCGCGTGCTCACCGACGAGTTCCTCGACGCGGCCCCGACGACGCTGAACGTCCACCCGTCGCTGTTACCCGCGTTCCCCGGCATGGACGCCCACGAGCAGGTGCTCGACGCCGGCGCCCGCACCACCGGCTGCACCGTCCACGTCGCCACCGAGGAGGTCGACGCCGGGCCGATCGTCACGCAGGAGCCGGTGCCCGTCTACGAGGGGGACGACGCCGACGCGCTGAAAGACCGGGTGCTCCACGAGGCCGAGTTCACGGCGTACCCGCGCGCGGTGCGGTGGTTCGCCGAGGACCGAGTGACGGTCGAGCGCGACGGCGACGACACGCCCGTGAACGTGACCGTCGAGGGCGACGTCGGCGGCGACTTCCCCGAGCGGCGGTTCGTCTCCGAGGAGCGCGCCGACACGCTGCGGTACGGCGAGAACCCGCACCAGGACGCCGCCTTATACGTCGACGACGGCTGCGAGGAGGCGAGCGTCGTCGACGCGCCCCAGCTGAACCCCGGCGCGAAGGGGATGGGGTACAACAACTACAACGACGCCGACGCCGCGTTGAACCTCGTCAAGGAGTTCGACGAGCCCGCCGCCGCCGTGATCAAGCACACGAACCCGGCCGGCTGCGCGACGAGCGACACGCTCGCGGACGCGTACGACCGCGCGCTCCGCACCGACGCGAAGTCGGCGTTCGGCGGCATCGTCGCCGTGAACCGCGAGTGCGACGCCGACACCGCCGACGCGATCGTCGACTCGTTTAAAGAGGTCGTCGTCGCGCCCGGCTACACCGACAGCGCGCTTGACGTGCTCCGAGAGAAAAAGAACCTCCGCGTGCTCGACGTGGGTCCCCTCGGTGAGGGCGACGAGCGCTTCTCCGAGCGGTTCACCGAGAAGCCGGTGGTCGGCGGGCGGCTAGTTCAAGAGCGGGACCGCCAGTCGCCGTCCCCCGCCGACCTCGACGTGGTCACCGAGCGCGAGCCCACCGACGAGCAGGTAGAGACGATGCTGTTCGCGTGGAAGACGCTCAAACACGTGAAGTCGAACGGCATCCTGTTCGCGACCGGCACCGAGACGGTCGGCGTCGGGATGGGACAGGTGTCGCGCGTCGACGCCGTCACGCTCGCGGCGATGAAGGCCGAAAAGGACGCCGACGGGAAGTCTGCGGAGGGCGCGGTGATGGCCTCGGACGCCTTCTTCCCCTTCCCGGACGCGATCGAGGAGGCCGCCGAGGCCGGCATCGAGGCCGTGATCCAGCCGGGCGGTTCCGTCAACGACGAGGACGTGATCGCCGCGGCCGACGAACACGACATGGCGATGGCGTTCACCGGCTCGCGCTGTTTCCGACACGACTGAGCCGCCGCCGTCGGTCGTCGACCGGCTCCGGCCCGCTGCTCGTGCGCCGACCGGTTTCGATCGCTACTCGTACGCCGCGATGCCCGTCAGGTCCTCGCCGAGCACGAGCGTGTGGATGTCGTGGGTTCCCTCGTAGGTGTACACCGTCTCCATGTTCGCCATGTGGCGCATCGGCGAGTAGTCGGTCGTGATGCCGTTGCCGCCGAGCATCTCTCGGGCGACCCGCGACTGGTCGCGCGCCGTGCGGACGTTGTTCCGCTTCGCCATCGAGACGTGCTGGGGCGTGAGGTCGCCGCGCTCTTTTAATTCCGCCAGCCGGTACGCGAGCAGCTGGGCGGTGGTGATCTGGGTCGCCATCTCCGCGAGCTTCTCCTGTTGGAGCTGGAACCGGGCGATCGGACCGCCGAACTGGTCGCGGTCGGCGGCGTACGCCCGTGCCTGCTCGAAGCAGTCCCGCGCCGCGCCCACCGCCCCCCACGCGATCCCGAAGCGGGCCTGCGTGAGACACGAGAGCGGCCCCTTCATCCCGGACACGCCGGGGAGGACGTTCGTCTCGGGGACCCGTACGCCCTGCAGGCTGATCTCGCCGGTGACCGACGCGCGCAGCGAGAGCTTGTCGTCGATCTCGTTCGTCGTCACGCCGTCGCGGTCCGTCTCGACGAGGAACCCGCGGACGGGGGCGTCGTCGGACCGGTCACTGTTCCCCGCGTCTCCCCGTCCGCCCGACTCGTCGCGCGCCCAGACCACCGCCACGTCGGCGATCGGCGCGTTCGTGATCCACGTCTTCGAGCCGTCGAGGACGTACGCGTCGCCGTCTCTCCGCGCCGTGGTCTCCATCGCGGCGGGGTTCGACCCGTGGTCCGGCTCGGTCAGCCCGAAGCACCCGACCGCCTCGCCCTCGCCGAGCGCCGGCAGCCACCGCTCCTTCTGGTCGTCGCTGCCGTACGCGTGGATCGGGTACATCACGAGGGCGCCCTGCACGCTCGCCATCGATCGGAGCCCGGAGTCGCACGCCTCGAGCTCCTGCATCAAGATCCCGTACGCCGTCTCGGAGACGTTCGCGAGCCCGTACCCGTCGAGGTTCGGCGCGTAAAACCCCATCTCGCCCATCTCTTCGATCAGCTCCGTCGGGAACGTCCCCGCCTGAAAGTGGTCGCCGATGTCGGGGCGCACCCGCTCGTCGACGAACTCGCGAGCGGTGTCGCGGATCAGCCGCTCCTCCTCGCCGAGGTCCGCCTCCAGCCCCACGTAATCGAGCATAATCATCCGTGCGCAACCGGCGGACAAAACAGTTCTGGAGGACGAGGGGGGTCCGAGCCGCGTGCCGACGGCTCGCGCTCTACGACCCCAACTGCTCCCGAGCGAACTTCGCCAACAGCGGGATGTCGTCGAGGTGGAGCAGCTTCGCCATCGCGGCCTTGTCGCCCTGGTTCGCCTTCTCGAGGGTGTTGTCGTCCGTCGCGCGGAGGTCCCGCATGAACCGGTCGTACCGCTCGTTCGGCGCGAGGTACAGCAGCCGCGTGAGCGTCAGCCGGGCGCGCATCCGCGGGGCCACGTCGCGGTGCCAGAGTCGCTCGTAGACGGCGAGGCTCTCGGCGTCCACGCGCCGCTGCGAGTCCGTCAGACACCGGTCGATGGTGGCCGCCGCCGCCCGGGCCGACTTCATGCCCTTGTGGATCCCTTCGCCCCACAGCGGGTCGATGGTGGGCACCGTGTCGCCGATAGCGAGGAACCGGTCGGTGTGCATCTCGTCGGGCATCTGGATGTGCGCCGAGCCGCGGTGGACCGTGTCGCCGATCTGTTCGGCGTCCGCGAACCGGGGGTCCCGTTCGATCCAGTCGTCGAGGTAGCCGTCGACGGTCTGGCCCTCCTGCGCGAACTCGCGGTGTCGGTCGTTCTGGATGTAACAGATCCCGACCTTCGCGGTGTCCTCGCCGGTGGCGAAGATCCACGAGTAGCCGCCGGGCGCGATGTCGTGGTCGAGCCGGAGCATCATCGCCCGCCGGAGGTCGGCGTACTCCGGGTGGTTCATCTCGACGCCCTTCATCTCGTACTCGATGCCGATCGCCTGGTTCTCGCGCTCCAGGTCGACCACGTCGAGCGCGCTCGCGATCGGCGCCGCGGGACCGGTCGCGTCGACGACCACCTCGGCGTACACCTCCTCGTCGCCGTTGTACCGAACGCCCTCGATCACGCCGTCGTCGTCGAGGATCGGCCGGGAGACCCGCGAGTCGAACCGGTACTCCGCCCCGTTCTCGCGTCCGTCCTCGACGAGGAAGCGCTTGAAGTCGGCGAACTCCAAGACGGCGCCCGGCTGGTAGCTCTCGTAGTAGCTGTTCGGCGACTCCAGAACCACGTCGTCGGTGTACGACATCACCACGTCGTCGGGGATCCCGAAGGAGGACATCATCGACGGGAACGTCCCGGCGGTCGACTTGTTGCTCTGGCGGGGGAACTCGTCTTCCGACTCCGTTTCGAGAACGACGACGTCGTAGTCTCGCGTCGCCAGGTCGCGAGCGCACTGGGCGCCCGCCGGTCCGGCACCCGCGACCACGACGTCGTAGCGATCAACCATATACCCGTGAATACGGACCCACGTAATTAGGCTTGCTGAAAGCGGTCGCAAACAGGCCGTGACCCGGCTCGGTCGCCGGAATTTGGCGGTTCACTGAGGTCGGAATATCGACGGCCCTCGCGTTCCCGTTCAAAAGGAGGGCGCGGTCGGACCGCGAGGCACGACGCTCGACCGCGCGGTCGGCGACGCGTCAGTAGAACTCGCGGACGAGGTCCGTCGCGCTCTCGGGCGCGCCGTCCGGGATGACGGACATGTCCTCGTCGACGCCGTGGCGCTCGTGGTACGGCACCGACTCGTCGTCTTGGTAGATGACGCCCTGATGCTCCGTCTCGGAGTCGAAGATGACGTCCTTGGCGGCCTCCTTGTCGCTGGGGTCGTGGCCCGTCTCTTTCAGGTCGACCAGCGAGTCGCGGAAGTAGTCGTACGTGTCCACGTCGTTGAACGTCACGCACGGGGAGTAGACGTTCACGAAGCCGAACCCGTCGTGCTCGACCGCCTTCTGGATGATCTCTTGGTGGCGGAGCGCGTCCGAGGAGAACGACTGCGCGATGAACGTCGCGCCCGACGCCAGCGCCAGCGCGTGCGGGTTGACCGGGGGCTGTTTCGGCCCCTCCGGGCTCGTCGAGGTCTCGAAGTCCTCGCGAGAGGTGGGCGACGCCTGCCCCTTCGTCAGCCCGTAGATGCGGTTGTCCATCACGACGTACGTCATGTCGACGTTCCGCCGGACGGCGTGGACGAAGTGGCCCGCGCCGATGGAGTAGCCGTCGCCGTCGCCGCCGGCGACCATCACTTCGATGTCCGGCCGGGCCATCTTGACGCCGGTGCCGACCGGAAGCGCGCGCCCGTGAACACCGTGGAGCGCGTAGCTGTGCATGTACGTGCCGATCTTCCCGGAACAGCCGATACCGGCGACGACGAAGGTGTTGTCGGGGTCGTTGCCCGTCTCCGCGAGGGCCTTCATCATCCCGTTCATGGTGCCGAAGTCGCCGCATCCCGGGCACCACGTCGGCTGCTTGTCGGACTTGAAATCGGTGAATCGAATGTCTGAGCTCATTGGTTACGCCTCCACCCCCTCCGCGAGGGACGCTTTGATGTCGTCTGCGAGTTCGTCGGCCTTGAATCGCACGCCGTTGTACTTGTTCACCCGATCGACGCGCTCTAACACGTCGTGTTCGACGAGGTCGGCGAACTGCCCCTGCTCGTTACACTCCACGACGATGACGTTCTCCGCCGCCTCAATGTCCTCCGTGAGGTCGGGGCGCGGGAAGATGTACGGGACCGAGAGCACCCGCACGTCGATCCCGTCCTCGGCGAGGAACTCGACGGCTTCGGCGAGCGCGCCCTCGTTCGAGCCCCACGTGACCACGAGGGTGTCGGCGTCGGCGTCGCCGAACTCGCGCGGGCTCAGGTCCTCGCGCTCGCGGGCCGTCTCGACCTTCCGGTTTCGCTTGTCGACCTGCTCGACCCGCATCTCCGTGTCCTCTGTCCGACGTCCCTGCTCGTCGTGTTCGAGCCCGGTGGACATGTGCGCGCCGTCGGCCGTGCCGGGGAACGCCCGCGGCGAGATCCCGTCGTCGGTGATCTCGTGGGGCTGGAAGCCGCCGGAGTCGCTCATGTGGTCGTCGATGTCGGCCTCGTCGACGACGAAGCCGCGGTCGACCTCCACCGCGTCCATGTCGAAGGTGTCCGGACTGAACGTCTGCTCGGTCACCGCCATCGAGAGGTCGGCGGTGAGATAGACGGGGAGCTGGTACTTCTCGGCGAGGTTGAACGCCTCGACGGTCTTCCAGAAGCACTCGTCGATGGTCGTCGGCGCGAGGACGAACCGGGGGACCTCGCCGTGGCCGCCGTACAGCATCTGGTTCAGGTCGCCCTGCTCCTGTTTCGTCGGCATCCCGGTCGACGGGCCGGAGCGCATCACGTTACAGATGACCAGCGGCGTCTCCGAGGTCGCGATGAGCCCGAACGTCTCGGTCATCAGGTCGATCCCGGGGCCGGAGGTCGCGGTCATGGCGCGCGCACCGCCGCGCGCGGCGCCGAGCGCCATGTTGATCGCCGACAGCTCGTCTTCCGCCTGCACGACGTGGCCGCCGTACCGCTCGATCCGACCCGTGAGGTACGTCATCACGTCGGTCGCGGGCGTGATCGGGTAGCCGGCGTAGAAGCGGCAGCCGGCCGCGATGGCGCCCATCCCGATGGCCTCGTCGCCGTTGAGAAGGACGTAGTCCTCCTCGGTGGTCTCTAAGTCGTAGTCGAACTCGTGGTCGTACTCGTCGGCGACGTACGACTGCCCCGCGCGGGCGGCCTCCTTGTTGTTGTCGACGAGCTTCTGCCCCTTGTCCTTGAACCGCTTCTCCAGCGCGGAGTCGAGGTTCTCGATGGGGAACTCGGCGACCTCGCACGCCGCGCCGAGCGCGACGACGTTCCGCATGATCGCCCCGCCGGCCTCCTCGGCGAGCCGCTTGAGCGGGACGTCGATCCCGATCATCTCGTCGGGGATCTCCACGTCCTGCATCGTCGTCCGTTCGCCGTCGTAGATGATCACCGATCCCTCGTGGAGCTCCTCGAGGTTCTCCTCGATGGTCCGAGGGGTCAACGCGATAAGCACGTCCAGACGATCGACGACGCTCTGTACCTTGTCGACGGAGGTTCGCACCTTGTAGGCGGTGTAACCGCCTCGGATCCGCGAGGCGAAGTCCTTCGACGTGAACACGTGTCGACCCGCCCGAGAGAGCGCTTGCGCGAAGATCTTCCCGGTCGAGTCGATGCCGTCGCCGGCCTCCCCGCCGACGGCCCAGTTGAAGTCCGCAGCCATGCTATAACGGGGCTTTCGCCGGACTCATCAAAAGACTTCTGGAAGGAGCCATCGCCCCATTTCTGTACATTCGTAGCCACTTTCGCGAATATTGTCACTATAAAGCTGTTAAGTGAGAATATTTGGCGCGTATACTGGACATACGTTTATCATATCTTTCACGATCGACTCATATCGTCGTCGGTGGTTTCGACGCTCGTCGAACTGACAGTCGAAGAGGTCGACCGCCGCCCGCGGCCGAGGCCGTCCACCGCGCGCGGTCGGCGCCGACGGGAACACGTTTGTGTCTCCCGAGCGGATCCGGGATATGGACACGACAGCGACGGTCAGCGCGGTCGAGACGGTCGGCCGCGACACGTACGCGCTCC
Source organism: Halorubrum kocurii JCM 14978 (assembly GCF_000337355.1). Classification (GTDB taxonomy): domain Archaea; phylum Halobacteriota; class Halobacteria; order Halobacteriales; family Haloferacaceae; genus Halorubrum; species Halorubrum kocurii. The sequence continues at coordinate 19,138 of NZ_AOJH01000080.1, read as the reverse complement.
GGTTCGACGCGCCCGACGGGTTCGACGCCGAGCCCGGTCAGTTCGTGAAGCTCGGCACAGAGATCGACGGCGAGTCCGAGGCGCGCTTTTACACCCTCTCGTCGCCGACGGTCGGCGACAGCTTCGAGGTGACGGTCGGGATCGACCCCGAGGAGGGCGGCGAGTTCTCCGCGTTCCTGGCGGACGCCGAGGCGGGCACCGAGATGACGCTCTCCGGTCCGTTCGGCGACCAGCACTACGACGGCGAGCCGCGCGCCGTCGTGATCGCCGGCGGCCCGGGCGTCGGCCCGGCCGTCGCCATCGCGGAGCGCGCGCTCGACGACGGCGCCGAGGCAGCGATCGTCTACCGCGACGACGACGTGTCGCACGCGGACCGGCTGGACGCGCTGGCGGAGCGCGGCGCGACGGTTCGCCTCCTCGACGCCGAGGAGGAGCTTGACGAGGCGGTCGCGGACGTGTTGACGGGCGCCGAGGGCGAGACCGTCTTCGTGTACGGCTTCGCCGGCCTCGTCGCCGACGCGGAGACCGCGGTCGAGGCCGCCGGCGGCGACGCCGACGCCGCGAAGGTCGAGAACTTCGGCTAGACGCGACTTACGACGCTCTGGCTGCTCATTTATAAATACAGAGTTGGGTATCGACCGGGGACACCTCCAAAGCCCCAGCCGCTCGTTTATAAGCAGTTGACTGCGGATCGCCGAAGAACACTTCCAAAGCCCCAGCCGCGAAGCGCGCGCACGCTCGCTGCGCTCCTCAGTCGCTCGTTTCACTCGCTCCCTGCGGTGCTTACGTCGCCTCCGCGCGCTTCGCGGCTGCCCCTTTGAGTCCCACCCTGCACAGCAACCGCACCTCACACCTCCCCAGCCTCGTCAGTCGCCCTCCACGTCGCTCCGGGCGACTGACTCCCTCGCGCGTGCTGCTCGGCCGCGAGGCGGCCTCGCAGGCACGCGCCAATCGTGATCAGTCCTCAAAGTAGTCTGCGAGCCGCTCCGCGGCCGCCTCGACGCGCGGCGTCACGAGGGCGAACCGGATCCACTCGTCACGCGCGGTGCCGAAGGCGTCGCCGGGCATGCCGGCGACGCCGGCCTCGTCGACGAGGCGCTTCACGTTCGCCATCGTCCCGGGGAAGCCGTCGAAGCGCGCGAGCACGTAGAAGGCCCCCTCCGGGCGGGTGTACTCGGCGCCCGCCGCGTCGAGCGCGTGGGTGAACGCGTCGGCGCGGTCCGCGAGCAGGTCGCGGGCCGCCGCGTAGTAGTCGGGCGGCGTCTCCGCGAGCGCGTGGTGGACCGCGTACTGGGACGGGCGCGCGCCGGCGACGTTCACGAGCATGTGCCGCGTCTTCGCGTCGCCGACGTGCGCCTCGGGGAAGACGGCGTAGCCGACGCGGAACCCCGTGATCGCCATCGACTTCGAGAAGCCGCTGGTGACGATCACGCGGTCGGACGAGAGGGTTAGCGCCGACTCGAACTCGCCGGTTAAATCGAAGTGGTCGTACACCTCGTCGACCGCGACGAGGGCGTCGACCGCGTCCGCGACCGCGACGACCTCCCGGACCGCGTCGAGGTCGTAGACGGCCCCCGTCGGGTTGTTCGGCGTGTTCAGGACGATGAGCGCGGTGTCCCCGCTCGCTGCCTCTCGGACCGCGTCGACGTCGAGCCCCCCGTCGCGCGCGGTCGGGACGAGGGTCGACTCGCCGCCGAGCATGTCCACCTTGCCCGGGTAGTACGGGTAGACCGGGTCCATCAACAGCGCCTCGTCGCCGGCGTCGCGCTCGAAGGCGCGTGCCATCGCGAGGTAGTTCGCCTCGCCGGTCCCGTTCGTGACGACGACGCGGTCGGCGTCGACGTTCCGGCGCTCGGCGATCGCCTCCCGGAGCTCGACGAGGCCCTCGCTCGGCGGGTACTGGAAGTCGGTCGGCGGGAGGTCGGCGTACTCGCGGAGTGCCGTTCGCAGCGCGGCCGGCGGCTCCCAGTCGGGGTTGCCGCTCACCATGTCGATGACGTCCCCGTCGGCCGCGGCCGCGTACTGCATCACGTGGAAGAACTTCGGCTCCTCGTACTCCATACCGGTCGCTCGGCGTCGGGCGCCGTGGCTCTTTCGACCGCGGCGGTCGGAGAGGTCGGCGCCTCCCCGGGGCGATCCCGATCCGGTGGTTTCACTTACGCCCCCGGCCACCCGGAGGTATGAACAAACGCGGCCACGTCCTCAACGCCTTACTGCTTGCGCTCGGACTCGGCTTCGTCATCGAGCCCGGGCTCGACATGGCCACGGCGCGGACCACCGCCCAGATCACCGTGCCGATCGTGTTGGGGGCGCTGTTCCCCGACGTCGACACCGCGTTCGGCCGTCACCGGAAGACGCTCCACAGCCTCCCGGTGCTCGGGGTCTTCCTCGCGTACCCGATCGTGTTCGGCAACCTCCAGTACGTCTGGATCGGGGTGTTGACCCACTACGTCCTCGACGTGGTCGGAAGCCGCCGCGGGATCGCGCTGTTCCACCCGCTCTCCGACACCGAGTACGGGATGCCGACCGGCGTGACGACGAGCAGCAAGTACGCGGACCTCGTCACCGTGATCGTCACGGCCGTGGAGCTCGCGGTCTTCTGGGCGCTTCACACCTACGTCGTGACGCTCGATCTGGACCTCTCCGCGGCCGCCTCGGAGGCGGCGGCCGGACTCGGGGTCTGACCGGGACAGAACGTCCGGGGAGGCTGAGACGGCGACCGCGACCTAGTTCGGGCGGTAGTCGGAGAGCGTCCCGGAGTAGACGCTCACGTCGTTGAATCGCCCCTCGTACGCGACGTTGCTCGGCAGCGTCGGCTCGTCGCCCGAGAGGAACTGCCGGTCGAGCTTCTCCCACGTGTTCTCGTACGCGAGGTGCGCGAACTCCACCAGCCCGCGGAGCTGGTGACCGGCCCCACCGCGGTGGACCACGGTGCGGGGGCGCGCCTCGCGGAACGCGTCGACGACCGCGTCGACGCCGTCCAGGTCGCCGTCGAACTCGGTCCACGCCTCGCCGACGGTGCCGGGGAGGTGGGCGTACGACGAGCCGAATCCCGGCTGGCCGGTCGCCTCGGCGATCCGCCGCATTCGGGCGTTCTGGTGGGGGAGCAGCTTCGTGTTGTACGTCTCGATGGCGTCGATCCGGGCGCTGTGGGCCGCGATCTCCGGGCGAGTGAGCGAGATGGTCGCGAAGCTCGGGTGGGGCGCGAGCACGACCGCGTCCTGCCGGTCGGCCTCCGCCATCGCCGCCTCGAAGGTGATGTAGTCGGGGACGGGCTCGTCCAAGCCGAGTACGAGGATGTGCCGCCGGTTCCCCCAGTCGCCGGTGAACACCTCGCGGGCGGGGACCACGGTCAGATCGTCGTCGGAGAATCGGGCCGCGCGCTCTCGGATCGTCGGCAGGCGGGTGAAGTGCGGGGCGTACACGAGCGCGTCGATCCCCCGTTCCTTCGCGAGGGCCACGACGTCGTCGTCGAGCACCTTGAGGTGGGCGTCGACGCGCGTTCTCGATCGAGTCACACGCGTGGATTCCTCGCGGCCGAGCAAAGGCGTATCGTTCGATGCCGAACCGTCTACGGTTCCGGCGATCGCGACGGACGCGAGGCGAGTCGACGGGGGACGCGACGGAGCCCGAGCGGCGCCCGCCGGGGGAAACCGTTAATCCCTCGGGGCGGACACGGGTTGATATGCCCCGCTGGACGTGCGGAATCGACGGCTGCGACGCCGACTTCGACGACGTGGAGTCGGCCATCGTCCACCAGACCAACGGCCACCAGCGCCACGAGTGCAAGGTGTGCGGCACGATCGTCCCGGACGGCTACTTCGCGATCCGGCACGCGTTCGACGAGCACACCCGGGCCGAGTTCGTCCGCGCGTACGACGCCGACTCGGCGGCCGTCCGCCGCCGCGAGGAGATCAAACGCGAGATCGAACGCGAGGCGGACCTGCAGCGAGTCGTCGACCAGCTGGACCGGAGCCCCTGACCTGGCGTTCGTCTCTTCAGAGAACCCGCTTCCCGAACGCGCTCGCGGCCAGCTCCGTCGCGAGTTCGGCGGTCTCGTTGTGCTGATCGAGCGTCGGATTCACTTCGACGAGCTCCATCGAGCGAACGGCGTCCGTCTCGGCGACGACCTCCATCGCGCTGTGAGCCTCCCGGTAGGTGACGCCGCCGCGGACCGGGGTCCCGACGCCGGGCGCCTCCTTGGGGTCGAGCCAGTCGAGGTCGAGACTGACGTGGACGCCGTCGACCCCGGCGGACGCCTCGGCCATCGCCGCCGCGGTGACATCCGTGATCCCGCGCTCGTCGATGTCGGACATCGTGTACGCCGCGAACCCGTGGTCGCGGATCACCTCGACCTCCGCGTCGTCGACGGAGCGGAGCCCGACGAGCGCCACGTTCTCCGGATTGAGCCCCGGCGCGGTCGCCCAGTCCGACCCCGCGAACTCGCCGAGGCCGAGCGCGGCCGCGAGCGGCATCCCGTGGACGTTCCCGGAGGGGGTCGTCGCGGGCGTGTTGAGGTCGGCGTGGGCGTCGAACCACACCGCGCCGATCTCCGCGTCGCAGGCGGAGCCGACGAGCGACCCGATAGCGATCGAGTGGTCCCCGCCGAGCGCGAGCGGCACGTCGCCCGCCGCGAGCGTCTCGCCGACGCTGTTCGCGAGCCGCCGAGAGACGTCGGCCGTCTCCCGGAGGAACTTCGCGTCCCCGTCGCGGGGGGGCTCCGCGTCCGGGTCGCGCTCCTCGGCCCGGGGGACCGCGAGGTCGCCCGCGTCGACCGTCTCGACGCCCGCGCCCGAGAGCTGGTCGGCGAGCCCCGCGTAGCGGATCGCTGACGGTCCCATGTCGACGCCGCGTCGGTTCGCCCCGTAGTCGGTCGGCGCGCCGATGATCCTGACAGTGGACATGTGCGAGAGAGCGCCCCGGCGACGCTTGAATGGTGGGGTCCCCGACGCGACCGCCCCCGATCGCACACGGTTTTCACGCCCGACCGCCAACGACGGGGTATGAGCGGCTCCGCGGGCGACTTCGCTCCGAGCGACATCGAACCGATCGGCGCCATGATCGCCGTCGCCTTCACGGGCGCCGTGATCGGGCTCGTCGGCGCCGGCCTCGCGTTCTTCGTCGGCGACCTCGGTCTCGCGCTGATCGGCGTCGGCGCCGTGGTCGCGCTCTCCAGCCCGATCGCGTACGTCCGGCTCCGCCGCCTCCGCGGATCCTGAGAATCCACACGATCATTTATAACGAGTTTCCATCGCATTTAAGCAGGGCCGCCATCTATTCGGTCCTATGTCATCGATCGAGCTTACATCGAGTCAGAAAAGCATCCTCACGGCCCTCATCAACCTGTACGGGGAGCAGGAAGACGCCGTCAAAGGCGAGGCGATCGCCGAGGAAGTCGACCGCAACCCGGGCACGATCCGCAACCAGATGCAGAGCCTGAAAGCCCTCCAGTTGGTCGAGGGCGTACCGGGGCCGAAAGGGGGGTACAAACCGACTTCGAACGCGTACGAAGCGCTCGACATCCAGCGCATGGACGAGCCCGCCGACGTCCCCATCTTCCACGAGGGCGAGCAGGTCACGGGCGTCAACGTCGACGGCATCGACCTCTCCAGCGTACACCACCCCGAGCTCTGCCGCGCCGAGATCCACGTGCAGGGCTCCGTCCGCGACTTCCACGAGGGCGACTCCGTCACCGTCGGTCCGACGCCGCTCTCGAAGCTCGTCATCGACGGGACCGTCGACGGGAAAGACGACACCGCGAACATCCTCATCCTCCGGATCGACGACATGCGGGCGCCCGACGAGCCCGCCGAGCACTGAGATCGTCGCCGGCCGAACGCGCCTCCGTCTCCTCTTCTTCTGACGGGTTCCGAGGGCCGTCGTCAGCGAGTCGTTCCTCCGTCACGTCTCTGGTTCCGAACCCACGCCGGTCGCCCCTTCGATCGGCGACTCCCAGAGGAGGATACCGATCGAGCCGACGACCAGTATCGCGCCCGCGACCGAGAGCGCGATCAGGGGGGAGACGGCGTCCGAGACCACGCCGCTCCCGAGTTGAAACGGGATCACGGTCATCGCGCTCACCATCGCCATCGCGCTCAACACCGTCGCGCGGCCGAGGGTTTCGATGCGGTCGTTCACGTACTGCCCCGCGAGCACCCGCGTCGGCTCAACGGACGCCCACCCGACGAACAGCGCGACGAGCGCGATCGGGGGCGCGAACGGCATCGCCGTCAACAGGCCGCCGACGAGGAGCGGGACGCCGACGAACCACCGCCGCAGCCCGATCCGGTCCCGGACGACCCCGATGCGGTAGCTGATCCCCGCCGAGACGAGGTTGATCGCCGCGTAGTACGCGCCGAGCAGCGGCTCGACGTCGTCGGTCGAGAGGGCAAGCGCGTACGGGTCCGCTCGGGCGGGGAGCGGGACCGAGAGCGTCACCCCGAGGTTCAGATCGGTCACGACGCCCTCGAACACCGGCTGCAGGAAGATGAACACGAGATAAGTCACGGCCGAGAACAGCACGAAGTAGTAGATGATAAAGGATCGAAGACGGCGCTGACCGACGGCTCGCGTGACGATATCCCACGCCTCACGGACGCCCATCTCGCTCGCGTCGCTCTCCTCGTACGTCGTCGGCTCGTCCAGCGTCGCGATCACGAACAGTCCCAGCCCGGTGAACAGCGCGGCCGCGAGAAACGGGTACGCGAGGTCGAACCCGCCCAGATACCCGCCGGCGAGCGACGCACCGACGCCGGCCGTCAACGCGATCGACTGCCCGCGTCCGCGAACGCTGGTGAATTCGTCGCTCGCGGCGGCGTCGATGAGCGTTTCGTACACCCACGCGTCCTCCGTTCCCGAGCGGAAGTTGTAGCCGAGCGACCAGCAGACGAACAGAAGCGCGAACGCAGGAAACGACGCGGCGAACGCGAGGCCGACCAGCGTCACCGTGATGAGCGCCGAGCCGACGAGCAGGCTGTTCCGGCGGCCGATCCGGTCGCCGACGTATCCCGTCGGTATCTCCCCGAGGACCGTGGTCACGTTGTAGAGCGCCTCGATTACGACGATCTGGGTGAACGAGAGCCCCCGTGAGGCGAAGTAGAGATACATGATCGGCCGGTAGAATTCGACCGCTTCCGTCGCTTTGTAGAGGTAGTATTTGACGATCGATCCGGAGAGTCGGACGTGCATGGCGGTGTTCGGCAGGGACCCTCTCGAGTCAGACCGGTGCCGGGTGATCGCGTATCCGGACTGAACCGTGCGTCAACGGACATAAAAAGTATCCGACTGCACCGCACCGAACGAGGGAGCGTCGACTCCGACCGCGCCTACATGTCGCCGAACGCGCTCACGCCGCGCCCGGCCGAGGAGACCTTCGCGATCCACCGCACCGCGATGGACTTCTTCAACAGCTTCGCGGGGGTACCGCCGAACGTCTTGATCGGCATCCCTACCACGTCGTGGGCGACCGCGTCCTCGCCGACCGAGATGACGGTCCCCTTGTCGGTGTGCTCCCACGACTGGAGCGGCGCGCCGCGGGCGGCTCGTGCGAGGTTCTCGCCGGCGACCTCGGCGGCCTGCCAGGCGGCCTGCGCGGTCGGCGGAGCCACGTCGTCGTCACCCTGATCGACCAGCGCGGTGTCGCCGATGGCGAACACGCGGTCGTCGCTCGTGGTGAAGTCGGAGCCGGCGTGGACGCGGTTCGAGCGCTCATCCTTCTCGACATCGACGTCGGCCAGCTCCGGCTGGCCGGTGATGCCGCCGGTCCAGACCAGCACGTCGTACGCGAGCTCTTCGGGCTCCTCGTCCTCGCCGCCGCCGAGGTAGACCGCGTCCTCGTCGGCCTTTGAGATGAAGTCGCCGGTGAGGATCTCCACGTCGGCGTCCTCGAGCCGCTGGCGGAGCGCACCCTGGATCTGCGGATCGTTGCCGGGGAAGACCTCGTCGAGCCCCTCGACGAGCTTGATGTTGATGGGCGCGCGGTGTTTGTCGCGGTACTCCGCGATCTCGCCCGCGGTCTGGATGCCGGAGAGGCCGGCGCCGCCGACGATGACCTCGACGGGGTCGGAGCGGGTCGCCTCCGCGGCGGCCGACCGCACGTCCTCGTGAATCGCCTCCGCGTCGTCGAGGCTCTTGAGCTGGTGGGCGTTCTCCTTGAGCCCCTCGATGCCGAAGAAGGCGGTCGTGGAGCCGACGCCGAGCAGGAGGTAGTCGTAGTCGACGGTCGTCCCGTCGTCGGTCTCGACCTCGCGCTCGTCGGTGTCGACGTCGACGACGCGGCCCTGCACGAACTCCGACTCGGGGGATTTGATCTCGTCGACCGGGATGGTGATCTTCTCGGCGACCGCGGGGTTGCGGATCGCGCGGTGGACCTCGTGGAGAACGAGGTGGTAGTCGTGCTCCGAGATCCACGTCAGCTCCGCCTCGCCTTCGCCGACCTCGTCTTCGAACGCCTTCACCGCCCCTGCGCCAGCGTAGCCGGAGCCGACGACGACGACCTGTGTAGTCATGCGTATCGTTCCGCAGTGCGCGGGTAAAGTCGCTTTGGAACGCCACTGAACTGGCGAACGGTCGGAAGACGAGCCGTCGCCCTACAGCGAGAGGCCGGCGTGCCAGCGGTCGGCGCCCGCCTCACGCTTGACCTCGTCCATACGCGCGAGGAGCGTCACGGCGAGACTCGCGGTCTCGGCCGCCCGCGACTCGCCCTCGGTGCGGAACTCGCCGGTGACCCGGTTCGCGTAGACGGAGCAGACCGCGCCCGCTCGGAGCCCGTACACGTTCGCGATCGTGAGGATCGCCGACGCCTCCATCTCGATGTTCTTCACGTTCGCGTCCCGCAGCTCCGCGACCAGCTCGTCGGAGCCGGCCGCCTCGAACCCCTCGAAGCCGGGACGGCCCTGCCCGGCGTAGAAGGAGTCGGCGCTCATCGTCACGCCGGTGTGATAGTCGTAGCCGAGCCGTTCCGCGGCGGCGACGAGCGCCGAGACGACCTCGCCGTCGGCGGCCGCCGGGTAGTCCTCGCGGACGTACTCGTCGCTGGTCCCCTCCTGTCGGACCGCGCCGGTTGTGATCACCAAGTCGCCGACGTCCATCCCCGGCTGGATCGCGCCGCAGGAGCCGACCCGAACGAACGTGTCGACGCCCGCCCTGGCGAGCTCCTCGACAGCGATGGCGGCCGACGGCGAGCCGATCCCGGTGGAGGTCACGGAGATCGGCGCGTCGTCGTAGCTCCCGGTCGCGGTCCGGTACTCGCGGTGGTGCGCGACCTCCTCGTAGTCGTCCCACAGCGCCGTGATCTTGTCCACGCGCTCGGGGTTCCCGGGGAGGAGCACGGCGTCTGCGACGTCGTAGGAGCCGACCTCGACGTGGTACCCCACCTCGTCGTTCGGGTCCTCGCTCCGGTCGCTCTTGTCGGTCATGTCTCCGCCCTTCGGTGAGCCGTTTAAAAGTAGTTCCGTCTCGGTCGCTCGGTGCGCTCGTCCGTTTTTAAATTTCGCGCGCGTCGTCGAGGGTCCCCTCCGAGATGGTGTTCGGAAGCAGTTCGCCGAGCGTGTACTCGCTGGTCTCGCCGTCGCCCTCGTCGCAGACGACGAGGAGGTCGTCGGCCGCGAACTCCGCGAGCGTCTGCCGGCACATCCCGCAGGGCGTGACGCCGTCGCGGACGCCCGAGGTGACGGCAATCCGGTCGAACTCGCGGTGGCCGTTCTTCACCGCCTCCGCGAGCGCGACCTCCTCCGCGTGGAGGCTGTTGGAGTAGTTCGCGTTCTCGATGTTACAGCCGGTGTAGACGGTGCCGTCGGCGGTCCGGAGCGCGGCGCCGACGCGGTACTCGGAGTACGGGACGTGCGCGTCGCCGAGCGCGTTGCGCGCGGCCTCGATCAGGTCCATACGGGGGCCTCGGCCGGCGGGGCGTTAAGCGGTCGGATCCGGATCACGACGAGGACCGATGGAGGCCGCGCGGGTCGGCGTCGGATCACGACGAGGACCGATGGGGGCCGCGCGGGTCGGCGTCGGCTCACGGCGACGACCGACGGAGCCATCGCGGGGGCCGCGGGAGGTGCGACCCGCCGATCTCGATCACGCCCAGCCGGTGAGCAGCTAGGTACACGCCGAGCGCGGCGAGGAACGTCGCCGGCGCGTACGCGAGGTGCCAGCCGAGGGTCTCTGCGAGCGGCGTCCCGCCGACGAGCGCCCGGGTCCCGACTTGGTCGAGGACCGCCAACACCGGCGGGTGCGCGACGTAGACGCCGACTGCGTAGCTCCCCCACGCGGGCAGTCGCGTCGACGCGCCGAGGCCCGGCCGCGACAGGAGGAACAGGAAGAGCGAGACGGCGAACGCCGCCGTGCCGACGGTGAACGACGGCGCGTACACCTCGGCCACGACCGACGCGTCGCCGAGCACGTATCCCATCGCGTAGCGCTCGGCGGCGTGGAGGACCCCGAACGCGACCGTCGCAGCGAGAAGCGCCCCGGGGCGGCCGGAGCCGCCGCGCCACCCGCGCGCGGCGATGACGTGGCCGACGCTCACGTAGAAGAACCCGAAGAAGAGCCCGTCGCGGACGTCGACCGGAAGGTCGACGAGTCCGGCGTACTCCGGGCCGAGGAGCCCGACCGCGTGGAGCGCGAACGCGACCGGGAGCACGAGGTCGCTCCGGCCGAGCGCGGCGAACCCGGCGACGAGCCCGAGCCCGACGGCCAGCGCCGGGATGAACCAGAGGATCTCCGAGACCGAGGTCCCGTAGTAGAGGAGGTCGACCGGCGAGAGGCTCTCGGCCAGCCGCCCGCCGACGCTCCGGGTCACCGACTCGCCGGCGGCGGCGGCCTCGACCGCGGTCCCGGCGAGGAAGACGGGAAGCGCCAAGGCGATGCCGAACGCGTACAGCTCCGCGAGCGACCGCGCCCGAGATCGGAAGTACGCCAGCGGGTCGCGGTCGAGCGTCTTGCGCGCGAAGAAGTAGCCCGACGCCAGGAAGAAGAACGGAACGGCGACCCGGGCGGTCGTCTCGAGCAGGAAGTTGACCGCGTTCCCGGACGCGCCGACCCCCTCGAAGGGGTTCGTGTGAATGACGACGACCAGCGCGACCGCGACGATCCGCATCGCGTCCACGCTGTGGATCCGTGACCCCATTTACGCCGCGTACGCGGCGGGACTCAATGTCCCTTCCGGATCCGCGCCGGCGGATGGTAGTGGGTATCGACCCGCCCTCGTCCGCTACCGCCCTGTGTCGTACTTGTACGTCGCCGAGTCGGGGTCGATCCCGAAGTCCTCGGGCGACTCGGTCGGGTCCGCGTCGGCGTCCGCCGGCTCGGCGGCCTTGAACGCCTCGCGGAACCTATCGGGCATCTCGAAGTCGCCGACGGCCAGCCGCAGGCCGACCACGCCGCCGCCGAGGAACTCGCGCTTCTCCGCGAGCCGGTCCGAGAGCGCCGCGGGGAGGTCGTCGGTGTCGACCTCCTCGAAGCCGAACTGGGTCAGGTAGTCTGGCTGGTCGGTGAGCACGTACACCGTCTCGAACCCGTCCGCGGCCGCGGTGTCGACGAGTCGCTCGACCACGTGCGCCCCGACCCCGCGCTCGCGCCACTCGGGCAGCACGCCGATACCGGTGAGCTCGATCCGGTTCTCCGCGTCCTCGTCGTCGCCGCGGTGGAGGCGGAGCCGGCCGAACCCCGCCCGGTCCCCCGACTCCTCGTCGACCGCGATCACGTAGTCCCGCGACCGGAAGGCGACGTCGTCGAGCCCGAGCCGCTCGATCGCGTCCAGTAACCACGCCTCGTCACGGTTCTTGGCGTCGCGGACGTACATGGATGCACGTACGGGGGGCGACGTAAAAACGGTTCCCCGGTCGGTACCCCCGACGACCCGGACTAGATCCCCTGGCCCATCAGGTGGCTGCGCAGCACGTCCGGCGTCTTGAGCCCGGCGTCGCTGTTGATCAGGACCACCGTCTCGTCGCCGTCGAAGAACCCCGCCTCCTTGAGCGCCCACGCGCCGGCGGGCGCGGCGCCGCCGGTCGCGCCCATCTCCATGACCTCGTTCTGCGCGACCGCGACCGCGCTCGCGAGGATGTCCTCGTCCTCGACGCCCACCGCGGTCCCGCCGCTCTCCGTGACGGCCTCGATCGCGGCTGCGCCGCCCGCGGGGTCGGCGATCTCCAGCTCGCCGCAGATCGTGTCCGGCGTCGACCACGGCTCCGGCTCGTCGAGCCCGCGCTCGACTGCGGCCGCGATCGGCGCGCAGCCCGCGGCCTGCGCCGCGACGACCTTCGGCACGGCGTCGATCGCGCCGACGCGCTCCAGCTCCGAGAACCCTTTATAAACGCCGGCGACGACCTCGCCGGAGCCGGTCGGCACGACCACGGCGTCGGGCGCCGCGTCGAGGTCGGCGACCAGCTCGAACGCGAGCGTCTTCACGCCGTCGTGGCGGTACGGCGTCGCGAACTCGCCGAGGTCCGTGTACTCCGTCTCCAGCTGCTCGTCGACGGCCGCGGCCGCGTCCGGGAACCGCCCGCCGACCACGCGCATGTCGCCGCCGTGGACGTTCGTCATCGCCTTGTTCGAGAACGCGCACCGCGAGGGGACGAAGGAGTACGAGCGCAGGTCGGCCCGGCCCGCGTACGCCGCCATCGACTGCCCGGCGTTGCCCGGGCTGGCGCACGCGAGCGGCTCGACGTCCTGCCCCTCGGCCGCCCGCGCCGCGACCGCGGTGAGCGCGACCGAGAGCCCGCGGTCGAGCACGGTGCCCGTCGGGTTGCGCCCCTCGTCTTTGACGTACACCGCGTCGACGTCGAGCTCGTCGGCGAGCCGCTCCGTCGGGACGAGCGGCGTGGCGCCCTCGCCGGCCGAAATCGCGGTCGCGGCCGGGAACGGGAGCAGCGCGTCGAAGCGCCAGTGGCCGCGGCCCGTCCCGGCGGGGCCGTCCCGCGGGGACCCCAAGAGCGTCTCCGGGTCGACCGCGTCGTAGTCGTAGGCGGGGTCGAGCCCGCGCGCCTGCTCGTCGGCCGACACGGTCGTCGGGTCGGCCGTCTCGTGGACGCGACCCGACGCGCGACTCTGCAGCCCGCGGAACGCCGTCGTCGTCTCCGTCGACTCCATACCGGCCCTTGCGGCGGCGGCGACTAATCGCTTCCCTCTCGGAGACGGACCGTGATCGAAATGACACCGCGGCCCGTGCGGTGGCGCGCGCCTGTGAGCGACCGATAGGGCGCGAACAGCCCGTGCGAGGGAGTCGCGAACGAAGTGAGCGACGAGGTTGGGGAGGTGTGAGGTTGCGGTGCTGTGCGGTCGGGGTTGGACTCAAAGGGGCAGTCGCGAGGGCGAAGCACGGCGACGCAAGGACCACAGGGAAGGAGCGAAGCGACTGACCGAGGACCGCAGCGAGCCGCGCGAGTCCTCGCGGCTGGGGCTTTGGAGGTGTTCTTCGGCGATCCGCAGTCAACTCTTATAAACGAGCGGCTGGGGCTTTGGAGGTGTTCTTCACAGCAGGAGCGAGTTATAAATGACCGGCTAGGATTTAATGGAGTTCGCGTTCGACTTCGCCTCGCGAGCGACACACGTCGATCCCGCGACACGACCGAACCCGGATCGCTCACCGGTTCGGGAAGCTCACCACTGCGACGAGGGAGGCAGCCGGAAGAGCGCGATCGAGCGAGCGAGCGTGTACACCGCGGCGTACAGGAACGCCGCCGAGGGCGCCGCGACGAGGAGCGCGAGGTACGTCCCGAACGTGGCGGCGCCGCCGATCGCTCGGACCCCGACCGTCTGGCTCACGGCTCGGAGCCGACCCCATCGGTACGTGAGAACCGCCATGCCGCCACCGAGAAACACCCCGTCGACGACGGCGATGACGGCGAAATCCCACGGAGACCGGAGGGAAGCGCCGACGGACGAGAGGGACTCGAACCGGCCCGAGGCGGCAGTGAGAAACGCGAATACGAGGAGCGCGGCGCCGAGCTGGAAGAGGTCCGCAACTCGCGCGTCGATGGCACTCCCCGGCGAGGCGGCGTCCGGGTCGAACAGCCGGTGTGACAGCCGGAATCCGGCCAGTCCGAACAGGACGACCGACACACCGAGCGCGGATCCCGTGCTCGAACCGCCGACGGACAGCCCGACACCGAGCGGGACGAGGGCGAGGGATAGCCACCGGCCGAGTGCAACTCGATCCACACGTGAAACTCGCGTGGTCCCGACAAAAGCGTGGTCACCGCGACGGACTCGACCCGCAGGCGCTTATAAACCCGCGACCCGATACCACACGTATGAACGGAGACGTGACGGTCGTCGGCGGCGGGCTCGCGGGGCTCGTCGCGGCGGCTCGGCTCGCCGAGGCGGGCGCGGACGTGACGCTGTACGAGCGACGGCCCGAGGTCGGCGGGCGCGTCCGCACCGAGACCGTCGACGGCTTCACCCTCGACCGCGGCTTCCAGGTGCTGTTCACGAGCTACCCGGCGGTCGCGGCCGAGCTCGACGCCGACGCCCTCGACATTCGCCGGTTCGCTCCCGGCGCGACGATCTGTCGGCCGGGGTCGCGCGCTACGCTGTCGGACCCGCTCCGCGACCCCCTCGGGGCGATCCCCTCGCTGCTGAACGACGAGGTCTCGTTCTCCGACAAGCTCCGGACGCTCGCGCTCCGGTACGACCTCTCGAACCGCGACGCGGACGACTTCTTCGGCGGCCCGGACGACTCCTCGATCCGCGAGTACCTCCGCGACTGGGGGTTCGCCGACGAGTACGTCGAGAACTTCGTCGAGCCGTTCTACGGCGGTATCACCCTCGACCGGAGCCTCTCGACCTCGAAGGAGGTGTTCGAGTACACCTTCCGCGCGATGGGCCGCGGCGCCATCGGCGTCCCGGCCGAGGGGATGAGCGCGATCCCCGAGTCGCTCGCCGACCGGGCCCGCGAGGCAGGGGTGACGATCGAGACCGGCGCCGACGTGGAAACGGTCCGGACCGCGGGCCAGGGCCGGATCCCGTTCCGGACCGGCGCGGCCGACGCCGAGGGCGCGACCGTCGAACTCGCGGACGGGTCGACCCGCGAGACCGACGCGGTCGTCGTCGCGGCCACGCCGCCGGAGGCCCGACGGCTCACGGGCGTCGAGTCGATCCCCACGGAGGCGGTTCCGAACGTGACCGGCTGGTACGCGCTCCCCGCGGGCGCGTCGTTCGAGACGGGGAAACGCATCCTGCTCAACGCGGCCGAGGAGTCGCCCAACGCCGTGATTCCGATGTCGGAGGTGGCCCCCGAGTACGCGCCCGACGACCGCGCGCTGCTCGCCGCGACGTTCCTCGGCGAGGAGTCCCTGGACCGCCCCGCGGACGCCCTCCGCGACGACGTCCGGGACGCGCTGGCGGCGTGGTACCCGGAACGCGACTTCGCCGGGCTCGAGACCGTCGACGTCAACCGGGTTCGGTTCGCGCAGTTCGCGCAGCCGCCGGGCGTCCACGCCAGTCTTCCGGACCCAGACGACCCGGAGGGGCCGGTCGTCCTCGCCGGCGACTACACGGAGTGGTCGTCGATTCAGGGCGCCCTGGAGAGCGGGCGGACGGCGGCCGAGGCGGCGGGTGGCTACCTGTAACGCCGCGCGCCAGCGACGCGCCCGCTTCCTACTCCTCCCGCCGGAACGCCTCCTCCCCGTGCTCGTCGACGGCCGCGAGCAGCTCGTCGCGCTGACGCCGAATTTCGGGCGGGAACTCTGCGTACGCGTGGTCGAACATGTCGCTCGGGTCCGGGTCGACCGACTCCGCGAGGTCGATCGCGTCGGCAACGACCTCGTCGGCCTCCTCCTGAATCGCCGCGACGCCCTCGTCGTCGATCCGGTCGGTCTCCCGCAGGAACGCCTCCATGCGGTCGAGCGGGTCGAGCGCGCGCCACGGGTCCACGTCGTCTGGGTCGCGGTAGGCGGTCGGGTCGTCGGCCGTGGTGTGCGCGCCGAACCGGTACTCGACGAACTCGATGAGGGCGGGGCGGGGGTCGGGGTCACCGTCCTCCGACCCGTCTCCGTCCGCGGAACTGCCTTCGTCCCCATCGCCGCGCGCCCGGTCGGCGGCCGCCCGCGTCACGGCGTAGCTCGCGAGCGGGTCCATCCCGTCGACTCGGACGCCGTCGAAGCCGTAGGCGGCCGCCTTCCCCGCGAAGGTGTCGCTCGCGGTCTGACGCGACTCGGGGACCGAGATCGCCCAGCCGTTGTTGTGACAGCAGAAGAGCGTCGGCGCGTCGAAGACGCCCGCGAAGTTCATCGCCTCGTGGAAGTCTCCCTCACTGGTCGCGCCGTCGCCGAAGTGAACGGCGACGACGCGGTCCTCGTCCCGGTAGTCGAACGCCCACGCGGCCCCGACCGCGTGCGGGAGATGCGCCGCGATCCCGATGTTCAACGGGAAGACGTTGCCCCCGGTGATCGCCTCGGTCCCAGACTCGTGGCCCATCCAGTAGGGGAGGTACTCGCCGAGGAGGTCCCGGGCGACGACCGCGCCGTGCTCGCGGTACTGGTAGCTGATCAGGTCGCGGTCCGCGAGCGCGTGGGTCGACCCGACCGCCGACCCTTCCTGTCCCGCACAGGGCGCGTACGTCCCGATCCGCCCCTGTCGCTGGAGGCTCACCGCCCGCTCGTCGAAGCGGCGGGTGGTCACGAGGTCGCGGTAGATGTCGCGGAACCGCTCGTCGGACAGGTCGGGGACCGTCGCGTCCGGCAGCGGGGTGCCGTCCGGACCGATCACGCGGTAGACGTCTTCGTCGGCGAGGGGGTCGGCGATCGAATCGGTGGAGTCGGCGGCCTCGGCACCGTTCTCGTCCATGGCGTTCGGTGTGCGTTCTGGTCACAAGGAGTTAGCGGTCGCGGCGGCGTCCGACCGTTCCCTGCTCCGTCGGCGGAAGAAGAGTATCGGCGGTCCGATCAGCACCCCTGCGACCGTCGTGAGCGCGAGGACGAGTCCGACGAGGAGCGGGGTGGGGCCGGCGGCGAGCAGATCGACGCTCCAGACCACGACGAACCAAGCCGTCCAGACGAGCCCGGTGACGAGGGCCGTGAGCGCCCCGTACGCGATCCCGGCCGGGTACGTGTACGCCGCGTTCCGTTCGACGAGCAGCCACCAGACCCCGCTCCCGACGAGGAGCGCCGGCACAGCGAGAAGCGGCACCGGGAAGGACGGCGGGAGACCGATCACCTCAACAAAGACGCGCAGCACGTCCGACAGCAGGCGGGCCGTGACCGCGCCGCAGCCGAACGCATAGACGCCGGCGAGCAGCGCCCACCGACGCGGAGACGAGGGCCCGAACTCGGACCGGAGGGACGGAACCATGCCCGGAAGTTCGCAAACGCGTGCGAAAGGCCTTCCCGTTGGTGAAGCGTCGATTTGTGTCTCCGACAACCCCCACTCCGCCGGGGGTGTCCCGCCGGCACGGTCGCCGGAGGCACTCGTCGATCGTGAGATGGCGGCCGCGTTTACTCGATCGTAATCCCCAGATCGAACGGGTACGTCCCGTGTTCGTCCGGCGTCTGACCGGTGACGCCCCAGGACATCCCGAACAGCCCGCGGCTCACGTACGTGCCCGCGGGGAGCGACTCCGGGACCGCGTACGTCGCGGTCATCTCGCCGCCCGCCTCGACCGACTCCAGGGCCTCGCCGTCGGGGCGGCTCGGCCGCGGACCCTCGACGCCGTCACTCTCGACGATCTCCAGCGGCCACCGCTCGCCGTCGTTGAGCACCCAGAGAGCGCTCGGCAACGCGCCCCGGCTCGTGAACGTGTACGGCCCCTCGACGTCGTCGTCGACGTTTCCGGGCGCCGGTGCGACCGCGAGCGCGAACTCGCGGGGCGCGTCCTCGCTCGGGGCGACCGAGACCGACACCGGGAGCCGATCGTATCGAGGCTCGCCGACGCCGATGTCGTACACCGTCCCGTCGATCTGGTAATAGACCGGGTCGTCGCGCTCCGCGGTGAACGCCTCGTACGCGTCCGGCACGTCGTCGGCGAAGAGCTGGCTGCGGTCGTCGCCCGGCAGCGCGGGCTCCCGGTGTTCCGACGCCAGCGCGCGCTCGAAGAAGGTGACCAGTTCGGCGTCGAGTTCCGACTCGTCGATCACCGGGCGCTCCCACATGTCCTCCGTGGACAGCTCGCGCACCGTGATCGCGTACGGCGGGTCCTCGTTCTCGACCGCCGTGCGGATCCGGGAGACGCCGAACTGGTCCGCCAGGTAGTCGTGCTCGTCGAGGAACGCCGCGACTGCGTCCGGGAGGTCACAGCGCCGGTACTCCGCGCGCGCCACGCTCGGGCCGTCCGAGGTCAACGCATCGACGAACGTCTCGACCGCCGCCGAGTCGATTTCGTCGCGCTCTCTCGCCTCTCGTAAAACCCGGTCCTCGTCGTACTCGTCGGCCGGCTCGTCGAGGAGTTCCGCGGTGAACGTCGGGAGGGTGGGGTCGAACGCGTAGCGCGTCCCGTCTAGCTCGACGTACGGCTTCAGCTGGCCGCTGTCGTAGACGCGGAACTCGTCGACCGCGGCCAGCAGGGCGTCGTCGGGGTCGTCGGTTTCGAACCCGCCGTCGCGCGCCTCGGCGAGCGGTTCGCGCAGCGCGGCCGGAACCTCCGCCTCGGGAACGACGTGCTCCGGGTCGATCCCGCGGCTCGGCGACGGCTCGTACGCGGTGACGACGTGCGACACCGTCCGAAGCTCGACGTCGACCGAGCCGGACGTACCGTCGTCCGATCCCTCGCCGTCGTCCGATCTCTGGCCGTCGGTCCCCGTTGTCCCGCCGTCGGTCCCGTTCGCCGCGGGATCCGTGCCGGCGTCCTCGGCGCACCCGGAGAATGCTACGACGGACCCGCCGATTGCGGAGAGGAGGGCTCTACGGTCCATAACCTGTGCGTTCGTAACGGACGATAAAAATCTTCTGCGGGCTGCGCCGGGTCTCGACGGTCGACTCTCGACCGCACGTTCGGCTCAGGGCGAGCGCACGGCGCTGCCGGCGGCTCAGGGCGAGATCGCCGCATGGCCGGCGGCTCAGGGCGTGATCACCGCGCGGCCGTCGATCTCGCCGTGTTCGAGCTTCTCCGCGACCGTGTTCACGTCACCGAGGTCGTAACGGCTGGTGTGGAGGTCGACGTCGCCCTGCTCGACGAGCGCGACCAGCTCCTGCAGCTCCGCGTACC
>NZ_AOJH01000079.1 GCF_000337355.1 Halorubrum kocurii JCM 14978 | reverse complement strand
GACGTCGGGCGCGTAGGAGGTCGTCACGTCCTCGCCGACGAAGTCGAGCACCTGCGCGGCGCCGTTTCCGTCGGTGATCCCGTCGATTTCCTCGCGCACGTCGGCCTCGCTCGGGTTGACCACGTGGTCGGCGCCGTACCCCTCCGCGAGGTCCAAGGCGGACTCTTTCAGATCCACCGCGGTGATCCGGGCCGCGCTCATCGCGTCGAGGCACTGCAGCCCGATGTGGCCCAGCCCGCCGACGCCGATGACGACCGCGTGATCGCCGGGGTTCAACTCGGAGACGGCCTTCTTCGCGGCGTGGTACGCGGTGATGCCGGCGTCGGCGTGCGGGGCGATGTCGACGGGCTCGACGCCCGCCGGCAGCGGGATCACCGAGCGCTCGCTGGTGTGGAGGTACTCGGCGAAGCCGCCGTCGGTTGTGAGCCCGTTGAACGCGTCGTTCTCGCAGTACATCGTCTCCCCGAGCCGGCACGGGCGACAGGTGCCGCACGTCTGGACCGGGTGACAGATCACCGGGTCGCCCTCGGAGACGAGGTCGACGTCCTCCCCCGTCTCGACGACCGTTCCGGCGTTCTCGTGGCCGAGCGTCATGGGGAGCTCCTGGGGGACGTACTCCTCCCACATCCCCTCGATGATGTGGTTGTCCGTCTGGCACCATCCCGCACCCTCGACCGCGACGATCACGTCGCTCGCGCCCGTCGCGTGCGGCCGGTCGACCTCGTCGATCGTCAGCCCCCGCGTCATGTCGTCGGTGTACTCGTGGAGTCTGGCGGCTTGCATGTGCGATCACATGTCACGGGGGGCGAAAATAAACGTTCACCCCGGAGACGGGAAGGGACACGCGAACGGAGGCGGGAACGAGCGATCTCGCCCGAGCGGTCGCGAGCCGTCGGTCAGCGCCCGAATCCCGACCGAGGCCCCGACCCCTCGTCGCGACGGACGCCGGCGGACCGGGCGCCGCGCTCCGATCGCGGGGCGTGACCGCCTTCCCCGTCGACGTGGTTGCGCGCAGTCGCGTACGCCTCGCGGACGCGGCGGAACGACTCCTCGTCGCCGCCCTGATCGGGGTGCGTCTCCTTGACGCGCTCTCGGTAGGCGCGTTTCACCTCGGCGGCGTCGGCGTCGGTCGCCACGTCGAGTTCGGCGAAGGCGGCCGCCACGGGATCGCGGCCGCCCGGGGCGACGGCGCGGCCGACCCCGCGGGCGCCGGCTCCGCCGACCCGTCGGCCGCGTCTCCCGGCTCGCCCGCCGGCCGCCCGCTCGGGTTCCGTCACGTCGAAGGGGAGTCGGCGGCCGAGCCCGCGACCCGGCATCTCGTGTTCACAGAGGACGGTGTAGATCCCCTCGCCCTCCAAGTGGAAGTAGTCGTGCGCGTCGAACGTGATGGCGACCTCGCGCTCGGGGAGGTAGAAGGGGACCGCGACGCCGTCGAACGCGTGGTCCTCGCGGAACGGCTCGCCGATCGCCTGCAGGTACTCGCGGATCTCCCGGCGACGCCGCTCGTCGCCCGCCGTCCCTGAGTCGGCGCCGCCGGCACCGTCGCTCGGAACCGGACCGACGTAGCGGTCACCGATGTAGAAGGCGAGCGCGACGAGTCCGGAGGCGACGACGCCGAGCGCGAGGCCCAGCGCGACCCACGGCGGTAGGAGATTTATAAGCTCGACGACCACGCCCGCAGTTACGGCTCCGAGCGTATCAACCTCTCGGCGGGCGCAGCGGACGGGTCAAAAGAGGGCGGTGCGCCGAAGCGTCAGATCATCCCCTTCGCCTCGAGCCCGTCGATGATGTCGTCGACGAGCGCCTCGGGCGTGTCGTAGGGGAACTCCTGCTCGCTGCCGAGCTTCGCGGCCATCTCCATCGCGGTGAAGCTCACGTCGCCGGCCTCGAACTTCGTGGCCGGGCCGTCCGGGAGCGCCGGGACGAGGTCCATCTGGTTCTCGACCGGGAAGTCGGCGCCGCCGAAGGCCTCTAAGAACTGTTCGCGGAGTTCCGCTTTCACGTCTGTCATACACCCACGTCCCGGGAGCGGCCGCAAAAGCGTTGCGGAACAACGCTAAACTTATTTAGGGTTTAAAAGAGACTGGACCGGGACGACACGGAGGCGAATCGCGGATAAAACGAAGGCGAACCGCGGACAAAACGAAGGCGAATCGCGGGCGGAACGGGGACGGAAACCGGGCGCACGTTCCGGAACCTGCGGAACTTTGTCGACGCGGCCGCGAGGAACGGGTATGTCGTTCGAGTTCGATTACGACCTGCTCCGCGAGTTGACCGAGGCCCGAGGCGTGCCGGGGTACGAGGACGAAGTCCGCGAGATCGTCCGCCGCGAGTTCGCCGACCGCGCCGACCGCGTCCGCACCGACGCGATGGGCAACGTCGTCGCCACGATCGAGGGCGACTCGGACTACTCGGTCGCCGTCGCGGCTCACATGGACGAGATCGGCTTCATGGTCCGGCACGTCACCGACGAGGGGTTCGTCCAGGTCGACCCGCTCGGCGGGTTCGACGCCCGCGTGCTGCGCGCACAGCGCGTCACCGTCCACGGCGAGGAGGACCTCACCGGCGTGATCGGCTCCGTCCCGCCGCACACGCTCACGGAGGAGCAACAGGAGAAAGATGACGAGGTCTCCGACGTGTACATCGACGTCGGACGCGACGCCGACGCGGTCGAGGAGCTGGTCGGCGTCGGCGACCTCGTCACCCTCGACCAGACGACGACCCGTATGGGCGACCGGATCACGGGGAAGGCGCTCGACGACCGGATCTGTCTGTTCGCGACGCTCGAGGCTGCGGAGCGGATCGACGACCCCGACGTGACGGTCCACTTCGCGGCGACGGTCCAGGAGGAGGTCGGGATCCGCGGCGCGACGGCGCTCGGCGTCGACATCGACCCGGACCTCGCGATCGCCCTCGACGTGACCGTCGCGAACGACGTGCCCCAGATCGGCGAGCCGGCCGACGCCGTGACCGAGCTCGGCGAGGGGACCGCGATCAAGCTGAAGGACTCCTCGGTGATCACCAGCCCGAAGGTCCACAAGCGGCTCACCGCGGTCGCCGAGGAGGAGGGGATCGACCACCAGCACGAGGTGCTGCCCGCGGGCGGCACCGACACGGCCGGGTTCCAGAACACCGCGGGGGCGAAGCCCGTCGGTGCCATCTCGATCCCGACGCGGTACCTCCACACCGTCACCGAAACCGCCGACGGCGACGACGTGACCGCGACGATCGATCTGCTGACGGCGTTCTTAGAGTCAGAGACTGGCGAACACGACTACAGTTTATAAATAGACCGAGGGGTCAGACCGCGGGGTCGGGCCGCCGTCGACGCCTCACCGCTCGTCGACGGGGACGAACTCGGACCCCTCGGGGCCGGTGTACCGGGCCCGCGGGCGGATGAGGCGGTTGTCCTCCTGGTACTCGACGACGTGGGCGATCCAGCCGCCGGCGCGGCTCATCGCGAAGATGGGGGTGTACATGTCGACCGGGATCCCCAGCGAGTCGTAGACGGAGCCGGAGTAGAAGTCGACGTTCGGGGCGATCCCCTTCTCGATGAGCCCCTGTTCCGTGAGGTACTCCTCGATCGCGGTGGTGTAGTCGAGCCACTTCGTGTCGCCGGAGGACTCCGAAAGGTCGCTCAGCTTCTCTTCGAGGATCCTCGCGCGGGGGTCCTTCACCTTGTAGACGCGGTGGCCGAAGCCGGGGATGCGCCGGCCGTCGTCTCGGGCGTCTTTCACCCACTGCACGGGGTTCTTGTCCGAGGCGTCGACTTCCTGTAACACCTCCATCACGTCCTGGTTCGCGCCGCCGTGGAGCGAGCCGGAGAGCGCGCCGATACCGCCGGTGACGCCGGAGTACACGTCGGCCATCGTCGAGCCGATCACCATGGCGGTGAACGTCGAGGCGTTGAGCCCGTGGTCGGCGTGGAGCGTCAGGGCCATGTCGAACGTCTCCGCGCTCACGTCGTCGGGCTCGGTCCCGGTGAGCATGTAGAGGAAGTTCGCGGCGTGCGAGAGGTCCGGGTCGGGCGCGACCGGGGCCTCGCCCTGCCGCGCGCGTTCGAAGGCGGCGAGGACCGTCGGGATCTTCGCCGTGATACGGCGGCCCTGCCGGAGCGTCGCGTCGAGGTCCTCGGGGTCCGCGTCGTCCTCGGGCTCGTACGCCGACAGCATGGAGACCGCGGTGCGCAGGGCGGCCATGGGGCGCTCGCCCGCGTCGGCGAGCATCCGGACCGCTTCGAGCACGTCGTCGTCGACCGCGCGCTCGGCGGCCAGGTCCGCGGTGAAGGCGTCGAGCTCCGCTCGGGTCGGAAGCGAGCCGCGCCAGAGGAGGTACAGCACCTCCTCATAGCTCGCGCCGCGAGCGAGGTCCTCGATGTCGTAGCCACGGTACACGAGCCTTCCGGCCTCGCCGTCGACGTAGCTCAGATCCGACTCCGCGACGAGGACGCCTTCGAGCCCGCGCTTTAACTCGTCTGACATGCTGTGACGTTCCGACCACCACCAAAAAAGCGTTATCTTTCAGGAGGAATACGCACGACGATCGTCGAACCGACCAGCGTTGGACGACGGCGACGCAGTCGCGTGGTTTGCGGGACGCGCGGGGGCGGAGCGTCGGAATCGCGACCAAGACCGGCGCGGAAACCCGACGATCAGCGAGCCGACGCCAGCGATCGGCAGTTCGACGCGGCGGTCAGCGAGCCGGCACGACCGTCACCGTGCGCTTCCGGTCGATCGCGTCTTCCAGCTCCTCGGCGATGGCGGAGCCGCGGGAGACCTGCACCTCGCCGCCGCGACCGACGGTCGCGGTGAAGAGGTACTCGCCGTCCGCGCGCACCTCGACGGTCTCGCCGACGCCGGCGTCGACGTCGATGACGACGTGGCGGGAGGTGATCTCGGGGGTCACGACGGTGCCGCGCTCCTCGCCGACCTGCCCGCCTCGACCGTCGCTCCGTCCGTTCGCGCCGCGGCCGTCGCCGCCCCCGCGGCCGCCGGGCTTCTCGTCGTGGGTGCGGACGTCGATCTCGATCCCGAGGCGGTTTTCGATGTCGCTGATGCGGCCGCCGCCCTTGCCGATGACGGTGCCGATGTCGCCCTCGGAGACGTACACTATCGCCTGATCGTTCCCCTCGAGCTCGACGTCGACGTGGCCGTGCGCGACCGACTTGATCTCGCGTTCGATCTCCTGTTTCGCGATCCGACCGACGCCCGTCTCGCTCTCGGCCTCGCCGCCGTCCTCGTTCAGCGGGACCGTGACGACCTGCCGGTTGAACGTGTAGATCTCGTACTCCGGGCGACCGGTCTCGAAGTCCGACACCTGAATGACCGGGCGCGCGAGGTCCTCGGCGGTGAGCCCCGCGGGCACCTTCACCTCCGTGGTCACGTCGTAGACCGTGTGGACCTCGCCGGCCTCGATGTAGACGACCGTGTCGACGATCTGGGGGATCATCCCGAGCTCGACCCGGCCGACGAGCCGCTGGAGCGCGTCGATGGCGCGGGAGGCGTGGACGACGCCGACCATCCCGACGCCGGCCATCCGCATGTCCGAGAACACCTCGAAGTCGTTCGTCTTCCGGACCTCGTCGTAGATGGTGTAGTCGGGCCGGACCAAGAGAAGGGAGTCGGCCGTGTTCTCCATCTCGCCGCCGAGCGCGCCGTACTGCGTGATCTCCGGACCGACCTGCAGGTCGCGCGGCTTCTCCATCGTCTTCACGGCGTAGTCGTTGTCGTTGAGGAACTCCGCGACCGCCTGCGCGAACGTCGACTTCCCGGCGCCGGGCGACCCGGAGATGAGCACGCCGCGCTTCCGCTCCGCGAAGCGCTCGCGGAGTTCGTCGGCGAACTCGTAGTCGTCCAGCGTCGTCTTCGCGATGGGACGGACGGCCGTGACCTCGATCCCGTCAGCGAACGGCGGTCGCGCGACCGCGATCCGGTAGTTTCGGAACTGGACGATGTCCATGCCGTCGTCGGAGAGCTCGATGAACCCGTCGCTGGACTGCCGGGCCAGGTCGACGATGGCGGTCGCCCACTCGTCCATCTGCTCCTCGCTCGTCGGCTCCTCGTCGATAGTGACGTACCGCATCTCGCCGAGCGACCCGCGCTTCGCTTTCGGCTTCGTCCCCGTCTTGAGGTGGACCGACATCGTCTCGTCGGTGAAAAAGTCCTGTATCGGCAGCTCGTCGACGACGCCGCGGGCGACCGGCTCGACGTACTCGACGTCGATCCCCTTCGCGCGGGCGACCTCGGCCTGCACGATGTCACTAGAGAGGAGCGTCGCGTCGCGCTCGTCTGCGACCTCGCGGATCAGCGCGTCGACGTCGCCCTCGTGAGCGCGCGAGCGTGCGTCCCCGTCGGCGCGCTCGCCGACGTACTCCAGTTCGATCGTCCCCTCGTCGGCGTAGTCGGCGAGCCGCTTGAGCTCGCTCAACCCGTCCCAGCCCGATTCGAGCCCGTCGTTGGCCTGCGACTCCAGCTCGCCGACGACGGCCTCCGGGACGAGCACCGTCGCCGCCTCGTAGGTCCCGTCTTCGACGCGTTCGGACACGCGGCCGTCGACGACCGCACTGGTGTCCGGTACTACGTTCATACGAGGAGTCCGGGCGGGAACCGTATAAGGGTGTTCGACCCTGACGGCCCCCGAGTCGGCGGCGGATCGCCCCGGAGTCAGTCGCCGGCCGCCGCGACCGACTCCGGGTCGGTCCGCAGCCGCCGGGCGTACTCGGCGAAGTTGTCGAACAGTCCCTTCGCTTCGCAGGCGGCGTCGTAGGCTTCGGGTGAGATATCCGCCAACACCCCGTCGACGCGGGCGTCGCCGAGGCGCTCGCGCTTGCCCTCGGTGACCTCCCGCGCCGTCCGGAGGTCGTACTCCGGGTGGAACTGCACGCCCCAGCAGTGCCCGTCGCGGAACGCGTGGACGCCGTGGTCGTTCTCGGCGATCAGGGTCGCGCTCGGCGGGAGGTCGACGACCGCGTCGCCGTGGGTCGTGAAGACGGTGAACTCCTCGTCGATCCCCGCGAACAGCGCGTCGTCGCCGCGGTGGCGGACCTCGTTGTACCCGATCTCGAACCCGTCCATCCCGGCGACGCGCCCGCCGAGCGCCTCCGCGAGCACCTGATGGCCGTAACAGACGCCGAGCACCGGGAGCCCGGCGTCAGCGGCCTCGGCGACGTAGTCGATGAGCGGCGGAATCCACTCCTCGTCCCAGTAGACGGACGAGCGCGACCCGGTGACCACGACGCCGTCGAACTCGGTGTGGTCGGGGAGGTGACCGTCGCTGGCCGAGAACTCGACGAGGTCAGCGTCGAGCTCCCGGCGGAAGTTCCGCCGGGTGTTCGCGCCGTCGTGGGCGGCGTTCAGCAGAGCGAACCGGAGCCGTGTCATTGCAGGACTCGACGTGCGACGGGGCAAAAACGGTTGCGACGGCGCGAAGCGCTACCGGCGTCACTGAGCGGCGAGTTCGGTCGACTGGCGACCCGGCTCACTCCGAGAACGGGTCTGCGGCGTGCTCCGCGAGCCAGCCGGCGAGGGCGTCGTTCACCGCGGCCGACGCCTCCACCCCGACGAGGTGGCGCGCGCCAGCGACCGGACTGGCCTCCCCGCGGGGGAGCCCCTCGGCAAGCCCCTCTGCGGCCGTCGTCGGACAGACAGCGTCCTCGCTCCCGTGGACGACGAGCGTCGGCGTGGTGAGCTCGTACAGTCGGTCGGAGACGTCGAACCCCTCGACCGCGGCGCGGTGCGCCTCGAACGTCTCGCGGTCGGCGTCCTCTGCGAGCCGCCACTCGACGATCCGCGAGAGCACGTCCGGGTGAGTCTCTCGGAACGACTCCGAGAGCAGCCCGTTCAGCGACCCCTCGACCGCCGCCGGGGTCGACGGGTCGGCCCACACGCCGTCGGGGTTGTAGGCGTCGCCCGCCGGCGGCGTCCCGACGACCGAGAGGCTCGCCGGGCGCGACGAGGCGAGCGCGTACGCGAGCGCGACCATCCCGCCGAGGCCGTACCCGACGAGGTGGGCGTTCCGAATCCCCTCCGCGGCGCACACCGCGTCCACGTCGCTCGCGAGTTCCTCGACCGCGTACGGTCCGGGGGGCGCGTCCGACCGGCCGACGCCGCGCGTCTCGGGCGTGATCACCGTGTGCGGACCGGCGAGCGCGGCGTGCTGCCAGCCGAACTGCCACGCGCCCAACCCCACGTCGCCGCAGAACACGACCGCCTCGTCGGGGGCGCCGGCGGCGCGGNCCGCCTCGTCGGGGTCGCCGGCGTCGCGGGCGTCCACTTCGTACCGGATCTCGACGCCGGCGTTGTTCGCGTGTGGCATGGAAACGGGTGAGAGAGACCTCAGGCCTCCTGCAGGCTGCGGAGCACGTCCGGCGCCGCCTCCAAGGCGGCGTCGAGCGCGTCCGCGTCCGGGCCGCCGCCCTGCGCGAAGTCCGGCGGGCCGCCGCCGCCGCCGCCGACGCGGCCGGCGAGCTCCGAGACCACCTGCCCGGCGTTCACGTCGACGCCGTCGGGGACACCGACGACGAAGCTCGCCGAGCCGTCCGCCCCGCTGCCGACGACCGCGACCTTCCCGTCGTCGACGTGGGCGTTCGCGGTCGCGCGCAGCTCGTCGGCGTCGCCGTCGAGCCGCTGTATCACCGCGGTCACGCCGCCGACGTCGACCTCTTCGGCGTCGGCGCCGCCGGAGGCCCGCGCCGCCGCGAGCTCTTCTTTGAGCGCCTCGATCTCCTTGCCGCGCGCCTTCCACTCGTCGAAGAACCGCTCGGCCGTCTCTGGCACGTCGAGCGGGTCGACGTCGAGCGCCTCTGCGGCATCGTACAGCGCGTCCTCGGTGCGCTGGGTCGCCTCGACCGCCGCGCCACCCGCGGCGAACACGATCCGCTCGACGCCGTCCTGGACGGGCTCAGTCTTCAGCACTTTCACCGCGCCGATCTCGCCGGTCCGCTCGACGTGGGTCCCGGCGCAGGCCTGCACGTCGGCGTCGCCGACGTGGATCAGCCGGATGTTCGTTCCCGGCGGGACGCCGCCCTGGTAGAGGTCGAAGCCGTGCTCGGCCTCCGCCTCGTTGCGGTCGGGCCACTCCTGGCGGACCGGTACGTCGTCGCGGACGAGTTCGTTGGCGACGCGCTCGATCGCTTTGACCTGTTCCCGCGAGATCCGATCGAAGTGCCGCACGTCGAGCCGGGAGGAGTCGATCCCCTTCTGCGCGCCCGCCTGCCGGACGTGATCGCCGAGCACCTCGCGCGCGGCGTGGCCGATTAGGTGGGTCGCGGTGTGATGCGCGCGGAGCCGGTCGCGGCGGTCGCCGTCGACCTGTCCCGTGACGAACTCGCCCTTCCCAGGGTCGTCGTCGGTCCGGTGGAGCACGATCCCGTTCCGCTCTTGGACGTCAACCACGTCGACCGCGGTCTCGCCGGTCGTGAGCTGACCGCGATCGGCCGGCTGGCCGCCGCCCTCCGGGTAGAACATCGTCTGGTCCAGGACGACGTCGTACCCCTCCTCGCGGTCGAACACGTCGAGGACGACGGCCTCGAACTCGGTGCGTCCCTGGTCGTCGTAGAACAGCTTCTCCGTCTCGGGGAGGCTGTCGAACCGGTCGTCCCGCTCGTCGGCCGCCTCGTCGGCGTCCGCCTCCTCGTGGCGGTCGGCGACGAGCGCGTAGAAGTCGTCGGGCACGTCGACGGTCGCGCCGCGCTCGGCGGCGATGTCGGCGACCATGTCCGGCTGGATCCCGTGGGAGTCGTACAGCTCTAAGAGCGCCTCCGTCGGGATCGGCTCGCCCGTGCCGGCGTACTCGTCCGCGAGCGACTCCACCTTCCGGGAGCCGCGTTCGAGCGTCTTGCGGTACTTCCGCTCCTCGGTGCGGACGATCTCGCGGATCGTGTCGCGGTTCTCGTAGCCGAGCCGTTCGGCCTGCATGTCGACCAGTTCGTCGAGCGGAGCGTCGACGCTCACCTCGTCGACGAGCCGCTTCGTGCGTCGCAACACCATCCGCGCGAGGTAGCCCGTCCCGACGTTCGAGGGGACGATCCCGTCGCCGAACATGTACGCAAGCGTCCGCGAGTGGTCGGCGATCGCGTAGATCGATTCGAGCGGCTCGACCAGCTCGCGGAGCCGGTCGACGCCGACGCCGAGTCGGTCGGCGATCTCGCCGCGGGCGGCCTCTACGTCGTCGACGTCGTCGATGTCGAGCCGGCCGGAGAGCTTCGCGGCGCGGTGGACGAGCGCCTGCTCCTCCTCGTCGTGGTCGATCCCCGCGTTCTCCTTGAGGAAGTCGATCGCGTCGGGGTACACCGCCTCGTACACCGTCGCAGTCCCCTGACTCATCCACGTCCACCGCTCGAGCCCGTACCCGGTGTCGACGATGTACGTGTCCATGAACGAGTACGTGTTCCCGTCTTTCATCTCGTAGTCGCCGTCGGGGTCCCGCTCCATGCACATAAAGACGAGCGTCGCCAGCTCGGCCCCTTTATAAATGACCTCGATGGCGGGGCCGGCGTTGCCGCCGCCGACCCACGGGTCCTCGATGTACGTGATCTCCTCGAGATCCGCGCCGAGGCTCTCGAACAGCTCGTCGCAGTACGCGACCGTCTCGTCTTTCCAGTACACCTCGCCGTGGTAGGCGTACTCGTCCTCATCGACCTCCTCGCGCGTGTTGAACGCGTGGTGGGCCATCATCTCGAAGGCCATCGTGTGCCGGCCCGTCTTGCCGACGTTGTCGATGTCCTGCATCCGGATACAGGGCTGTGAGATGGTCAGCGGGTTCGCCGGCGGCGGGGTCTGTCCCGACGTGACGAGCGGCTGGAAGTCGTAGATAGACGCCTGTGTTAAGAGGACGTCGTCGCGCCAGCGGTTCGCCGCGACCGGGTACGGGTCGATCCGTTCGTGGTCATGCTCCTCGAAAAAGGAGAGGAACGCCTCCCGCATCTCGGACAGCGAGTGGGCTTCCGGGAAGCCGGGGTCGTCGATGAAACTGTAGTCCTCGCAGGGCGGCTCGCCGCACAGTTCGCGGTCGGCGTCGCGGGTCCAGAAGTGCGCGCCACAGGAGGTGCACTCCTTCCGCTCGAACCCCTCCTCTTCGAAGTAGTCGAGGCGGTACTCCGCTTCGAGATCGCTCATTACTGGAACGTGGCCCGTGTTCCTCCAAAAGGGTTCCGGGGTGCCTCGCGGCCCGGTTCGCGCGCGTTCCACCCCCTCCCGACGCGACCCGCCGCCGCGATCGCGCGACCGCCGTCTTTCGGACGAACTGCGCCCGAACGGCGGAGAAACTGAGGACGGAAGAAAAATTTATCCGCACTCCACTCGTGTCAACGGTATCGTGAACACCGAGCCGAGCGGTCGGCACTCCGTTCTCGTCTTCGGCGGAGAGACGGCCGCGGCGGCTGACGTGGCTTCCGCGTCGGAAACTGCCGCCGCTCCCGCACCCGTCGACGAGAGCGCTCTCGCGTCCGCCGACGGGGACATCCCCGCGTCCGTCGACGACGAAGCCCTCGCGACAGCGGACGTGGCCGTCGTCCTCGACGCGGAGGGGCTCAACGCGGTCCGCCGTCTCGATCGGTCGTGGCGGGTGATCGCGTTCGTCGACGACCCCGGCGCGGAGCCGGCGACCGACCCGCTCATCGACGCGCTCGCGACCACGCAGGCGGACCTGGACGCGACGGTCCGCTGGCTCGCGGCCAGAGACGAGTCGGCACCCGACCAAAGCGACGAGGCGGTGCGGGCCGAGCGGGACCACCTGCTCGCGCTGTTCTCGAACGTCCCCGACCCGGCGATCGCCTACGACTACGTCGACGGCGAACCGATCGTCCACCGAGTCAACGACGCGTTCGAGGAGATGTTCGGCTACGACGCCGATCGCGTGGTCGGCGAGTCGGTCGACGACTTCATCGTTCCTCCCACCGACGAGGCCGAAGCAGAGGCCACGGAACTCAACGAGCGCCTCCAGTGCGGCGAGAACGTCAGACGAGAAGTCACCCGCGAGACCGCCGACGGCCACAAACACTTCATCCTCCACGTCGTGCCGATCCGGCTCGACGCCGAGAACGTCTCCGGGTACGCCATCTACACCGACGTGACCGAGCGCCGCGAGCGCGAGGCGGCGCTCGAACGGCAGAACGAGCGCCTCGACGAGTTCGCGAGCATCGTCTCGCACGACCTCCGGAACCCGCTCTCCGTCGCGGAGGGGTACGTCGCCCTCGCGAACGAGACCGGCGAGATGGCGCATCTGGAGAAGGCCGCCGAGGCCCTGGACCGCATGGACGAGCTCGTCGGCGACCTGCTTTCGCTGGCCCGACAGGGGGAGTCGGTCGGCGAGACCGAGCCCGTCTCGATCGAGGCGCTCGCGAGAGACGCGTGGGAGAGCGTCGACACCGACGACGCCGAACTCGTCGTCGACGACGACGTGACCGTCGACGCGAGCGCGACGCGGACGCGAGAGCTGCTGGAGAACGTGTTCCGAAACAGCGTGGAACACGGCCGGCAGTCGCCGGAGGCCGACGAGGCCGGCCCGCTAACTGTGCGCGTCGGGAACGCGGCGTTCCGCGGCGACGACGGGGTCGCGAAAAACGGCTTTTTCATCGAAGACGACGGCCGCGGGCTCCCCGAGGGCAAACGAGACCGCGTGTTCGAGAGCGGGTTCACGACGCAGGAGAACGGGACGGGACTCGGGCTCGCCATCACGAAGCGGATCGCCGACGCGCACGGCTGGGAGGTCCGCGCGCTCGCCGGCGACTCCGGCGGCGCGCGGTTCGAGTTCAAGACCTCGTGACGGTCCGAAACGACCTTACGCCGCGCGCTCGCCTCTCCGGTATATGGTCGAGAACGTCGTCTATCCCGCGTACTTCGACGCCGACCGATCGCGGTCGGAGGGACGCCGCGTCCCGATGGACCTCGCGATCGAGGAGCCGACCGTCGACGAGATCGCGAAGGCGGTCCAACAGGTCGGCTACGACGCGGTGATCGAACGGGAGAAAACCTACTCCCGCGAGTTCGAGCCGCGGGGTGCGGTGGTCGTGCAAGGAACCGAAGACACCGCGAAAAACGACCTTGTACAGGCGATCGCCGCCTACCTCGGGGTCATCAAGGAGTGACGATGCGCCGCGTCGGCACCGTCGTCCGTACCGCCGGCGGACTCGCGATCGCCCGCGGAGCGGCCGGCGAGGAGCCGCCGCGGATCGGATCGGCGGTGGTCGACGAGTCGCTCGCGACGGTCGGTCGCGTGGTCGACGTGTTCGGTCCCGTCGATCGACCCTACGTGGCGGTCACGCCGAGCGACGACGACCTCGCGGCGCTCGTCGGCGGGAAGCTGTACGCGCGCTAGCGTGGAGCGGGCGAGAGCGGGACGCGCGCCGATCACCGTCGCTACTTGAGAGCCGCCGACTCGCCGGCGTCGACCGAGCCACCGGCCGCTTCCTCCCCATCACCGCCCACCACGTCAAAGTCGTCGATCGTCTTCGTCGAGCGGGCGAGGCGCTCGGCGACGACCAGCTTCTCCATCCGGTCGAGCCGCCCCCAGTCGAGCTCCGTCGGCGGCGACTCCTCGAAAGACTGGAACTGCCGGTACACCGCCCCGTTGACGAACCGCTCGAACGACTCGCAGTTCGGACACGTCACCGACAGGTGCGACGTGTCGAACTCGCGGCTCACGGTGTGTTCGAGGCAGTTCAGACAGCGGTACGTTCGGCTTCTACTCATGTGAGAACATACGGGTCCGAACGCGCTAATACCTGCGGGTACCGGTTCGGAGAACGCCAAACCGAAAGCGCCGCGAGGGCGCGTCGGACCGCTAGAACAGCGCCGACGCCGCGGCCTCGGCGGTCTCGATGACCGGCCCGAAGCCGGGCAAGAGCAGCACCGTCGCGACCGCCGCGAAGACGACTGCGGCGTACAGCCCCGTCGGCCGGACGTCGATCGCGTCCAGCGAGCTCGACGACGCCGGATCGTCGATGAACAGCGCCTTCACGACCCGACTGTAGTAGTACAGCGAGATGACGCTGTTGACGGCGCCGAATGCCGCCAGCCACAGGAAGCCGTTGTCGATGGCGCCCATGAACAGGAAGTACTTCGAGAAGAACCCGGCGAAGGGCGGCAGCCCGGCGAGAGAGAACATGAACACGGCCATCGCCGTCGAGGCGACGGGCGCGCGCTTCGCGAGCCCGGCGTAGTCCTCGAAGGTCCGGCCGACGCCCCACCGCTCCGCCATCGCGACGAAGAGGAACGCGCCGGTGTTCATGAACCCGTAGACGAGCAAGTGCGCCATCGCGGCGCCCATCACGGCGCCGTTGGCGCTCCCGCCCTGCGACAGGGCCGCGACGCCGATGAGCACGTAGCCCGCGTGCCCGATAGAGGAGTACGCGAGCATGCGCTTGACCTCTTCCTGAACGGCCGCCGCGAAGTTACCGAGCGTCATCGTCACGGCCGCCAGCACGCCGAACGCCAGCACCCAGTCGATGCCGGCGGTGAGCGACGCGCCCACCGGGAACGCCTCGGTGAACAGGCGGAACGCGACGACGAAGCCGGCGGCCTTCGAGGCGGACGAGAGGAACGCGCTCACCGGTGCGGGCGCGCCCTCGTACGCCTCCGGCGCCCAGAAGTGGAACGGGACGGAGGCGGTCTTGAACGCGACGCCGCCGACGATCATCACGATCCCGAGACCGGCGATGCCGGCGAGGCCGTCGAGCGAGCCGATCCCCTCGGCGACGTCACTGAGCAGCAGCGACCCGGTGGCCGCGTACACCAGCGAGATGCCGAACAGGAAGATCGCGGAGGAGAGCGCGCCGACGAGGAAGTACTTCATCCCCGCCTCGACGCTCCCGCGGTTCTTCTTGAGGTACGCGACGAGCACGTACGACGGCAGCGACACCATCTCCAGGGCGACGAACACGACCGCGAGCGAGTTCGCGGCCGCGAGCAGCGCCATCCCGGTCGCCGCGAACACGACGAGCGAGTAGAACGCCGCTGGGCTCGCGTGGTCGTGGAAGTAGTCGTGGGCCGCGACGACGACCAGCGCCGTCACGGACGCGAAGATGGCGGTGAAGAACAGCGCCATCGTGTCCACCTTGATCGCCTCGGCGAACAGGGTTATTGCGCCGCCGGTGTCGGCGCTCCCGGTGCCGGAGACGACCAGCCAGACGCTCGCCGCGAGCGCGGCGAGCGACCCGAGCGCGGCGCCGACAGCCATCGAGGTGTTCGAGCGCGCGTCGGGACTGATCGTGTCGACGAGCAGCAGCGCGAGCCCGGTGAACGCGAGCAGGAAGACGGGTAGCAGCGCCGCCACCTGAGGCAGCGTGTTAACCATCGACGGTCACCCCCTCGACCACGGGAACGGCGGCGTCACGGATCATCTCGAAGAAGATGTCGGGCGCCACGCCGAGCACGATGATCGCCACCAGAAGCACCGCGAGCGGGGCGACGTCGTGGAACGGCGCGGGACCGACGTCGTAGTCGGTTTCGAGCTCGAAGGGCCCGAACAGCGTGCTCTGCATCGCCGACAGCAGGTAGCCGGCGACGATAACGATGCCGAACATCGCGAGCGCCGTGAAGATCGGCGCGTACGGCAGCGCCGGGGCGGAGAACGACCCCACGAAGATGAAGAACTCACCGGCGAAGCCGGCCATCAGCGGGAGCCCCATGTACCCGAACGCGCCGGCCACGAGGATGCCCACCGCGACGGGCATCCGGTCGGCCATCCCGGACATGTCTCCGACCATCCGCGTGTGCGTCGCGTTGTAGATGACGCCGACGGCCATGAACATCAGCCCCGAGATGAGGCCGTGCGCGACCATCTGGAACGTCGCGCCGCCGACCCCGTACTCGGTGAACACGATCAGCCCGAGGATGACGTACCCCATCGACGAGACGGAGGAGTAGGCGACGATCCGCTTGAGGTCCTTCTGAGCCAGCGCCAGCATCGCGCCGTAGATGACGCTGATGACGGCGATGGCGGCGATCGGGACCGCGAGTGCGGACGCCTGTTCGGGAAGCATCGTGAAGTTGAACCGGAGCAGCGCGTACGTCCCCATCTTCAGGAGCACGCCCGCCAGCAGCACCGACACCGGCGTCGGCGCCTCGACGTGGGCGTCGGGGAGCCACGTGTGGAACGGAACTATCGGGACCTTCACCGCGAACCCGAGGAACATCGCGAGGAACGCGGCCAAGGCCAGCGTCTCCGGCGCGAGTCCGGCGAACCTACCGAGGCCGCCGTCGGCGATCGCCTGCGTGATCTCCGGCAGCGCGAACGACTCGACGGAGCCGCCGAGCGCGAACGTCAGCGACATGAAGCCGATGAACATCAGCAGCGACGCCGCGTTCGTGTACACGAAGAACTTGATCGCGGCGTACTTCCGGCGCGGACCGCCCCAGACGCCGATGAGGAAGTACATCGGCACCAGGACGGCCTCCCAGAAGACGAACCAGAGGAAGAAGTCCAGCGCGGTGAATACGCCGAGCAGGTTCGCCTCCATGAACAGCATGAGGCCGTAGAACTGGCTCTGACGCGAGTCGATCGGCGTCCACGCGCTCACGATGGCG
This sequence comes from Halorubrum kocurii JCM 14978, assembly GCF_000337355.1. GTDB lineage: Archaea > Halobacteriota > Halobacteria > Halobacteriales > Haloferacaceae > Halorubrum > Halorubrum kocurii. The sequence goes on along the minus strand of NZ_AOJH01000079.1, from coordinate 52,183 downwards.
AGCGGAACGAGGAACGTCGTGAGCACGACGAGCGGGAGGCTGATCCCGTCGACGCCGACGAACCACGACACGGTCCGCCCGCCGACCTCGAGCCACTCGATCTGCGTCGCGTACGCGATGTCACCACCCGTGAGGGCGTTGCCGGCGCCGTCGAAGCCGGACCAGAGGGACAGCGATCCGGCGAACGGGAGCAGGCTGAGCGCGAACGCCAGCCGACCCGCCCACTCGTCGGGGGCGAGCAGCACGAGCAGCGCGGCCACGAACGTGAACCCGATGAGGGCTTCGATGATCACAGGAACCACCCCCCGCTCACGCCGAGCGCGAGCAGCAGCGCGATGAGCCCCAGCGTGAGCAGCGTGGCGTACTGCGAGACCACGCCGCTCTGGATCCGGCGGATCCGACCCCCGCCGAAGAGGCTCACCGACGACACGCCGTTGACGACGCCGTCGATGATCCCCTGGTCGAAGGTGTTAGCTCCGCCGGCGACGTTCTCGGTGCGATACGCGAGCCAGACCTGCAGTTCGTCCAAGTAGTAGTTGTTGTACAGCACGTCTTTGATCCCGCCGAGCTTCGCCGTGTGTTCCGTCGGCGACGGAACGTTGTAGAGCCGCCACGCGACGGCGAGGCCGCCGAGCGCTAAGCCGAGCGAGACGACCGCTCCGACGAGGACCGTGCCGGCCTCGCCGCCGACGAGATACCCGCTACTGTACGGACCGATGTCCGCGTAGTGGTGCGAGGAGAGCCCCTCGATGCCGCCCCACTCGTTGTCGAGCCAGCGGTGGAGCAGGTCGATCCCCTCCAGGCCGAGGACCTTCTGGACCGGCACCATGTTGATGAAGCCGGTGACGACCGCGAGCGAGCCGAGAACCGTTAGCGGCCCCTTCACGTTCCAGCGAACGGGTTCGGGGTCGCGTGCGGTCTCACTCCGGGGCTCGCCGTGGAACGTCAGGAACACCATCCGGAAGGTGTAGAAGGCGGTGACGGGCACCGCGAGCAGCCCCATCAGGTAGCCGCCGAGCAGGAGCGGGTCGTTGAGTCCGTGGACCAGCGCCTCGTAGAGGATCTCGTCTTTCGACCAGAAGCCGGCGAACGGGAAGATGCCCGCGAGCGCCAGCGACCCGGCCAGGAAGGTGTAGTACGTCACGGGCATCTTCGACCGCAGCCCGCCCATGTCCCACATGTCCTCGTTGTGGTGCATCGCGATGATCACCGCGCCGGCGCCGAGGAACAGCAGCGCCTTGAAGAAGGCGTGGGTCGTCAGGTGGAAGACCGCTGCCACGTACCCGCCCGCGCCGAGCGCGAGCATCATGTAGCCGTACTGCGAGATGGTGGAGTACGCGAGCACCTGCTTCAGCTCGTCTTTCACGAGTCCCATCGTCGCCGCGAACAGCGCGGTGAAGCCGCCGATGAAGGCGATGACCGCGAGCGCGGTCGGTGACAGCGCGTAGAACCCGTACATGCGCGCGACGAGGTAGACGCCGGCCGCCACCATCGTCGCGGCGTGGATGAGCGCGGAGACGGGCGTCGGGCCCTCCATCGCGTCGGGGAGCCACGTGTGCAGCGGGAACTGCGCGGACTTCCCGACGACGCCGCCCAACACGAGCAGGCCGACGACCGTCAGCCACGTCTGCAGTTCGACTCCGCCGGGCGTCCACGCGACCGAGCCGGAGCCGTTGAGCGCCGCGTCAGCGAGCGCGGGGAACGAGCCCTCGCCGGCGAACTGCGCGGTGCCGAACGTCGCGAGCACCGCGACGACGCCGATCAGGAAGAAGTAGTCCCCGAACCGCGTGACGAGGAACGCCTTCTTCGCCGCGGACGGCGGGCCGGGCTCCCGGAAGTGGAAGCCGATGAGCAGGTAGGAGCAGAGCCCGACCAGCTCGAAGAACATGAACGCCATCAGGAGGTTGTCGGCCACGACGAACCCGAGCATCGACGCCGTGAACAGGCCGAGACCGGCGTAGTACCGGGGCAGCCCCGTCTCGCCCTCGTCGTTCATGTAGCCGAGCGAGAACACGTGGACGAGGAGCGCCACGAGCGTCACGATGACGAGCATGAGCGCCGACAGCGGGTCGATCAGGATCCCGAAGGACAGCTCGACGTCCGTCGGGCCGATGCCGCCCGCGTCCGCCCACGTGTAGAGCGTGCGGTTCGCCGCCTCCCCGCCCGCGACCGTCGCGAGCACCCACAGCGAGAGCAGGAACGACCCCGCCGTCGCCGCGATGCCGCCGAAGGCGCCGCCCTTCGGGAGGTACTTCCCGACACCGAGGGCGATCAGGAACGAGAAGAACGGGAGGAGAACGATCGCCGGAACGTATGAGAACACGTCTATCATGTTACCACCTCATCTCCGTTGGAACGGTCACGTCGGTGACACCGAAGTTGCGGTACAACACGAGGATGATGCCGATCCCGATCGCGACCTCCGCGGCCGCGAGCGCGATGACGAACAGGGCGAACACCTGTCCGGTGAGGTCACCGTAGTACAGCGCGAACGCGACGAAGTTGATGTTCGCGGCGTTCATCATGAGTTCGACGCTCATGAGGAAGTACAGCGCGTCGCGCCGCGTGAGCACGCCGAACAGGCCGATACAGAACACGGCGGTGGCGAGCAGCAGGTACCACTCGGGCGGGATCGAGGACGCGACGGCCGTCACCGCCGCTCACCTCCGTCACGCCCGCCGTCGGTGAACGCCGTGCCCACCGCGGAGACGATGGAGCCGTCCTCCTCGCGCTTCGCGAGGTAGACCGCGCCGTCGACCGCGACGTCGAGCGCGACGGCGGCGATCAGGAACGCGGCGAGGAATCCCTCGGACGGCACCGATCCGAGTTCGTACTCGCCAAGGTTGAACAGTGCGTACCCGATGTTGTGGACGATCGACGCGTCCGCCGGGAACGCCGCCGCCTCGGCGGGGAAGTCCGCCGACAGCACCGTCAGAGCCATTATCGCGAACAGGAGTCCGACCGCGACTGCGGGCACGAGACGCCCGCGGCTCCGGGAGCCGTCGTTACTCATGCGCTATTCACCTCCGTTTCCGTGTCCGATCGCGTGAGCATCACGGCGAACGTGACGAGAATCAGCACCCCGCCCACGTAGACGAGGATCTGCATGGCGGCGATAAACTCCGCCTGCAGCATCACGTAGTGCACCGCGACGCTCGTCAGGGCACCGCCCAGAAGCAACGCGGCGTGGAACACGTCGCGCGCCAAGACAACCCCGAGGCCGAACGCCAACGTGACCGCGGCGAACAGCCCGAACGCGATGGTAGCATAAACCATTGTGTTTGTCTCCTATGAGAGTCCCTTTGAAGATTTCGAGACGCGCCCGCTACTGGTAGTCGACCTCGCCGTCTCCCTCCCCGATCCACGCGCCGCGATCGGGGTTCCGGGACTCCAGCGGGTCGATTCCCTTGTACCACGGGACGTTCTTGAGCTGTTCTTTGTTGAACACGAAGTCGTCCTTCGTGTCCGCGGTGAACTCGAAGTTCTGCGTCAGCAGGATTGCGTCAACGGGACAGACCTCCTCACAGAGCCGGCAGTAGATGCACTGCCCGATGTGGAGGTTGTACTGCTCCCCGTTGCGCTGGTCGTCCTGAACGATCTGAATCGTGTCGTTGGGGCAGACGTTCTCGCACTGGCGGCACCAGATGCACCGCTCCTGGCTGAACTTGTGGACGCCGCGGAAGCGCGGGCTTACCTCGGGCGCTTCGTCCGGGTATTCCACCGTGAACGTCGTCCCGTCCAGCGCGTGTTTCATCGTCGTCGCCATGGATTTCATGAGTCCAATCATGTTACGCGATCACCCCCACGATTACGGCCGTGAGCACCAGGTTCGCGAACGACAGCACCAGCATTCCCTTCCAGCCGATTTCGATCAGCTGATCGATCCGGACGCGGGGAATCGCCGCGCGGGCCCACTGCGTGAACAGGAAGAAGCCCCAGACCTTCACCACGAACCAGATGAAGCTGATGCTTTCCGGGCCCGGACCGGACGCGCCGCCGAGGAAGACGACGGAGAGGATCGCACCGCCGAGGAAGATGTGGACGAACTCGCCGAGGTAGAACAGGACGAAGTACGCCGAGGAGTACTCGGTCTGGTACCCGCCGACGATCTCGGTCGGCGCCTCGGGGATGTCGAACGGGTTCCGCCCGATCTCCGCCATGTTCGCCGTGAGGAACAGGACGAACGCGAACGGGTTCACGAACGCGAACCACGCCGGGATGTCGATTCCGGCGATCGTCACGAGCGTCTCCGTCTGGGCACCGACGACGCCGCTTATCTGAAGCGTTCCCGCGAAGATCACGACCGACATCGCGGTGACGATGAGCGGTATCTCGTACGCGAGGTTCTGCGCGACGGCGCGGAGCCCGCCGAGAAGCGAGTACTTGTTGCTGGACGCGTAGCCGGCCATCACCAGCGAGACGGAGGCGATGGAGGCGAACGCGAACACCAGCGCCAGCCCGACCTCGGGGTCGGCGAGGTGGATGTTCAGCGGCCCGATCTGCCCCATCGGGATGACGGAGAACCCGAGCAGCGCGGACGCCGGCAGGATGATCGGGGCGATGTCCCACGTCGGGCGGTCGACCCCTTCGGGGATGATGAGCTCCTTCGCGAGCAGCTGGACCGACGCCGCCGGAATGATGAGCAGGCCGAACGGTCCGATCCGATCGACCGCGATCCGGTCGGTGAACGCCGCCGTGATCTTCCGCTTCGCCCACGGCCCGGCGACGCCGGAGAACGCGAGGATAATGCTGGCGACGACGGTCGCGCCGATCAGCGAGCTGACGACCTCTGCGAGGAGGCCCTCGGCCCCGACCGCGTTGGCGAGGAACTCGGGGAACAGCTGTGCAGGCGCCGCTCCCATCAACGGTCCACCTCCCCGAGAACGATGTCGAGGCTACCGAGTGCGGCGACCACGTCGGGGATGTACTCCCCGTTCGCCATCTCCGGGAGCGTCTGGAGGTTCGAGAAGCACGGCGACCGGATCTTGAACCGAGCCGGCTTGTCCGTGCCGTCAGCCCGGATGTAGATCCCGAGCTCGCCCTTCGCGCCCTCGACGGCGCGGTAGATCTCCGTGTCGTCGTCCGGGCGGAGCGTGCGCGGCACGTTCGCCTGGATGTTCCGCTCGTCTTCCGGCCAGTCTTCGAGCAGGTCGACGCACTGCTCGATGATCTTCGCGGACTCCTCGACCTCGCGCATCCGGACGAGCAGGCGGCTGAAGTTGTCGCAGCCGTCCTCGGTGACGACGTCCCAGTCGAGCTCGTCGTAGTAGCCGTACGGGTCGTCGCGACGCAGGTCGTAGTCGACGCCCGAACCGCGAGCGACCGGGCCGGTGGCGCCGTAGTTCTTCGCGACCTCCGGGGGCAGAACCCCCGTGTCGATCGTCCGCATCTGGAAGATCTCGTTGGAGGTGATCAAGTTGTGGTACTCCTCGACAGACTCAGGCAGCTGGTCGAGGAAGTCGCGCGTCTTCGAGAAGAACTCGTCGCGCGGCTCCGGCAGGTCCCAGACGACGCCGCCGAGCCGGAAGTAGTTGAACATCAGCCGCTGGCCCGTCAGGTCCTCCAAGAGGTCCTGAACGCGCTCGCGGTCGTTGATGGCGTACATGAACGTCGCCGTGAAGTCGCCGTTGATGTCGAGCGCGAAGGTGGCGAGCGCGAGCATGTGCGCGGCGATGCGACACATCTCCGCGCCCATCGTGCGGATGACCTGCGCGTACTCGGGCACCTCGATGTCCGCGAGGTCCTCGGCCGCGCGGGCGTACGCCCACTCGTTGAGCAGGCCCGCCGAGATGTAGTCCCAGCGGTCCGGGTACGGCATGATCTGGTGACGGTACGTCCCGGACTGGGCCATCTGCTCCTCGCTACGGTGGAGGTACCCGATGTCGGGCTCGACGTCGATGACCTGCTCGCCGTCGAGGACCGTCTTCAGGTGGAGCACCCCGTGGGTCGCCGGGTGGTGCGGCCCGATGTTGAGGAACATCGTGTCGGAGTCGGCGTCCTTGTGGTGTTCCTGCAGCGGGTTCGCGTGCTCCGGCAGCGTGGCGATCTGCGGCCGGTCCAAATCGTAATCCATCGACAGGGGGTGTCCCTGCCACGTCTCGGGCAGCAGGATCCGGCGCAGGTCGGGGTGGCCGTCGTACTCGATGCCGATCAGGTCGTACGCTTCGCGCTCGTGCCAGTCGGCGGTACGGAACACCGGTTCGGCCGACTCGGAGACCGGGTTGTCCTTGTCGGCGGGAACGACGACGCTGACCTCCTGGGTCGGGTCGTCGTACTTCTTCAGGTGGTAGATCGACTCGTAGCGGTTCTCGTACTCCTGAGCGGACACCACCGAGAGGTGGTCGTACCCAGCCTGCTCTTTCAGGACGGAGAGCGTCTCTTGGACGGTGTCCGGCCGGATAACGAATCCGGGGGCGTTCAGGTGGTCGTCGCGGTCGACAACGAGGTCGCCCAAGAGCGCCTCCAGCTCGTCGGGGGTGCGCTCGACGGCGCCGTCGTCGACGGGGTCTGGTCGTTCGAGGCTCATGGCGAATCAGCGAAGTTGTACCGCATGACGAGTTCGTCGTCGTCGACCTGGTCCGCGAGCTTGTCGACAAGCTCGTCGCGTTCGAGGTCGGAGAACTCCTCCAGCTCGTACGGTTTCACGGTGACCGGCGCGGCCTCGCCGTTGGCGACGCGCTCCTGCAGCTTCACGACGCCGTAGACGAGCGCCTCAGGGCGGGGCGGGCAGCCGGGGACGTGGATGTCGATCGGGATAACCTCCTCGGCGCCCTTGATCACGTTGTACCCCTCTTGGAACGGACCGCCGGAGATGGTACACGAGCCCATGCCGACCACGAACTTCGGCTCGGGCATCTGGTCGTAGACGCGCTTCATCCGCGGCGCGAACTTCGAGACGATCGTCCCGGGGACGATCATCACGTCGGCCTGCCGCGGCGACGCGCGGGGGACGCCCGACCCGAAGCGGTCGAGGTCGTGTTTCACCGCGTAGGTGTGCATCATTTCGATGCTGCAGCAGGCGATGCCGAACTGCAGCATGAACATCGAGGAGCCGCGACACCAGTTCAGGAACTTGTCGAACTTGGTGAGGATGAACGGCGAGGAGCCGAACGCCTCGCGGAGGCGGGAGTTAAACCGGTCTCCCTGCCCGGTCATCCGGGCGTCCCGCGTCTCGGTCACGACTTGCGATTCGTCGGTGATGAATGGTTGATCACTGCTCATTAGTTGAGGTCACGCTCCGTCTTTCGGCTGCTCGCGCGGGGACTCCGGGCCCAGCTGATCGCCCCGGAGCGCCACGCCCAGACGAGTCCGATCGCCAGGACGCCGACAAACGCCAACATCGGCCACAGCAGGGCGATCATCGGCACGCCAGCGCTGATCGCCGGACGGTAGATGACGGCCCACGGGAACAGTAACACGGTCTCGATGTCGAACACGACGAACAACAGCGCGACCATGTAGTACTGGATGTTGAACCGGATCCGCGTCCCGCCCGTCGGGGTCTCGCCGGACTCGTAGGTGGTACTTTTACCGGTCTCAGGCACGCTTGGACGAAGCAACGCCGACACCGACATCATCGCTATCGGGATGAGTAGGCCGACGGCCGCCAAGGCGCCAATCGCTATCCAATCGCTCATATAGGTCTCCGTAACGTGCTGGGGTTTGGACCGCCCCCTCATAAGCGTTGAGTCTTTACCGCAACGCCCCCACGCCGCCGAAAACCCCGGCCAGCGGGCTCGACGGGGGATCGGGATCCGGAGTCGGCTGCGCTCGCTCGGGGGCGTCTCTCGCTCCTCGGTCCGGGCTACGATTCGTGGCGCTTCCGGAACCCGTCGATTCCGAGGTCGTGAAGATCGGCCGACACGTCGGCGACGCCGCCTTTCAGCCCCTCGTGGTACTCGTTCAACCGCTCCTCGATCGCGTCGTGTTCACGCGCGAGCACCTGCGCGGCGGAGAGCCCCGCGTTGAACGACTTCCCCGCGTCGACGGCGACGATCGGCGCCCCGGTTGGCATCCCGATAACCGAATCGACCGACTTCTCCTGAACGGGGACGCCGATCACCGGGACGGGATAGGCGATCGACGCGGTCATGTTCGGGAGGTCGGCGGACTTCCCGCCCGCGCCCGCGATCACGACGTCGAGCCCGCGGGCTCCTGCGGTCTCCGCGTAAGCGTACATGAGCTCCGGCGTCCGATGGGCGGAGACGACGTAGCTCTCGTAGGTGAACCGGGCGTCGGGCGCGTCGCCGAAGTCGGTCTGCTCGGCGAACCCGAGCGCGTCGAGCGCCTCGTACGCCCCCTCCATGACGGGGAGGTCCGAGTCCGACCCCATGATGATCCCCACGTCGGGGGTGGTCTCGGGGTCGGTGTCAGCCGCCGCCTCCGATTCGAGCCGGTCGATCAGGTCTTGGACCGTCGTCATGGGTGTGGGTGACGCGAGGTGGGTTGTAAATCGTGCCGGTCCCGCGGCCGACTATCACGCCGTGGATGGACGCCCCGGCGACCGCAAGGCGGAAGTCTCCGGCCGCGGAATCGCGGGACGAGCATGCCCTCCAGACGCGCGTTTCTCTCTGGCCTCGGAGCGGCCGGACTGACGGCTACCGCCGGCTGTCTCACCGGGTTCGACGCCGCCCCCGGCGACGACGAGACGTACGACTGGCCGAGCGGCGGCGGGGACGATTTGAACTCGCGGGCGGTGCCGAACGGCGTTGCGCCGCGCGACGACCCGACCGTCGACCGGACACACGAGTTCGACGGGATTCCCGCCGGCGACCCGGTGGTGACCGACGAGGCAGTGCTTCTCAACATCGGCGTGGACGTGGTCGCGCTCGATCGCGGGGACCTGAGCCGGCGCTGGGCCGTCGCTCCCGACGACAACAGCGCGTTCCGCTACACGGGGGCGCCGGCCGTCGCGGACGGCGTGGCGTACGTCCCGGAGAGCGACACGCTGGTCGCCCGCGACCTCGACACCGGTGAGCGGCTGTGGGGTCGGGAGTTCGAGTACGGCTTCGGGGAGACGACGCCCCTCGTGGTCGACCGCGGGGACGACCACCGAGTGGTGATCGGCGCCGGCGAGTACCTCCGGGCGTTCGACGGCTCGACGGGCGAACTGCAGTGGGAGCGCCGGCTCGGTGGGATCGTCCGGCGTGCCGCCGCCCACTCACTGGCGTCGGTGTACGGCGTCGTCTACGCCGCGACCACCGGCGGGGAGCTGTACGCGGTCGACGACGACGGCCGGGTGCACTGGAACCGGACCGTCGACGCCGGGATCCGTACCCCGCCGACCGTCGTCGGGTCACGCGGGCCGAACGACGAGTCGATACGGGGGTCGGGAGACGTGGTAGTCGGCGCGGGAGACGGGTCGGTCCGCTGTTTCGACCCGACCGGGAAGCCGCAGTGGCGAGCCGACCTTCGCGGATTCGCCGAAGGGGGCATGGCCGCCGGCCACGGCGGGGTGTTCGCGGTCTCGGCCGGGCGGCTGTACGGGCTGAACGCGGAGAACGGGAACCACGCGTGGCAGACGGAAATGGGAAACGCCGTTCGACCGACGCCGCCGGCGCTCGTCGGTGACACGATATACGTCGGCGGAGAACGGCTCCACGGGGTCGGCGTCGGCGGAGGCGTCGGCGTCCGGTCGCTCCGCGTCGGCGAGACCCGGTTCGAACGCGAGGTCGACGGCGGCGCGAGCTACGTCACCGCCGCCGACGGGAGGCTGTTCGCGACGGTGGCGGCGGAAAACAGTAGCGTGCGGTTAGTGGTTCTTTCCTGAGAGAGACGCTCGAAGCAGGTCGCCGTCGTGCAGTTTCTCCGGAACCCCCTCGAACCACCGCGCGGCGCGGATCTCGTCGGGGCAGACCCCCAGCTCAGCGGCGTCGGGAATGCGACCCTCGGCGCGCGCCGCGTAGACGACGTACTCCGCCTCGAACGCGACCGCGTCACGGTCGGCATCGACGTACGACTGCTCGAAGACGACGACGGGGTCGCCGATCGCCGCGTCGAGTCTCGTCTCCTCGCGGACCTCCCGCGCCGCCGCAACCGCGGGCGACTCGCCGGGCTCGACCGCGCCGCCGGGGAGCACCCAGCCGTCCGACCACGCGGTCTTCACGAACGCGAGCCGACCGTTGGGGTCGCGAACGCGGGCCGCCGCGGTCAGAGCGGTCCCCTCCTTTGCCCACTCCCGGAGCGCCTCGATCCGGTCGGTCGGAAGTCGGAGCGACTGGCGCTCGCGGGGCGCGTCTGGCGCGAGGTCGTCTGGCGCGAGGTCGTCTGGCATTGGTTCGTGACTACGCGTCCCGGAACGTCAGCCCGTCGCGGAGGTCTCGCGCCCGCGAGAGCAGGGCGTCGCGGTCGGCGGCGGCGTCCGCGTCGCCGCCGGCCGTCGCCGTCAGGTGCCCCATCTTCCGGAGCGGGCGCACGTCGTCTTTCCCGTACCAGTGGAGGTCGGCGTCGGGCGCCGCGAGCACCTCCTCGACGCCCGACAGCGTCGCGGGCCACGTCTCCTCGATATCGCCGAGCACGTTCGCGGTGACCGCCGGCGCGACGAGGTCGGTCGGCCCGAGGGGCCAGCCGAGGACGGCCCGGACGTGGTTCTCGAACTGCGACGTGCGCGCGCCCTCGATCGTCCAGTGGCCGGAGTTGTGCGGCCGCGGCGCGATCTCGTTGACGAGCACGTCGCCGTCGCGGGTCTCGAACAGCTCGATCCCGAAGACGCCCCGGCCGTCGAGCACGTCGAGCACGTCTCGGGCGATCGACTCGGCCTCGGCGACGACCGCGTCGTCGGTCCGGGCCGGCGCGACGCTCTCGCGGAGGATCTCCTCGCGGTGGACCGTCTCCGTGACGGGGTAGGTCCGCGTCTCGCCGTCGGCGCCCTTCAGGCCCATCACGGCGATCTCGCGCTCGAAGTCGAGGAGCTCCTCGGCCATCGCGTTCCCGCCGACCTCGTCGAGCGCGTCGGCTGCCTCGTCGGGCGTCTCGACCGGGACGTTCCCGCGCCCGTCGTACCCGCCCTCGCGGGCCTTCAGCATGACGCCGCCGAACTCCTCGACGACGCGTTCGAGCCCCTCGGCGGTGGCGACCGCGACGAACTCTGGGACGGGGATCCCGGCGTCGACCAGCGCCTCCTTCTGCACGAGCTTGTCCTGAATGGTGCGGAGGGTGTCCGGATCCGGGTGAACGGGCACGTCGTGTTCGGCGGCCGCCTCGGCCATCAGGTCCGGATCGGCCAGCTCGATCTCGAAGGTCAGGGCGTCGACCCGGCTCGCCAGCTCGCGGATCGCGTCGGGGTCGTCGAAACCGCCGACGATCTGGTCGCTGACGACGGGACTAGCCGGACAGTCGGGCGTCGGGTCGAGCACGACGACCTCAACGCCGAGCCGCGCGACCGCCTCGCCCATCATCCGACCCAGTTGACCGCCGCCGACGACGCCGAGCGTCGGTCCCGGTAGCGTGATCGTCATAGACGGCGGTACCGGACGTTACTGCATAAATATTCTCACATTGCACGGGAGAATGCCCACATTCGTGGATACCTTTGCGGGTTCGTTGAAATCATTTTGTTCAGAGATACCGCAGTGACACAGCCGGTTGCTGAAGACGACCTCTTGATCGACAGCGAGAGTGAGTGTTGCAGATCGGTGGTGGCGATAAGGTGTTTAAATAGGCGTGAGCCACGGCGTCGATCGTTTATAAATGAACGAAGCGGTCGGCGCGCGCCCGGGAGCGGGCCGGAGGCCCGCGAGCGGCGCCGCGCGAGGGAGTCGGTCGCCCGANGTGAGGTGCGGTTGCTGTGCGGGGCGGGACTCAAAGGGGCAGCCGGCGAGGCGGGCGCAGGCGTTCACGAGAGCTCCGCTCTCGTGAGCCAATCAGAACGCTTCGCGTTCTGATGACGATGTAAGCACCGCAGCGAAGGAGCGACAGCGACTGAGCGAGAAGCGCAGCGAGCGTGCGCCCGCCTCGCCGGCTGGGGGTTTGAAAGTGTTCACCGCGACGTCGATCACTTATAAACAGCCGACAGCAACACCGCTCGATCACGTATAAACGACCGATCAACCGAAGTGAGACACGTACTCCCGCTATCGGTCACAATCGCTTCGCAACGCCTACAGCTCGATCACCTCAAGGTCGCTCTCCAGCTCCGCGACGAACTCGTTGTACGCGTCGACGAACCCACGGAACGAGTCGGCGTACTCGCGCACGTCAGCCGCCGACGGCGCCTCGTACTGCGAGAGGATGTAGAGCCCGCCCGACCCGCCCACCCTGAGGTACGAGACGGTCCCCTCGTCCCACTTCAGCTCCCAGCGGTCGCCGTCGACGCGGGCGGTAAAGGTGCCGTAGTCGTCGCCCTCGTACCGGTAGATCTCGCCGGCCATGACCGAGCAGGTGTCGCGCACGCGGTCCAGCACGCGGTCGCGCTCGGCGACGACCCCGTCGGTCGAGGCGGGGTCGGGAAATTCGGCGCTCACGCCGTCGAGAACCCCCGACAGCGATTCTACCCACTCGTTCCACGCCGCGACGAACTCCGCGTAGTCGTCGAGGGCTGTCGCCAGGTCGGCGGGCTCCGGCGGCTGCTTCGTCGAGATCACGTACACGTCCGATCCCGATGTCGGCGAGAACAGCAGGAACTCCAGCTCGCCGGCCTCGTGTTTGACGGTCCACGTCCCGCCCGGCGTCGAAAGCTCCTGTCGGCCGTAGTCGCCGCCCTGTAGCCGGGCGAGCTGGTAGGCGATCGTTCCGGCGTGGTCCCGCACGGCGGCGACGAGCTCGTCGCGCCGGTCGGCGACCGCGTCCGTGTCGCGCACGTCGAGGTCGAGCCCGAGGTCGGCGTGGGTTGTCACGGGCGTACTGGGCGCCTCACGCGGTTAACGAGTTCGGGTCGGGAAGCGGCGGGAGGAGTCGGCACCGGAAGCCGGCGGTCACGCGATCGACTCCCGAATCTCGCGGACCCGGGCCGGCTCGTCGACCCCCGAGCGCACGACGACCGCGAACACCTCGTCGCCGTCCGGGACCGGGGCGTCGCCGCTCAGTATCGCGCCGGAGCCGGTCTCGTCCGCGAGCCACCGCCGGCCGTCCGCGATCGCCTCGCGGTTGAGCCACGCCGGCGGCCCCCCGACGACGAGCAGGGTCCGGTCGGCCCGTCCGTCGGGCACCTCGGCGGTGTTCTTCCCGCGGGCAGCCTTCCGGATCGTCGTCTCGATCGCGGACACCGCGGCGCTCGTGTCGACCTCGGCGGGTTCCGAGGACCTGAACAGCCCGAGCCCGAACCGCGACCCCGACTCGGGCGGATCGACCGCCTGCGTCGCGTGGCCGATGACGGCGATCTCCCCGTCGTCGCCGACGGCCCGGGCCACGTCGCTCGCGTCGAGCACCTGCTGGGGCGTCGAGGCCGCGTCGTCTGCCTCGCCGGCGCCGAACAGCGCCGCGACCCGCTCGGCGACGACGGCGTTCAGCCGGTCGCGGGCGTCGTCGAGCGTCTCTCCCGGCCGGAGCCAGTCGCCGTTGTCGAACGGGAAGACCGCCGCGCAGCGGTCCGAGAGCGCGTCGAGGGTCCGCGCCGCGTTCTTCTCCGCGAGGGGCCGGTCCGGAGAGGGGCGCTCGGAGTCGCCTCCCGTCGCGCTCGCACGGGCCGGGTCGGGCTCGCCGGGCTCGGACTCCGCGGGCGTCGGGAGCAGCCCGACGGCGTAGACGGGGGCGTCGTAGAGCCGCGTCAGCTCCTCGGCCAGCGCCGGCGCGACGCCCGCGCCCGCGCCGCCGCCGAGCCCGACGACGAGGACGAACGCGTCCGCGAGCGACGGCTGCTGATCGTCCATCGCCCGACCCAGCTCGCTGGCGTGGGCGTCGCCGAGCCGGCGGGCTGCGTGGAGATCGCCGTCGAGTCCGCCTCCGGCGGCCGCGTCCCCGAAGCGGTACCGGCGGGACTCCCCGATCGACCGGAGGGAACCGAGCGCGGCCGTGTCGGTGTCGAACGCGTTGACGCCCTGCAGAAACCGGTCCCCGTCGCTGTCGGCGGCGAGCCGGTCGGCGATCCGGCCCCCGGCGCCCCCGAGACCGATGACGTGTACACGCATACGTCACTCCGGTCGTCGAGCGGGGGTTTATGCCTTCGGCCCGAGCGTCGACTGGCGGGGTCCGATCGGGACTCGTCGGCCGGCGGGAACCGGTCAGAACTCGTCGAGCTGGCGCTGCCCCCGTGGGATTTCCGGACCGACCTCCTCGGAGTCCCCGCCGAGGAGCCGTATCAGGGCGGTGTCGGCGAACGTGAGCGCCAACACGAGCACGATCGGCGCGAGGAACAGCCCGTGGAACCCGAACACGACCGGCCCGAAGATGTACGCGAGCATCAGCAGCCCGACGTGGGTGGTCTTCCCGCTGAAGTAGGGCCGGAGCACGATGTCGGGGATCGTATCGACGACGACCGCGGCGACGGCGAGGAACCCGGCGACGTACACGAGGGCGGCGATCTCATCGGCGAGGATCGGCTGGACCGCGGTCACAGCCGCGAGCGGGAGGTACACGATCTTCATCCCTATCACGGGGATCAGGCTGGCGATCCCCGTGAGCGCTCCCGCGAGTGCCGGGTAGGGCACCTCGACGATCTCCGGGGCGATCACGTTGTAGCCGGTGTAGGTCACGACGGCGATGATCGAGATGGCGATGACGTTGAGCAGGTTCCCGTACAGCACCGCCTCCAGCTCGGCGTCGACCGCTTCCAGGTACTCGCGGACGAGGGCGTCGTCGTCGAACGTGAGCAGCCACTCGTGGAACTTCGAGCCGTCGAGCAGCAGGTAGTACGTGACGATGATCGTGATGAGGAGGTTCAACGCGAGCCCCGAGACGACGCCCGCAAGCAGCCCCGCCTGGTCGGAGGCGAAGTCGATGAGCGGATCGAGCTGGCCGGACTGGTACGCCTGCATCATACCGTCGAACGTCGGGTTCGAGAGCGCGGCGAGGTCGCCGACCCACGAGTTCTCGGCCCCGACGGTCTCGGCGACGGGGTACTGCTCGATGAACCGTCGCGCCTCGATCAGCAAGAGGAGTACCGTGTAGCTCAGGAGACCCATGAGCGGGACGGCGATCAGCGACATGGAGGCCACTGCCCGGACTCTCGCGGGGAGCCGGAAGCGTTCGAGGCGGTGGTAGAGGCGCCGGGTCGAGTAGTAGAGGAAGACGGCGACGGTGAGGGGCGCGATGAACCGGTAGGCGATGAACCCGACGATCATCGCGACGGCGAGTCCGAAGAGGGCGATGACGAACCGCTTCTCGTCCATGGCCGTTCCTCTCTGCGGTCGGACATAAACTATGGGGCTCGGCCGGTTCGGGGAAGAGACGGGGACGCCGATCCCCCCGACACGCGCCGGAGGAGACGACGCTTATCGATACGTGGCGGAGGAGACGGCGGTTACCGTTCCGAGCCGTCGTCGGCGGTGCGCTCGTAGCGCGCCACCTGCTCGCGGTGGAGCGAGAGGATCATGTCGGCGAGGAAGCCGAAGATCAACAGCTGGATCCCTAACAGCGCGGCCCCGACGGCGCCGATCGAGATTATCTCGTGGGTGATCCCGTTGACGAACCAGTCGTAGAGCACGTACCCGGTCATGAGCGCCCCGGCGCTCGTCGAGATCACGCCGAGGCTCCCGAAGTAGAACAGGGGGTTGTTCGTCTTCGCCTTCCGGTACAGCTCGAGGAAGATCACGCCGCCGTCGCGGACGGGGTGGAGGTTGGTGGCGGAGCCGCCGGGCCGCTCGCGGTAGGTGACCGGAACGACCGCGACCGACTGTCGGTTCTTCACGCACTCGACCGCCATCTCGGTCTCGATCCCGAACCCGTCGGCGGTGAGGTGGAGCCTCGCGAACGACTCGCGGGTGAACGCCCGATACCCGGAGAGAATGTCACGGTACTGCTCGCCGTGGATCGCGCGGAACGCGAGGTTGATGATCCGGTTCCCGATCCGGTTCAGCCGCGTCATCGCGCCCGGTCGCATGTCCGCGAACCGATTCCCGATGACGTGGTCGGCCTCGCCGGACAGCAGGGGATCGAGCATCGCGTCGACGTCGGTCGCGTCGTACGTCGCGTCCGCGTCGGCCATCACGACGTACGGCGCGTCGATGTGCTCGGAGACGGCCTCCCTGACGGCTTGACCCTTCCCGCGGCCGGACTGCTCGACGACGCGCGCGCCCGCTTCGCGGGCCGCCTCCTGCGTGCCGTCCGTCGATCCGCCGTCGATCACGAGGACTTCGTCGAGTCCGGCGTCGCGGAACGCCCCGACGACGCGCGCGACCGTCTCGACTTCGTCCATCGTGGGCAGCAGGACGCAGACGTCGTCGTACTCGCTCATTACGGGGTCGATATCGGGGGAGTCGCTAAACTCTGTCCTTCCGCATCGGAACCGGTCCCCCGCAGACCGGAAGACCACCCCGGTCGTCGGTTCTGCGGACACCCATACGCTCATGTATCAGACGATTGATCGTGATAGCATGACACATCCACCAGACGACAGCGTCGATGAGCTGCTCAGCGCCGCCCGGACGGCGATCGGCGACGAGCTCCGGAGCCTCACCTACTTCACCGAGGACGAGGTCACCCAGCTGTACCTCCGAAGCGACCTGAGTCGGACGGCCGACCTCGTCGGCTTCGCGGAGAACGAGCGCCAGGGGTTTCGCTCGCAGTCTCTGTACGCCGACACGCAGCTCGGCGACTACCAGTTCACGGTCCGCGTGTTCGAAAACGGGTACCTCACGCGCGTTATCGCCAACGACCACGGGATCTGGGTGACGACGGACTCGATGGAGATGGACCGCTTCGAAGAGCTCGCGAGCGCGCTGGCGTCCATCCTTCGGTCGTTCGACCCGGCGTAGCCGAGACGCGGTCCCCCTCCCCGTCCGCTCGACCCTACCCGAGGTGGCTCTCCATCTCGGGAACCAGCTTGTCGGCGTCGACCGGCTTCGTCACGTACCCGTCGGCGCCGGCCTTCACCGCCTCCATCATCTTCTCCTGTTGGTCAACGCTCGTGCACATCACGACCACCGCGTCGGGCCAGCGTTCCTTGATCGCGGCCGTCGCCTCGATCCCGGTCATCTCGGGCATGACGACGTCCATCGACACCGCGTCCGGTTCGTACGCCTCGAACAGCTCCACCGCCTCCGCGCCGTTCTCCGCCTCGCCGACCACCTCGAAGGGACCCTCCAGCGCGTCCCGGACGACGGTTCGCTGGAACGAGGAGTCGTCGACGACGAGTACCCGCTCAGTCATGTCTGTTCGTCGTCGGCAAACCCCAATAAACGCGCGGATCGACGCCGTCGGGGGACCGCCGCGTCGCCGAGGACTCTCGCGTAAATTCCTTGTATATTCGGTGAAGCGTATAATGGACATAGGAACAAGGTTAAGGTGTATCCGGCGGTATCAATCTCCATGGAAACGCGGAAAGTCCAGCGGTTGGGTCCGTCGACGCTGGCGATGACCCTCCCTGCGGAGTGGGCGAAGGAGCACGGCGTCAACAAGGGAGACGAGGTGTCGCTGCGTATGGGCGGCAAGGGGACCCTCACGGTGCTGCCGGAGTCGGTGAGCACGGAGGAGTCGGAGGCGGTGATCAACGCCGACGGGCTCGACGCGCGGTCGCTCGAACGCGCGATCGTCGCCCAGTACGTCCTCGGCCGGCGCGTGATCCACGTCCGCAGCGAGGGGACGCTCGACAGCGAACACATCAACGCCGTATATAAAGCCGAGACGCAGCTGATGGGGCTCGGCGTCATCGAGGAGACGCCGTCGGACATCTCGATCCGGTGTTCCGTCGACCCCGAGGACTTCACCCTCGATAACCTCCTCGAACGGCTGGAGAACACGGGGTCGACCATGCGCGGCGAGGCCGTAAAGGCGCTCGCCCACGGCAACCCCGATCTGGCCCAGCGGGCCCTCAACCGCGAGCGGCAGGCGAACAAGATATTCGTCCTCCTGCTCCGGCTCATCTTCACGGCGTACCAGAACCCGAACCTCGCCCGGGCGGTCGGGTTGGAGGAGGGATTCCCGCTGATCGGCTACCGGTCGGTCGCGAAGAACCTGGAGCTCACCGCCGACAACGCTGAGGACATCGCCGACATCGTGATGGAGGCGGAGGGCCACACGCTCGACGTCGACAGCGCGACGATGCGGCAGATCCGGGAGTTCACCGACCAGGTCGACGACCTGACCGCGCTCGCCGTCCGGGCCGTCGTCGAACGCGACTACGACCTCACGGTCGAGTGTCGGGAGCTGTTCGCCCGGCTCGAGGACCGCGAACAGGAGATCCTCGGAGAGCTGCCGAGCGACCTCGACAACGACACCCTGCTGATGACCCGCGAGGTGCTCGTTAGCCTCCAGCACACCGCTGAGTACGCGATGCGAAACGCCGAGATCGCCGCGAACCTCGCGCTCAACGAGGAGTCGGACCACGTCGAGATCATCTGATCCGGACCCACTCGCGCCGTTCGCTCCGGGATCGCGTCCCCGCGTTCGCATGAACTAAGTAGTCGCCCGCAAAGCGACGAGTATGAGCGAGGCATCCATCGAGTCTGACAAGGAGATCGGCGTGGCGCTCGCGTTGGGCGCGATCGCGCTCGTCGGCGCCGTCGTGATGTTCGGCCACCCGTCGCAGCTCGGGAAGGCGTGGGGGTTCGGGGCGGCGTTCGTCTTCGCCCTCTGTTCGGTCGTCGCCGTCCAGATCTTCGACTGAGGGCGCTTCCGACGAGAAACCGTTAAGCACGTTTGACACCTACCTACAGGACATGAGCGAGTACACCGAGGAGGAACAGCGCATCCTCGCGTACCTCACGGACAGCGTCACCCGTGGCGAGCGGTACGTCCGCTCGAAGACGATCGCCGACGCCATCGGCCTCACGGCCAAGCAGGTCGGCTCCCGGCTTCCCCGGCTCGCAGAGAAGTCAGACGACGTGGATATCGAGAAGTGGGGCCGCGCGCGGTCGACGACGTGGCGTGTGACGCCGCAGGGCTGACGCGGTCCCGGGTCCCGCTGGAGACGCGTCCCGCTCGAGTGCGGTCCCCGCCCGTGCGACTCCAGTCCCCGCCCGTGCGACTCGCGTGTTTTTAACCCCCGTAGCCCCAAACGAGTGCGTATGACCGTCCGAGTCTCCCGGACGTTCGAGTTCGACGCGCCCGCAGAAGACGTGTGGGCGTTCATCTCGGACGCCGAGCAGCGCGCAGGAGCGATCAGCGTCGTCGACACCTTCGAGGTGCACGGCGGCGGGCGAGCGACGTGGCACGTCGCCCTTCCGATTCCGATGATCCGGTCGACCATCTCCGTCGAGACGGAGGAGGTCGAGCGCGAGCCGCCGACGCGGGTGAAGTTCGTCGGTAAGTCGCGCGCGTTCCGGGTCACCGGCGAACACACGATCACCGAGACCGACGGCGGCTGCCGGCTGGCCAACGAGTTCGTGGTCGACGGCCGGCTGCCGGGCGTCGAGTCCTTCTTCGAGCGCAACTTCGACGCGGAGCTGGACAACTTGGAAGACGCCCTGCGGGCGTCGCTCGGACCGACCGCATGAGGCTCGCCTGCGTCCAGCTCGGCGTCGAGGGGGGCGCCGTCGAGGACAACGTCGCGGCCGCGGTGGATTCGGTCCGCGAGGCGGCGGCCGACGGGGCCGACCTGGTCGTCCTCCCGGAGCTGTTCGACGTGGGGTACTTCGCGTTCGACTCGTACGCTCGCGCGGCCGAGAGCCTCGCCGGCGAGCGACTGGGTCGGTTCGCCGCGGCCGCCGCCGAGGCCGACGTGAACGTGCTGGCGGGGACCGTCGTCGAGGACCTCGCCGCGTCCGCGGCCGACGGGGTCGACGTGCCGGCGGACGAGGGGCTCGCGAACACCGCCGCGCTGTTCGACCGGAGCGGGGAGCGTCGGCTCGTCTACCGGAAGCGGCACCTCTTCGGCTACGACTCCGAGGAGACGGCCCGGATGGTGCCCGGCGAGCGGACCCCCGTGGCGGAGATCGAGGGCGCGTCGGTCGGCGTCACGACCTGCTACGACCTCCGGTTCCCCGAGCAGTTCCGGCGGATGGTCGAGTCGGGCGTCGACTGCGTCCTGGTGCCGAGCGCGTGGCCGTACCCGCGCGTGGAGCACTGGCGGACGCTCGGCCGGGCGCGGGCGATCGAGAACCTGTCCTACGTCGCGACGGTCAACGGGAGCGGCGCGTTCGACGGCGACGCGCTCTGCGGGCGGACCACCGTCTACGACCCGTGGGGGACGACGCTGGCGTCGGCGGGCGAGGAGCCGACGACCGTGACTGCCGAGGTCGACCCGGACCGCGTCGCGGCGGTGCGCGAGGAGTTCCCCGCGCTGCGCGACCGCCGGTAGCCGCGGACCGTCTCATTTATACCGGAGAAGCCGCAAGGGTATATTGCCGAAGTCCGACGCTTTTCTCGTTGGAGTTCGGCGACAAACCACGCGCCCGTCCCGACCACTTCGGGCGGCGACGCCGGTGACAGCCCGGGGGTCCGCTGTTCGGCCGCCGCCCGCCCGCCTCCCGTCGTTCGACCGTCCGCTTCGCCTTTCGCCGCCTCTCCCCTTTCCGAACGCCACACAGACGCGGTCTCGTGTAGAACAATCGCCGCGCTTGAGCGTCACCGATCGCAACCGCCTCGAACGTCACCGATCGCCGGCGGCGCCCAGTTGCCGACGCCGTTCGGACGTGTGTAAGAATCAATATCGATAACTCGGGCGATAGCTACTTACGCCGCTCGGGGTAGCAGGTAAACGCCGCGGACGAAACCGGCCGGCCCAACCCCGTTTACGGGCGGGCCGGCCGGAGACTCGCTTCCACCGTCCGTCGTCCGTCGGCTTTCGGGCTCGGGTTCACCCGCTCCCACACCGTACCCGACCCCGTTTCTCAACGTTGCGTCCTCGTCCTGCGGCGACCGGTTCCTCCCCGAAGCGAAGCGCAAGGTCGAAACCCCGGGCTCTCGAACCGACGGTCGAATGTTCCCCCGCGAGTACCGCGGCGTCGCCTTCGTCGTGGGCCTGTTCCTCGTCGTCCAGCTGGGCGCGTTAGCGCTGGTGCCGGAGTTCGCCGAGAGCGGCTATCAGGCGGTCGAGAACCCCGAGAACCCGACGAACAGCCTCGTGTACATCGCCGCGATCATCGCCATGACCGGGCTGATGCTCGCGGCGTTCCGGTACAACCTCGACCAGGCGATCCGGCTGCTGATCGTCGGCGTCTCCGCGTGGCTCTCGTGGTACGTCTTCTCCGCGGTGGTCTCGCCGCTCGCGGCCGCCGCGCCCGCGGTCGCGGTCGGCGTCGCCCTCCTCGCGTACCCGGAGTGGTACGTGATCGACGCCGCCGGAGTGCTGATGGGCGCGGGCGCGGCGGGGCTCTTCGGCATCTCGTTCGGACTGTTGCCCGCGCTGCTCCTGTTGGCCTTCCTGGCGGTGTACGACGCGATCTCGGTGTACGGCACCGAGCACATGCTGTCGCTCGCGGAGGGCGTGATGGACCTGAACATCCCCGTGGTGCTCGTGATCCCGCTCTCGCTCTCGTACTCGCTTCTCGATGAGGAGCCGGAGGCCGACGAGGCCGCCGACGGAGGGTCTCCCCACGACGACCTCGAGGGCGCCGACGCTCCCGAAGACGCAAACAGCCCCGAAGACGCAAACAGCCCCCAAGACGCCGACGGCGGGGGCACAGACGTCGCGGAGCCAACAGACATCGAGGACCGCGACGCGTTCTTCATCGGGCTCGGCGACGCCGTGATCCCGGCGGTGCTCGTGGCGAGCGCGGCGACGTTCTCGCCGGCGGCCGCTCTCTCCGTCCCGCTGATCGGAATCAACGTCCCCGCGCTGCTGGCGATGGTCGGCAGCCTCGGAGGGCTGTTGGTGCTGATGAGCTGGGTGATCAAGGGCCGGCCTCACGCCGGGCTCCCCCTTTTAAACGGCGGCGCGATCGGCGGCTACCTGATCGGCTCCGTCGCCGCCGGCGTCCCGCTAATCGAGGCGGTCGGGCTCGGCGGTTTCCTGTAGGCGTCGGTTTGCCGTAGGCGTCGGCCTCCCGTCGGCACCGATCCCCGGTAGACGCCGGCCGTAGGTGCCGGCCCCGCCGGTCGGCTCACCGGCGGACGAGTCCGTTAGAAATTGTAGCCGCACCTTCCTCGTCTGCTTTCTCTCGCGGATGGTCGACCGCCGGTCGACGCTCGCGTCCACTGACCGGGATCGTCACTCGAGCCGCTTCATCGAGACCAGCGCCGTCGGGATCATTATCGGGATCGTGAGAATCGCGCCCGTGATCACGACGAACGGCGCGACGCCGGCGGTCGGGTACGCGAGCAGGTCGACGGCCAGGAGGTTGACCGCGCTCACGGTCACGGCGTACGCGATCACGGTGAGCGTCACAATCGCTGCGAAGACGCCTCCGACGACGACTCCGGGGTTCGGTCCGCCGGTCGTGTCCGCCGCCGATTCGCCGCTCATCCGCTATCAGCTACCATATAGAATTGTGTATATTGCGTAATAGCATAACTATTGTCTTTGCGACCGGACGATCGACGGCGGTCACGAAGCCGGGGGACGACCCAGTTCCGATCGAGAAGAGGCCGGTAGCCGGGAGACGAAGGAGAGGCCGCCACTCGCCGTGTCGACTCGCCGATCCCCGCTACTCGCCCGCGCCGTCGCGTTCGACGGCCATCCCGAGGTCCGCCATCGCCTCGAAGAAGTTCGGGAACGAGACGTCGACGTGCTCGCCGCCGCGGATCGTCGTCGTCCCCTCGGCGACGAGCGCGGCCACGGCGAGCGACATCACGATCCGGTGGTCGGCGCGCCCGTCGACGGTCGCGCCACGCAGCTCGCTCTCGGAGCCGTGGACCGTCAAGGTGTCCGGCTCCTCGGTCGTTTCCGCGCCCAGCGTCGCCAGCTCCTCGGCCATCGCCGAGACGCGGTCGGTCTCCTTGTACCGGACGTGCTCGCAGTTCGTGATGTGAGTGTCGCCGTCGGCGACCGCGCCGAGCGCGGCGATCGTGGGGAGCAGGTCGGGCGTGTCGCCCACGTCGACCTCGACGCCCGACAGCTCGGAGCGCCGGACGGTGATGACGCCCGCCTCGCGGTCCCACTCGACGTCCGCGCCCATGCGCTCCGCGATCTCGACGATCGCGGAGTCGCCCTGTGCGCTCGGGACCGCGCCCTCGATCCGGACCGGCTCGCCGGACTCGGCGGCGACCGCGCCGGCGGCGACCAGATACGAGATGGAGGAGAAGTCGCCCGGGACCGTGTAGCTCCCGCCCGCAGGCGCGTACGACTGGCCGCCCTCGACGACGAAGCCGGCCGCGCCGGCCGCGCCGTCGAGCGCGCCGCCGTCGTCGGCGACGGGCGTGGCCTCGATCCCGAAGTCGTCGAGAAGTTCGAGCGTGATGTCGACGTACGGCGCGGACTTGAGGGGCGTCGTCAGGTCGATCTCGACCCCCTCGTCGGTCACCGCGCCGGCCATCAGCAGCGCGGTGACGTACTGCGAGGAGACGTCGCCGGGAATCGCGACGTCGCCGCCCGCGAGCGGCCCGCTCACGACGAGGGGCGCCCGCCCGTTCCCGCGGGTGGACTCCGCGCGCACGCCGAGGTCGTCGAGCGCCTCGAGGAGGGGGCCCTGCGGGCGCGAGCGAAGGGACCCGTCTCCCGTCAACACCGTCGTCCCGTCCGCGAGCGCGGCCGCGGCGGTGACGAGCCGCATCGTCGTCCCGGAGTTCGCGCAGTCGATGACGTCGCCGGGGACCGCGGGGCGACCGCCGAAGCCGTCGACGACGAGCGCGTCGGCGTCGTCGATGCCGGCGGCCGAGTCCGGTTCGACCGCGCCGCCGAAGGCGGTCACGGCTCGCGCGGTCGCCTTCGTGTCGGCCGAGACGAGCGGCGAGCGCACGGTCGCGCCGTCGCTGTACCCGGCGGCCAGCAGCGCGCGGTGAGTGTAGCTCTTCGATGGCGGCGCGCGGGTGGTCCCCCGCACGGTCGAGGTGGTGACGCGGACATCCATACCTTCCCTGCCGTCCGCGGCGACAAGTGGGTACCGGCCGCGGCACGATTCTGAGAGCGGGTTCCGCGGTGCTGGCCGGCGGCTCGGATCGGCAGCCCGGGCGCTCGCCGCTCCGCCGGCGCACCCTTTATACCACCGGGAGCGCTACCGTCGCGTATGCCCCAGTGTGAGATGTGTGGCGCCGAGCAGGCCTCGCTGACGACGACGAAGGTCGAAGGCGCCGAGCTGGAGCTGTGCAGCTCGTGTACGGACTTCGGCACCGAGGTCCGCGACGAGTCCACCGGCTCCGGCGGCAGCAAGTACTCCACGAGTTCGAGCACCGGGAAGTCGTCCGGATCCTCCTCCGGCTCCTCGGGCGGTTCGTCCGGCTCGTCCGGCTCGTCCGGCTCGACACGCCCACGCGACATGTTCGACGACATGGACGAGATCGCCACCGACTACGACGACCGCATCCGCAACGCCCGCGAGTCTCGCGGGCTCAGTCAGGAGGAGCTGGCCAACCAGCTCAACGAGAAGGCGAGCCTCATCCGGAAGCTGGAGCGCGGCGACACGCTCCCCACGGATGACATTCAGCGGAAGCTGGAGGGCGCGCTCGACATCACGCTCGTCGAGGGCGAGTCCGTCGACGACGCCGACTGGGACAGCGGCGACGCCGGAACGATGACGCTCGGTGACGTGGTCAAGCGGAAGGACTGAGGCCGCAGTCAAGCGGACAGATTGAGGCCGCGCTCGATCGGCCCCCTTTGGTGTCGTTTTGAGGCGAACGGCGCTGCGGTGTCCCGCCGGTCACTGCGAACGCCTCCGCCGTGCCACGACGAGTCCCGAGACGCCGGCTCCGTTTCTCCGTCGGCGCTACCTGTTCCGCCCGGCGTCGCCCGCGGGTGCCCCTCCCTCTTCGGGTCCGTACTGGTCCGTCAGGTAGTCGATGATGTAATCGACCGTCTCGGGGTCGTAGCTCCAGAACCCGTAGAACTCGCCCGGAGCGCGCTCCTCGGCGAGCAGCGCGCACTTCGCGTCGTCGTACCCCCCGCCGTCGTACGCGACGAACCACGTCTCCCGGATCTCGGCGGTCTGGCCGACATGGACGGTGTAATGCCCCACGTCGGGCGCGTCGCCCTCGGCGGCGGCGTACGCGTGCACGTCGAGCCGGTCCTTCTCGCCGAGCAGGTCGTAGGTGTCCGCCTCGCCGGTGAGCACGTCGAGGGTCTGAAACCCGGCGTGGAGCTCGCCGTCGCCGACGCGCCACGCGCGGTCCTCGATCTCTCTGGACGCGGCGACCATGTCCGCGCGCGAGTACGAGGTGAACATCGTCTCGTCGAGGTGGTCCAACACCGGCTCGCCGACGCGGCCGCCTCGCGACCCCTCCCCTCCCGATTCGCCCTCTTCAGGCCCCGAATCGCCGGTTTCGTCGCCCCCGGGGCGGGGTAACAGATCGTCGACGGTCACGGCCGTGACGAACTCCCCGTCCCGCGCGAGGACGGCGAACGCCTCCGGCCCGGACGCGGTCTGGTCCTCGACGATCCGGATGTTGCGGTCGGCGAAATACTCCCGGAGTTCGTCCGTAACCGCCGGATCAGCGTTGAACACCGTCAACGTGGCCTCGTGAGCCTCGACGCCAGCGATGAGCTCGATGAGGGACATCTCTTGTCGGACCCACAGCAGCGGGGTATAAGGTCGTTTCTGCTCTCGGACTCGCGAAACGAGTCCCGGTTTCGTTGGTCGCGACGACGCCCCGACGGAAGCGTCGCCGAAGCATGAAGCTATTTGCGCCGCGGTCCCCCAGGACGAGTATGTTCATCCTGGTGAACCTCAAGGCGTACCCGTGTGACCCGATCGAAGTCGCGACCGCCGCGCGTGACGTCGCCGAGGCGTCCGGCGCCCGGATCGCGGTCTCACCGCAGGCCGCCGACATCGCTCGCGTCGCCGACACCGGCGTCGAGACGTGGGCCCAGCACGTCTCGCCGAACGCGCACGGCTCCCACACCGGGTCGACACTCGCCGAGGCCGTCGCAGACAACGGCGCCGAGGGCACCCTCATCAACCACTCCGAGAACCGTCTGAAGCTCGCCGACATCGACGGCTCCGTCCGCGCGGCCGAGCGCGCCGACTTGGAGACGGTCGTCTGCGCGAACAACCCCGCGCAGGTCGGCGCCGCAGCCGCGCTCGGGCCGGACGCGGTCGCCGTCGAGCCGCCGGAGCTCATCGGCGGCGACGTCTCCGTCTCGACGGCCGACCCGGGGATCGTCGAGGACGCGGTCGCGGCCGCCGAGGCGGTCGACCCCGCGGTCGACGTGTTCTGCGGGGCCGGCGTCTCGACCGGCGACGACGTGGGCGCCGCCGGCGACCTCGGCGCCGCCGGCGTCCTGCTGGCCTCCGGCGTGGCGAAGGCCGACGACCCGGAAGCCGTGCTCGAAGACCTCGTCGGCGGGATCTGAGAGCCGGACCGACGGCGGTCCGTGCGCCCGGAGGCGGGTGACACCCGAACCCGTTCGCCCGCGCGCCGGGGCGGGCCGCTGCGCTTGCGGATCGGTATAAAGACATCGGTGAGAGGCGTTCACACGATCGCAGAAATCGCATGACTGCGGCGCCATCGGTTACGCTTGTGAATCGCGCCGTCTAGTAACCTTTAACCGACACAAGCCGGTACATTTGGGTAAGATGGCGAGCAACAAGATCCTCGGTATCGACCTCGGTACCACCAACTCCGCGTTCGCGGTGATGGAGGGCGACGAGCCCGAGATCATCGCCAACGCGGAAGGCGACCGAACCACCCCGTCGGTCGTCGCCTTCGCCGACGACGACGAGCGACTCGTCGGCAAGCCGGCGAAGAACCAGGCCGTCCAGAACCCCGACCGCACGATCCAGTCGATCAAGCGGCACATGGGCGAGGACGATTACACCGTCGAGATCGGCGACGAGGAGTACACGCCCGAGCAGGTCTCGGCGATGATCCTCCAGAAGATCAAACGCGACGCGGAGGAGTACCTCGGCGACGACGTGGAGAAGGCGGTCATCACCGTCCCCGCCTACTTCAACGACAAGCAGCGGCAGGCGACCAAGGACGCCGGCGAGATCGCCGGCTTCGAAGTCGAGCGGATCGTCAACGAGCCGACCGCGGCCTCCATGGCGTACGGCCTCGACGACGAGTCCGACCAGACCGTCCTCGTGTACGACCTCGGGGGCGGCACGTTCGACGTGTCCGTCCTCGATCTGGGCGGGGGCGTCTACGAGGTCGTCGCCACGAACGGGGACAACGACCTCGGCGGCGACGACTGGGACGAGGCGCTCATCGACCACCTCGCCGACGAGTTCCAGAACAACCACGGGATCGACCTCCGCGAGGACCGGCAGGCGCTTCAGCGGCTGAAAGACGCCGCCGAGGAGGCGAAGATCGAGCTGTCTAGCAAGAAGGAGACGACGGTCAACCTCCCCTTCATCACCGCGACCGACAGCGGTCCGGTCCACCTCGAGCAGTCCGTCACCCGCGCGACGTTCGAGAACCTCACGTCGGACCTCATCGAGCGCACCGTCGAGCCGACCGAGCAGGCGCTCTCCGACGCCGGGTACTCGAAGGGCGACATCGACGAGGTCATCCTCGTCGGCGGTTCGACCCGGATGCCGCAGGTTCAGGAGAAGGTCGAGGAGCTCGTCGGCCAGGAGCCGAAGAAGAACGTCAACCCGGACGAGGCGGTCGCGCTCGGCGCGGCGGTCCAGGGCGGCGTGCTCTCCGGCGACGTCGACGACATCGTCCTGCTGGACGTCACTCCGCTCTCGCTCGGGATCGAGGTAAAGGGCGGCCTGTTCGAGCGGCTCATCGAGAAGAACACCACCATCCCGACCGAGGAGTCGAAGGTGTTCACCACGGCCGCGGACAACCAGACCTCCGTCAACGTCCGCGTCTTCCAGGGCGAACGCGAGATCGCCGACGAGAACGAGCTGCTCGGCGCGTTCCAGCTCTCCGGCATTCCCCCGGCGCCCGCCGGGACACCCCAGATCGAGGTCTCGTTCAACATCGACGAGAACGGCATCGTCAACGTCGAGGCCGAGGACCAGGGCTCGGGCAACGCCGAGTCGATCACCATCGAGGGGGGCGTCGGCCTCTCCGACGAGGAGATCGACCAGATGCAGGAGGAGGCCGAGAAGCACGCCGAGGAAGACGAGGCCCGCCGCGAGCGGATCGAGGCCCGCAACGAGGCCGAGACGACGATCCAGCGCGCCGAGACCCTCCTAGAGGAGAACGAGGAGGAGCTCGACGACGACGAGCTCGTCGCCGACATCGAGGCGGCCATCGAGGACGTCGAGGAAGTCCTCGAAGACGAGGACGCCGACACCGACGAGATCGAGTCCGCCACCGAGGCGCTCACCGAAGAGCTGCAGGAGATCGGCAAGCAGATGTACGAGGGACAGGCCGCGCAGGCCGGTCCGGGCGGCGCGGGCGGTGCCGCCGGCGCCGGTCCCGGCGGGATGGGCGGCATGGGCGGCGCGGCCGGCCCGGGCGGCGCGGGCGGTGCCGGTCCCGGCGGCGACGCGGACGACGAGGAGTACGTCGACGCCGACTTCGAGGACGTGGACGACGACGAGGAGTAACGTCGCCGACCCCGACCTCCCGACGCGCCGTCTCACACGATTTAGCCACGAACGACACACCAACGAACAACGAACGTAACGCATGAGCGAGAACTTCTACGACGTCCTCGGGGTTTCGCGGGACGCCAGCGAGGAAGAGATCAAGAAGGCGTACCGCAAGCAGGCCGCCGAACACCATCCGGACGTCAGCGACGACGACGACGCTGAGGAGCGGTTCAAGAAGATCCAGAAGGCCAAGGAGGTGCTCACCGACGAGCAGAAGCGCCAGCAGTACGACCAGCTGGGCCACGACCGGTTCACTGAGGCCGACAAGCGCGGCGCGACCGGCGGGGGCGGTCCCGGCGGCGCGGGCGGCCCCTTCGGCGGCGCCGGCGGCGCCGGCAGCGCCGGCGGGTTCGAGGACATCTTCAACCAGTTCTTCGGTGGCGGCGGCGGCCGCGGCGGTCGCGGCGGCGGTGGCGGCAACCGGCCCCGTCAGGGACAGGACCTCCGCACCGGGCTCACGATCGACTTGGAGGAGGCGTTCAAGGGTGCGACCAAGGAGGTCACCCTCACGCGGCCGAGCGAGTGCGACACCTGCGGCGGCGCGGGGCACCCGCCCGACGCCGACGTGGAGACCTGTCCGCAGTGTAACGGCCGCGGGCAGGTCCAGCAGGTCCAGCAGACGCCGCTGGGCCGCGTCCAGCAGACCTCGACGTGTCCCCGGTGTGAAGGCGAAGGCGAACTGTACAGCGAGGACTGCGCCGACTGCGGCGGCGACGGCGTCGTCCGCGAGGAGGCGACGCTCTCGGTCGAGATCCCGCCGGGGATCCGCTCGGGGCAGAGCCTCCGGATGGAGCGCGAGGGTGCGCCCGGCGAGAACGGCGGGCCGAAAGGCGACCTGCTGATCGAGGTCGACGTCGAGGTCGGCGACCGGTACGAGCGCGACGGCGACGACCTCCGCGTGAACGAGGCCGTCTCCTTCCCGCAGGCCGTCTTCGGCGACACCATCGAGGTCGAGACGGTCGACGGCAGCGTCGAGATGGACGTGCCGGCCGGCACCCAGAGCGGCGAGACGTTCCGGCTGGAGGGGAAGGGGATGCCCCGACTCCGCCGCCGCGGGCGCGGCGACCTCTACGTCCAGGTTGGCGTCGTGATCCCCGAGTCGCTCAACGAGGAGCAGCGCGAGGCGCTGGAGGCGTTCGCCGAGGCCGGCGGCGAGGACGTCGACGTGGGCGGCGGGTTCTTCGAGAAGCTCAAGAGTTCCTTTTAAATTCACCCGATAGCTCGTCCGCGTCGGTTCCGTCTTCGCCGACCCGTACCTTTTCCGCGGTCCGGGCCCTCCTTCGGGTATGGGCTACGACGCGACCGCCTACGACGACGTCGAACCGCGCGCCCCCGGCATGTACTTCCTCCGCGACGCGCTCGGCTGCGAGGAGCTCGGCGTCACGGTCGTCGAGGCCGACGACGGCTGGGAGGGGATGGAACACGACCACGCCGAGGACGCTCAGGAAGAGGTGTACGTGCTGCTCCACGGCGAGGCGACGCTCACCGTCGACGGCGAGGCCGTCGAGCTCGGTCCCGGCGACGCCGTCCGGGTCGACGCCGACTCCACGCGCGACCTCGCGTTCTCCGCGGACGGGTCGAAGATGGTCATCGCCGGCGCGCCCTGAGCGCTCCGCGGTCGACGTTCGACCCGGCGCTCCGAGGCCCGGCTCGCGCCTGGCGGGAACGCCTCCGCGTTTTTAAGTCTCGTCCGCCCCGAGCCCCGCGTATGGACGTCGTCGGCTACTTGCTCGCTCGGGACCGGCGGAGCCGGGACATCGCGCTCGTCACGGCCGACGGCCGCGAGCGCACGTATCGAGACCTGATCACCAACGCGTACAAGGCCGCCAACGTGTTGCGCTACCTCGGCGCCCGCGAGGGGTCGACCGTCGCCGTCGAGCCGACCGCGAAGCTCCACACGACGCTCGCCTTTTTAGGCGCCGCCGGGCTGGGCGCCCCGGTCCGGTTCGACCCCGCGGCGGGGATCGAGCGCGGCGACCGCGTGGTCCTCGTCGCCGTCGCGGACGAGCCGACGACGGAACCGGCGCCCGGCACGAACCTCGCCGCCTTCGGCGGCCCGCCGGACCGCCCCGAGACGACCCACTGGGAGCAGGAGCTGTGGAGCGAGAACCCGGGGATGCCGCCGAGCGGGGTCGGTCCCGACGACCCGGTCGTCCGCGCCGCCGACGGCGAGGTGACCCACCGAGCCCTCCTCGCGGCGGCCGCCTCGACCGTCGAGCGACACGGGATCGGCGACGAGACGCGGGTCGTCCTCCGGAGCGATCTCGCCGACCCGCGGGCGCTGGCCGCCGGCGTGGTCGCGCCGCTCTCGGTCGGGGGAACGGTCGTGTTGACTGACGAGGGCTCCGGGCGGGGCGGCGGCGAGCCCCGCGGCGACTTGGCGGTCGTCGCCGACGACGGGACGACCGAGCCGCCGGAGCCGGAGCGGGCGACGCTGCCGACGTTCGGCGGGGCGTGACGGCTCAGGGAGTCAGTCGTCGGCCGCCCCCGGTGCGGTCGCTTGCTCCGACTCGTGGCGGAGACACGACGACTCGTGGTCCGGGGAGTGGACGGTCCGCTCCGGGACCGTCTCCGCGCACGGGGTGGTGAACCGGTCGGAGAGCAGCTCCGCCGCCGCCTCGTCGTCGCCGGCGAGGAGCCGGTCGATCGCGTCCTGAAGGGTGCCTTCGATCTCGGGGTCGCCGATCCGCTCGTCGATGTCGAACTCGGTTCGGAGCTGTGCCCTGACGTGGTCGTCGCTCGTGGGTCCGTCGTCGACGACGATGTTCTCTCGGATGCTCTCGACGTCTACCTGGCCGGCCGCGACGCGGTCGCGGAAGTTCAGTATCCCGCGCCAGTCGGACTGGTCGACGTCGACCCCGTCCGGCTGGATGACGCGGTGACACCGCGTGTGGAACCGGCACCCGCTCGGCGGATTCGTCGGGCTCGGCACCGTCCCGGCGAGCTCGATCCCGCCGACCGTCGACCGCGGATTCGGGGTCGGGATCGACGACAGCAGCGCCTCGGTGTAGGGGTGTTGCGGGTCGGCGAACACCTCGTCGGTCGGGCCGACCTCGACGATCTCGCCGAGGTACATCACCGCGACGCGGTCGCAGATCCGGCGGATCACCGACATGTCGTGGCTGATGAACAGCAACGAGAGGTCGAAATCCGTCTGGAGATCGTCGATGAGCGAGAGGATCTCCGCCTGGATCGACACGTCGAGCGCCGAGACGGGCTCGTCGGCGATGATCAGATCCGGGTTCAACACCAGCGCTCGGGCCAGCGCGATCCGCTGTTTCTGCCCGCCCGAGAACTCGTGCGGGTACCGGTCGTAGTCCTCCGCCGAGAGCCCGACGCGTTCGAGCAGGTCCTCAACGATCGCCCGCCGCCGGTGGCGGTCTGACATCCCGTGGACCTCCAGCATCTCCGCGACCGCGCTGCCGACCGTCATCCGCGGATCGAAACTCGACGCCGGGTCCTGGAAGATCATCTGGGCCCCGCGGCGGAACCGCTTGAGCTCCGCGTCAGAGAACTCGGTCACATCGTTCGGGTGGGTGCCGTCCGAGTCGCGGCTCGCGCCGCCTCGGCCGTTCCCGTTGAACACGACCTCCCCGGCGGTCGGCTCCTCCAGCCGGATGACGGAGCTCGCGGCGGTCGACTTCCCGCAGCCCGACTCGCCGACCAGCCCCAGGGTCTCGCCGGGCGCGATGTCGAAGCCGATCCCGTCGACGGCCTTCGCGGCGCCGACCTGCCGGTTGAAAATCCCCTTCCGGATCGGGTAGTGCTTCTTCAGGTCTCGAACCGAGAGGATCGGCTCGTCAGTCATCCGCCGAGCTCACCCCGTTCGAACCCGACTCGACGCCGGGGGCGTTCTCGCGGAGCAGAGACGGGTCCCGACCGTCTCGGTAGTGGATACAAGAGACCCGCTGACCGGGGCTCACGTCGAGCTCCTCGGGCTGTCCGCCGGTCCGACAGGTCTGCTCTGCGTACGAGCACCGCGGCGCGAACCGACAGCCGTCCGGCGGGTCGTGCGGGTTCGGCAGCGTGCCGGGGATCCCACCCTCGTTCCCGCCGATCTCCGGGACGCAGTTCAGCAGCTGTTGGGTGTACGGGTGCGCCGGGTGCTCGAAGATGTCGAGCACGCCGCCGCGCTCCATCACCTTCCCGGCGTACATCACCACGATCCGGTCGGCGATCTGCGCGACCACCCCGAGGTCGTGGGTCACGAAGAGGATCCCCATGTCGAACTCGTCTTGGAGCTCGTCGAGCAGCTTGAGAATCTGCGCCTGCACCGTCACGTCGAGCGCGGTCGTCGGCTCGTCGGCGATCAGCAGGTCTGGGTCGCTCACGAGCGCCATCGCGATCATCACGCGCTGTTTCTGCCCGCCGGAAAACTCGTGCGGGTAGTCGTCGAAGCGCGTGCTCGCGTTGGCGATGCCGACCCGGTCGAGCAGGTCGACCGCCCGTGCCCGCGCCTTCTTGTCCGGAACGTCCTGGTGGATCTGGAGCGCCTCGGCGATCTGCCACCCGACGGTGTAACAGTGGTTCATCGCCTCCTGCGGGTTCTGGAAGATGTGAGCGATCCCGTTTCCGCGGATCTGCCGAAGCTCCTCCTCGGACATCGACAGCAGGTCGCGGCCCTTGAACCGGACGGTCCCCTCGACGCGGCCGGGCGGCTCCTTGACGATCCGCGTGATCGACTCGGTCGCGACCGTCTTCCCGGAGCCCGACTCCCC
Organism: Halorubrum kocurii JCM 14978; assembly: GCF_000337355.1. Lineage (GTDB taxonomy): Archaea > Halobacteriota > Halobacteria > Halobacteriales > Haloferacaceae > Halorubrum > Halorubrum kocurii. Next base: position 18,855 of record NZ_AOJH01000079.1, on the reverse strand, counting down.
GACGATACACACCGTCTCGCCCTCGTCGACGGCGAAGTCGATCCCGTCGACGGCCGTGAGATCTCCGTTGTCGGTGCTAAACGTCGTCTTGAGGTCTTCGACCTCGAGCAGTGGGGTGGCCATTATGCGTTCTCCGCCTCCGCTTCGGGGTTCAGGGCGTCCAGGAGCGCGTCGCCGAGGAAGTTGAACGCCAAGATGGTCAAGAACAGGACGATACCGGGCGCCAAGACGATCCACGGCGCGAACGAGAGGTCGCTGCGGCCGGCCGAGATGAGCTGTCCCCACGAGGGGATCGTGGAGTCGCCGAGTCCGAGGAAGGCGAGCTGCGCCTCTGCGAGCAGGAACCCCGGAATGAGCAGCGTGAGCTGCGTGATGATGCTGCTGGCCGCGTTCGGCACGACGTGGCGTCTCACGACGCGGTAGGTGCTCGCGCCGCTGATTCGGTTCGCCTTGATGAACTCCTCCTCGGAGATCGACAGCGACTTGCTGCGGACGTATCGGGCGGTGCCGCCCCACGCGAACGCGGCGAAGACGACGATGAACATCCCGAGTCCGGCCCCGTAGATGTACAGGATGAGCAGGAACATCAGGAGCGTCGGGAACGAGAGCACGATGTCGACGAACCGCATCATCAGCTCGTCAGCCCAGCCGCCGGCGTACGCGCTGACCGTCCCGAACGTGATGCCGATCGTCGCCACGATCGTCGTCGTGATGAACCCGATCTGCATGCTGATCGTCATCCCGTGGACGATCCCCGAGAACACGTCTTTCCCGCCGGCCGTCGTGCCGAGGGGGTGTTGCCACGTCCCCTGACACTGGTTGTTGACGACCTCGCCGACGCACGTGGAGACGTACGACTGCTCGACCGAGAGGAAGACGGGGGGCTGGTAGCCGGTGAGGATGCTCTGTTCGGGCGCGCTGATGAAGAACGGCCCGAAGATGCCGCCGACGAACACGACCGCGAGCCAGCCGAGGCTCACGACCGCAGGGCGGTTGCGCTTGAACTCCCGCCAGTAGTACTTCGTCCGCCGCGGGTTCTGGAACAGCGGGAGCACGATGTAGAACGCGAACAGCAGCAGGGTGAAGATGAACAGGTAATCGACGGTCCCGACGTCCCACGCTGGGCCGACGGGCTCGAGGGTCGGCGTCCGCTCGTCGAGGACCTGCCAGTCGTACAGCGCGACAATCAGGAGGGGAAGCGCGGCGGCGAGCATGCCGATGCTGTTGATCGACAGGTCGAACCACCGCGACCGCGATATCTCCGTCCAGTCGACCTGATCGAATCGTTCCGGTTTCTGTGTAGCCATGTCTGTGTCCTCGAGTTATCTGTCGTCGTAGCTGATCCGCGGATCGAGCACCGTGAACACGAGGTCCTCCAAGAGGTTCCCGATGACGGCGATGAACGTGAACGCCAGCGTCGAGCCCAACAGCAGGTTCGTGTCCTGTGCGATCAGCGCGTTGTACGTCACCCGGCCGATCCCGGGGATGCCGAACACGACTTCCACGAGCAGCGACGACCCGAGGAACAGCGCCAGCAGCTGTCCGACGAGGGTCGTCGACAGCGGCACGAGCGTCGGCCGCATCACGTGATACGCGTACGCGCGCAGCGGCGAGACCCCCTTGGCCTTCGCCGTCTTCATGAACTCGGCGTTCTGGAACTCCGCCGACTCGTTGCGCGAGACGCGCATGACCGCACCGATCGATCCGGTGACTAGGACGAACACCGGGATCGACAGCTGCACGGCGTTCTGTACGCTGAACACCGCGACGTCGGTGTTGTACACGACCGGAATGACCTCCAGCCAGACGCCGAAGATCAGGAGCAGGATGATCCCGAAGAAGAAGTTCGGGATGGCGTACCCGAAGAAGGCGAACCCGGTCGCGGCGTGGTCCTTCCAGGAGTACATGTTCGCCGCGGAGTAGACGCCGACCAGCGGACCGATCAGGACCGTCAGGACCGTCCACGGCACGGAGTACTGCGCGGTGTAGTAGAGCCCCTGCCCGAGCGCTTCGGTCACCGGCTGGCTCCGGCTGCGAGACCAGCCCCAGTCGAACGTGTAGACGCTCTCGATGAAGTCCATGTAGCGGACGTAGAGGGGCTGATCGAGCCCGCGAAGCTCGCGCGCGCGCTCGGCGGCCTCGGCCGGGTCACCGCCCTGTAGTGCGGCCTGCGTCGCCGCCTCTTGGACCGACGGATTGGGCGCGGCGGAGACGAGCAGGAACGTGATCGTCGTGATGATGAGCGATACCACTCCGGCCCAGAGGACGCGAGCGGTAACGTACCTTCCAAATCCCATGTGGTGTGTGTGATAATGTGAAAGCGGCGACGGGAGGCGCTATTCCTCGCCCGGGTAGAACTCAGACCAGCGGGGCTGCCAGGTGAAGTGCGGCTCCGCCAGTCCGCGGTAGACGCCTTCGATGAGGCTGTCTTTGCTGATCGCCGACGCCAGCGCCTGTCGGAAGGGAACGAGCTGGAACAGGTTCCCCGGGCCGGCGTTCCAGCCGTTCTCGCGCTGGTTCACGGAGATGATCGTGTTGTACGGGGTAGGCACCTGCCGGACAGTTACGTTCTCGTCTTCGTCGTACGACTCGTACTGCTCCGGCGGAATCGCCGCGGAGTCGGCCTCTCCGGTCTCCAGGGCGCCGAGCCGGGACGCCTGCTCTTCGACGACGCTGATCTTGGCCTCCTCGAACAGCGGCCCCTCAGAGAACAGGTCCGGTCCCTCGTCGATGTCGCGCAGGTAGTACTCGTCGTTGCGGGTGTACTCCGTGCCGGAGCCGCGGTTCCACTCGTCGAGCGTGAAGGGGCCGAGGTTGCCGGTGAACTGGAGCTCGAGCAGCTCCTCGTTCTGTTCGAGCCCTTCGACGTCCTCCTCCTCGACGTACGGTTCGACCAGACCGCGCGGGATCGGGTACAGGAGCGGGTCGTACGTCTGGGGCCACAGGAGGTTCGGCGACTCCAGCGTGGCCTCGAACTCGAACTCGCCGGTCTGTTCGACCTCGACGCCGTCCCAGCTGCTGGACGCCGCCGTGTTCGCCCAGTCGCTCTGGTGGAGCTCCTGAATCAGGTAGACGAAGTCCTCCGCCGTGACCTGTCCGTACGGCTCGCTGAACTGGAGGTTCTCGCGGACCTCGAAGGTCCACACCTCGCCGTCCTCGGTGGACATGTCGTACAGCAGCGGGAAGTACTCCTGGTTCTCGTCGAACGTGTATCCCTGGTCGAGCGCGCGGGCGATCGCGTTCCCGGCACCGTTTTCGGTGTTGTACAGCGGGTTCAGGGTCGTGAACCCGGCCGAGGTGACGGTGTCGTACGAGCCGGAGACGGAAGGGTCGTTGAAGTGCCACGCGGGCAGGTCCCAGCCGTTCGAGAAGTTCTCGATCGGCCCTTCGAGGTCGGGATTGTAGCCGACGAGGTCGTCGCTGAACAGCAGCGTGATGTAGGGCTGCTCGCGGGCGAGGTTCTCAAAGATCTCCACGAACGCCTGCTGCAGCTCCTCTCGGCTCGACGCCTGTCGGGCCTCCTCGAACAGTGCCTGCGCGTCGAACTGCGGGTAGTAGCCGACCGGGTTGTAGAACGGGTTGGCGCCGTCGAAGAACACCTCGTTCGTGAGCGGGTTCAGCGGATACGTGTTCAGTCCGAACACGACTGACATGTCCCACGGCTCGTTGCTCGTGACGGAGCGGGGACCCGGGTTCTGCGGCGTCGGGCTCTCCCACTCGACCTCCTCGCCGTTGACCGTGTCGGTCCCTCCCTGCGGCTCACCGGTCCAGTACTCGTTGTTGAACCGAGTGCCGTCGATCGCCTCGACGACAACGTTGATGCCGAGGTTCTCGCCGAGCTCCTGGGCGATGAACTCTGCGGTGAGCTGTGAGGTCTCCTGCCCGGCGCTGTGGTAGATGTTGATCTCCACCTGGTCGCCGTCCGGGTTGACCATCGTGTCGCCGTCGAAGCCGTACTCGTACTCCGACTGCTCGAACGCCTGTTGCGCCAGGTTTCGGGCAACCTCAGGGCCGTAGAGGTCGTCAACCCCGAACTTCGGAAAGTCGCCGAGTTCGACGCCGTCTCCGCCGTCGCCCCCGTCGTCTCCGTCACCGCCGTCCGTTCCGTCGCTTCCGTCGCTTCCGTCGCTTCCGTCGCCCCCGTCACCGCCCTGCTCGGAGCAGCCCGCCAGCGTCGCGACGCCGGCGATACCGAGCGCGGAGAGCCATTGTCGGCGACCGATGTGCCGGCCACCTTCGGTTTCGTCAGTGTGTCGACGTGACATACCAACATGCTACAAGTGGACATACAAAAAACTTCAGATACACGAACATACACGAAGCCGCGGGGGAAAACGGATCCCAAAACCCCTAACCCACCGGGGCGAACGAAGGGTATGACCGAAATCCACCCCGACCAGCGCGTCGCGGTGCTCGCCGACTCGCAGAACCTGTACCACTCCGCACAGAGCGTGTACTCTCGGAACATCGACTATTCTGGACTGCTGGAGGAGGCGGTCGACGACCGCTCGCTCGTTCGGGCGATCGCGTACGTGATCCGCGCCGACTCCCCCGAGGAGGAGAGCTTCTTCGAGGCGCTTCGCGACATCGGCTTCGAGACGAAGATCAAGGAGATCAAGACGTTCGCCGACGGGTCGAAGAAGGCCGACTGGGACCTCGGGATGAGCCTCGACGCCGTCTCGCTCGCGAGCCACGTCGACACCGTCGTGCTCTGCACCGGCGACGGCGACTTCGCCCGGCTCTGCTCGCATCTCCGCCACGAGGGCGTCCGCGTCGAGGCGATGGGGTTCGGCAACTCCGCCGCCGACGAGCTGATCGAGGCCGCCGACGATTTCGTCGATCTCACGGAGGAGAAGGAGACGTTCCTCTTATAAATGTCGCCGGGGATCGGTCAGCTCTCCCTCTCGCCCGCGTCCCCGAGCAGCGCCGAAATCGACCCTTCGACGGCCTCGGCCGCCGCCGCTACCTCTCGGACCCGGACGTACTCCCGCTCGGCGTGCGCCACCGCGCCGGCCTCGTCCGCGAGGTCCCCGGGACCGAACACGACCGTCGGGGCCGGCGCGAAGTACGACGCCTCCGTCGCTGCGCCGAAGGGGCGGGCCGCGCCGCCGCGGTCCGCCGGAAGGCCGACCGACTCGGCGGCGCTCCGAGCCGCGCTCGCGACCGTCGCCACCAGCTCGTGGTCCGGGTCCGTCGAGAACGCCTCGAAGAAGGGCGACTCGCGGTCCGTCAGCGCGACGTCGACGCCGACGCCGTCGGGCGTCGACCCCCGGACAGCGTCCGCGAGCGAGGACCGGAACCCCTCCGCCGTCTCCGGCGGGACGCTCCGCCTGTCGACGGTGATCGCGCAGTCCGCGGGCACCTGGTTCGTCGCGCCGCCGCCTTCGATGACGGTCGGCGTGAGCTTCGGCGGGCCGAGCTGGGGGTGGTCGCCGGCGTCCGCGTCGAAGGTCCGGATGGCCGCGAGCGCGCCCTCGGCGGCCGCGACAGCGTTCGCCCCCGCAAACTCCGCGGCGTGGGCGGCGGTCCCCGACAGCTCGACCGTCCCCTGAAACCGCCCCTTCGCGGCGGTGCAGGCGTCGAGGCCGGTCGGCTCGCCGACCAGATAGAGGTCGCCGTCGAGCCGGTCCTCGGTCCCGGGCGACCGCCCGGTCAGCGCCGCCGCGCCGAGCGACAGCGACTCCTCGTCCGGGGTGAGCGCGAGCGTGAGCCGCCCCCGCTGTGGATCGGCGGCGAGGAAGCCCGACAGCAGCGCGGCGAGCGGCCCCTTCGCGTCGCAGGCACCGCGGCCGCGGATCACGGCTTCGGGGGCGTCGTCGGAGGAGCAGTCGGGCCGCTCGTCCGCCCGCGCCTCGCCGCGCTCGAGCGGGACGTGTGGCGTCACCGTGTCGAGGTGGGTGTTCAACACGAGGTGCGGCCCGTCGTCGGGCGTGTCCGACCGCTTCTCGGCGAGCACGCAGCCGCCGGCGACGACCTCGCACTCGACCCCGAACCGCTCGAGCGCCTCGACGACGAGCTCGCGGGTCTCGTCGACCGACTCGTGGGAAGGGGTCCGGACCGCCCGCTCCAAAAACGAGACCGGGTCGAACGCCGCCTCGCTCATCGCGGGTCGGCGGGGAGCATCCCCTCGTACTCGCGGGCGACGGGACCGGTCAGGGTCGCGTGGCCGCGGTCCGGCACCGCGATCTCCAGTTCGCCGCCCGGGGGGCGGCTGACCGCGGACTCCCCGTCGATCAGGCCGAGCCGCCGCGCGGCTGCGACGACCGCGACCGCGCCGGTACCGCAGGAACGGGTCTCGCCCTCGACGCCGCGCTCGAAGGTGCGCTGGTCGATGACGGCGGGGCCGTCGCCGCTCCCGTCGTCGACGACGCTCGCGAGGTTCACGTTCGCGCCGTCGGGGAAGACGTCGGCGTGGCGGACCGGCGGCGCGACCGAGTCGAGGTCGACCACGTCGATCCCGTCGGGGTCGTCGCGGCCGCCGTCGACGAACGCGACCGCATGCGGGACCCCGGTGTTGACGGCGGTGACGGTCAGTCCGGCGACCGGCTCGTCGATCAGCGGCTCGTCGCGGTCGACCGGGACCCATCGGGGGTCGAACGTCGGCTCGCCCATCTCGATGGTGGCCGCGGTCGCGTCCGCGTTCACGGAGGCGCGCCGGGTCCCCGCCTGGGTGTCGATCATGAACTCGCGGTCGCCCGTCCGGTCGTGGGCCCACCGGGCGACGACGCGGGCGCCGTTGCCACACATGGTCGCCGTGGACCCGTCCGGCTGGACCAGCGTCATCACGACGCGGGTCGGGTCGAAGCGGTCTTCGACGCTTAAGAAGAGAACGCCGTCGGCGCCGCGTCGACCGGTGGAGTCCCCGGTTCCCTCGGCACCGGACTCCGCCCCGGCGACGCCCGTCTCGCGGTCGCAGTGGGCGCGCGCGAACGCCGCCCGGTCGCCGACGCCCTCGGCGGCCGCGTCGACGACGAGGAAGTCGTTGCCCGTGCCGTGGTACTTCTCGAACGGGACGGCGTGAGCGCTCATCGGCCCGCCTCCGTTCGGTCGGTCCGGTCGTGTCGGTCTCGGTTCGGTTCCCGCTCGACCGCCGTCAGGTCGCCGAGCGTCTCCCGGCGTCGGACGACCGCCGCTGTCCCGTCGTCGAGCGCGACCTCCGCCGGTCGCGGTCGTGAGTTGTATTGGCTCGCCATTTCGTATCCGTACGCGCCCGCGACCCCGACCGCGAGGAGGTCCCCGCGGGTCGGGTCGGCGAGCGCTCGGTTCCTACAGAGCGTATCGCCGGTCTCACAGATAGGTCCGGCGACCGTGACAGGGGTTGCCGACCGGTCGTCGGGAGCAGACGCGTCGCTCCCGTCGGCGTTCCGTCCGCCCCCGAGGTTCCGGATCGGGTGGTACGCGTCGTACATCGCCGGGCGCAGCAGGTCCGTCATGCCGGCGTCAACGCCGACAACGCGCTCGTCCGGCGTCGGCTTCACCGTGTTCACGCGCGTCAAGAGGGCGCCCGCGTCGGCGACCACGTACCGGCCGGGCTCGATCGCAAGGTCAACGCCCGAAGGGAGAGGCGCGACCGCCTCCCGCGTCGCCTCGGCGACGGCCGGGAGATCGAGCGGGGGCTCGTCTTCCTCATACGGGACGCCGAAGCCGCCGCCGACGTCGACGTACTCGAGGTCGAGGGGGGCGGTATTGGCGTCGCTCGGGTCGACCAGCTCCCGCGCCAGCTCGCCCATCCGCGCCACCAGCTCGCGGTGGCTGTCCAGCTGCTCGGGGTCGATGCCGGAGCCGGCGTGGGCGTGGACACCGACGACGTCGAACCGCTCTGCGGCTCGGCGTGCCGCGTCGGCGGCGCGGTCGTACGGGACCCCGAACTTGGCCGCGCCGCCGGTCCGGACCTTCTCGTGGTGGCCCGCGCCGACGCCGGGGTTCACCCGGACGCAGACCCGACCGTCGTAGCCGCGCTTGGCCAGCCGGTCGAGGGTGTCGACGGCGCCGACCGTCACGGTCAGATCCGGCTCCGCCTCCGCGACGCCGGCGACGTAGTCAAGGTCGCGGGCGGGCGGGTTGACCGCGGTGTAGTGGAGTCGCTCGCCGCCGAAGCCGGCCGCGAGCGCGCGGTCGACCTCGCCCGCCGAGGCGCACTCGGCGTCCAGCTCCGACTCGCGGACCGCCTCAAGCACGGCCCGACCGGTGTGGGCTTTCACCGCGTATCGCACGTCGGCGTCGGGGAAGGCGTCGCGCAGGCGCTCGCAGTTCTCGCGGACGCGGTCGAGGTCTTGCACGTAGAGGGGCGTGCCGTGCTCGGCCGCGAGGTCGGCGAGGCGCTCGGCGTCCCAGTCGCTCACGCGCCGGACCGACGGGTTGCCCTCGGTGGGCTCGGCGGGCGGTTCCACGGCCGCGTCGCGCTCGTCGCCCTCGTTCATTCGCGGAGCGCGTCTTCCCGTCGCGTCGCCTCCAGCGTCTCCTCCTCGACGTGGGTCGCGACGACCGCGGGCTTGTACGCGCCGCCCTCGAACAGGTCGTGGTCGCCGACCGACGACTCGACCATGCGGGTGAACGCCCGGCGCTCGGCCGGGAGGTGGCCGTAGATGACCTCCTCCTCGACGAGGTCGTAGACGGGGATGCGGGGAGTGAGCAGGGTGTTCTCGCCGACGATACTGTTCTCGCCGACGCGGAAGCCGCTCGTGACGCGACAGCCCGCGCCGAGCGAGACGCCGTCCTCGACGATCACCGGCGCGTCCTCGACCGGTTCGAGGACGCCGCCGATCAGCGTGTTGGCGCCGAGCTTGACGTTCTCGCCGAGCTGCGCGCAGGAGCCGACCGTGTCGCAGGAGTCGACGAGGGTGCCGTCGCCGACGTACGCCCCCATGTTGACGAACGAGGGGCTCATCATGATGCAGTCGCTGCCGAGGTACGCGCCCCGACGGATCGCCGTGCCGTCCGGCGTGTTCCGGGTGCCGCGCTCGCCGAGGTCCTCGGTGTCGCGCAGCGGGAGCACGTCGTGGTAGGTCACGCCGCCGTACTCGCGCGCCTCGGTCTCGCGCAGGCCGAAGTTCAGCAGGATGCCCCGCTTGACCCACTCGTTGGCCTCCCACGTGGTCACGTCGTCGCCGGTCTTCTCGGCGGCGCGGACCTCACCGGCCTCCAGCGCGGCGAGGAACTCCTCGACGACGGCGGCGTCCTCGTCGGTCGCGTCGGCGGCGGTCAGGCCCTCTTGGTAGCGGTCCCACAGATCGGAAACGTCGGCTTCGAGCGTCATTGAATGGTGTATGGATGAGTGTCGGTGTTTATTCGTCGATGTGTGTATGCGTGTCAATTATCTGCGTCCGCGTCCAGCACGTCGCCGAACCCGTACCAGCCGGGCTCGCGGTCGGCGAGCCAGTCGGCTGCGTCGAGCGCGCCCTCGGCGAACACCCCGCGGTCGCCGGCGCGGTGGGTGAGCTCGATCGACTCGCGGTTCCCCGCGAACAGCACCTCGTGCTCGCCCGTCACGTCGCCCGCGCGCCGGGCGTGGACGCCGATCTCTCCGGTCTCGCGCGGCGCGTCGCCCTCCCGACCGTGGACCCGCTCGTCGAGGTCGTCGCGGACCGACTTCACGTCGTCGAGGATCGACTTCGCGGTGCCCGAGGGGGCGTCCCGCTTGGCGTTGTGGTGCGTCTCCGTCAGCTCCACGTCGTAGCCGGGGAGCGCGGCGGCGGCCTCACGGACCGCGCGTCGGAGCGCGGCGACGCCGCGAGCGAAGTTGGACGCCTTGAGCACGGGCACGGACTCGCCCGCGGCCCGGAGGTTGTCGAGCTGCGCGTCCGCGAACCCGGTCGTCCCCGTGACCATCGGCACGCCGGCGTCGGCGCAGGCCTCGGCGTACGCGACCGCCGAGCCCGGGCCGGTGAAGTCGACGAGCGCGTCCGGCTCCGCGGCCGCGAGCAGCTCGCCGAGGCGGTCGGCGTCCTCGACCGCGACGCCCGCCACGGGGTCGGTCGGGGTGCGGTTCACCGCGACGGCGACGGCGACGCCTTCGCGGTCGGCGGCCGCCTCGATCACCTCTCGTCCCATCCGACCGCCGGCGCCGGTGACGGCGAGCCGGCGGTCGGCGTCGTCGCCGCTCATTCGGCGCCTCCGGTTGCTGACTCGACAGTCTCCGGGTCGACGCTCCCCGGGTCGCCGCGCTCGTACTCGGTCAGGAGGGCGCGGAGCGACTCGCGCCGGTCCTCGGAGAGCCGGCTGAGCGGCGGGCGAACGCGCGGCCCGCCCCGGCCGCGGACGTGCATCGCCTCCTTCACCGGGATCGGGTTCGTCTCGGCGAACAGCTCGCGGACGAGCGGCGCCAGTTCGTGGTGGAGCGCCCGCGCGCGGTCGTAGTCGCCCGACAGCGCGGCGCCGACCATCGCGCAGGAGCGCTCCGGCTCGACGTTGGCGACGACGCTGATGGTGCCGGTCCCGCCGATCGAGAGCACGGGGAGCGTGAGTCCGTCGTCGCCCGACAGCACCGCGAACTCCTCGTCGCGGGTGCGTTCGATCACCTCGCTGATGAGGTTCAGGTCGCCGGACGCGGCCTTGTACCCCTGGATGTTCGGGTGTTCGGCGAGCTCGACGCTCACGTCGACCGGGATCGACTGACCCGTCCGGCTCGGAACGTTGTAGACGATCTGCGGGAGGTCGACGGCGTCGGCGATCGTCCGGTAGTGCTCGAGGAAGCCGGCGGGCTCGGGCTTGTTGTAGTACGGGGAGATGAGGAGGAGCCCGTCGGCGCCCGCGTCGGCGGCGCGTTCGGACAGCGAGAGCGCCTCGGCGGTGTTGTTCGAGCCGGTACCGGCGATCACCGGCACGTCCTCGACCGCGTCGCGGACGGTCTCGATCACGTCGACGTGCTCGTCGTGCGTCATCGTGGCCGACTCGCCGGTGGAGCCGACCGGGACGACCCCGTCGACCCCGGCCCGTTCGAGGTACCGGGCGTTGGCCGCGAGCTGGTCGTGGTCGACCTCGTCGTCGTCCGTGAACGGAGTCGTCATCGCCGGGTAGACGCCTTCGAAGGGCTCGGCCGTCGTCTGTCGGTCCGTCTCGTCTCGGGTCGCGTAGGGTGTCGTGGTAGTGGTGTCCGTCATGGATGCTGCGGTGAGTTCGGGTCGGTCAGCAGGTCGGTGCGCGTGGGTCGGGAGTCGGGGGTCGTCCGAGACGGGGTCGCCACTCCCGCCGGTGGACGGTTCACGCGCGTTTCTTCGAGAAGAGCCGCGTCGCTGTCGGCGTCGGCGAGCCGCGTTCTGACGCGGGTCGGGTCACACCACGGTATGCGCCTTTGGTTCGCTTATAGGTTGTGCCTCGGGTCGAAACTGCCGGTCCGGTCGGTGGCTCGCAGCGGTCGATCGCCTCCGCACGGCCGCTCACGAACATGCTTTTAAGCACTCGTCGCGTTCCCATCGATCTTATGAGTGACCCCGCGGGTGAGGACACTACCAAGAGCGACCCGGACCCCTCCGAGAGCGACTCAGACCCCTCCGAGAGCGACTCAGACCCCTCCGAGAGCGACCCCGATCCCGACGTCGACGCCAACCCGGAGGCCGACATCGACGCCGCTCCCGACGCCGACCGCCACGAGTACTACCCCGACCGGGAACACGCGTTCCCCGACGGTCGGCTCAACGAGATGCTCGACCGGATCGCGTCGGACCCGGAGATCACGGCGTACCTGGAGGCGCAGAACGTCAACCCGGTCGACCGGAAGGGGTACAACGACCACGGCGCGAAACACGTCGAGATCGTGCGGGACCGGGCGCTCCGGCTGTACGACCTGCTGAAGGCCGGCGGCGTCGAGTTCAACGGCGCCAGCCAACAGGGGCTCGACGAGGCCGACGAGTCGGTGATCATCGCGCTCGCCGCCACCCTCCACGACATCGGCCACGTCGTCCACCGCCACGACCACCCGTACTACTCGATCCCGCTCGCGGCCGACTTCCTCGACGACTTCCTCCCCTCGTTTTACGGGGTTCCCGAGCGGGTCCGAGTCAAGGCCGAGGTGCTCCACGCGATCCTCTGTCACCACACCGAAGAGGAGCCGCTGACCCGCGAGGCCGGCGTGGTCCGGATCGCCGACGGCCTCGACATGGAGCGCGGGCGCTCGCGGGTCCCCTACGAGGAGGGCGGCCGCGGCATCAACACCGTCTCGTCGCAGGCGATCGAGCGCGTCTCGCTGCGCGAGGGCGACGAGACCCCGGCGCAGGTCGTGATCCGAATGAACAACGCGGCCGGCGTGTTCCAGGTCGACTCGCTGCTCAAAGCGAAGATCGACGGGTCGCTGCTTGAAGACCAGATCCGGACGGTCGCGATCAACACGCACCGCGACGGCGACGGCAACGGATCGATCGTCGACCGGATCGAGCTGTAGGACCGTTCCGCGGGGCTGACGGGCGGCCGTGAGAGGGACCGAGGGGTTACGGCCCCCGGAGCGTCTCCCCCGCTCCGCCCCGGTTCGGATGGCGGTCGGCGACGGTCGTCACCGAGACGCTCGTCGTCTCGATCAGGTCGGTCGCGGTCAGCCCGCCGTCGAGTTGGCTCCCCTCGCGCGCTCCGCCTCCGAGGAGCGGCGCGAACGGGAGCCCGTTCCGCGTCGACCCCACCGCCGCGGTCCCCGGCTGGTTGACCACGAGCCGACCGGCCGCGAGCCGCTCCGCGGCCCGCGCGACGCGCGCCTGCCGCGTCGTGTGGACCGCGGCCGCGTGGGGGCCGCCCAGATCGGCCGCCAGCCGCAGCGCGGCGTCAAACCCCTCGCGGGCGTGGACCGTGACCGCCGGAATCCCCGGGAGCGAGGCGAGTGGGTCGTTCCCGGCGTCCTCGCCTCCGTCCGGCTCTCCGCCGTCGCGCAGGTCCCCGCCGTCGACGATCAGGAAGGCCGCGGCGTCCGCGGCGGGGGGCAGGTCGAGCACCGATGCGAACCACCGCGGCGAGTTGCCGACCGGAGAGGCCGTCCTCGCGTCTCGATCCGCGTCGGTCGCCCGGTGTGACGCCGAACCGCCCGCCAGTAGCCCCCGGAGGCGGTCGCGCTCGTCGGCGTCGAGAACGTAGCCGCCCTCGGCTTCGAGGGCGGCGGTCAGCGGCTCAGCGGTCTCCGCCGACCTCACCACGGCCGCGTCGGCCGCGGGGTGAGCGCCGAAGTCGTAGGTCGCGCCGACCGCCACGCGGGTCGCCACCGCCGAGGGCGACGCCGAGCCGTCGGAGACAGCGACGAGTCCGTCTGCGCCGGCACACGCGTTCGGCGTCCCGCACCGCTGGCCGGCGGTGACGGTCGACGCGGAGCCGGACGCGACGGCGACGTCCACCCGCTCGAACAGCGAGTCGGTGCCGGGCTTCGAGGGCGGGGCGGGGAGCATCGAGACGGCGTCTACGGGCGCGTCCGCGGCCGCGAGCGCCCCCCGTAGCGTCTCGACGACCATGTCGCAGGTCTCGACCGTCGACGGGGACGGCGCGAGGACGACGGCGTTCCGTCCGGCCAGCGCGTACAGCGACACCGCGGCGGAGACGACCACCGGGTGCGTCGCGGGGACCGCGGCGCCGACGACGCCGACCGGCCGGGCGACGGTGAGCCTACCCCGCGGCTCGTCTCGCTCGACCACGCCCGCGGTGGGCGTCTCGCGGACGTGCGCCCGCGCCCCCTCGACGGCTGCCGCGATCTTCTCGCTCTTCGCCCCCGGATGGCCCCTCCCGGTCTCGTTCGCGGCCGCCAGCGCCAGCCGGCTGATCGCCTGCGGGTCGCTCAGCCGCTCGCCGACCGCCTCGGCGATCCGGTCCGCCGCGGCGTCGTCGCGCTCGGCGAGCCGCGCCCCCGCGGCGCGGGCGTTCGCGACGGTCGTCGACACCCTGTCACCGCCCTCCGGGTCGGTGATCGCTCCCCCGTCCATACGCGGACCTCGCTCGCCCAACCACATATTCTCATCCGGTGACGCACTGTGTCACCCCGTGAGGGAACGTGTGACCGAGGAAACAGTTATTCGGGTAGGCCGACTCGTAGCTGACGAATGGAGGCGCGGTCAGCACTCGTCGAGGTGGTCGAGCGCCGGTTGGACTTCCTCGAACGTCTCTCCGAGGGGGCGCTCCGAAAACACGAGCTGGTGGACGAGCTGGGTCACTCGCGCTCGACGGTCAACCGGGCCATCGACGAGCTGGAGGCCGCCGGGCTCGTCGCCGGCGAGACCGACGGCTACCGGACGACGCTCTCCGGTCGCCTGCTGGCGCAGAGCTACCGGCGGTTCCTGACCGTCGCCGCCGACGTCGACGCCGCGAGCGACGCGCTCGCACCGCTCGGCCCCGAGGTCGCGCTCTCCCCGGCCACGCTGCGAGACGCCGACACCTACCGGGCCGCGGCGCCCGACCCGTACCGGCCATTAGAGCGGATCGACGCGGCGCTCGCGAGGGCGGACGGCGTCGCCGCGGCGCTCCCAGCACTCCCGTATCCCCGCCTGCTCGACCGGTTCCGACGCGCGGCCGACGCCGGCGAGCGCGTCGACCTCGCGGTGACCGACAGCACGTACCGACACGGGCGCGAGCGCTACGCCGACACGCTCGGGGCGCTGGCGGCCGGCGACCGCGCCGCGGTGTCGGTCGCCGAGGGCGTCGACGTCGGCTGCCTCGTCGCCGACGAGACCGCGCTCCTCGTCGTGTTCGACACGGACGGCGGGGTTCACGCCGTGGTCGAGTCGGCGGATCCCGAGGCGGTGGCGTGGGCGCGCGACCGCGTTCGCGCCCTCCGCGAATCGGGCCGCGACGTAACCGACGAGCTCGCGGCGATCCGGGAGGCGCGAACCGCGCGCGACGGGGAGACCGGAGCCGTCGGAGGCGCGGGGTCCGCCGGCGGTTCCGGCGAGCGCAGCGGCAACGGCGCCCACCGCGGGGCCGACGCCGACGCGGGCGGGTTCGACGCCGATGCGCGCGGGTTCGACGCCTTCGGCGCACCGCCGCGGGCCGGCGGCGCGCCCCCGGACTCGCTCTCCGCGCAGGGGTTCGTCGCGCTCGACGACGCGCTGCTCGACCGCGACGCCGACCCGACGGGGCCGCTCCGCGCGACGCCGTCGCTCGCGGAGGTCGACGCTGGATTCGCGCTCGACCGGACCGCGGTCCGCGACGGCTCGCGGCGGTCGGTCGCCGACGGGCTGATCGAGGGGCTCGCGAGGGGCGACGACCACGCGCTGGTCGGCCCGGCCGGCAGCGGGAAGAGCACGGTCTGCCGGCTCGTCGGCGTGCGGTGGCATCGGTCGGGGCGCGGATCGGTGCTGTACCGCGCCGGCGACGAGGGGGAGCCGTTCTCGGCGACCGACCGGCTCCGCGAGCGCGCGGTCGCCGCCGAGGGGCACGTGCTCGTCGTCGTCGAGGACGTCGTCGACGACGACGCGGCCGACGCGGTCGGGGTCGCCCGCGAACTCGCCGACCGGGACGACGTCTCGTTCCTCTTCGACGCGCGCGAGGAGCGGTACGACGACCCCGATTCGCTCCCCCTCGATCCGAGCGACCTCGAGTACCGAGGGCGGATCGAGTCGCGGCGGATGCCGCGGCTCGACGAGCGCGAGGCCGAGCGGCTCGCGGCCCACGTCGCGGACTGCACCGGCGCCTCGCCCGTCGCCGACCCGGGCGCGCTCCTCGACGCGGTGCGGCGGCCTGACGGCGACCGCCCCGGGGAGCTGCTGTGTCTCGTTCACCGCCTCGTGCGGGCCGGCGGCCTGCTGGACGGCGACTCCCCGGCCGGCGGCGACTCCCCGGCCGGCGGCGACTCCCCGGCCGGCGGCGACCCCCTAGCCGGCGGAGAACGGGGAAAAGAGCCGGAAGAGACCGACGAGACGGGGCTTGAGGCCTCCGTCTCGCGGGCGGTCCGCGACCTGACCGACCGGCCGCCGCCGACCGCGGACGTCGCGGTGCTGGTGAACCTGCTCAACGTGGCCGGCGTCGACGACGTTCGGGAGCTCGCGCACGCGCTCGTCGACGGCGAGACGGAGCCGGAGGCGGTGCGGCGGGCGCTCGACCGGCTGTCGGGCACCGTCCTCGTCCCGACGCCGACCGACCCGGGGCGGACGGTCCACCGGGAGTGGTCGGTGCTGTTCTTCGAGCGCCTCCTCGAACGGGAGCCGGAGCCCGTCGTCGCCAGACGGGTCGGACGGGCGGCGACGCGGGTGCTCGAGCTGGCGGACGACCCCGCTCGGCGGTCGCGGATCCGACGCGCCCTGGGCGGCGACGCGCCGGCGATGGACCGGGTCGAGCGCGACCCCGAGGCGTGGGCGGCCGGCGCAGTGCGGGCCGTCTACGGCGTCGGCCGACGCTACCCGCGGCTCGCGGAGCTGTACGGACGGGTCCGTTACTCGTGGATCGACCTCCCCGACGCCTGTCCGTCCGACCTCCGAGGCCGACCGCCGGAGTGGGTGGTCCGCATGTACGTCGACGCCGGCGACCTCGACGGCGCGACCGACGCGCTCGACGCGTGGCGCCCGACGGAGGAGGCCGGCGAGGCCGAACGCCAGCGCGGGTACGGCGACGTGGCGCGTCGACGCGGGGAGTACGACGCCGCGAGGGAGCGCTACGACCGCGCCGCGGCGCTGTTCTCCGCGGCCGGCGACCGGCGCGGGCTCGCCGCCGCGGTCCGGGGGAGAGCGCAGGCCGCCCACTTCGCGGGCGACTACGAGGCCGCGTACGAGGCGGGCTCCCGGGCGTACGCGCTCGCCGCGGCCGTCGGCGACCCGATCGGGGTCGCGAAGAGCCTCATGGACATCGGAAACGCGCTCGACGCGCTCGACGGCACCGACGCGGTCATCGATCACTACCGGATCGCCGGCGGGTTGTTCGGGGCGTACGACGACACCCACGGCGAGGCGAACGTCCGGACTAACCTCGCGGTCGCCCGGTTCCGACGCGGCGAGCTGACGGCCGCGAAACGCGAGGCGCAGCGCGCGCTCGACGGCTACCGGACCGTCGGCGACGAGCACCGCGAGGCGGTCGTCCTGTTGAACCTCGGTGCGATCGCCGAGCAGCGCGGCGAGGTCGACGAGGCGGCGACCCGCGCGCGGGAGGCCCGGGCCATCGCGGACCGGATCGGTTCCGGCCTGTACCGCGCGTTCGCGGTGAGCCACCTGGGGTCGGCGGCGCAGCTCGCCGGCGACCTCGACCGCGCGGAGCGGTGTCTCCGCGACGCGCTGGCGACGTTCGAGGACCTCGACGCCGACTCCAGGCGGGCGATGGTCGCCGAGACCCTCGCCGAGGTCGAACTCCAGCGGGGCGACCTCGACGCCGCCGAGCGGTGGATCGACCGGACCGAGTCGCTGCTCGACGAGCACGCCAGTCGGCGGCGGGCGGCGACGGCGGACCGGAACCGCGGCGTCCTCGCGCTCGAACGCGGCGACCTCGACCGCGCCGCGGCCGCGCTCGACTCCGGGGTGGAGCGGGCCCGTGCGGGCGGGTTCACAGCCGTCGAGGCGCGCGCGCTCGCCGACCGCGGACGGGTCGCGGTCGAGCGCGGGGACGCGGAGACGGCGGTCGACCGGCTGACCGCGGCGCTCGAGTTCGGCCGTCGGATCGAGTGCGTGCGCGCGGTCGTCCCCGCGGCCGAGGCGTTGGCGGCGCTGCTCGCGTCTCACCCGGAGCCCGGCGAACTCGACGAGGAGGCGCTCGGCTCGGTGCTCGAGGGCTCGCCGACCGACCCGGCGGCGTACCGCGACCTCGCAGACCGGTGGCGTGTCGACGCGGACGGGCTCACCGCCGACCCCGCGGCGGGCGAGAGCGAGTGCGGGAGCGAGGGCGACTGAGTCGGCCTCGGTCCGGGCGGACGGCGCCGCGTGTCGCAACCGCTTTGCGGGTGGCCGGGATACCCGAGGTATGAGCGACGCAGCGGCCCTCGCGGACCTGCGGACCGGCGCCGACTACCAGTTCGGTGCGGGCGCGGGCGACGCGCTGTTCCCCTCGGACGAGACGCTGACCCTCAGGCGGTCGAGCGGCGGCCGCCCTCGACAGGTGATCGTCGGCGACGTGGACGACGACCCCGGCAGCCCGGAGGGCGACCGGCTCGTCTCGTACGGCACGGACGGTCGGTTCACCCTCGGAATCGCCGGCGGGACCCGGATCCGCGAGGCGTTCGCGGCCCCGCGTCACCGGATGATCGTCGGGGAGGAGAGCGAGCCGTTCGTCCGCGAGGGGCGCAACGCGTTCGCGAAGTTCGTGACCGCGGCCGACGCCGGAATCCGCCCCGGCGACGAGGTGCTCGTCGTCGACGAGGACGACGCGCT
This sequence comes from Halorubrum kocurii JCM 14978, assembly GCF_000337355.1. Lineage (GTDB taxonomy): Archaea > Halobacteriota > Halobacteria > Halobacteriales > Haloferacaceae > Halorubrum > Halorubrum kocurii. The sequence goes on along the minus strand of NZ_AOJH01000079.1, from coordinate 610 downwards.
GTTCGCGGTCGGGCGGGCCGAGCTCTCCGGATCCGAGGCCGAGCACTTCGCGAGCGGCGTCGCCGTGAAGGTGCGGAACGGCGCGGGGAGCGACGGGGAGGAGGGCGACGACACCGACGAGTAGCGCGCACTCATCGTTTTTAAGACGATTTTTAGGGCTCGTGTGCGGTGGCGCGCGCCTCCGAGCGGCCGCCCTTGGCGGCCGGGAGGAGCGCCGCGCGAGGGACGCGGNATGGACCGAAGGTCCCTCTGACAGCCGGCGGCGAAGCCGCCGGCGAGAGCACGCGCGAGGCTGGGGAGGCGTGAGGTGCGGGGCGGTGCTGTGCGGGTGGGACTCAAAGGGGCAGCCGCGAGGTCGAAGACGGGCGACGCTAGGACCGCAGGGAGGGAGCGCTAGCGACCGACTGAGGACCGCAGCGAGCGCATCGAGTCCTCGCGGCTGGGGCTTTGGAGGCTTTCACCGTCGATCTGCGATCAACGATTGATAACCGAGCGGCTGAGGCTTTGGAGGTGTTCACCGTCGATCTACGATCAACCATTTATAAGCGATCGGCTGGGGCTTTGGCGGCCGTCACCCCGGTGTCAACGCCACCCATTTATAAGCGATCGA
>NZ_AOJH01000078.1 GCF_000337355.1 Halorubrum kocurii JCM 14978 | reverse complement strand
GGAGAGCGAGGGAGACGGGAACGGCGACGCCGATCCCGAACCCGACCACTCCGACGACTCCGACCTCCCGACCGAGACCGACGCCGCCACGGCCCTCCCGGTCGGCGTCGACGCCCCGGACTACGTCCTCTACGGCGGGAAAGGGGGCGTCGGGAAGACGACGATGGCGGCCGCGACCGGGCTCGCCTCCGCGGCGGGCGGGGTCAGCACCTTAGTGGTCTCCACCGACCCGGCCCACTCGCTGTCCGACACCTACGAGACGGAGATCCCGGCGAAGCCGTCGCGGATCCGCGAGGAGATCCCGCTGTACGCCGCCGAGATCGACCCCGACGACGCGATGGAGGAGGGGATGTTCGGCGCCGACGGCGACCCCCTCGGCGGGATGGGCGAGATGGGCGACGCGATGGGCGGGATGATGGGCGGCGCGGGCGGCCCTGCGGGCGGCGCGAGCGACGCAGAAGGCGGAGAAGACGCCGGCCTCGGCTCCCTCCTCGGCGGCACGATGCCCGGCGCCGACGAGGCGGCCGCGATGCGCCAGCTGCTGGAGTACCTCGACGACCCGCGGTTCGACCGCGTCGTCGTCGACACCGCGCCGACGGGCCACACCCTCCGGCTCCTCCAGCTGCCCGAGATCATGGACTCGATGATCGGCCGGGTGATGAAGCTCCGGCAGCGCTTCTCGGGCATGATGGACGGGATCAAGGGGATGTTCGGCGGCGGGGACGACGACCTCGACCCGTCCGCCGACCTCGACGAGCTCCGCGAGCGGATCGAGCGCCTCCGGAGCGTGCTGCGGGACCCCGACAAGACCGACTTCCGCGTGGTGACGATCCCCGAGGAGATGAGCGTCGCCGAGTCCGAGCGGCTCGTCGCCCGCCTCGACGAGTTCGGGATCCCGGTGAACACGCTCGTGGTCAACCGGGTGATGGAGGGTGTCGGCGACGTGACCGGCGGGAGAGAGACCACGATCGACCCGGAGTGGATCGTCGAGCCGAACCCGGACACCTGCGAGTTCTGCGCGCGTCGCTGGGAGGTCCAGCAGGCGGCGCTGCGCCGGGCCACGGACCTGTTCCGCGGACGCGACGTGAAGCGGGTCCCGCTGCTCGCCAAGGAGGTCCGCGGGGAGGCCGCGCTGCGGGTCGTCGCCGCGTGTCTGCGCTAGGACCGCTCGTCCAGCGCTCCGTAGAGCGCCTCCCGAACCCGCTCCGCGACCCCTGTGAGGTGCGCTTGTCCGAAGATCGCCACGAGGAGCGCCCCCACGGAGTTGTACATCAGGTCGAACACCGTGTCGTCGAGCCCGTGTTGCGCCAGCGGCATCGAGACCCCCGTCTCGTCGGCGACGATATCGAGCCCGAACTCGAACAGCTCCCAGACGACGCCGAACGCGAGCACCACCACGAAGATGAACACGAACGCGAACCGCGGCGGGATGCGTATCTCCTCGCTGTGCAGGTCGATAGCGCGCAGCGTCGTGTACCCCGCGCCGGCGACCAGCGACGCCGACAGCGCGTGCGTCAGGTGGTCCCACCACGGGATCTGCGCGTAGAACCACGCCGATCCCAGCGTGTGCAGGAACACCGCCGTCGTGATCCACACGCCGAGCCACGGGTCGAGCGTGATGTTGTAGTTGCGTTCGACCAGCGCCGGCACGAACGTGACGAACAGCCCCAGCCCGCCGTTGGTGATCGCCTTCGGCTGGCCGAACGCCGCGCCGTAGACGACGATGCCGGCGAGCAGGATCTGCATCAGCCGGGTGAGCCGGCGCTGCGTGCGCAGCGACGGGCGAGCGCGGAGGGTGCCGCGGACGTTCATCGGCGCACCACCCGCCCTATCGCTCGGCGGAGCCGGGCACCGCGCCGCCGGAAGTACGCGTCGAAGAGGACGCCGGCGGCGAGCCCCGCCAGCGTGACGTAGATCCACTCGATCATCAGCGCCTCGTTCGTCGTCAGGAAGGCGGTGTCGAGCAGCCGGTCGGCGTTCCACCGGAGCACCGTCCACGCGGCCGCGGTCGCCATCGTGGTCAACACGACGAACAGGACTGCGAACCACTGGGTGACCCGGAGCGACGTGAACATCTGGAGCTCGACGGTGACAATCAGCGCGAACGCGGCGATCGCGAGGTACGTCGCGAACGTCCCGAGCTCCCCACCCAGGAGCACGCGCACCAGCACCGGCAACAGCGCGAGACTGAGCACCTCCCACGGAGGCATCACCCGCGGGTCCCGCGACGAGACCCCCGGCGCGACCACGACGGCGATGATGGCGGCGGTGAGGACCATCGGGAGGAGGTCGAGACCGAGCAGACTCTCGACGAAGGCACCGGCGAGCACGGCCACCATCGCCCACCCGATCACCGCGTTCGTCCGCCCGCTGCGGAACAGCCGCACCAGCCGGTCCTCAATGGCGTCGCGGTCCGAAACATCCGGATCGGAGTCGACCGGATCGGAGTCGACCGGATCGGAGTCGGCCGGATCCCCAGCGTCGCCCTCGGCCGCCCGCTCTCCGTCCGAGGTGTCCGCCTCGGATCGGTCGGTGTTCATACTCTCTTTCAGGTCTGCCTCCACTATATGGGTTGTCTCCGCGACACGGCGAACGGACGCACTTTTACCCGTCACGGCCCTCTCCATCGTATGAACTGCCGGCGGTGTGGAACCCCCCTTCGCAAGCCCGGGGACTACTGTCTCACCTGCAACACCGCCAACGCCGACGCGGTCGTCGTCGAGTTCGACGACGACCGCGCCCGGCTCACGATGCTCGACGAGGACGAGGTCGTCGGCGAGACGACCGTGACCACCCGCCCCGAGAGGGACGAGCAGCTGACGGAGATCCAGCTCCGCAACTTCGCCGGGCGCGTCGCTGACGAGATCCGCCGAAAACGACCCGACACCGTCTACGCCGCCGGCGCGCGGGAGCCCCTCCGCGAGACCCGCGCGCAGGTCCACCACGAGTTCTACCGCGTTCCCGACGCGAAGGCGGACGCCGGCGGAGAGGCGGCGTCCGACGGTCGCGAACGCGCGAGCCCCGTCGTCTCGTGGGTGCTCGACCGCCGCGGCGACCGCGCGCTGGAGGTCGTCGAGACCCCGCCGCGCGAGAAGATAGGCGGATCGCACTCGACGCTCATCGGCGACCGCAAGGGCCGGAAGGCGGTCGGTACCGTCGCGCAACACCCCCACGTCAAGAAGATCGTCCCCGGCCCGATCGACGCCGGCGGCACCGGCTCCCGGACGGGCCTGCGCGCGAAGGCGACGCGCGCCGGGACGAACGGAAACGTCCGGCTCCTCCTGCGGGACGGCTCCAGCGTGCAGGAGAACCGGATCGTCACCACCGCGATGGACCGCGAGACCGGCGAACGCGTCCGCGAGGACCTCAACGAGGCGCTTCGGGACGCAGAGCTGCAGGACTGACCGCTCCGGGGAGCGCCCATCGAACGGTGGCCGACCGCGGGAGTTCCCGGTAGGTATTTCCGCCAGCGCGCGCGATCGCTTATAAATGCTGAGCGACGTGATGGAGGACTACCTGAAGGCGATCTACGTCCTCCAGTCCGAGCAGGGGCCGCCCGTCTCGACGTCGGCGATCGCGGAGTACCTCGACAAGACCTCCCCGTCAGTCACCGACATGCTGGGCAAGCTGGAGGAGCGGGGGCTCGTCGAACGCGAACCCTACCGCGGCGCGGAGCTGACGGCGGAGGGCGAGGCGGTCGCCCTGGAGATCGTCCGCCACCACCGGCTGCTGGAGGCGTTCCTCGCCGAGCGGCTCGACTACGACTGGAGCGAGGTCCACGAGGAGGCCGACGCTTTGGAACACCACATCTCAGAGGCGTTCGAGCGGCGCGTGGCGGAGGCGCTCGGCGACCCGGCCGTCGACCCCCACGGCGACCCGATCCCGAGCGCGGACCTCGAACCGGTCGACGAGGAGAGCGGCGCGCGGCTCGCGGACCGCGAGGAGGGCGACCGCGTGGTCGTCGCCCGCGTCTCCGACCGCGACGAGGACGAGCTAGAATACCTCGCCGACGCGGGGATCACGCCGGGCACCGAGATCGAGGTGGTCGACGTCGCCCCGTTCGGGATGGTGACCGTGGCGACGCCGACGGGCGAGCAGAGCCTGCCGGCCGAGATCGCCCGCTCGATCCGGGTCGAGGACGCGAGCTGATCCGACGAGGGAACTGCCCGCGACGCCCGGCCCTCATCGCCCACACTCGTACATCAGTGCGGATACCTCGCCCGTGACGCCCACCGTTCGTTCGCGGGGCTTTTCACGAAAACGGCCCTCCCGAACGGTGTGAGTCTCCTCGTAACGCTCGGCGCCGGCGTCGTCTTCGGGCTGGCGCTCGCGGCCCCGCCCGGACCGATGAACGCCGTGATCGCCGAGGAATCGGTGCTGCGCGGCCGCCTCGCCGGCTTCCGGGCCGGCCTCGGCGCCGCGACGGCCGACGCGATCTTCTTCGTCCTCGCGTACGTCGGCGTCGTGGCGGTCGTGGAGTCGTTCCCGCTGTTGCAGGGCGCCATGGTCGCGGTCGGCGGCGTCTTGATGCTGTACTTCGCCGTCGGCGCGGCCCGCGGCGCGCGCGCGTCGTTCCGGCCCACCTCGGGCGACGAGCCGATCGTCGAGGATGGGAAGGGGTTCCGCAAGGCGCTGGTGCTCGCCCTGACGAACCCGTACCAGGTGCTGTTCTGGCTGACGATCGGGGTCGGGCTCCTCCGCCCCGGCGAGCTCGACGTGCTCGCCCGGCTCCCCGTCGTCGGCCAGGAGCTCGCCGGGACGCTCGTGGTCGCCACCGGCTCCCCGGCGCTCATCGGCGGGTTCTTCTTAGGCGTGTTGACGTGGATCGTGGGATTCCCCTCCGGGCTCGTCGCCGCCGAGCGGCGGATCGAGACGTTCGCCCCGCTCGTCGCGGTCGGCTCCGCGGTCGTCCTCGCCGGGTTCGGCGTCTACTTCCTCTACGACGCGGCGACCACGCTGGCGGCGCTCGGAGCCTGGTGAGCGCATCGGAGGTCCAGCGCCCCGCGGCCGACATGGACAACGGCTTTCACCCGCGGGCGCGACGCCCCGGTATGTTCGAGAAGACCACGTGGATCAAGCTCCCGCGGAACGTGCTCGTGGGCCACGGCGTCCTCGACGACCTCGGGGAGGCGGTCGGCGAGCTGTACCTCACGGGTCGCCCGCTGATCGTGACGAGCCCGACGCCCGACGACATCGCCGGCGATCGGGTGCGGGCGCAGTTCGACGACCCCGCGACCGCCGTCGTCGAGGAGGCCTCCTTCGACGCGGTCGAGGAGCTGAAAGAGACCGCGGAGGCGGTCGACCCCGGCTACCTGATCGCCCTCGGCGGCGGGAAGCCGATCGACATCGCGAAGATGGCCGCCGACCACCTCGGCGTCGGCTTCGTCTCCGTCCCCACGGTCGCCTCCCACGACGGGATCGTCTCGGGACGCTCGTCGATCCCCGAGGGCGACACGCGCCACTCGGTCGCGGCCGACCCGCCGCTCGCGGTCGTCGCGGACACGACGCTGATCGCGGACGCGCCGTGGCGGCTCACCACCGCGGGCTGTGCGGACATCATCTCGAACTACACCGCGGTGAAGGACTGGCGGCTCGCCCGCCGGCTGCGCAACGTCGAGTACAGCGAGTACGCGGGCGCGCTCTCGGAGATGACCGCGGAGCTGCTCGTGGAGAACGCCGACATGATCCGGCCCGGATTAGAGGAGTCGGCGTGGGTCGTCGTGAAAGCGCTCGTCTCCTCCGGCGTCGCGATGTCGATCGCGGGCTCCTCGCGGCCCGCCTCCGGCGCCGAGCACCTCATCTCCCACCAGCTCGACCGGACCGCGCCCGGGCGGGCGCTCCACGGCCATCAGGTCGGCGTCGCCTCGATCATGACGGAGTACCTCCACAGCGGCGAGAACGGCGAGTGGACCGCGATCCGCGACGCGCTCGCCGAGCTGGACGCTCCGACGACCGCCGCCGAGCTCGGGCTCGACGACGCGGAGCTGATCGCCGCCCTGACGAGCGCCCACGAGATCCGCGACCGGTACACGATCCTGCAGGGCGGGATCAACGAGGCGGCCGCGGTCGAGGTGGCGACCGCGACGGGCGTCATCGAGCGATGAACCGCGCCGGGCGTCATCGAGCGATGAACCGCGCCGGGCGCGGAACCGCTCCGCGCCCGCGATGCCCGGCGACCCGTCCCGTCCTCGAAAGCGAAATAACCGTCCCGCGACAACCCCCTGTATGTCCACCGTCAACGTTCGCGACCGTGCCAAGGAACGGGCCGGCGCGATCACCGTGCTCCTCACGATCGTCGGCTACGGCGCGGTCGGCGGCGTCTTCCTCGTCCCCCAGTTTCAGGCGCTGTTCCCCGAGCTGACCCGGGGCACCGTCGACCTCCTCGCGCACGCCATCGCCGCCGTCAACACCGTCACGATCGTCACGCTCTCGCTCGGGTGGTACTGGATCCGCAACGGCGAGGTGAAGAAGCACGCGGCGGCGATGACGACCTCGTTCGCCCTCATCCTCGTGTTCCTCGGGCTGTACCTGCCGAAGGTCGCCGGCGGCGGAACGCGGGAGTTCGTCTTGGAGTCGGCGTACGCGTGGGTCCCGCTGTGGGACTGGATCTACCCGGCGTACCTGATCATGCTCGCGATCCACATCGTCCTCTCCGTCGTCTCCGTGCCCGTCGTCCTCTACGCCATCATTCTCGGGCTCACCCACTCGGAGTCGGAGCTCCGGAACGAGACCCCGCACCGACGGGTGGGCCGGATCGCCGCGAGCGCGTGGCTCCTGTCGCTCGTGCTCGGCGTCGTCACCTACCTCATGTTGAACCACGCGTACGACTCGACGTTCGCGGCCGCCGAGGCCGCGTCGGCGCTTCTGCCGGCGGGCCCCGGGCTGTCTCTTATACACATCTC
>NZ_AOJH01000077.1 GCF_000337355.1 Halorubrum kocurii JCM 14978 | reverse complement strand
TCAGAGATGTGTATAAGAGACAGTTCGACATCCAGGGCTGGGCGCGCGGCGACAGCGAGATCCGGCGCGGCGCGGACGCCATCGCGAGCGGGCGGAACACCTGCATCGCGCTCCCGCGGAGCCCGAGCGGCGAGACGACCGGCGAGTTCGTCGACCTCGGGTACGGCGTCCCCGAGGACTTCGAGCGGGACCTGAACGGGAAGGTCGTGATGGTCTCGTCGGACACGCCAGACTCCGTCGACCGGTTCGTCCATCGCCGTGAGAAGTACTACCACGCCGTCGAGGCCGGAGCCGCCGCCTTCGTCTTCGCGAACCACGTCGAGGGGACGCTGCCGCCGACCGGGAGCGTCGGCACCGCGGACGCGCCGATCGGCGATATCCCGGCCGTCGGCGTCTCGAAAGAGACCGGCGCACGCCTCGCGCGCCGACGCGAGGGCGAGGAGCTCACCGTCGCCGTCGACTGCGAGACGCCCGAGGCGACGAGCGGGAACGCGGTCGCCGACCTCGGCCCCGACACCGACGAGTACCTCGTCGTCTCCTGTCACGTCGACGCCCACGACCTGGCGGAGGGCGCAATGGACAACGGCGCCGGTACCGCGACGCTCGTCGAGGTCGCCAACGCCCTCGCCGCCCGAGGAGACGAGCTCGACACGAGAGTGCGGTTCCTGGGCTTCGGCGCCGAGGAGGTGGGGCTGGTTGGCTCCTCCCGGTTCGCCGAGAGCGTCGAGCCCGACCGGGTCAAAGCCGTCGTCAACGTCGACAGCAACGTCTTCGGCCGCACCCTGAAGCTCGACCACCACGGGTTCGACGCGCTGGAGGCGGCCGGCGAGCGCGTGAGCGACCGGTTCGACCACCCGATCGCGCTCGGCGAGGAGCTGGTTCCCCACAGCGACCACTGGCCGTTCGTCGAGCGCGGGATCCCCGGCTACATGGTCTCCGGGGAGACGGAGGGGCGCGGCCGCGGCTGGGGACACACCGGCGCGGACACGCTCGACAAGCTGGAGTCCCGGAACCTCCGCGAGCAGGCGATTCTCCTGACGGAGCTCGTCGTCGACCTCGCTGGCGACGACGTGTCGACCGCGCGGCGCCCGACCGACGAGATCGCCGCCGCGCTCGAACGGGAGGGGAAGGCCACGGGGATGAAGATCACCGGCGACTGGCCGTTCTAGCTCCCCGCGCCGCGAACCGGGAGGTTTTCACACGCGCCGGCCGGACCCCCGGACATGGAAGCGTCGGAACGCCGCGTCGCCGTCGCCGGCCACGACGAGCGAGCGGCGGAGATCCGAGACGCGGTCCGGGACGCCGGCGGGCACCTCGCTGAGCCCGCAAGCGCGACCGGCGAGGGGACGGCGGTCGACGCACAGCACCCCGAGGCGTCGCTCCTCGTGGCCGTCGGCGACGAGGCCGTCCGCGACGCCGTCGTCGCGGCGCCCGACTGCACGGTGGTTCCCGTCGTCGACCGCCGGCTCGCGTTCGACCGCGACGGCGCCGTCGAGGCTCTCAGACGGCTGCTCGACGGTTCGAGAGCCGGGGACTCGATCAGGCGCGTCACCCATCCCGTCCTCGCGGTCGACAGCGGGGCGGACGCCTCCGTGCGAGCCGCGTTCGACGTGGCCCTCGTCACCGGCGAGCCGGCGCGGATCTCGGAGTTCGGGGTCGGGTTCCACCGCGGTCGCACCGAGTCGGTCCGGGCGGACGGCGTCGTCGTCGCGACGCCGCTGGGGAGCGACGGGTACGCGAACGCCGCCGGTGGCCCCGTCGTGGAACCCGGTGGCGGGCTCTCGGTCGCGCCGATCGCGCCGTTCAGCACCCGGATCGACGCGTGGGTCGCGGCGGAGCGGGTTGGGCTTACCGTCGAGCGGGAGGGCGAACCGATCGCGCTCGTGGTCGACGGGAAGCGGCGCGGCGCCGTCGAGCCGCACCAGACGACGGAGATCGAGGTGGTCGATCGGGTCACGTTCGCGGCACCGACGGGGGGCGGCGAGCGCGCCGATCGGAAACACTCTAATAACTCGTAACCGGATGTGTCCGTATGGACCCACTGCAGTTCCTCGTTCCGCTCGGCTGGCTGTCCGAAGTCGGACCGATGCTGCCGTACGCGATACTCGTGATGGCGGTCGCGAACCTCGCGACCCGACACATCGCGCACCGGCACCACGTCGAACAGGGGAGCGACGGCGACAGCGTCGAGCCGTACACGCCGCACGCGTTCACGAACATCGGACTGTTGCTCCTGACGTTCCTGTTCATGCTCGACGCTCCCGTGAGCGGCACGATCCTCGCGGTGATCGTGGTCACTATGCTGATCGCCGACCTGTTCGAGCTCGAGGCTCGCAACGTCGAGGCCCGCAACGACATGCCGATCGAGGCCCCGAAGAGCTCGATCGCCGCCTCGGCGGTCTTGATGGTGTTCGTCGCCTACTACTCGCTGTTCTTCCTCGTCTCGGGGTTCTGGAACCAGTTCGTCGTCGCGTAGCGAGCGCGACCCGAGACCCAGGTTCCGCGTCTGACCGCCGTCGATCGAGAACAAAGGAGCCCCGTCGACGTCCTCCGCTCGTGCCGCGTTCTGAGTCGTGCTAACAGCGACGATCTATTTAAAAGCGATGAGCGACACGGTCGCGGCTACTTGACCGTGCGAGGTCGCCGCGCCACGCGCCGGCTCCCAGAGCGACCGAAGGGAGCTAGCGGGAGCGGGGACGGAGCAGCGTCGAGCGTTGCGAGATCGACAGTCTCGCAGGTAGCCGGGCTTCGCCCGGCGACGCAGCGAGGCGGCCACCTCCCGGAACGTCGGAGTCGTCGCGGCCGAGCGCTATCGGTTCAGCGACGACCCTTCGAGTCAGGTCAACCGCAGAGTCGCACTGACAGGGGACCGAACGGATCGGAACGCGGAGCCGGCGCTGGGACGGGGAGCGGGGGCAGAGGGTGAAGAGAAAAAGGGGGCGGGCGCGGTCAGTTCGCGGCTTCGGCGTCCTCGTCGAGCATGTCCCGGAGCTGACGGCTCACCGGGATGAACACCCAGAACGTGAGCGCGCCGAGGATCATCAGCCAGAACGACGCGTCGCCGGCAACCAACCCGATCTCGCCGTAGGCCGTGTTGACCCCCTCGGCCGGATTGACGAGCTGGACGACGTCGTAGTACGAGGGCGTCCGGTACCAGCCGCCGAAGGTGAGCCATCCCAGACCGCCGAGCGTGAAGAGGGCGAACCCCTTGATGAACTCGTCTGCCATTGTCTTAGTGTTCGCTGGAACCGTCTTGAGGCTTTCCCATCCCTTGCCCGCGGAATCGCGTGCCGAGAACGTACACCGCTGTTCCCGCGACGAGGAACCCGATTCCGGTGATCGCGAGGACCGCGACCAGCACGTCGTCGGACGGGTAGAGCCCGGCGCTGTTGATCAGGTAGACGATCGTCGTCCGGACGAAGCTGATCTGCAGCGTCGCCGCGTCGATCAGCGTGAAACCGATCAGGTACGCCACCACGGCGGCGAGGGTGGAGAAGACCGTGGCGGCCTTGTACAGTCGGAAGGGGACGACGACCTCCCGTCCGTCCGGACCGACGCGCGGCCCGGTCGGTTCGTTCCGCGGGTCCTCGTCGGCGTCCTTCGCGACCGGATCGCCGGTCTTGTCGAATGCCTGGGTGTCGTCGGTGTCGGTGTCGGGTGATGGTGACATCGGTGAACGGTGACCGCAAAATCGGTGGTCCGTCGACCGGTTACTTCGGGGGCCGCAGCATGTAGTACCGCCGGTTCAGGTCGTACATGTACCCTTCACGCATCGTTTTCAACACCGCGTAGGTGAGGATGCCGCCCAGCACGGGCAGCATGAACGTGAGCGTGAGGAGCAGGTCGAGCGAGATCGGGAAGAAGTTCTGGATCGCCAGGGCGGCGAGCGTGAACGCCAGGATGACGCCCGTCACGCCGACGGCGGCCCAGAACGGCTGCTCGACGGGCCGGCGCGCGCTCCCCTTGTTAAGAAACGGCACGAGCCCGATGAAGCCGAAGACGATCCCGTGGGCGACGATCCCGAGGAACTCGTTCGACATCACGATGTTGCCGCCGAGCACGGCCAGCTCGGGGTTGAGCGGGTTGAGCTTCAGCAGCCCGAACGACCAGTAGAGGTACCAGTCGGGGAGGATGATCGCCGGCGTCGAGCCGGGGTTGGCGGGCTCGCCGAAGTGCGCCGGCATCAGCGCCGCGATGAGGATCATTATCCCGACGAAGAAGCTCGTGATCGCGAGGTTCCGGAGCGTCTCGTGGGGCCACGTCGGGAAGCCGAGCACGTCACGCTCGACGTACGTCGACTCGGCGCGGAGGTCCTCGTCCTCGCGGCGCGAGCGCTCGAAGTACTGGTAGGTGAGCTGTGCGAGTCCCCGCGAGTGCTCCTTGCGCTCGGACCACGTGGGCGTCTCGTCGTCCGGCGGCACGGTCGCCGGCGGACCGCCGTCCGTGCGCGCTTCTGCGTCGGTTCCTCCGTCCGTCATGGGAGTGTCGTCGTTGGTCATTGGATTAGTGCGGCTCCGCGATGCCCTGCACCCAGACGATGCCGACGTGGAGGGCGATGAGGCCCGTCACCACGAACGGCAGCACGAACACGTGCAGGATGTACATTCTCACGAGCGTCGCCTGTCCGAGGGTGAAGCCGCCGAACAGGAGCTGTGCCGCCCACTCGCCCACGAGGGGCGTCGCGAGCGCCATCTCGACGCCGATCTGTGCCGCCCAGAAGGACAGCTGCTTCCACGGGAGCACGTACCCGGAGAAGCCGAACAGGAGCGTCAGGCCGATGAGGACGATCCCGAGGATCCAGTTGACCTCGCGGGGCTCCTTGTAGGAGCCGGTGAAGTACACGCGAAGCATGTGCAGGAACACCGCCGCCACCATGAACTGGGCGGACCAGCGGTGGATGGAGCGGAGCATGTACCCGAACTGGACGTCCTTCATGATGAACACGAGCGAGTCGTACGCGGCCGTCGGATCGCCCTGCGCGGCGGCGCCGGCGGTGGACGGGGCGTAGTAGAAGCCCAACAGCGCGCCGGAGACCGCGGCGACGAGGTACGCGACGATCGACAGGGACCCGAGCGAGTACAGCGGGTACCAGTACCAGAACTTGTTGTCGAGGTCGTACTGTTCGGTGTGGCTCTTCGGCATCTGGAGGTTCGCGCGGTAGTACATCGTCTCCAGCAGCTCGAGGTAGTCGACGATGCGGAGGCGCTTGTCGAGCCAGATGAGCGTGGTGAGGAACGCGGTCTCGATGACCGTCAGGTCCTGTTTCTTGAGCCACGCGTTGTGGTCCATCTCGTCTTGTTTTTTGAGGCTCATTGTCGGATTACTTCTTGTAGTACGGGTAAACGGCCCGTTTGAGCGTCTCGGTCATGTTCCCGGTGTCGACCCCGACGCCGTCTTTGTCCTCTTCGCGGATGTAGAGGTCCTCCCACTTGCGGCGGCGCTTCTTGACGATCATCACGTCGGGCAGGAACTCCTTGCGGTACAGGAGGAGGATGAACGCGAGATCGATGAAGATCATCGCCAGCAACGCGCCGGCGAACATGTTCCCGAACTCGGTCGAGGCCCAGGCGGACATGAGCCCGTACACGAACAGGGAGACGAACACGACCTCGATGACGGTGAGAAGCACGATCGCGATCGCGGCGGCGGTGCTCTCTCTCGCGGGCTCGTACCGGTGGATGTCGCCGTACGAGGAGCCGCCGGAGCTCATTGCGCACCCCCGTGACCGGTGTGGGCCGACTCGCCGTACTTCAGCAGGTAGAACGTGAACACGAAGGTCAGCGCGATGCCGAGTATCGCCGCGATGCCGACCCAGTGGGCGTGCAGCGGGACGCCGACCTTCGCGATGTTCTCCGGCCACCCGGTGTTCCCGCCGGTCTCGACGGTGGGAACGTCCTCACCGACGGCGATCCCGGCGTGCATCCCGACCGCGTCGTGGGGGACGCAGTGGTAGTGGGTGATGCCGGCGTCTTCCTCGGTCACCTCGTACTCGTAGGTGTACCCCTCCTCGCCGACCGGGTCGCCGCTGTCGAGGGCGGCCTCGCCTTCGACCGTGACGACGTTGTGGTCCCCGCCGGCCCCGGTCCACTCGAACGTGATCGTCGTGCCGGTGTCGACCCACAGCTGGGTCGGGGCGAACGCGAGTCCGTCGCTGCCGGCGCCGACCTCGACGGTGACCTCGCTCTCGCCGCGGGCGTCCAGGTACTCCCCGAGGTTCCCGCCGGTGACACCGCTCGGCCAGTCCGGTTCCGCCTCCTGTGCGGCGGCCGTTCCGGTCGCCCCGGCCGAGGCCGCGACCGCGGCGCTCGCGCCGCCGGCCGTCCGCACAAATTCCCGCCTTTTCATACAGGTTCACTCGGGACGGGGTGCGCTTAAACCCACCGACTGAACCCGTCGACTCGGAGGGGTTTACAAGGCCTGTGTCGCGCGATATCGACGGTTCACTCGTCTCGCTCGTCCTCGGTTACGACCCCGCCTTCGACGGGGACAAAGTCGGGGCGCTCCTTCGCCTGTCGCAGGGCCCGCAACCGCTCGCGATACTCCTCCGAACGGAACCGATCCGAGAGCCGCGCGTTCGCGACCATGACGAAGAGCAGCAGGCCGATGAGTAGGAACACGATTCCCATCGCCGGCGCGACGATCGTGTTCAGGTCGGTGGCGAAGGAGGCGACGAGCAGCGCCGCCCCGGCGAGCACCTGGACGATCGCGATCACCTGGACCATCAGGTTGCCGAACTCGCCCGTGCCCTCCGGTACCGAGTCGGGATGCGGGAGCGACCAGTCGTCGGGGGGCTCGGCCACGTCGTGCGACTCCATCGCCGCCAGCGCGACGACCGGCTCGATGTCGCGGAGAACGGTCCCCTGACCGGTCACTTCCCCCGTCGGCCGGACGATCGCGTATCCCTCGTCGGAGTACACGAGGAGTCGCTCCTCGCCGTCTTCCCGGACGCGCTCTAACACCCCGAACACGTCCCGACGCGCGATTCGGGACTTCAGCTCGGCCTCGGCGCGGTCGAGCAGCCGATCGCCGGTGATCCACGACTCCGGATCGAACGCGGCGTCCCACTCCTCCGCGCTCATCCGGGCCATGTCGGCGGGGCCGAAGTCGTCGAAGTCGTACTCCTCGTCGACCCGCGCGCGGAGCTCGGCGAGTTCGTCCGCGTCGTCGGGGGCCTCGCCGCCGCTCCCGGCGGCGGCGTCGGCTCGGGGAGACCCGCCGTCGTCGGGCTCGGCCGGCGTCCGGTCCGGCCGCGACTCCGGGTCCGGTTCCGTCGAGGTGTCCTCCATTGTCCGGTGATACGTGCTCCGAAGGCTAACTGTTTTCGTCTGCGACCGGGGACGCCGCCCGCGGGGGAGCGGCGGATCGCGGGGCTTTACGCGCCGGGGTCCCAACCGCGGGTAATGGTCGACGAGTCGGTTATCGCGGCGGCGGCCGGGCTGTCGGTGACGGCGAGCCTCCCGTTCCTGCTGTACGGGGCGTGGATCATGATCGACACAGAAACCGTGACGTGGACCGTACTCATGCGCCACCTGCGGTACATCGCCGTCGGGCTGGTGCTCACGACGGTCCCGATCGTCGGGTGGATGATCCCGCGCCTCTTCGCGAACCTGTCGGGGATCGCCGTGATCCACGCGTTCCTCGGAGTGCAGGCGTACGCGCTGCTGGCGTTCGCGCTCACGGGGATCGTCCGGATCCTGCAGGCGAAGCGGAACGCGGACGCCTACGAGGACCCCGACGTCGACATCGACGAGATCCACGAGGACATGGGCCACTGGCGCGCGCGGCTCCGGGCCGGCGTGGCGGGGTTCATGGTCCTCTGGCTCTGTGCGTGGGTGACGGGGCTCTACCGGCTCTACACGCTCCACCTCGCGTCGATGCTCTGACTGGCACGCCTCGGCGGGATCCCGTGTCCCGAGCGCGCCGCCGACCCGGAACGCGGCATCGACCGCGCCGACCGACAGGTTCAATCCCGTTTTCGCCGTAGTGCCGGTATCGTGGCAGTCACTTTCGACCTGTTCGGGACTCTCGTCGACGTCGAGTACCCGTCCGACCCGGCGGAGATCGTCGCGCGCGAGTTGGAGTCGCGCGGCGTCGAGGTACCGGACGACTGGCACGTCGCGTACGGCGAGCGACACGTGGACGCCCCGGCGGGCGCGGAAGTCCCCCTCCCCGCGCACGTGGCGCACGCGCTCGACTCACGCGGCGTCGACGCCGCCGACAACGTCGTCCGACACGCCGTCGTCGCCGCGTTCGACCCGGACGTGACGCGACGTGACGGCGCGAGGGCGGCCGTCCGCGACGTGAGCGATCGGGGGCCGGTCGGCCTCCTCTCGAACTGCGCGGTGCCCGAACTGGTCCCCAAGACGCTGATCCGGGCGGGACTCCGCGGGGAGTTCGACGCGGTCACGACGAGCATCGGCTGCGGCTGGCGGAAGCCGCACCCGAAGGCGTTCGAGACCGCCGCTGACGCGCTCGGCGTCGCGCCCGCGTCGCTGGTCCACGTCGGCGACGACCCGACCGCCGACGGCGGCGTCGAGGACGTCGGGGGGCGGTTCGTCGACGTGACGGAGACGCCGCTCGACGAGCTGGCGGCCCACCTCGAGGCCGAGCTCTAACGTCGGGGATCAGACGCCTACTCACCGGACGCGTCGATCTCGGTTCGACCCGCCCACTCCCGGCCGATCCGCCCCTCCGCGACCAGTTTCTCGAGGTGAGCGGCGACCGTCGCCCGCGCGAGGTCCGCGACGCCGGTGAGGTCCTTCTCGTATGCCGCGTCGACCACGGCGTCGACGTCGGTCGCACCGGCCTCGACCGCGCTGAGGACCGCGCGTTCGCGGTCCAGCCGGTGGTCGATCAGCCGTTGACAGGCGGTCTCCGGGTCGTCGATCCGCGGACCGTGTCCGGGGTGGATCCGGTCGTAGCCGCCGTCTCGAACGCGTTCCAGGCTGTGCAGGTAGTCGCGGAGGTCGCCGTCGGGGGCACCGACGACGACGCTTCCCTCGGCGACAGCGAGGTCCCCACAGAGGAGGTCGAGAGGCGCGTCGGCGGCGTTCCCCCCGTCGCCACCGTCGACCGCGAACGCGACGTGGTCCGGCGCGTGACCGGGCGTCTCGACCGCCCGGACGGGGGTGTCGCCCACGCGGTCGCCGTCGTGGAACGTCGCGTCGGGGTCGACGCCGGCCGCCGCCGCGAACCGGTCGACGTGGTCGGCGTGCGCGAACACGGGCGCGCCGGTCGCGTCCGCGTACTCGGCGACCGCGCCGACGTGGTCTGGGTGCGTGTGGGTAACGGTTATCGCGTGGACGGCGGTGTCGCCGTCGCGGCCGGGAGCGCCCGGTTCGTCGAGGCCGACAGCCTCGTCGAGCGCCGCCGTGCGCGCCGCGGGGTCGACGAGGAGCCCGTCGACGAGGTAGGCGTTCGTCGCCCCGCCGGGCGCGCGGGTGTCGACCGGAACGTCGACGCGGACGACCGCCGGAGCGGGATCCGGGGCCGCCATCGGCTCAGTCCCCGCGCCCGACCGAGGAGCCGTCGCGCCGGTCGAGCAGCGAGCGCGCGGCGGGCCCGGGGCCGGACCCGGCCCGCTCCCGGCCGGGAATCGGGACGTCGGTGTCGTCGGCCACGGCGAACCGCGAGAGGTCGGCGACGCCGGCGTCGACCTCGCCGACCGCGCCGTACGGACGGCCGACGACGACGTCGCCCGCCTTGCTCCGGTTGACCCCGGGGATCGCAGTCAGCTCGTCCATCGACGCCGCGTTCACGTCGAGCGGGTACGGGACGCCCGTGACCGAGCGGTAGCCGTGGTCCGTGATCGCCACGTCGATGGCCGTGCCGAGCTCGCGCTCGCCGGGGACCGCGACAAGGAGCGCGTACGTGCCGAGCTGGCGGCCGAACGTCTTCCCGTCCTGGTGGTACTCCAGGTGGACGTCGGGGAGGACCGTCCCCGGCGGGACCACGCGGTCGAGCATCGGGTTGTCGACCGTCTCGCGGACCTCCCGCTTGTACGCCTGGAACTGGTCTTTGTGCTCCTGGGCGATGTCCGCGCCCGTCTCGGCCATCTCCGTGCCCGCGAACGCCATCACCTGCCGGATGTTTATCCGTCGAAGCATCAGCCCCTCGTCGTAGACGGTCTGGAGGAACTCCTTGTTGTGCTCGTACGTCTCGGGGCGTTCGCCGGCGAGCCCGTGGACGAGGTTGATCCCGGGAAGGAGCTTCGGGAGCCGCGGCGAGGCGTCCGGTCCGGTCGAGGGACCGGTCACCCGGTCGTCGGCGCCGGGCGTCGCCTCCGGGGCGTCGCCCGGGCGCCACCCGCCCTCCTCGTTGACGACGCGGACGGCCTCGAGACACTCCTCGGCGGTGACGAGCAGGTTGTTCTGCTCTTGGACCACGGGGTCGGCCGACTCGAGGCCGAAGGCGGCGGTGTCGCCGGGCGTGTTGTGCGCGGCGATGACGCGGATCGCCTCGCGGGAAGCCTCGGGGTAGTCGGTGATCGTCACCGGGTTCATGTTGTCGAGGTGGAGCGTCCGGAGGTCGGGCGCGACCTCGCGGATCCCGCCGTACAGCTCGCGGAGCGCGTCGGGGTTCGGCGCCTCGCCGTCGCCGCCGAACGCGAGGATGTCGGCCTGCCGCCCGAGCCGGAAGTGTCTGACCCCTCGATCCGAGAGCGCGTCGACCTCGTCGACGACGGAGCGCGCCTCGCGAAACGCCGGGCTCCCGTACAGCGGCTCGGTGCAGAACGAACAGCGGTAGGCGCAGCCGCGGGAGGTCTCCATCTCGCAGATGAGGTAGTCCGGGTGGTTCGGGTGCTGCTCGACGACGAACGCCCCCTTCTCGGCCCACCGGTCGATCTCCGCGTTGTCGCGCATCCGGTTGCCGAACCCCTCTAACCCCTCGCGCACGAGGTCGTACGCGGCCGCCTCCACGTCGCCCATCGCGACGAAGTCGTAGTCGAGGTCGTCGCGCTCGGTCTCCGTCGCGCCCGCGTTCTCGTCGCCGACGCCGAAGCGCACGGGACCGCCCAGCAGGGTGACGCCGTCCGCGGTCCACCCCAGCTCGCGGACCTCGTCGGGCTCGGCGGGGGTGCCGCCGACGTACTTCCCGGGGACCGTCATCCCGCCGACGTACACCATGAGGTCCGCGTTCGCGACGTCGGCGTGCTTGCTCCGTTCGTCTCGCAGTTCGTCGATCGTGTGGTAGGTGATCTGCGACTCGGGGACGCCCGCGTCGACGAGCGCGCCGGCCGTGTACCGCGGGTACGTCGAGATGTACGGCGGCACGCCGAAGTGCGCCGGCTCGTCGACGTAGCCGTCGACGATGGTGACGGAGAGGTCGTTCGGGTCGGGCGGGAGCGAGCCCCGGCCCGACGCGGGCGAATCGGTCATGTTGACCCACCGTAGTCGGCCGAGACGGGAAAAGCGTGCGGAACGGCGAGTGGGCGCCGGATCGCTTATGTCAGAACGCGCGAAAGCGCCGACGATGCCCTCCGAGACGCCCCCGACCGGTGAGACGCGCTCTGGCGACGGCGCGCCCCCGGCCGACGACGAGTCCGATCGCTGGCAGCGAGTCGGAAGCTCCGTCTCGCTCGCCGCGCTCTGCGCGCTCGCCGCGGTGCAGTTTCTCGGCGCCGACCCCCGGCCGTGGGGGCTCGCCGCCGGCTGGGCCGCGGCCACCGCCGTCGCCCTCGGGCCGATCGCGTGGCTCGCCCGCGACCGGCTCTCGTCGGATCGCTACGAGACGCTGACGTACGTCGCCTTCGGCGCCGCGGTCCTCGCAATCGCCGTCGGGCTGGGCGTCGCGCTCGCGTTCGGGGTCCCGTATTACCCGTACGGTCCCGGCTTCCTCGCCGGCGTCGCGTTCGGCACCGCAGTCGTCTCTGTCGCCGAGCGCGCGGTCGTTCCGGAGCGGCTCCGCGGATCCGGTGTCTGATCAACCCCGCGGAGTCGGCGCATCTTCTCGACCGCCGCCGCCACGCTGTTTAAGCCCTCGCCGACACAACACCTCCGTATATGCCATCGACGATGGAGGTCAAATGCGAGAGCGACAACTGCGAGCTCGACATGTTCGAGAACCACTACACGTACGACGTGCCCGACGACCACGCGGTCGGGGACCTGTCGTGCCCGTACTGCGGCGGGAGCAACCTCGTCGAAATCGAGGTGTAACCCGTGAGCGGATTCGTCGAGACGGGCCGGTCGGTCGTGCGCCGCGCCCTCGAACGCCTCGGTCGCGGCTGGAGCAAGATGCAGGAGCGGCGGCCGCTCTCGTACGACCTCCTGGAGAGCGACGACGCCTACCTCGTCGTCTTCGACGCCCCCGGCGTTCGGGGCGAGGACCTGAACGTGACGTTCCTCGACCACACCGTCGAGGTCGAACTCGACCGCTTCCGCGACTTCTACGACGGCTACGAAATGCTGTTCCCCGGCCGCGGGGTCTCGCTCTCCGGGAGCGCCGATCTCCCGCGCGACGCGAACGTGACGCCGCAGGGCGCGAACGCGACGCTGGCGCGGAACGGCACCCTCCGGGTGGAGATCCCGAAGAAGGACGACGGCCGCGACGTGGAAGTAGTGGAAGAGGACGACGAAGCGGAACGCGACGGAGAAGCGCCGGCAGACGACTCGTAACCCGGGCGGATCTCACTCTCTCGTCCGGCGCGCCACCGACATCCCCTCCGCGATCTCGAACGCCTCGTCGCCGTCGAACCGGTCGGGATCGAACGCGTCGATCCACGGCGACGCCGGGGCTTCCCGGCCGATCCCGTCGAGCGACGCCAACACCCCCTCGGCGACCAGCTCGCCGACCGCCGGCGCGCGCATGAACCCGTGACCCTGCCAGCCGGCGGCGACGAACACGCGGTCGGCGGGGTCGCCGACCGGGCCGACGAGCGGGTCGCCGTCGGGCGTGGCCGTACAGAGGCCGGCCCAGGCGCGCTCCACGTCCGGACCGGCGGTGCCGTCCGCGTCGTCCACGTCGTCCGCGCCGACCGCGTCGAGTCGCTCGCGGAGCGTCGCCGACACCGACTCCACGAACCAGTCGTCGCCCGTCCGGTCGTAGCCGTCCGGGTCGGCCGGGACCGGTTCCGTGCCGTCGCCGGCGAGCAGCCCGGTCGGATGCGGCCGGACGTACACCCCCGCCGTCGCGTCGTACACCATCGGGCCGTCGTAGCCCGCCGAGTCGCCACGGGCGGCCCGCGCCGTCAGCGCCTGCACGCGGTAGGGGACGACGGGGACCTCGACCCCCGCGTCGCCGAGGAAGTCGGCGGTGTGCGCGCCGACGGCGGCGACGACGGCGTCGAACCGCCGGACGGTCCCCGTCCGATCCGCGCCCCCGACCCGCAGTTCGGGGCCGTCGCCCGCGAGCGAGACGGCGGTGTCGGTCTCGACGGCGACCNGCGCCCCCGACCCGCAGTTCGGGGCCGTCGCCCGCGAGCGAGACGGCGGTGTCGGTCTCGACGGCGACCCCCTCGCGACGCGCGCGCTCGCCCATCGCGGCGACGTAGCTCGCGGGGTCACACCAGCCGGCGCCCTCGGCGACCGCGGCGACGGCGAGGTCGCCCGTCGCGAGGGGGAACCGCCGGCCGAGGGCCGCGGGGTCGACGAGGGAGACGTCGCGGCCGTGCGCACGCATCCGTTCGACCATCGCTGGGACGGCCTCGGCGTCCGAGTCGCCCTCGCGGACGGCGATGACGTAGGGACACGGCGCGAACGAGAACCCGGGGAGCGACCGGTCGAGCGCTCGGAACCGCTCCATCGCGCGGGCGGCCAGCGCGGCGTCGACGTCCTCGGCGTAGGCGTCGTACAGCACGCCCGCGGCGCGCCCCGAACTCCCGGCGCCGAGCTCTCCGCGGTCGTACAGCGTCACATCGGCGCCGCGGGCCGCGAGGTCGGCGGCCGCGGTGACGCCGATGGCGCCGCCGCCGACGACCGCGACTTCGGGTGACGAGCGGCGTCGTCCCGCCGGAGCGCCGCGGTCCGTCGACG
This sequence comes from Halorubrum kocurii JCM 14978, assembly GCF_000337355.1. Classification (GTDB taxonomy): domain Archaea; phylum Halobacteriota; class Halobacteria; order Halobacteriales; family Haloferacaceae; genus Halorubrum; species Halorubrum kocurii. The sequence continues at coordinate 4,399 of NZ_AOJH01000077.1, read as the reverse complement.
CGTCTGGTCGGCTCATGCGCTCGCCTGTCACCGATACGGCTTAAAAACGACGGCGGGATATTTAAACGCGTGTGAGCGACGGCGCCGATCGTTTATAAGTAACCGAGGCGGTGGCGCGCGCCGGTGAGCGCCCGAACGCTACGACAGGAACTCGTCGATCCCGCGTGCCGGGTAGCCGACCACGTGGTCGACGCCGGCCTCGCGGAGCGCGTCGACGCGCTCGCGGACCGTCTCCGGCGACCCGACGAGCGCGAAGTCCCGCGCGGCCGCCGAGAGCACCTCGCGGGCGCGACCGGTCGCTTCCGAATCGGTCGGTTGCGCGTCGCCGGAGTCCCCGTCCGGCAGCGCGCGGGCCACCGGCCGGCGGCGGGCGACGTACGCGCCCACGGCGTCGAGGACGGCGTCCTCGTCGTCGGTCAGGACGGTCGGCGCGTAGACGGCGACCTCGCCGTCGAACCCGGCGGCGCGCAGCGCGCGGACGTCCCGATCGGTCGACCGGGAGAGCAGCTCGAACTGGGTCCCGCCCGCGGCCAGCGCGACGCGCTCGACGCCCTCCGTGCCGACCCACGCGTCGGGGGCGTCGCGCCGCGCGGCCCCGAGCCGGGGCGCCACCGCGCGCGACGACTCCTCGTCGGTGAGGTAGGCGCCGTGACCCGCGACGAGCACCCGACGGGCCGCGTCCGGGATCCGACCGACCAGCGAGTCGTCGCCGAGCGGGTCGAACCCGTCCGCCCGGACCGGCGTGGTGACGTACAGCGCCGTCTCCGCCGCCAACCGGTCGAGCGTCCCCTCGTCCGGGAGGTGGTCGCGGCCCTCGTAGTCGATCGTCACCCGATCGACCGGGAGCGCGCCGGCACGGGAGACGTCGCACTCGGCCGGCTTCAGCGCCGCCGCGTCGATGCCGGTCCGGACGACCGCCTCGCGACCGGTCAGCATCGGGCGCTCACCTTGATCGAGGGCGCGACCGCTCTCGGGCGTCGCACGGTGGCTCGGTGCGTACTGTCGATACTCACGCAGAAGACCTCATCACGATCGCGGAACGCGATCCATCGCCTGTGCGGCCATGACTGAGCACTGCTAATCGAGTGCGTCTGATAAACCCGTCGCGACGCGGCAATATTGCCGGCGGAGCGGTCGCCGCCCGCGCTCGCGGACGGCGGGACGGGAACCCGGTGACGCGCCGTGACGGGATCCGGTGACGCGCCGTGACGGGACGGGAACCCGGTGACGCTCGCGTCCCCGCCCACGTTATGGGGCTCGCGCCCGTCCGATCGGTATGAATCAACTCGTGGACGGCGAGTGGCGGACGGACGCGTACGAGGCGACGGACGAGGACGGCTCGTTCCAGCGCGGCGAGACGACGTTCCGGAACTGGATCGCCGGCAGCGACGTGCCGGACCACGTCGACGCCGAGCCCGACGACCGGTTCCAACCCGAGGCGGGTCGGTACCACCTGTACGTCTCCTACGCCTGTCCGTGGGCGCATCGGACCCTGCTCGCGCGGTCGCTGCTCGGACTGGAGGACGCCATCGGCGTGTCGGTCGTGGACCCGTACCGCGGCGAGGGGGGCTGGCAGTTCACCCCCGAGAAGGCGGGGTGTACCCCCGACAGGCTTCACGGCAGCGACTACCTCCGCGAGCTGTACGTCGCGGCCGACCCCGACGCCACCTGCCGGGTGACCGTACCCGTGCTGTGGGACACGGCGGAGGAGACGATCGTCAACAACGAGTCCCGCGAGATCCTCCGGATGCTCTCCACCGCGTTCGACGACCTCGGCAACGACGTGTCGCTGCTGCCGGGCGACGGCGACGGGGCGACCGTCGCGGACGTCGACGAGGTCATCACCGAGATCTACGAGCCGGTGAACAACGGCGTCTACCGCGCCGGCTTCGCGACCTCACAGGCGGCGTACGACGAGGCGATCGACGACCTGTTCGGCGCGCTCGACAGGTGGAACGACCGCCTCGCGGACCGGCGCTACCTCGTCGGCGACTCGCTCACCGAGGCCGACATCTGCATGTTCACGACGCTGGTCCGGTTCGACCAGGTGTACCACACGCACTTCATGTGCAACCGGCAGTTCATTCACCAGTACGAGCACCTCTGGCCGTACGTCCGCGACCTCTACCAGACCGCGGGCGTCGCCGAGACGGTGAACGTGAGCCACATCAAGGAGCACTACTACACGACGCACCCGGACGTGACGCCCTCCGGAATCATCGCGCGCGGCCCGGACCTCGACTTCGAGGCGGACCACGACCGCGACCGGCTCGGCGGCGAGGCGCCGACGCCGGACGTCGCGCACTGAGCGTCGGCGCTCCGTGCGGCACTGGAACGACGTCGTCGATCTACGCGCGGAGCACGACGGCGTCGTCGACCGTGAGTTCGTCGCCGTCGGCGACCGCCGCGCCCGAGATGAGGTCGGTCGACTGGACCGACTCGTTCAGCGACACCGACGCGCTGCCGGCGGCGAAGTTGAGCACGACGACGTACCGTCCGCGTTCGTCTTCGCGCGCGTACGCCGTCACCGCGTCAGCGTCGCCGTCGGTCGCCGTGACCTCGTACTCGACGGCGGCGACGCGCCCCTCGCGGAGCGTCGGGGTCTCGGCGCGGAGCGACGCGAGCGCGCGGTGGAACGCGGTGAGGTCGGCGTCGCCGTCGTGCCAGCGCATCGGTCCGCGCTGTTCCGAGACACCGCGCTCCTGCCCGTAGTAGATCATCGGTGCGCCCGGGACGGTGAACGTCGCCGCCGCGGCCGCGCGCAGCGACGGTTCGTCGCACTCGTCGACGTAGCGACTCTCGTCGTGGTTCTCGACGTACCGGAGGTGGACGGCCGAGTCGGGGAAGCCCGCCCACGCCGCGTCGTCGAGCGCGTCGAGGACGGCGTCAGCGGGCTTCTCGCCCGTACCGACGTCGCGGAGCGTCTCGTACAGCGTCGTGTCGTAGTGCATGTGGAACTCGCCCTCGTGGTAGTCCGCGTCCCGCGGGATCGTCTCGTCGAGGAGCAGGAAGTCCTCGGGTACGCGGTCGCGGACCTCCTTCCAGAACGCGTGGGAGACGCCCCACGCGACGTCGCACCGGAAGCCGTCGACGACGTCCGCCCACTCGTCGACCACGTCGAGCATCCACGACCGGACGGCGAGCGAGTCGTAGTTGAGGTTCGGGATGCGCTGCCAGTTGAAGTAGTACTCGGGGATGTCGTCGCCTCCCTCTCGGAGGCTCGCCCACTCCACGTCGACGACGTTGCGCTCGGCGTCGACGCGGCGGAAGTGGTCGGCGTACGCGTCGACGCCCGCCGAGTGCAGCTGAAACGCCGGGTGGTCCCGCGAGGTGTGGTTGACGACGAGGTCGAAGACCACCTTGATGTCGGCCTCGTGGCAGCGGTCGACGAGCGACTCGAACGCCTCGCGGGAGCCGAGGTCGTCGGCGGTGTCGAAGTAGTCGGTGATGTGGTAGCCGTGCGTCGTCGGGCTGGCGAGCACGGGAGTCAACCAGAGGCAGTCGACCTCGAGGGACTCGAGGTACTCGACGCGGCGCTCGATCTCGCGGAACGTCGTCGGCAGCGTCTCGCCGGCGAACGAGCGGACGAAGATCTCGTACACCGTCGGGGACTCGGCCCACTCCGGCGGGTCGTTCGGACGCGTGACGGAGACGGCGCCGGAGCCGGTCGCCTCGAGGCGGACGGTGTCACCGATGCTCCGGCGCTCTCCGGCGGTGACGGCGTGGATCCGAGCGCGTTCCGGGAGGGAATCGAGCGACGTGCGGAGCTCGCGGCCGTCGACGGTCACGTCGTCGTCGCCGAGGTCGTCGCGACCGTCGAGGTGGAACTCGACCGGGAGGTCGCCGCTCGGGTATGCGCTGTCGGGGGCGCTCGTCGGCGTCGCCGTGACCGCGACCTCGTCGCCGTCCACGGTCGCGTCGAGCCGGACGCGAGGGCGGCCCGGCCCGTCGACCTCGACGGTGGTCCTGACGCCCTCCGCGAGGTCGTCGTTCACCGCGAAGGACGCCGTGTGTTCGCCCGGGGGGAGCCGCGCGTCGAGGACGTAGTCGTCGCCGACGCGACGCGGGCGGTCGGTCGCGAGGAGATGGTTGTTGAACGGACCGCTCACCGAGACGGGCGTCGAGTCGCGGTCCGACTCCGAGAGCGGGAGGTCGTCCGCGGCGATCGAAAACCGCGCGTCGCGCCGCTCGTCGGGGAATGTGCGAACCGTCAGCTCGTGCGTGCCGTCCGAGGCGTCGAGTTCGACGACGTACGTGCCGGAGACGTCCGGGCGGAAGTGGACGACCGGTCCCGATTCGGTCTCGCGGCGTTCGGATTCCGGATGCCCTGCGGGCGTCCCGATCGGGAGCGCCGCACCCGCTTCGAACTCGCTCTCGGCGGGCGCGGCGGCGACCGACA
>NZ_AOJH01000076.1 GCF_000337355.1 Halorubrum kocurii JCM 14978 | reverse complement strand
CGCCTACTGCAGGCGGATCGACGCCTACTGCCCGCGGGCCGGCGCCTACTGCAGGCGGATCGACGCCTACTGCCCGCGGGCCGGCGCCTACTGCAGGCGGATCGACGCCTACTGCGACGGCGCCATCGCGGGCTTCGCTTCGCCTTCGAACGCGATCGACTCGCCCGTGTCGCCGTCGAAGAGGTGGATGTCCTCCTCGTCGAACGAGACGGCGACGGTGTCATCGGGGTCGGGCTCGATGTTGGAGTTGACGCGCGCGATGAAGTCGGACGCGAAGTCCAGGTAGAGGTAGTTGTCGCTGCCGATGGGCTCGACGACTTCGACGGTCGCCCGGATGCCGTCGGAGGCGTCGACGACGCGCACGTTCTCGGGCCGAATGCCGAACGAGAGCTTGTCGCCGTCGGAGACCTTCGGATAGTCGTCGGCGTCGACGGCGTAGTCGAAGCGACCGGAGTCGTCTCGCAGGTGGAGTACGCCGCCGGAGCTGTCGGCGGTAACGTCGATGAAGTTCATCGACGGCGACCCCACGAACCCGCCGACGAACTTGTTGACGGGGTTCTGGTACACCTCCTTCGGTTTCCCGACCTGCTGGAGCTCTCCGTCGTTGAGAATGACGATCCGATCGCCCATCGTCATCGCCTCTTCCTGGTCGTGCGTGACGTAGATGGAAGTGGTGGCGAGGTCGTTCTGGAGGCGCTGGATCTCGGTACGCATCGAGGTCCGCAGCTTCGCGTCCAGGTTGGAGAGCGGTTCGTCGAAGAGGAACACGTCGGGCTCGCGGACGATAGCGCGGCCCAGCGCCACGCGCTGTTTCTGTCCGCCGGAGAGCTCGTTCGGGCGGTCGTCGAGCAGTTCCTCGATGCCCATCATCTCGGCCGTCTCGTAGACGAGCTCGTCGCGCTCCTCCTTCGAGAGGTCGGTGCTCATCCGGAGGCCGAACGCCATGTTTTGTTGAACGGTCTTGTGCGGGTAGAGGGCGTAGTTCTGGAACACCATCGCCACGTCCCGACTCCGGGCGTGGATCTCCGTTACGTCCTCGCCGTCGATGGCGATACGCCCCTCGGTCGGCTGTTCGAGCCCCGCGAGCATGCGCAGCGTCGTCGACTTCCCGCATCCCGAAGGCCCGACGACGGTGATGAACTCGCCGTCAGTGACATCGAGAGAGAGGTCGTCGACGGCGACGATCTGGCCGTTATCAAACTCCTTTCTGAGATCATCGAGCGTTACAGTTCCCATTATCTGCACGGGTGGAGAGCCGGGGGTATAATTCTTACTCTTAAATCTGAATTTGTAACGCATAATTTCGTAGCAAATTTTTTTCAGGCAATCGTATGTTTTGTACAATATATTGTAAATTGTAATTTGAATATATCTCGGGATGTGAACCCTGATAGTACAAATATCTAACAAAATTATAGATCACGATATACCCAAAGAGTTAAGGTTTGTACTACTAATTCATCCCATATTGACCCATGACAATGGACCGCAGAACAATCCTCAAGAATCTGGGCGTTGCAGGTGGAATCGGGGCGCTGGCAGGGTGTGTCGGCGTGGAAGAACAGGACGGGTCGGAGTCTTCCGGAGAGGACGGATCGGATTCGTCCGGTACTGACGGGACCGACACCGAGGAGGGATCGGACGATTCGGGTCCCTCGGGCACGGCGACCGTGTGGTACTCGCTTTCGGAGTCGGAGAAGGACGAGCGCGAGGCGGCGATCCAGCAGTTCGAGGAGCAGACAGACCACAGCATCGACAACTCGGACATCTCCGACATGGAACAGAAGACGACGAGTGCGATTCCCGCAGGACAGGGGCCACACACCTTCGAGTGGGCTCACGACTGGGTCGGTGACTACACCGAACGCGGGTTCCTCGTCGACCGGAGCGACGATTTGGGTGTCGACTTGGACCAGTTCACGCCGGCGGCCGCCGAGGCGGCACAGTTCGACGGCGGCGTGTACGGACTCCCGCACGACTCCGAGACGGTAACGCTCATTTATAACACCGATATTGTCGACGAGGCACCGGAGACCGTAGAGGAGATGCGGTCGACGATGGAGGAGTTCCACGACCCGGAGAACAACCAGTACGGCCTGGGTTACCCGTTCAACGATCCGTACTTCCTCAGCGGGTGGCTGCAGGCGTTCGACGGACACCTCTTCGATCCGGAGGCCGACGAGGCGCTCGGCGTCGACAGCGAGGAAGTCATCGAGGGCGCACAGTTCGCCGTCGACAACTTCGCCCCATACATGCCGAACGATCCCCAGTACGAGCCGCAGGCGTCGGTGTTCGCCGAGGGGAACGCCGCCTTCGCCATCAACGGTCCGTGGTACCTCTCGACGCTGAACGAGAAGGGGATCAACTACGAGGTCACGGAACTACCGACAGCAGAGGGGGCGAGCCCCACGCCGTACACGGGTATCACGATGTGGTACTTCACGACGGGGATGGAGGACGGTGGTGACGACATCGTCGCCGCACAGGAGTTCATCGAGTGGTACACCACGAACGAGGACCTCCTCTTAGAAAACGCCGAAGAGCAGGGCAGCATTCCGGTTTTACAGAGCCTCGTCGACGGTGGCGAACTCCCCGACAGCGTGCAGGGCTTCGCGCAGTCGGTCGAACAGGGCGTCCCGATGCCCTCGGATCCGCGGATGAATCAAGTGTGGGATCCCGTAAAGAACGCGCTCACGAAGATGTTCAACGGCGACGACGATCCCCAGCCCGCACTGGAACAGGCCGCCGACGAGATCCGCAGTAACTGGGAGTAATCGGACTGATGAGTACCGCATCACGCGTCGTCGACCGCGTCGAGCAAATCCCGTTCCTCGACAAGCGAGACGCGTCGCTGTTGTTCGTCCTTCCCGGACTGTTCGTGTTCTCGGCGTTCATGCTGTTTCCGGTGCTGTACCTCGTCGGCATTTCCTTTACGAACGCCGAGCCGGCGAACCTCTTCGCGGGCGAGGGTGCGTTGGCGGTGTTGACGTTCGGCGATGCGATGTTCGTCGGGCTGGAAAATTACGTGGCCGTGCTCACGGATCCGACGTTCTGGAACTCCTTCGGAATCACGTGGCTGTTCGTCGGGACGAGCGTCACGCTGAAGCTCGTTGTGAGCATCAGCATCGCGCTCATTGTCACGAGCGAACGCGTGCGAGGGAAACGGGTCATGCGCTCGCTGATCATCCTCCCAATGGGGCTCCCAGCGATCTTCACCATCACTGTCTGGCGCGGCATCTTCAGCTCCGCGGAGTTCGGTCTGGCGAATCAGGTGCTACGCTCGTTGGGAATGGGGACCGTCTCGTGGCTGAGCGAGCGCTGGATGGCGTTTGTCGCGTACAACATCACCGAGGCGTGGCTCGCGTATCCGTTCATGGTCATCATCACCGTCAGTGCACTCCAAGACGTTCCCAAGGAACTGCACGAGGCGGCGATGGTGGACGGCGCGGGCTACTTCTCCAGGTTCTTCCACGTGACGCTACCGTCGATCAAGCGTCCGGTGCTGTTCGCGTCGATTCTGACCGCCGCGGCCTCGTTCCAGCAATTCCTCATCCCCTTCGTGTTCAACGAGGGCGGCCCGGCGCGACAGAACGAGCTGGTCGTCGTCTACGGCTACCGAGAGGCGTTCTCGTTCGCCGAGTACGGCGAGGGCGCAGCCATCTCTATCGTCGCCGTCGCGTTCATCGCCGCGTTCATGTGGCTGAACGTGAAACGCGGGAAGCTCGCTGACGGGGTGAGTGAATCATGAGCCTATTAAGCGGCATCGTCCGTAAACTGCGCGAGGACGCGGAAAATATCCTGTTGACTCCGGTCGAGACGGCCCGCGAGGCGAAGTACACCGTCGAAGGCGTCCGCCGAGGCGAGATCCCGCCCTCGAAACCGTTGAAAACCCTCGGTGCGACGGCCGGTGCGCTCGTCCTCGTCGCGGGGCTGATGTTCCCCATCTACTGGATACTGATGGCCGCGCTCTCGGGGTCGGGGGGCTCGATCTACTCGTCCGGCGGACTGACCCTGCTTCCGGAGAACCCCTCGTTACAGCCGTTTATTTGGGTTGTCGGGGATCTCATCGTACCCGCATACGCGGTCAGCATCAACATTCCGCTAACCGACATCGCGATCGCAGTGAACACCCCGGAAATCGCGTTCCTCGACGCCTCCGACTACGGGGTCGAGCGAACCTCCGATTTCAAACACTTCTTCTGGAACAGCCTCACCGTCTCGATACCGACGGTCATCATCGCCATGTGTCTCATCGTGCCGGCGTCGTACGCGCTGTCGCGTCGGGAGTTCATCTTCCGCCGGAAGATTCTGTTCACCTACGTCCTCTTGACACAGGTCGGGGGCGGACTGGGTATCGCGTTGCTCATCGGCCTGTACGCGGTGTACGTTCAGGTGGGACTCAACAACAGCAAACTCGCACTCTCGGTCTACTACGCGGCAACGGCGGTGCCGTTCAACACGTGGTTGCTGAAGACGTACATGGACGGCATCCCCGTCTCCTACGAGGAGGCCGCAGTCGTCGACGGCGCGCCGCCGTGGCGCGTCGTCACCGAGGTCATCATTCCGCTGTCGGCCGCGGGGCTGGCGACGGTGTTCATCTTCGTCTTCCTGACGGGGTGGACGGAGTTCGTCGTCGCCCAGACGCTGCTCGGCACGGAGAACTACACGCTGCCGGTGGGACTGTTCTCGCTGGTCAGCGAGTACTCCATCCCGTGGGCGCGCTTCTCGGCGTTCGCGCTGACGTTCGCCGCGCCGATCATGCTCGTCTACCTGTTCGCCCAGCGCTACATCGAGGGCGGGCTGTCGTTCAGCGGCATGGAAGGCTGACGGCCGCGGTCGCTCGGCCTCGGCTCTTTTTTAAGCGGTCCCCCGCCGACGCCTCGCCCGTTGCGCCCGTTGCGCCCGTTTCGCCCATTGCGCCCGTCTCGCCCGGCGAGTGCACCGGCCGTCGAGAGTGCGCCGGCTGGCGGGAGTCGGGGCGAAACCCGTCATCGCCGCCGCCGACAGGGGGTTCAAGTGTGCGCTCGTCCCACCGGAGAGTAGCAATGGAGCCGCCGAACATCGAGCGGTTGGACGAGCGCACCGTCCAGCGCATCGCGGCCGGCGAGGTCGTCGAGCGCCCGGCCAGCGTCGTCAAGGAGCTGATCGAGAACAGCCTCGACGCGGGCGCGAGCCGCGTGGCCGTGTCGGTCGAGGCCGGCGGCACCGAGGGAGTCCGCGTCCGCGACGACGGCGTGGGCATCCCCGAGGACCAACTGGAGGCCGCGGTCGCGGAACACGCCACCTCCAAGATCGGCGACATCGAGGACCTCGACCGCGGTGTCGGCACCCTCGGCTTCCGCGGCGAGGCGCTGTACACGGTCGGCGCGGTCTCGCGACTCACCGTCCGGTCGCGCCCGCCCGGCGCCGCCGCGGGCGCGGAGATCACCGTCGACGGCGGCGACGTAGGCGACGTGCGCCCCGCCGGCTGTCCCGAGGGGACGACCGTCGAGGTCGACGACCTATTTTATAACACCCCCGCCCGGAAGAAGTTCCTCAAGCGGACCGCGACCGAGTTCGACCGCGTCAACACGGTCGTCACGGGCTACGCGCTCGCGAACCCCGACGTCGCCGTCTCGCTGGAACACGACGGCCGCGAGACGTTCGCGACCGAGGGGAACGGCGACCTCCGGTCGGCCGTGCTGGCCGTCTACGGCCGCGAGGTCGCGGAGGCGATGGTCGACGTGGCGTGGGCGCCGGACGGTGACGGCGACCCGACCGGCCCTGACGCCGCCGACCCGCCCGTTCGCGGCGTCAGCGGCCTCGTCTCGCACCCGGAGACGACCCGGTCGACCCGCGAGTACCTCGCGACCTACGTCAACGGCCGGTACGTCACCGCGAGCGCGCTCCGCGAGGCCGTCCTCGACGCGTACGGCGGCCAGCTCGCGCCCGATCGGTACCCCTTCGCGGTGCTCTTCGTCGAGGTCCCGCCCGGCGACGTCGACGTCAACGTCCACCCGCGGAAGCTGGAGGTCCGGTTCGACGAGGAGCCCGCCGTTCGCGAGGCCGTCGAAGGCGCCGTGGAGGAGGCCCTCCTGGATCACGGACTGATCCGATCGACGGCTCCCAGAGGCCGGTCCGCGCCCGATCAGACCGAGATCAGCCCGGAAGGTCCGGACGCCGAGGCTGTCGGCGGCGCCGGGACCGACCACGAGCGCGCGGCGCTCGGCGACCGAGCGGACGATGATCGGGAGAGAGGCGACGGGGACGAAAGCGACTCGGGGAGCGACGGCGGGGACGACTCCGCCCCGGAGCCCGGCGGCGATCCGACCGCCGCGGCCGCGTCCGAACTGGACCCCTCGGACGAGGAGGCGTGGGCGGTCGGCGACGTGGGGTCGGCGACGACCGACTCGACCGAGTCCGCCGATCCGGCCGAGTCATCCGGTTTCGCGTCCGACCGTCCCTCGCCGCGGCGCTGGCAGTCGGACCCGAGCGAATCCGAGGGTGACACGGAGGACGGCGACGCCGGCGCGGTCGCCACCGCCGAGGTCGACGGCGAGAGCGGTGTCGACGACGCGAGCGGGCTCGACCGGTTCGGCGGGCCGACACCCGGCGACGCCGAATCGGCCGACTCGGACGCTACGCCGAGCTCCGTCGCCGACGCGTCGGGCGAACGGCGAGCGGCGTCGACCGGCTCGCGCCCGACCGCGACCGCCCAGCGGACCCTCGACGGCGAGTCGACGAGCGCGGAGCGCACCTACGACTCGCTCCCGGCGCTGCGGGTGCTCGGCCAGCTCCACGAGACGTACGTCGTCGCCGAGGCGCCCGACGGGCTCGTGTTGATCGACCAGCACGCCGCCGACGAACGAGTGAACTACGAGCGCCTGCGGGCCGCCTTCGCCGACGGCGCCGACGCGCAGGCGCTCGCCGAGCCCGTCCGGATCGCGCTCACCGCGCGGGAGGCGGCGCTGTTCGAGGAGTTCGTCGAGGACCTCGCCGCGGTCGGGTTCCGCGCCGAGCGCGCGGGCGAGCGCGAAGTGGTCGTCTCGTCGGTCCCGGCGGTGTTCGACGCCGCGTTCGACCCGGAGCTCGTCAGGGACGTGCTCTCCGCGCTCGTCGACGACGCGACCGCGGGCGACGAGCCGGTGACGGACGTGGTCGACGAGCTGCTCGCGGACCTGGCGTGTTACCCCTCCGTGACCGGGAACACCTCGCTGACGGAGGGGTCGGTTGTGAATCTGCTCGACCGGCTCGACGCCTGCGAGAATCCGTACGCCTGCCCGCACGGCCGACCGGTCGTGATCCGGCTCGACCGCGACGAGATCGGGTCGCGGTTCGAGCGCGACTACCCGGGCCACGCCGGGCGGCGCGCGGAGTGAGCGGCGGCGCTCGGCAGCGGGACCCTTTCCGGCGACCGCAGAGAGGTACGCTTTAGGCGGGCGCCGTGGACCGACGCGTATGGAACGCGTAGCGATCATCGGCGCGTCGATGACCCGGTTCGGGCAGCGCGACGCGTGGGTGCGCGAGCTGCTGGCGGAGGCGGGCGCGGCCGCGCTCGACGACGCCGGGATCGACGGCGACGACCTCGATCACCTGTACGTCTCGAACATGGCCAGCGGCGAGTTCGAGGGCCAGACCGGGGTCCCGAACGCGCTCGCCCACGACCTAGCGGCACAGCCGGCGTACACCGCCCGGATCGACCAGACCTCCTCGTCCGGCGGCGCGGGCGTCTACGCGGCGTGGCAGTCGGTCGCCTCCGGCGCGAGCGACCTCACCATGTTGGTCGGCGGCGAGAAGATGACCCACCGGACGACCGCGGAGGCGACCGACGTGATCGCGTCTCTCACCCATCCGGTCGAGTACAAGCAGGGCGTCACGCTCCCCTCCTTCGCGGGGCTCACGGCGCGGCTCTACCTCGACACCTACGACGCGCCGCGCGAGAGCCTCGGGAAGGTGGCGGTGAAGAACCACAAGAACGGCGTCGACAACTCCCACGCGCAGTTCCGGAAGGAGGTCGACCTCGACACGGTCCTCGGCTCGCCGATCGTCGCCGACCCCCTCCGTCTGTACGACTTCTGTCCGATCACGGACGGCTCCGCGGCGCTCGTCTTCTGTCCGGAGTCGGTCGCGGCGGAGTACGTCCCCGAAGACGAGTACGCGGTCATTTCGGGGATCGGCGGCGCGACCGACACCCACGTCGTCCACGAGCGCGCTGACCCGACGACGATGGGCGGCGTCGTCGACTCCTCCGATATCGCCTACGAGATGGCCGGGATCGGCCCGGACGACGTCGACGTGGCGGAGCTCCACGACATGTTCACCATCCTCGAGTTCCTCCAGAGCGAGGACCTCGGCTTCTTCGAGAAGGGCGAGGGGTGGAAGGCGGTCGAGGAGGGCGTCACCGACCGCGACGGCGAGCTCCCGATCAACACCTCCGGCGGGCTCAAGTCGAAGGGCCACCCGCTCGGGGCCAGCGGCGTCGCACAGGTGTACGAGATATTCGAGCAGGTCACCGGGAACGCCGGCCCGCGGCAGGTCGAGGCCGAAACGGGGCTCGCCTGCAACGTCGGCGGGTTCGGGAACTGCGTGACCACGACGATTCTGGAGGGCAGCCAATGAGCGAGCACGAAGCCGACGACGCGACCGGAACCGACGGGGAAGAGTCCAGCGAGGAACCGACCTTCGAGGCCGCGGAGTACGCGGACGGGACCGTCACGTACCCGCCTCACACCGTGAGCCCGAACGGCGCCGAGCGCGTCGGGACGGTCGACCTCCGGGAGCACGGGGGGCGGGTCCTCACGTGGACGACCTCGACCGCGACGCCGCCGGGCGTTCGGGAACCGAACACCCTCGCAATCGTCGAGTTCGAGATGGGCGAGGAGTACGACGGACCGCCGGTTCGCGCGCTCGGACAGATAGCCGAGCGCGCGGGTGAAGGCGAGAACGGTTCCGGGGAGACCTTCGACGTCGACATCGGCGACCGCGTCGAGCCGGTCTACGCCGACGAGCTTCGCGAGCCGGGCGCCGGCATCCGTGAGCCCGAGAGCCAGGAGTGGGACGGCTTCCGGTTCCGGCCGGTCGAGGAGTAGCCGCGCTCGCGTTTTTCTCAGTTCACACCCGCCGGAAGTCCCCGAGCCGCGTCCCGTCGAGCAGGTACGCGTCGCCGGCCGGCAGCGCGTCCGGGAGGAACGGCGCGAGGAACGACTGACCGTCGACGTTGACCCACGTGCCGCCGGAGCGCTCGTTGAACGCGGGGAAGACGACGAGTTCTGGCGGGTCGGAGCCGTCTCCCTCGTTTCCACCGTCTTCCACGAACGCCCCGGGATCGAGTTCCCCCCGGAGCCACGCGCGCTCTGCCCGCGATCCGCCGACCGAGTCCTCCAGTCGCACTTGGGGATGCTCGTGGCCCATACAGACCACGTCGGCGTCCAGGAGCCCCGGATCGGGCCACGTGTGACCGTGGAGGACGCCGACGGTACCTCCGAGCACGCCCCCGCCAGCGCCGATCACGTCGAGGTCGTCGGCGAACGCCTCGGCGACTCCGCCGTCGTGGTTCCCCTCGACGAGCGTCATCGGGACGCGGTCCGTGACCGCGCGGATCAGCTCGACGAGTTCGTCGCGCTCGTCGCCGTCAGGCGCCGCGATCCGGTGGGCGAGGTCGCCGAGGACCACGAGCCGGTCGGCGTCGGTCTCGGCGATGAGGGCGCAGAGCCGCTCGCGGCGCTCGTCGGCCCGGGCGTCCAGTTCGACGCCGCGCTCGTAGCGGAGCCCGACTTCGATGCCGGCGTGGACGTCGGCGACGAGCAGCGCGCGCTCCCCGCCGAGGTCGGCCGCGGCCGCCGGTTCGCCGACCACCGGCTCGACGACGGGCGACGCGCCCGGCGCCATCAGATCGGCTTGAGCACGCCGTCGCCCGGCTCGTAACACTTCCCGCTCATCAGCGCGTCCTGGATGGCGTCCTCGACCGCGTCGGCCGCGACCCCGTGGTCGTCGACGACCGCCTCGACGACCGCCTCGCGGTCGGCGCCGTCGCCGTCGTCGAGTGCGTCCATCGCGTCGATAACGGCGGCTTCGAGGTCGAGCTCGCCGGTCGGCTCGGCCTCGTCGCCCGCCGGCTCCTCACTCGCCGGGGTCGGGTCGGCGGCGTCCGGCTCCTCGGCGTCCGATTTCTCGGCCTCCGCCGACACCGCGGCTCCCTCCTCGGCTGGGGGCTCGTCCATCTCTTCGGGGTCCGGCACGTCGATGTCGGCCTCGCCGGGCTCTTCGACTTCGCTCCCGGTCGAAAAGTCGGTTCCGAACTCCGACTCGATCTCCTCGCGCTCCTCCTCGTCGAGTTCGTACATCTCGTCGGAGGCGGGCTCGCTCGCCGGCTCGTCGGGGTCGATGTCGGTGGCGTCCCCTCCGGTGTCGTCCGCCGCGGCGTCGTCGGCCCCGACGTCGTCGAGGTCGGCGTCGAAGTCGCCGAGTCCGTCGCTCTCGCCGGCTGACTCGGAACCGATCGAGTCGGTCTCCGAGGGACCGGAATCGGCGGNGTCGCAGTCGGTTCGGTCGCCTCGGCCGCCCCTTCGTCTGTGGCCACGGACTCCGAGTCGGACGCGGGCTCCGGCTCGGAACCAGATGCCGGCTCGGAGCGGGGCTCGTCCGACTCGGAGACCGTCGATTCCGATTCCGCCGGCCCTTCGTCAGCGGCCGGCTCAGCCGGGACCTCTATCGTCACGTCCGTCTCCGGGAGCGCGCCGATCGCGGCGTCACCGCCAGCGTCGGGGGCGATCTCCGGCGCACGCACCTCGTCGCGGTCGCCGGCGATGAGCTCCAGCGCGTCGACGGCGAGCCGACGGAGCGCCTCGACGTAGGCGGTCGAGGTGTCGTAGTGGGCGATCGCCTTCGGGATTCCCGCCGCCAGCGACGCCGGCGCGCCGCCCGATTCGAGGGCCGCGCGGAGCTCCTCGCCGCGGAGGTCGGCGTCGAGGGCCGTTTCGAAGACGGCGAGCCGGTCGAGCGTGGCCTCCGCGGCGGAGACGACCCAGCGGTCGCGGGTGTCGGCGTCGACCGCGTTGAGGCTCTCGGGGCGCACCGAGGTGAACACCCGGTCGGAGTCCTCCGGCTCGAAGGTCCGCGCCTTGCCCGTGAGCGCGACGAACGCCGGGGGTTCGGCGCGTTCGAGGAACGTCTGCGCCTCGGGCTGGTACTGCCCGGCGTAGGTGACGAACGCGCCGGAGGGGTCCACGACCCGCCCGCGGCGCGTCTCGTCGTTGACGCGCTCGACCTCGGTGAGCACGCCCGCGACGAACAGCCGGTTCACGCGCGCGCCGGTCGGCGTGACGACGTAGTTCGGGGCGCGCTCCTCGTCGCTCTCGGAGTACGAGAGCGAGGCGTCGTCGAACTCGGCGGCGAACACCCGGTGAGCGACCTCGCGGGCGCCGGGCCCGTCGTCGCTCATTCGCCCACCTCCGCGAGCGCGGCGCGGGCGTGGTCGGCCGGGTCGTCGTCCGCGAGCTCGAACTCGTTCGCGTCGAGGTTGGCGCCGTAGTCGTCGACAGAGAGGTTCCCGCGGACGCGGTAGGCGCGCCCGACCAGCGAGTCGGCGATCGCCTCCGCGACGACCTCCTTGTCCATCGCGTCCTTCGCGGCGTCGAGGGCGTCCCCGAGCCCGCCGCCGTACACCTCCGCGGTGAGTTCGTCGTCGAGGACGACGGTGACGGTGTCGGTGCCGTCGTCGACGATCGCCTTCACGCGGAGGTCGTCCTCGCCGTCCACGTCGCCGTGACTCCGACACTGACCGTTCTGGACGACGCGGCCGCACTCCGGACAGCGCTCGATGAGCCCGGAACCGTCCCGGATCTCGAGGACGTTCCCGACGACCTCCACGTCGAACATCCCGCCGGACCCGACCGCCTCGGCGATCGACAGTCGGGGGGCGTCCTCCGCGACCTCGACGGAGTCGGGGAGGGGCGTCACCGTCGAGAACTCCGTGAGGTTGATCGAGGGCACGCCGCGGAACTCCCGGACGTACACGTCCTCGATCCGGAGGTCGGCGCCCGGCTTCAGCTCGGACCGGGGCTGCCAGTCGGTGAAGGGAAGCTTCGCGGTGGCGTCGCCGACGACGCCCTCCAGGATCTCGGTCTCGCCGTCGCGCCCGGAGATCGTCTTCTCGTCGACCTCGAGCACGCGGACCTCGACGTTGCGACCGCGGTCGCCCGCGTCGATGTCGACGAGGCTCCGGTCGCCGCCGACCTCGCGGTCGACCTCGACCGGCTCGTCGGCGATGGCGACGGTGGTGGAGTCGTTGAGGTTGAGCTCCGGCTCGCCCTCCCACTCCCGGACGCCGGCGTTGCCGATCGTCAGCGAGTCGCCCGGCTCGAAGCCGAAGTCCTGCCACGCGGTGTAGGAGATGACGCCGGTCTCGTCGGCGACCTCCCCCTCGCGGATGGTGAGGTCGTCGCCCTGGTACCGGATCGTCCGCGTCCCCTGCGTGAGCACGCGGACGGTAACCGTCACGCCGTCGTGGTCGGTGGTGATCTCGCCCACGTCGACGGCGTCGGGCGTCGGCGTCGAGCCGCCGCCTCCCCCACCGTGCTTCCGGCGGACGCTCTGTTTGGCCTCGTCGATCGGGACGCTGTACTCCAGTAGGTTCTGCAGGTCGGCTTTGACCTCCTCTTTGTCGACACCGAGGTCGGAGGCGAGCTCCTCGGCATGGCTGTTGACGTCCATCGAGTCGGGCTTCGACGCGACCGCACAAAAGGGTTCACCACCCCTCCGGCGGCTCGAACCCGCGGCGTCGCCCCCTCGGCTCTCTCCGCGACGTCGGCACCGCACGCCGCCGGTAGTGCTAAACCGCCCCCGTCCGCAACGTGGGGTATGGACGAAATCGATATCGACGCGCGCGTCACGGGGGAACGGACCGTCATCGACGTGATCGGGACCCGCGACGTCGCTGTCGTGGTTCGCTCCGCGAGCGGCGAGCGGATCTACCTCCCGCCGGAGGACTTCGACGAGCCCGTGTCCGGGTCGCCGTACACGTCGCCGTATCAGGGCGGCAGCGGCGTCGACGGCGAGGAGAGTCCGTACGGCGGCGAGTCCGGAAGCACCCGCGGCGTGTCAGAGACCGCGGACGGGTTCCGGATCACCCACCCCGAGACGGCCACCGAGTTCGACGTGTACCGCGGCGATGACGAGTAAGAACCGACGAGTAAGAACCGACGAGTAAGAACCGACGAGTAAGAATCGGTGATCGAAGACCGGCGATCGAACGCGGATCGAAGGGGAGTTCTCTTGAGTTAGGCCACGTCTTCGTACACAGCCAGCGTGTCCTCGGTGACGTCCGACCACTCGCGGCGCTCGTACTCCGGCGGCTGCTCGCGGTCAAGCGCGGTCGTGATCCCGTCGACGATCGACTCCGAATCGACCTCGACCTCGACGAGACAGCCGTCCGGAAGCACCTCGGCGACGCCCGACCGGGTCGCGACGACCTGCGTCCCGGCCTCCAGCGCCTCGGTGATCGTGATCCCGAACGGCTCCGCGTACGAGGGCGAGACGAACGCGTCGGCGGCGGCGTAGTAGTCGCCGAGCTCCGCTTCCGGAACGTAGCCGACGAACTCGACGCGGTCGTCGATACCGAGCAGTTCGACGAACCGCTTCAGCTGGTCCGTCTGGTGTCCCGACCCGCCGACCACGAGAGTCACGCCGGGACGGCGGAGCTTCCGCATCGCGTACAGCAGGTGCGAGATCCCCTTCTGGTCGGTGTGTCGGCCGACGAAGAAGAGCATCTCGCCGTCGATGCCGAGCTCCTCGCGGACGTCCTTCCCGGAGAACGTCGGGGTCGAGAAGCCGTTGTACACGACCCGCGACTCCGCGTCGTACAGCTCGCGGATGTCCTCGCGGACGATCTCGCTGACCGCGATGTTTGTGTCGGCGGCGTTCGCGAGCCGGCGCTCGGTCTCGACCTCGCGTTTGGGCGGGTTGATGTTGCGGTCGCTCGCCAGCGAGTGGAACGAGGACACCCACGTCGCGTCCGAGGCGCGGGCGGCCTGCCGGCCGGGACCGTACCCGAACCAGTCGTGCGTGTGGATCACGTCGTGATCCGGAGCGAGCTCGGCGAACCGATCGCCGAGGCGGTCGACGCGGTCCGCGACGTCGCCCTCTCCGGTCTCGACGGGCACGATACCCGACTCGTCGTCGGGTGCGAACTCCGCGGGCAACACGAGGGTGGCGTCCACCCCGAAGTGGTCGCGGAGCCCCGAGAACAGTTCACCGACGTGGACGTCGAGTCCGCCGGTGATGTTCGGCGGATACCCCCATCCCAGCATGAGTACGCTCGGCGGCATACCCCCACGTTTCTGGAGTCGGCACTTAGGTATGCCCCCTCGGTCGCCCGACCGAGCGGCTCGGTGAGCGACGAGAGAGTAGAAAAGACGTTCGGAAACCGCAGCGGGCCCGACTCAGGCCGCTTTCACGGCGTCGCGCAGCGCGCCCGTCCGGTCGGTGATCGACTCGGCGGCGTCGGCGAGCACGTCGAGCGGGTCGCTGGACTCGGACTTCACCGTCAGCACCGGCTCCGTCTGGCCGCCCGACTGCTCGGGGTTCATGTCGTAGGTCGCGGCCGCGACGTCGTCGGTCTCCAGCAGGACGCCCTTCAGCACGTTCATGAACGTGTGGTCCTCGCCGGCGATCTCGATGCGGAGTTCCGTGTCGGTCTTCTCGATGACCCGCAGTTCCATGTTCGTGAGGTCGAGCGAGCGGCGTTTCAAGCTTTCGTCTCCCGGATATCGGAGGTTGTGGACCGTCCGCACGCCACGGTAGCCCTTTTAAACAGCGTGGACGCAGTCGGGTGTATGGAGATCCGACGCCTTCCCACCGAGGACGACGCCCTCCGCCGCTACGCGGCCGAGCTGTGGCTCCCCTATCACCGCGACCTCGCGGCCGCCGTCGACGCGCACGCGCTGGCGGACTGGTCCGACGAGCGGTTCGTCGAGCGCAACGTCGAGTTCACCCGGAACCGACTCGAGGACGACGGCAACCGGGGGTGGGTGGCTGCGAGGGCGCCCGATGGGGTCGACGTCGACCCCGCAACCGCGTCCGTCGCGCATCCCGACCTCGAACTGACGGGGCTGTTACTGACGAGCGTCGACGAGTGTCCCGACCCGTTCGACCGTCCGGACCGGCTCGTGATCGGCGAGATCTACGTCGCGGAGCCGTACCGCGGGAGCGGGCTCGCCGACCGACTGGTAGAGCGCGCAGAGGTCGACGCCCGCGAGCAGGACTGCGGCGAACTCCGGCTCGACGTCGACGTCGATAACGAGCGAGCGATGGCGTTCTACGAGCAACAGGGGTTCGAGCCGTATCGGAGGCAGCTGACGCGAGACGTGGAGTGAGTGGACGATGTATAAGTGGTTGACTGTCGATCGACGGCGAACCCCGCCAAATTCCCCGGCTGCTCGACTATACGCGATCGACGAGGCTGCGGAGAACACCTCCAAAGCCCCAGCCGCTCGCCTATAAATCGTTGACTCCGGATCGCCGGCGAATACCTCCAAAGCCCCAGCCGCGAGGACGCCGCACGCTCGCTGCGCTCCTCACTCGATCGCTCACTTCGTTCGCTCTCTCGTTGCGGTGCTTGCGTCGCCTGCGGCGTCCTCGCGGCTGCCCCTTTGAGTCCCACCCGACCGCACCGCCCCGCAGCCTCACGCCTCCCCAGCCTCGTCGCTCGCTCGGGGCTCCCTTCGGTCGCCCACCGCGCTCGCGACTCCCTCGCGCGCGCTCCTCGGCCGCGAGGCGGCCTCGGAGGCACGCGCCGCCGCGTTCGCACCGGCTTCTTACGGTCTTCATTTATAAACGGGATCGTCGCATCCGTTCCCGATCACCGGAGTTCACCTCGGCGCCGCCGCTGGG
Organism: Halorubrum kocurii JCM 14978; assembly: GCF_000337355.1. Classification (GTDB taxonomy): domain Archaea; phylum Halobacteriota; class Halobacteria; order Halobacteriales; family Haloferacaceae; genus Halorubrum; species Halorubrum kocurii. The sequence continues at coordinate 54,583 of NZ_AOJH01000076.1, read as the reverse complement.
CGATTGATAAACGGAAAAACTGCGGGTGCGCTCGGCGAGGCGTTACTCGTCGGTGTCGACCGCGACCTCGTCGGCGTCGACGTCGACGGCGCTCTCCTCTTCGGCGGCGACCTCGGACGGGCGCGCCTCGAGGGTCAGCTTCTGGACCTCGACGCGGCGGAGCGGGTAGATCAGCTTCGCCTCGCCGTAGATCGCCGACGAGAGGTTCCCGTCGACGATGGCGTCGACGAACGCCTCGAAGGTGCGCTCCTCGGCGGCCGCGTGGACCTTGTCGATCATGACGCGGCGGATCGCCTTCTCCTGCGAGCGGTCGGCCTTCTTCGTCGTCAGCGCGACGGGCTGGACGCGGATGCGGTAGTCGTCCGTCGTCAGCACCGTGATCGACGCCTCGACCTTCGAGGCGCCGCGGCGGACGAGCGAGCGCAGGTAGTCCCGCGTGAGCTCGTACTTGATGAACTCGGTGTAGGCCGTGTCGCTGCCCACGTCGGTGATCTTGAACGTGAGCTTCGTGTTGTTCGCGCCGGAGTCGCCGGTCAGCTCGCCCAGCGTCGTCGTGATCGTGCGGCCGACGACCTGGTCGGGCTCCTCGGCGAGGGTCTCGCCGAGCTCCTGCCGGTCGAACTGTTCGGGTGCCAGCACGGAGTACCAGCGCTTCTGTTCTCTGCTCTTGGATACGGATCGTTCGCTCATGTGTTGGTGTCGGTGTCGCCGTTGGTGTCGGAGCGGCGCCCTCCGTCGTCGGCCGCGAGGTGCGTCCCCGCGCGCTCGACGATTCGGTCCGCGACGCGTAGGTTCACGACGTGGTCGTCCACGGTCGACTGCAGTCCGCCGGTGGTGGGACGCTCGACGACGCACTCGATCGCGTCGCCGTCGACCCGGGTGGTCATCGAGTCGGTCTCGTCCGGGGCGAGCGCGGCGGCGACGAGGGAGGCGTCGGCGTGGGTCGTCCGGACGGTCGCCGTCCGGCTCGACTGCTCGCTCCGAGCGGGCTCCCCGCCCCGAGCGGACTCCTCGCTCATAGCGCCTCCCTGAGCGCGGCGAGCGCGCTCGTGATGTCGCCGTCGGTCGCTTCGCCGTCACCGACCACGATCCCCCCGCGGTCGGCGGTCCCCCAGCCGTCGCCGCCAGCCTCGCCCGCCGCCGACCGACAGGCGTCGCCGAGCCCGGTCGGCTCGGTGCCCGCGTCGTCCGCTGCGCGGCCACTGCCAGTGCCCGCGACGGCCAGCCGCCCCGCGGCCTCGTCGAGCGCGATCGCGACCGGCTCCGGCGACCGGAAGTCGCGTGCGAGCCGGGCGATCGTCGGGAGGACGGCGGCCGCGTCGCGCGCGGCGGTTCCGCCCTCGGTGTCGGCCGCTCCGTCTCCGAGGTCGACGCGCGCGACGAAGCAGCCGTCGTACCGGCCGGTCGTCGCGGCGTCGAGGGCGCGGTGCGCGGCGCGCCCGTGGGTCCGCCACGCGTCGAGCGCGGCGGTCCGAAGCCCGTCGCTCGGGTCGGCGGCGAGCGCCAGCGAGACCCCCGTGCCGGGAGCCCCGCGGGCGAGCGCGTCGAGGACGTCGGCGTAGCCGCCGACCGTCTCGAACGGCGCCGCGTTCCCGGTCGTTTCGTACGGGCGGAGCGCGCGCTCGACCGCCGAGGCGGCCCGCGCGTTCGCGCCGTCCGCGTCCGCGACGTCGACGGCGACCAGCGACGCGAGCCGCCGGTGCGCGTCGTCGTCGCGGTCGGCCGGGAGCCCGAGTTCCGCGAGCGCCGCGGCCGCGGCCTCGGGGTCGCCGGAGTACGGCGTCCGGACGAGCGTCGAGGCCGCGAGCCCGTCCGCCGCGTCGGCGACCGGGAGCGCGACGCCCGGGCGTCGGCGGACGCGGTCCGAGCGTTCGGCAGCCTTCAGCGCGTCGCCCGAGCCGTCCGTGCCGGGGACGGAGCCGGCCGCGACGACGCCAGCGAGGGCGACGACCGGATCGGGGTCGGCGCCGAGCGCGCGCGCTGTCGCGAACGCGTCCGCGCTCGCCGGGCGCCCCGAGCCGGGAATCGCGTGCGGGCCGCGGGCCGCGCCGACGGTCACCGCGACGGCGTCGTCGCCGGCGTCGGGGACCGGATCGCGGGACACGCGGACCTGAAACGGCGTGTCGACCGCTCGAAGCGCCCGCGCGAGCAGCCCTGCGGCTGCTACCGCGTCGCCGTCGTCGGTCGCGACGAGCCGGACGAACGGCGCGTCGGCGAGGACGTCGGCGAGGGCGTCGGGGGCGGACGTCGGGGATGTCGCTTCGGTCATTTGGGTGGGTGCGGTCGGGTGGTGCGGTCGTGGGTCGATGCGTCGTGGGTCGATGCGTCGTGAATCAACGCGTCACGTCGGTTCGTCGCGACTCGGCGTCGCGTCGGTGACTCGTCGGAGCCGTTACTCGTCGTCGAGCAGCTCGGCCGCGTACTCGTGGGTGTACGTGAACTCCTCGTCGATCTCGTCGCCGCGGTAGTAGTTCGCGAGGCGGCGGATCTTCGACTCCGTGTTCTGGAGCGCGCGCTTGTTCTGGTGGTCCTGTCCGTTCTCCGCCATGTGCTCGCGCAGGCGGACAGCTTGGGCCATCAGGTTGCGGAGGTCCTCGGGGAACTCCGGGTCTGCGTCGTGCTCGTCGAGGATTTCGGTGAGCTTCTTGCCGGTGGCCAGCTTCACGTCGGGCACCGGAACGCCCTTGACGCCCTCGTCACGGAGCTTGAGTCCGATGACGCTGGGGTCGTGGCCCTGCTCCGCCAGTTCGACGACGCGGGACTCGATGTCCTCGGCGTCGACGTCGCTCCACTCCGGGTTCTCGTCCGTCGCCGGCTTGTCCGAACCGGACGAACCGCGACGGCGCGTGTGCATTCGTGCCATTGTGTATCTGGTTGGAACGGCACAACCGCAACGTGACCGCGGCTCCGCGCGGCGCGGCTGACGGACGGCTCGCGAACGCGAGCGGTCCGACCGGACGGTCCGCGCGAGCGGACGGCCCGACCGCGACGCCGGAGGCGTCGGCGCACTGCTACATTCCCAAGCCGTGGGCGAAAAGACCCCGGCGCGTCGGATCTGCAGCTGTGCTGTTCCCGTGTGAACGGTCGGTGTCGGGGTTCTTAAGAGTGTTCTTGTGGCCTGCCGGGCGAGCGCGGCGGGCAGATCGGGGACAGAGGCGGAACGCGAACGGAGGCGGAACGCGAACGGAGGTGGAACGCGAACGGAGGCGTGACACGAGGGTTTACGTAGGTCGTCGATGACCGGGCGCCTGGGAAAGACACATGGACGAACCATCCGACGGCGACCCGATCGATCGGACCGGCGACGAACCACCAGATAGCGCCTCGTTGGGCGACGGGCGGCCCGACGGGGACTCCCCCGGCACGGCAGACGACGGCAGTGCAACCGTCGGCGGGGCTTCGACCGGGGGCGAACTCGCGACCGACGGCGGCCTCGACACCCCCGCCGAGACGGGGGCGGGCCCCGAGCCGCGGATCACGTTCTACGGCGGGAAGTGGATGAGTACCATTCCGCTCGCCTTCTTCATCGTCTGGGCGATATTCCAGAGCGGCGTTCTCAGAATTGGCGGCCCGGACGGGCTCGTCATCGGGGCGCTGATCGGGACGATCCTCGGGATGTTCTTCGTACGTGGGAACTGGAAGGCGTACGCGGACACTATCTTCGAGGGGATGACCCAGCGCGTTGCTGCCACGGCGATCGTCGCGTGGCTGTGGGCCGGGATGTTCGCCGACACGCTCCAAGCCGGCGGTTTTGTCGATGGACTCATTTTCGCTGCTGACGCGTTAAACGTCGGTGCTTCGACGTTCCCGGCGGCCGCGTTCGTCCTCTGTGGTCTGCTCGCGACCGGGATCGGGACGGGGTACGGCGCCACCATCGCGTTCGTGACCCTCTTTTTCCCAGCGGGCGTGCTGGTCGGCGCGAATCCGGTGCTGCTGTTCGCCGCGATCTTATCGGGCGCCGTGTTCGGTGACAACCTCGCACCCGTGAGCGACACGACGATCGTGAGCGCGGTGACACAGGACGCCGACATCGGCGGCGTCGTCGCCTCGCGGTTCAAGTACGCGATCGTCGCCGCCGTGCCCGCGTTCGTCGCGTACCTGATCATGGGATCAGTATTGGCGGGCGCGAGTCTCGAAGGGTCGGCCGCGCTCCGCGAGTCGGCGACCGCGCTCGGCCTGGTCCATCTGATCTCAATGGGTGCCGTGATCGTGACGGCGGTCGCAGGCCGACACATCGTCGAAGCGATCTCGTGGGGGATCGTCGTTGCCGTCAGCTTCAACCTCGCGTTCGGGCTCTCGTCGGTGAGCGACATCCTCGTGTTCACCGTGAGCGAGGCCGGGACGTTCACCTCGCTTCCGTTCGTCGCGGTCGGCGAGACCACGGGCGTGGGCGGGAGCCTCTACACGGGCGCAACCGGGTTCTTCCCGCTCATCGTGTTGACCCTCCTAATCGTGTCGATGGCGCAGATCATGATCCGCGGCGGCGGCTTCGAAGCGATCCAGGAGTTCCTGCTCAACTCCGTCGCGACCAACGTCCGCCGGGCCGAGCTGACGATGGTGCTCGGCACGGCGACGATCAACGGGATGATCACGATCAACACCGCCGCGGAGATCGCGATCGCCCCGTACATCGCGCGGATCGGCGAGAAGTTCAACATCAACGGCTACCGACGGGCGAACATCTTAGACGCGAACACGTCGGCGCTCGGGTACATCTTTCCGTGGGCCGGCGGCGTCCTCGTCGGCTATCAGGTGATGGTCGGTCCCGACGGACTCGGCGCGGAGTACGGCCCCGAGATGGTGGTGAACCCCATCGAGGTCGTGCCGTACGTGTTCCACGGCTGGTTCCTCGTGATCGTCTTCCTGCTGGCCGCGATCACCGGGTTCGGTCGTGAGTACATCCCCGACCGCACCTCCGAGGAGGTGTCGCGCGCATGAGCCGCTTCGACAAGTTCCTCGCCGGCTGGTCGTTCCGGGGGTCGACCCCCGAGTACGCGGCCGGCGACGTGATCGAGGTGATGGTCACCGGCGTGGAGGGCGACACGGCCGTCGCCCGGATCGGCGACTCGACGCTCCGGATCGAGGGCGCGCCGGACGACGCCCTGAACACCCGCGTGCTGGTCGCGGTCGAGACGTGGGACGGGACGGAGCACCGCGGCACCGGGACGTACCGCGAGACGGTCGGAAAGAGCGCGTTCTGATCNCTCCCTCGCGCCATCAGAGATGTGTATAAGAGACAGGGTCGTCTGGCGCTGCCATAACGACGGGCTCATCGGAGCGGAACCGCGCCGTCAGGCGGAACATATATCAGCAATTCGACTGAACGCCAGTACGAATATGGATGCCCTCACCGAGGAGGAACGTACGTGACGAACCGGATCGCGCCGGAGCGCGTCGCCGACCACGTGTCGGCGCTCGCCGAGGAGATCGAGTCGGCGATCGTCCTCGACGAGCGGTTCTTGGAGACGGTGTTGACCGCTGTTCTCGCGGACGGTCACGTCCTACTGGAGGACGTTCCGGGAACGGGAAAGACGATCACCGCCGAGAGTATCGCGACGGCGATGGGGCTGAGCTTCAGCCGGATCCAGTTCACGCCGGACCTCCTTCCAGCGGACATCACGGGCAGTAATGTCTACAACGACCACGACGGGACCTTCGAGTTCCGCGAGGGACCGGTGTTCGCCAACGTCCTGTTGGCCGACGAAATCAACCGCGCGCCGCCGAAGACCCAGTCCGCACTGCTGGAGGCGATGCAGGAGCGTCAGGTGACCGTCGACGGGACCACCTACGACCTGCCGACGCCCTTCTTCGTGATCGCGACCCAGAACCCAGTCGAGCAGGAGGGTACCTTCGAGCTACCGGAGGCGCAGCTCGACCGCTTCCTCGTCAAGTCCGCCATCGGCTATCCGGACCGGGAGGGCGAGCGCGAGCTGCTGTTCCGTCGGCTCGACCGGTACGCCTCCGCGCCGAGCGTCACGCAGACGATCGATCAAGAGACGGCGGCGGCGCTGCGAACCGCTCCGGAGGCGGTGTCGGTCGACGACGACCTCGTCGACTACGTCGTCGACCTCTCGCGAGCGACGCGCGAGGACGAGCGCGTCGACACCGGCGTCTCCCCGCGCGGCACACAGCGCCTGCTGGAGGCGTCGCGGGCGGCGGCCGCCTTCCGCGGACGCGACTACCTCGTCCCGGAGGACGTCAAGCGGGTGGCCGAACCGACGCTCGCCCACCGACTGGTGTTGTCGACGGAGGCACGCGTGAACCGGACCGCCGAGCGCGCCATCATTAAGGACGTGCTCGACACCGTCGACGTGCCGCGCGAGGCGGACGCACCCGAGGCGTAGGTCTGGAGGCCCGCGCCTCCGCCTCGCCTCCCCGCGTTGCGACGCCCGCTCCTTCCACTCCGTCTCCCCGTGGCTCCCGGCAGTCCCGTTACTCCGAGTTGAAGTAGAGCAGCAGCAGCGCCGCGGCGAGGACGAGCAGCGGGACAGCGAGGAACGAGGTCGCCGTCGGCGGGCTAAACGAGCGTCCGACCTGATGAACGCCCAGCGTGAGGCCGACGAGCACGACGCCGACCCCCGCGCTGGCGGCGACGTGAGCGATCTCCGGCGGCTGAACCGCGCCGGTTCGGAGCTCGACCGCCAGCGTGTAGCCGTACTCCAGGAAGTCCCACGCCAGCAGCGCCGCCACCATCGCGGCGAACGCCGCAAGCGGCATAACGCCGTATACGGTCGCGGCGACGATCGATATCGCGCTCGACAGGAACACGAGGTTTCGGTAGACGAGCCAGTCCCCCGGTCCCTGGGCGATCGTTTCCGCGTAGACCCGTACCAGCACGAGCGACGCGGCGGTGACGGCAGCGAGAGCGGCCACGCCTCCGAGGACGAGCGCTGGAAGCACTCCGACCAGTTCGCGGACGAGCGAGGGCGGCACCGCCGCCGCCAGCAACTCGGCTTCGACCGCCGGGCGATACAGCGGTGAGCCGGCCTGAACCCCCAACGCGACCGCGGCGACGACGCCGGCGGACGAGAGGGTCGGTCCGAGAACGCGCTCGGACCGGTCGTGCCGCCGGCGAGCCCACTCGGCGAGAGCGACGACAAGCCGGATCGCAACCAGTGCGGCCATCGCGGCGATCAGCGCGATCAGCGCCGTCTCCGTGGTCACGGCCTCACCGAACGCGTCGCTCGCCGCGAGCAGATCGGCGAGTCCGGAGTCCTGCTCGGTCGGAACGAGCTTGCCGCCGATCAACTGCAGGAAGCTCAGGGCGATCAGGCCGATCAGCGACGCCGAGACCGCAGTCGAGAGACGGTCGCTGTCCCCGGTCGACTCGGTCTCGGTGTCAGATTCGGCGTCCGCGGCGAGTTCGGCGGGATCCCGCGCGTCGACCGACTCCAGCGGCGTCGTGGTCAGTCGCCCGACACTCCGGAGGAGGGTGACGGCGAGCGCCGCCACCAGCGCCCACGCGAGCAGCACCACGAAGCTGGTCAGGCCCTGGTCGGCGGCGGCCGCGCCGACGACGATCCGGTCGAACGCGGCGCCAAGATCTGTTTCGCCGACCGCCTGGGACACCGCGAAGAGGGTCCCCGATGCCGTCGCGAACAGCGCGGCCACGCGAAGCGACGCGACCAGCGCGGCGCGGACGTTCGGAGTCGTCGCGGTGCGCGTCGCGCTTCCGAACAGGAGCGACAGCGCGACGGTGCCCGTGAGCCCGGCAAGCGCACCGGCGGCGAGTGGCGTGCGTCGCACCGCGGCGGGATCCGCGGCCGCGGCCGCGACGTCCACATGACCGACGGTCGCCAGCGCGATGCCGACGCCGACAAAGGGAGTGGTGGCGAGATAGGTGAAGGGGGTGAGCCGGGCGGAGGCAGTACCTGCGGCGAGCAGCCCGACGCCGACCGTCGCGGCGAACGTCGCGGCACCCGCCACGACCGGGTTTATCAGTGTAAGCGGAAGCAGGACGGCGAGCAGCCCGACGCCGACACCGAGGGCCGTCATTATTCTGGTCGGGTGGCGTTCCGCCCTCATACTGCCCTCCCGAATCGGTGTTCCAGGGCGATCCGAATCGGCTCCGTCGTGTCCCAGTCGAACACCGTTACGCCGTTTCGTCGCAAATCGTCGATACGGAGCGCCCGGTCAGCAAGCAGGATCCGCTGTCCGTCCGTTTCGGCGCGGGGCTGTCGCGGCGAGAGGACGACGACGCTCTTGCCGTGTGCTCGGAGTCGCGTCGCGAGGTCGACGAACTCGTCGTCCACGACCGGCGAGATGAGCGTGAACTGCGTGTGATTCGGAGTCACGTCCGCGACCTCGTCGGCGGTTGCGGTCGGATCCGGTCGCTCCGTGCCGGCACCGTCGAGGCCCTCGAACAGCCGTCGAAGCGAGAGCCGATGCTCGTCGCCGGTCGACGGCCGGATGACATCCCGACTGTCCCCGAACGTTGTCAGGCCGACGCGGTGGTGGGCTCCGAGCAGCATCTCGGCCACCATCTCGGCGGCGTAGGTCGCGTACTCGGCGTGCGTGAGGCCGTCGGCGGCGTAGGACACGTCCGTGCCGGGACTGCGGTCCACCACGAGTTGAACCGTCGCGGCCTTCGATTCGCGGTAGGTTACGGTCGTGAGGTCTCCGCTTCGAGCGAGCCGACGCCAGTCAATACGGTTCGCCGGGTCCGTCGAGTGGTACTCACGCGTCGAGTGGAACTCGACGCCAGCGCCGCCGCGCGCGGTGTCGAGCATCCCCGAAACGAGGCTCGCGCGGTTGTCCAGCGCGTACGTCTCGGGGTGGACCCGGCAGTCCATCGTCGTCTCGACCGCGTCGGTGCGGCGAGCGCGTCGCGATCCGCTCAGATTCCGTGCGATGAGCGTCGTCGGTTCGAACTCGAAGGATCCGCGCCGCGTCCGAACCGCGTACTCGAACGAGGCCGACTCGCCGGGCGCGAGCGAGAGTCCGGACCGCGGGGAGCCGTCGACGACGGAGAGCGCCCCGGGGACGCCGTCAACCACTCGAAGGTCGGGGACGTTTCGTTCGCCCTCGTTGCGGACCGTGAGCATGACCGTCACCTTCCTGCCGGGTAGCGGGCGTTCCGTCTCCAACTCGCGCTCGCAGACCAACTCCGGCGGGTCTAACGTCGTCAGCCGGTCGTACAGCGCGAAGCCGACCACCGGCACCGCGAGCAGGAGCGTCGCGCCGGTCCCGGTTGCCGCGCCGACCGCCACCGCGAGCAACCCGACGACCGCGAGACCCTCCGTTCGTCGACTCGTCTCGACGAGCCACTCGTCGGTCATCGCGCCTCCACCTCCCGGCCGGTAGATGGGGCGTCGGGCCCCCCGTCGTCCCGCTCGCGTTCCACATTCCTGGCGCCGTTTAGTTCGCGGGAGAGCCGCTCCAGTTCGCCGGTGGCCGCACGTACACGACGCTCAAACGTCGCCTCCGGGCGAAGCCACGCGCGGAACCGCTCGGCTGCCGTGCGGTCGGGGTCCGCCGCGAACAGCAGTGCTGCGTCGCGGTCGTCGGTCCACGCCCCCGATTCGAGGAGGTCGCGAGCGTCGGACTCCGAACAGCCTTCGAGGCGTGCTAGCGTCGCCACGAGCGTGTCGGTAAGTCCCGGCTCGGACGTGGTCTCGGGGACGGTCGCACCCCGGCGGTAGAGGTCGTGCTCGGCGACGGCCGCGTCGAAGTCGTTCCCAGACATCGCCACCGCGCGATCGCTCTCGTCACGAGGTTCAACCGACACCGGGTCGCGCGGTCGCGCTCGAGTCGACACGCGAGCGAGACCGCCCAACAGGAGCACGACCGCGGCGACCGCGAGCAGACCCGTGTCGACGACGTCGGCGACGTCGACGGCCGTTACGGGATCGAGTACCTCCGGTGGAAGCACGCCGGGTGCGACCGCGAGCACGCCGCCGCCGGCGAGCACGAGGGCCCCGAGCGCGGCGCTCACGGCTCGGATCACTCGTCACCACCCCGCGCCGACCGGAGCGAGTGCTCGGCGTCGGCCACCGTCTCGGCCTCGTCTTGGGAGGGCTCGCGGTGGGCGTACCGGAGTGACCTGAACGCCTCCAGCACGCGGTCGACGTGTCGTTGGGGGAGCCCGAGCGCAGTCGCGCGGTCGGCGATTTCTCGGGGCGTCATCGAGCCGCCGGGCCGCACGACGCCCACCAGCCAGATCCACGCGCGGATCACGACGACTCGCGGGTCGATCCGCGGTTCCTCACCCCCCTCACCGTCAATAGCTGGTCTACCGGCGGCCGACTGCGCGGAACCGGCTGCTTCGGTCTCCGACGCTCCGGCGTGACGGAGACGCCGCCACCACGTTCGGGGACCGACGGCGAGCCACCTCGCGAACGCGACGATGCGTCTCGCGAATCCACGAGCGCGTGTCGCGAGACCGGCCACCGTGGCCGCCAAGAACCGCGGCAGATCGGTAGCCGCTCGATGAGCGGCGGACGCGAGCGCGGCGAGCATCGATCGGACGGTCGACGCCGTGCCGCGTCCGCCGCGGGCGAGCAGCGCCCCTATCCACACCGCTGCGCGGATGACTGCGGAGACGGTCCGGCGCGGAACCCGCGAAAGCCGCTCGACCGCGACGCGGAGGACGCCAGCCGCCTGTCGTCCCGCGGACCGAGGGGTGGTCCATCGGGCCACAGCCACCCAGATACCGAGCGCGATACCGGCGATGGCGGCCCAGGCGCCGACGAGTCCGATCGCACCCTCCGCGACGGCGTCGCCGCGTTCGACGACGTATCCCAACTCGGATCGCGGGACTACCGGGACGGTGACCGCCGCAGTTCCGTTCGCATCCGTCGTCATCTCGCCCGCCTCGGTTGTGACGGTGGCGTCCTCGACTGGCTCACCGCCAGCGGTCGCCGTGAGCGTCACCGACCGACCCGGGACCGGAAGCCCCTCGGTCGCCACGTCGAGGTCCGTGTTCACGTCGAACGTGTCGGCGCCGCGCACCGCTCCGCGCGTCGCCGCCACGTCGACCGTCTCCTCGTAGCCGACCGGGACCGTCGCCGTGCCGTTGCCGTCGGTCTCCGCGACGGCCGCCTCGTCGACGAGTACGTCCAGCCCCTCGACGGGACGGTCGTCGACGAGGACCTCGACGGTCAGATCCCCCCCGACCGCCGGCTCGTTCAGTGCGGTGATGGCGGCGTCGGTCGCGACCGGTGCGGTCGCCTCGCCGCTCGCGTCGCCGCGTTCGACCTCGACGCGAACCTCCTCGGTGTACGGAACGGGAACCGTCGCGGCCCCGTTTCCGTCGGTCGTCGTCTCCGTCTCCCCGGCGGTCACAGTCGCGTTCGGGACCGGCGACCCGTCGATGGTCGCCGTCACGTCGACCTCGTCACCCGGGTGCAGGGGCGTCTCCGCGAACGTCACGTCGATGGCGGTGTTCAGCGAGATACCGGCGTCCGGATCCGACTGCTCGAGCCGAACGAGTCCGGCGGACGCCCCCGAGGCGAACACGCGCTCCGTCGTCTCAACGGACGAGGCATCGTCTCTACCGTCCTCCCCGCCGTCGCCGTGGCGAACGGTGAACACCGTCCCCGTCGGGAGCTCGGAGATCGGGCCGCCGATCTCCACCTGGTCCGGCGAATTCGTACTCCCGATGCTGTTCCCGCTGTCGTCGAACACGCCGTCGCCTTCCGTTTCCTCACCTTCTTGGCCGTCGCTCTCCTCGCCGCCCATTCCGTCGCCTTCTTGGCCGTCGCTCTCCTCTCCGTCGGCCTCTCCACCGTCGCCTTCTTCGCCATCGCTCTCCTCTCCGTCGGCGTCCTCGGTATCCTCGCCGTCGTCGTCAGCGCTGTCTTCGGTTTCGTCCTCGAGCTCGTCCTCGCTCGGATCGCCGGGCGCGGTGTACTCCTCGACGGTCACCTCGAGGTTCTCCGCGTACGGGAGCGTTCCGGTGGCGTTGCCGTCCGCGTCGGTCCGTCCGACCACGTCGCCGTTGTAGCTGACGCGGTGGCCCACCAGCGGGGACCCGCCCCGCGTGACGCGAACCGTTCCCTCCGTACCGGGGGTGGGGTCGGAGAGCAGTTCGACGTCGGCGTCGACGGTCTCCCAGTCATCGTCTTCGTCCTCAGTGGACTGAAGATTCGTCCCGACGGCGTACCGCGCGTTCGCCTCGACGGCGTCGTCCGTGGCCGTCGCGTCGCCGCCGTTCGCACGCACGTCCTCGCGTTCGGGCGGCGTCGGATCCAAGGTCACCCAGCCGACGCCGTCGATGTACACCTCGACCCAGGCGTGGGCCCGGTCAGCGGTGACCTCCTCGACGCCGTCCTCGATCGATGCGCGAGCGTATCCCGTCGCGTAGCGCGCGGGGATGCCCTGCGTGCGCAGCATCTCCGTCATCGACGCCGCGAAGTACACGCAGTACCCCGACTCCATCTCGAAGAGGAACTCGTCGACGACGTCGTCGCCCGGCTCGGGGGTGTCAAGCGAGTACCCGCGCTCGTTTTTGAGCCAGTGGTCGATCGCGACGGCCTTCCCGTAGGGGGTCGACTGTCCGGCGACGATCTCGCCGGTCAGCTCGTGGACCCGATCCGGCGTCTCCTCGCGCGGCGTGCCGTACCGCTCGACGACGTCGGGGTCGTAGTCGTCGCCGGCGCGCTCGAGCTCCTCGTAGCTCCACTCGGGAACGTCGCTGGTGACGGTGAACTCCGTGCCCGCGTCCATTCGAGCGGTCCGATCGAAGGAGCTGTCGCCGTACACGACGACGTCGTCGAGCCCCCCGACGGCGACCGGCTGGTAGGGGGCCGGAACGATGCTCATCGGCGTCTCGGCGGTGACGCGGTATCGCCGTCGGTCCGCGGCGCCGTCGTGCTCGTACGGCGGGTCGTACGCCGACGCGCTCGTTGACCGCTCCCAGCCAGTTCCCGTGTAGGTGTCGTACGTGGCGGCGCGCCAGTACGGCGTTTTGAGGGCGCCGTACCGGAGCATGCCCGTGTCGTCGCCCGACGCGTTCGCGCCGTCCCCGTCGCCCGACGCCGTCGCGCCCTCCGCGCCGCCCGGCGTGTACGGGTCCGCGTCGGAGCCGAGCCGCTCGGCGTCGTCCGCGTCGAAGCGCTCGCCGTCGAACGGCCCGCCGTCCTCCCCTCCCTCGCCGCCATCGGGTCGGTCCTCGGGCGGCTCGTCTCCCTCGGCCTCGTCGAGCGTGGACTCGATCGACTCCGCGACGCCGGAGCCCCCGCCCGTCGCGGACTCCGTCGGACTCCCCAGGTCCGGTTGGATCAGCGGTGCGGCCAGCGCAACCGACGTGAGACAGAGCGCGGCGAGCACCACCGCCACGACGCGCGAACTCATCGAGAATCGGCCGTCGCATCGAACTCGGGAGTGGCGTCGCGTGCTGTCACCGTTTCGAGGATCGTGTGTGTGACTACCATCGATACAGTTCGTCTTGACAGACAGTCATTCTCCGTGATATTTAACTGTTACAGACGACCGCTTCCCCTCAGCGATCGACGGAGCGAACACCCTGACTGAGTAGCGTTGCCGAAAACAAAGTTTCCGCTACACATCAGAAATATGATTTTTCAGCGGGCGGGTAGACGGGGGACGGCCGGCCGCTGCTCCGAGACAACCATACCCGCGTCTCCTGAGACCGGATCTCGCGTCTCGGCGGGTGTCTGTGCGTGACGGTCCACACGCCTCGTACCGGGTTGCTTTTTACCGCCACCCTCGAACTGCCGCCCGTGCTATCGGTCGAGCTACACGCGCACTCCGCGCTGTCCTACGACGGGCGCGACCCGGTCGACCTCCTCTTAGAGCAGGCGGCCGGGGTCGGGCTCGACGCGCTCGCCGTCACGGACCACGACGAGATCGACGCCAGCATCGAGGCGGCCGAGAAGGCCCCCGACTACGGGCTCGTCGGCATCGTCGGCATGGAGGTGACGAGCGCGGCCGGCCACGTCCTCGCGTTCGGCATCGACGAGCGCGTCGAGAGCGGGCTCCCCTTCGACGAGACGCTCGACCGAATCCGCGACCAGGGCGGGATCGCGGTCGTCCCCCATCCCTTCCAGAAGTCCCGCCACGGCGTCGCCGCCCACATCACCGACGAGCAGCTGGCGAGCGCCGACGCCCTCGAGGTGTACAACTCCCGGCTGTTCACCGGTCGCTCGAACCGGCAGGCCGAGAAGTTCGCGATCCGGAACCGGCTCCCGATGACCGCCGGCAGCGACGCCCACATCTCCGAGATGGTCGGACAGGCCGTGACCGAGGTCGGGGCCGACGAGCGCTCGGCCGAGGCGATCCTCGACGGCATCGCCGACGGCCGGACCAGCGTGGTCGGGAAACGGACCCCGTGGCGCGTCTCGCTCCGCCAGTTCGGCGGCGGCGCCAAGCGCCGCGCGCTCCGGGCGCTGGACGCGCTCCGCTGACCGCGATGTCGGCTCCTCGCTCTTCCCCCGACCTGCGCGGCGTGCCGCCCGAGCGCGTCCGCGACGCCCTCCGCGAGCGCGACCCCCTCCCGGGCGGCCGCGGCTTCGCCGGGCGCCTCGCCGACCCGCCCGACCGCGACGGACCGGTCCTCGTCCGGGACGTCCTCGGCCGCCAGCCCCTGTTCGTCGAGCGGGGAGCCGCGAGTTCGGCGACCGCGGATGACCCCACCGACCCCGACGCGTGGAGCTTCGACCGGACCGACCTCGACGACCCGGAACCCGTCCCGGCCGGCGCCGTCGCCTCGAGTGCGGGGACCGAGCGCGTCTGGTCGCTCTCGGACGGCGGGCCGGTCGACCGGGAGTCCGGACAGGCCGCGGTCGACGAGGCGCTCGACGCCGCGCTCGGGGAGACCGAAGCGGGAGGCGACGGAACCGACCTCGCGGTGGCCTTCTCCGGCGGCGTCGACTCCGGCGTCGTCGCCGCCGCGGTCCCGGACGCGCCGTGTTACGTCGCCGGCTTCGAGGGGTGTCACGACGTCGCGGCCGCCCGCGAGGCCGCCGCGGTGATGGAGCTGGACCTCCGCGTCGTGGAGATCACCCACGACGACCTCGTGCGCGCGGTCCGCGAGGTCGACGCGGCGACCGGTCGGCGCAACCCGATGGACGCCGCGATCGCGGTGCCGCTGTACCTCACGGCGGAGGCGGCCGCGGCCGACGGATTCGGTCGGCTCGCAGTGGGGCAGGGCGCCGACGAGCTGTTCGGCGGCTACAGCAAGGTGGCCGACCCCGTCGGCGACGACCGCGTCGCGGCGGAGACGGTGCGGGGCGCGCGCACCGAGACCGTGCGAACGCTCCCGGGACAGCTCGAACGCGACGTGCTCGCGCTTCGCGCCGCCGGGGTCGAGCCGGTCGCGCCGCTGCTCGACGACCGGATCGTCGCGGCCGCGCTCGCGCTGCCGGGCGACCTGCTCGCGAGCGGCGGCGAGCGCAAGGTCGCGCTCCGCCGGGCGGCGGTCGGGCGCGTGCCGGAATCGGTCCGAACGGCCGACAAGAAGGCGGTCCAGTACGGGACGTACGTCTCGCGGGAACTCGACCGGCTCGCGAGGCGGGCGGGGTTCAAACGGCGTATGGACGACCACGTCGGGCAGTACCTCGACGCGCTGCTGGAGAGGTAGGAGGCGGGGACCGAGCGGCGCGAAAACGGCCCGTGAGGGCCGATGCTGACCAAGCTGCCGTATGGAGTACCAGTCCTACGGCCGACGCCCGATCGATCGGGCGTCTACTGACGGATAACGGGGACCGATATAAAATTCAGGGAGTAGCGACAAATATGACAGTCGCGACCCGCGAACGAATGACGTTCGGACACAAATCGCGGGGATTCGGCCCGAACGATCCGATCGGAACCGTACAGACGCGCCGGAACCGCACATCCATCCGACCGGGACGGGCCGCGGGGGCAGACGGAGCGGACCGGCGCGGCGGGCGACGCCGGCTCGCGCCCCGCGGTGCGTCACCTGACGAGGTACGGATCGCTGCCGGCGATGAAGCGTCCGAGGTCGCTCTCCCGGCGGAAATCCGTCGATTGGAGCTCGCGGAGCGCGGCGACGAGCCGGTCGCCGTCGTCCCCGGTCCACTCGGCGGGGTCCTTGATCGGGAGGACGAGCCACCCGGAGCCGAGCAGCTCCTCGGCGTGGAGCGCGTCCATGTCGATCTCCGTCTTGTGCGCCCGCGAGGTGTACTGCCGGAGGACGTGGTCGGTCGCGCGGGCGCCGACCGGGAGGAGGACGTGGGCGGCGATCGCCCGGAGCTCCGCGTCGAAGAACCGCTCCATGTCGTCGTACGACGCCGCGTCCGGGGCACCCTCGGGAACGCACATGTGGAGGTACGAGAAGAAGGCCCGGTCGGTGACGATCGGAGCGGCGGTCCGGTCGTCGTCAACCGGGTCGTCCGCTGGGTTGCCGTCCTGCGGGTCGTCCGCTGGGTTGCCGTCCTGCGGGTCGTCCGCTGGGTTGCCGTCCTGCGGGTCGTCGAACCCCGCGATCAGACCTCCCTCGACCAGCGCGGAGAGGAACGCGGTCGACCACGGCTCGCCGGTGAACGGGATCCCGGTCGCCGCGCCGCCGTGGACCCCGGGGTGGTCGCCGACCACGTGGAAGTCGGCGTTGGCGTCGCCGTATCCTGGGACGTACGACTCGCAGTCCGGGCGCATCCCGAACGGGTTCCGCGTTCTGTCCGTGACGTTCTGCACGCCGCGTGATACGCGGCGGACCGGTTATATCCCGTTCGGTCCGGAACGGTCGGCAGTGAGGGCCGAGGGCCGACAACTAGAGACATGAGGACAGCCAACGAGGAACACGAGGGTCGAGAACGAGGCTCATAGGGCTCATCGACGCCCCAACGCGAAGCGCACGAGCCACGGTGAATTCTCATAAGTTATGGAAACGAGCCCCGTCTGTCGCGCCGTCGATATCCCGGGATCGCCGACGCGGCGCAGATATTTCAGGAACGTTAATTAACGATCGGAAACCGCATGACTGCGCCGGGGGCACGACTGGCAACCGGACAGAAGATATTTATATACACCACTGTTCCGGTCGCTCGAAGACCCATGTTCGACCGCATCCGTACGGCGGCCCTCTTCGGGCTGCACCAAGCGACCGTCGCCGCCGGAATCTCGCTGTTTCCGGTGGCCGTCTTCGCTCGTAAGCAACTCGGTATCAACGTCCCCATCGGCCGGCTCGTCGAGACCACCGGCGAGGCGTACGAGGCCACCGACGAGTGATCACGTCGGCGTCGCTGTGAGTGACTCGTTTTCTGTACGTCCCCTCGCGGGGGCGTCGCCGTTTCGGCGCTGACCGAGGTTTATAAAACCACTACGTACTGACAGCACACCGGCCCGAGCGGTCAGTTCGCGCGAGATCGAAAGACCGTCGAGCCGGAAGCGACACCGCCGGTCGGGCGCCGATCCGGGCACCGGCTCAGTTATAAACGGCGTCGAGGCGAGCGCCGACGAATAGACCCGTCGGAACCGGCGGTCGGTCCCCGAAGGGTTGCCTTTATCAGCGCGCCGGGCCAACGAAGGCGTAATGCGAACACCGACAGGCGACCTCTCCGACGGACCGGCCGAGGAGTTAGGCCGCGACCAGCCCGTCTTCGGACCGGAGATCGGCGAGTTCGAACACAGCGAACGCCGCGCGGCGCAGGCCGACGGCGAGGGCGAGATGAAGACCGGGACCACGACCGTTGGCATCAAGACCGCCGACGGCGTCGTGATGGCGACCGACATGCGTGCCTCCCTCGGCGGCATGGTCTCCTCGAAGGACGTCCAGAAGGTCGAGGAGGTCCACCCCCGCGGCGCGCTGACCATCGCCGGCTCCGTCTCCGCCGCCCAGAGCCTCATCTCGACGCTGAAGGCCGAGACGAGCCTCTACGAGACCCGCCGCGGCAAGGACATGACCATGGAGGCGCTGTCGACGCTCACCGGGAACCTCCTCCGCTCCGGCGCGTTCTACATCGTCCAGCCGATCCTCGGCGGCGTCGACGACGAGGGCGCCCACATCTACTCCATCGACGCCCTCGGCGGCACGACCGAGGAGGAGTACACCGTCACCGGCTCCGGCTCTCAGTACGCCCTCGGTGTCCTCGAACAGGAGTACCACGACGACGTGACCGTCGACGAGGCCACCGAGATCGCCGCGAAGGCGATCCAGTCCGCCGTCGAGCGCGACCTCGCGTCCGGTAACGGGATCAACGTCGCCGTCGTCACCGAGGACGGCGTCGACATCAGCCGCTACAAGGACTTCGGCGACCTCCTGTAAGGCGTTCCGGGGGACCTCCCCGACTCCGTTCTGCGGTCTGTTCCGATCCGTACTCCCGTCCCGCGTTACGGCGACAGCCTAGGCGCCGCGGTCTTCGACGGCGTCGGCGTCCGTCGCGTCGGTCGCTTCCGCCGCGCTCTCCACGTCGTTCGGCGACCGGATCCCGTCGCCCCAGTAGAACCGCGGACCGAGGACGAGGTAGCCGACGGCGAGGAACAGCAGCGCGAACGCGAATCCCTCGCCGATCCACGCGGGGAGGAGGGACGTGGCCATGTGGCCGACCGGCGTGAGGATCACGGCCGCCTGCACGACCCCCATCACGAGCGCGTCCTGCGCGTGGAGGTCGGGGTACGTGACCGTCGACCCCATCAGTAGAGCGAACGCGGCGGTCGCCGCGAGGAGCAGCGCGGGAGCGGTGTAGCCGGCGATGACGGCCGCGGCGAGGACCGTGGCCGCCAGCGTCGTCGGCACGCCCACCGTCTCGCGCTCGTCGGCGTCGTAGGCGGTGTACATCCCGAGCCGAGCGACCGCCATCGAGACGAACAGGGCCGCGACGCCGAGGCCGGCGGCGACGAAGACCGGGGCGGCGGCGAACGTCCGCGCCTCGAGGAGGACGAACGCCACGAGCGCGGCGGGCGCGACGCCGAACGAGGCCACGTCAGCCAGCGAGTCGAGGTACGGCCCGGCGTCGGTCGACCCGCGGTGGCGGGCCACGACCCCGTCGAGCCCGTCCGCGACCGCGGCGAGCAGAATGAGGCGGGCCGCAAGCCGGACGTCGACGGCGGCGGCGACGACAGCGAGGAACCCGACCGCCGCGTTCGCCACCGTCACCGCGTCTGCGAGCCCGAGCCGCCCGACGAACCGCAAATGCATACGGGATCGGTCGCCGAGGCGGGGTTTAGGGTTTGTTATCTCCGGAACGCCGCGCCCCCGGAGCGTCCTCACCGACACCACGCTTAATCCCACAGGCGACCAACGAGGGGTATGTCGTCCCCTCGAACCCTCTTAGTACATCCGGAGGACGGAATCGGCCCGCTCGAATCGGCGTTCGACGCCGCCGGGTTCGACGTGACGACGGTCCACACCGCCACCGCGGCAGTCGCCGAAGCGACCACGGCGACGTACGACTACGTCATCAGCGAGCAGGCGCTGCCGGGCGACGACGGCGTCTCGCTGGCGGAGGCGATCGCGGACGCGGACCTCGAGGTCCCCGTCGTGCTGTTCACCGCCGACGACGAGGAGGCCCGCGCGGCCGACGCCCGCGAACGCGGCATCGCGGAAGTCCGCCACAGGAACGGCACCGGGTCGATCGATCGGCTGGTTTCGGACGTCTCGACCCGCTGTACCGACGGCCCCCCGCCTGGCGCGCGGCAGGACGTCTCGGACCACAAGCCGTCCGCAACGGAGATGAAGCGGGCGGTGGCCGAGGCGCCGGTCGGCGTCAGCATCAGCGATCCGGACCTCCCCGACTACCCGCTGGTGTACGCCAACGAGGCGTGGGTCGACCACACGGGGTATCCGATCGAGGAGGCGCTCGGCCGGAACCCGCGGTTCCTCCAAGGGCCGGGAACGGACCCGGAAACCGTCGAGCGGATCGCGAAGGCGGTCGCGGACAACGAGGAGATCACCGTCGAGATCCGCAACTACCGGAAAGACGGCACCCCGTTCTGGAACGAGCTCACGGTCGCGCCGGTGTACGACGACGACGGCGAGATCGCCCACTACGTCGGGTTCCAGAACGACGTGACCGACCGGAAGAACGCGGAGCGGCTCGCCGAGGAGCGCGCCGAGAAGCTCGCGAGCGAGCGACAGGCGCTCGACAGGGTGCTCGGCCGCGTGAACGGACTCCTCAGCGACATCACCCGGATCCTCGTGGAGGGCGAAGACGCCGAGTCGATCGCCGAGCGCGTCTGCGAGGAGATCGCCGCCGAGCAGGGGTACACCGGCGGCTGGATCGCAGAGGTCTCGTCGGCCACCGGTCAGCTTGACATCACCGCCGCAAGCGGCGTCGCGGTCGAGCCGGGAACGTCGATTCCGCTCGACGAAGTCCCGTCGGCGGTCCGGTGTGCCGCGGACGCGAACGAGGCGACGGAGTGCGCCGCGGGGACGGGGGGCGACGGGCGGCTCGCGCCGGGCGCGGTCGGCGGTCGGCGGCTCGTCGTCGCACCGATCACGTACGGGGACCGCCGATACGGGCTGCTCGGGATCTACGGCGACGAGGAGGACCCGCTCGGCCGCCGCGAGCGACGGGTGTGCGAATCCGTCGGAAAGATGATCGCGAACGGGCTCCACTCGGTCGAAACGACCCAGATCCTCACCACCGACCGCGTCGTCGAACTCCGCGTCGGGATCGACGACCCCTCGTTCTCGCTC
Organism: Halorubrum kocurii JCM 14978; assembly: GCF_000337355.1. Classification (GTDB taxonomy): domain Archaea; phylum Halobacteriota; class Halobacteria; order Halobacteriales; family Haloferacaceae; genus Halorubrum; species Halorubrum kocurii. The sequence continues at coordinate 34,023 of NZ_AOJH01000076.1, read as the reverse complement.
TCGCAGGTCGCGGCCGCCGTGGGGGGGACGGTCGAGCACCTCGGGACCACGCGGCTCGACGACGACGCCTGCGAGCTGTACGTCCACGTCGAGTCGCCCGAAGCCGGCGTCGACGCCGTCGGCGACCTCCCCTTCGTCGAGGAGGTCCGCTCCGTCTCCGACGACGGCGACGAACACCTCACCGCGGCGGTCACGCTGACGGAGGCGCCGCCCCTGACGCGACTCGCCGAGTACGGGGTGGTCGTGGTGTCGGTCACCGCCCGCCCCGAGGGCGCAGACGTGACGCTCGAAACGCGGCCCGAGCAGGACGTGAGACGGGTGCTCGACGTGTTCCGGTCGGAGTACGAGGGCGTGACGCTCCGGTCGCGGTGCGAGCGGGAGAACCGCGACCGGAGCCTGACCGAGTTCGCGGGCGCCGTGGACGACCGACTCACCGACAGACAGCGGGCGGCGCTGCGGACCGCGGAGCTGAACGGGTACTTCGAGTGGCCCCGCCCGGTCGACGGCTCGGAGATCGCCGAGCAGATGGGGATCACCAGACAGACGTTCCACCAGCACCTCCGGGCGGCAGAGCGCAAGTTGGTCGAGGCGTACGTCAACCCGCGGTCGCGGAACTGAGGCGCCGATCAGCTCGATACCCAATCCCATGTTCACCGCGCGCGACTCCGCCGAGATAGACGCCGACGTCGAATCGGTGTTCGCCTTCCTCGACGACCCCCGCAACCACGCCGCCGTCACGCCCCGACTCGAAGACGTCAGGGACGTCGAGCGGCTCTCGAACGGCGGGAAGCGACTGGCGTACACCTACCGGATGGCCGGCCTCGGAATCGACGGCGAGATCGTCCAGACGGTCCACGAGCCGAACGAACGGATGACCTTCGAGCTCCGCGGCCGGCTGACGGGGACGATCGACCTGACGTTCGAGCCCGCGGACGGCGGGACGAGACTGACCTACGCGGCAGAGTACGACCTCCCGGAAAACGCGCTGACCGCCCTCGGCGAGCCGGTCGTCCGCCGGTTCAACGAGCGGCAGGTCCGGGCGACGCTCGATGCCGTCGCGGAGCGGTTCGCGACCGGCGCCGACTGACGGGCGGCGGGAGAGGTTCACGGCCCGCGCCGGAATCGGCGGAACGAGCCCTCATTCGGGCGAAGTATTAAGAACGGCTTGGCCTAATCTCAGGGTATGGATCCGATCTCCCTCCAATTCGGTTTCGGCTTCGGTCTCGTGAGTGTCGGCCTGCTCTTCCTGCTGCTCGTGGTCGTCACCCTCTGGCAGTCGTTCGAGATCGTCGACGCCTACGAGAAGAAGACGCTCACGGTGTTCGGCGAGTACCGGAAGCTACTGGAACCGGGTATCAACCTCATCCCGCCGTTCGTATCCCGCACGTACGCGTTCGACATGCGGACGCAGACGCTGGACGTTCCCCGCCAGGAGGCGATCACGCGGGACAACTCGCCGGTGACGGCGGACGCGGTCGTCTACATCAAAGTGATGGACGCCAAGAAGGCGTTTCTGGAGGTCGACGACTACAAGAAGGCCGTCTCGAACCTCGCGCAGACGACCCTCCGCGCCGTCCTCGGCGACATGGAGCTCGACGACACGCTGAACAAGCGCCAAGAGATCAACGCGAAGATCCGGAAGGAGCTGGACGAGCCGACAGACGAGTGGGGGATCCGCGTCGAGAGCGTCGAGGTCCGCGAGGTCAACCCCTCGAAGGACGTCCAGCAGGCGATGGAGCAGCAGACCTCCGCCGAGCGCCGCCGCCGCGCGATGATCCTCGAGGCGCAGGGGGAACGCCGCTCCGCGGTCGAGCAGGCGGAGGGGGACAAGCAGTCGAACATCATCCGCGCGCAGGGGGAGAAACAGTCACAGATCCTCGAGGCGCAGGGGGACGCGATCTCGACGGTGCTGCGCGCCCGCTCGGCCGAGTCGATGGGCGAGCGCGCCATCATCGAGCGCGGGATGGAGACCCTAGANNNCCAGCCTCGTCGGCCGCTACGGCAAGGCGCTCTCCGGCTCCGACGTCCAGCAGATGGAGGGGCTGGAGGGACAGGAGTTCGACGCCGACACCCGAAAGATGCTCGGGCTCGACGACATCGACGAGATACTCGGTCAGATCGAGGAGTCGGCGGAGATGGACGTCGAGGAGTTGGAGAAGGAGGCCGAGGCGGTCAAAGCCGGCGCCGGCGCGGACATCAAGTCGGCCGACGAGGTCATCCAAGAGATGGACGAGGAAGCCGTCGACGGCGAGGTGGAGACCGAACGCGAGAGCTGACCCGGGCCTCGTCGACGCCGTCGGTAACGACTTCGTAACCGCCGCCGGGCGCGCGAGACCGTCCAGTACCGCCGAACGAAGTGTTTTTGTCGGGGCGACGACTAGTACGCGCCGTGACAGACGGAATCGACGGACGGAAACGCGAGACGCTCCGGCGGTTCGCCGCCATCGGAGCGGCCGCGCCGTTCGTCGGGGCCGCGAGCGCCGAGTCGGAAGACGAGGGGGGCGACGCGAACGAGACCCGCGAGGCGATCCGCGGGTACGTGCCGACGACGCCCGGCGCCCACTTCTCGAAGCTCCGGGACGACCTCCGGCTCGGCACCGGCGAGGCGCAGTACCACCTCCGGAAGCTGGAGGAGGCGGGCGAGATCGAGTCGACGAAGGACGCCGACTACCGCCGGTACTTCCCCGCCGCCAGGTTCGACGACCTCGACAAGCGCGCGCTCGGGTACCTCCGGCGCGACACGCCCCGCGGGATGGTCCTCGCGCTGCTGCGCGACCCGGCGGCGACGGGCGCGGACCTGGCCGCCGAACTCGGCGTCTCTCGGCCGACGGTGAGCACCGCCGCCGCCGACCTCGAAGCGGCCGGCCTCCTCGACCGGACCGACGGGTACGCGCTCACCGAGCCGGAGCGGCTGCTCACGCTCGTGGTCCGATACGCCGACTCCTTCGACGCCGAGGCGGTCGCATTCGCGGACGACGCGGCGTCGCTGGTCGCGTACGACCCGTAGACCGGCCGCTCACCGGGTCGAATCGCCCCCTTCCGGCCGTTTTCAGGTCGTGACCATCCACGTCGTCCCCGACGAGTACCCCCATTTTTCGACGTCGATGTCGGCGGCCGCGCTGGCGACCGCGCCCATGTTCGCGCCGACCTCCTTCGCCGAGAGGTCGAGCTCGTCGGCGATCAGCCGCGACTTGAAGTACGTCTGATCCGCGGCGTTCTCGCGGAGGTACCGCAGGATACGCGCCTGTTTCGCGGAGAGGCCGGCGGACTCGACGGCGACCGCGTCGGGTTGGACCGTGCTCATACCCGGTACAGGTCGTCTCCCCTCATAAGGCGGTTGGTAGACGGGGTTAACACGCCGCTGTCATGCGGTTTTTCCCCGTGAGCGGGGTCGGACGGGGGGAGACGTGCGTCGGGTTTCGGTACGATCCTCGAACGTCGATCCCCGTCCGGTCGAAAGCGATCCGTGCCGGGTCAGTACAGGTCGGAGACGAACGGGCCGAGAGCGCCCGCGACCGCCGTCGCGAGGGCGTCCGCGCGGTCCACGCGGCCGTTCGTGAGCGCGCCCGCGGCGCCGCCGCGCCTCGCGATTCCCTCCGTGTCGAGGACGTCGTCCATCACGGGGCCGAGCTCCTCGCCGCCGGCGATCCGCGCGGCGACGTCTCTCGGGAGTTCGAGGCTCGGACCCGCGCCGCGACCGACTCGCGACCCGTCCGAGACCGCCGCCCACATGACGAGAAAGACCTCGTCCGCGCCGTCGAACCCCGCGACGCCGCCCTCGATGCCGACCGCGAGATCGTACGTGTCGGGCTCCGCGTCGAGGACGGCCGCGGCCCGGTTCTCCGCGCCGGCGATCGTCTCGGGGTGGCCGGCCGGCTGTTCGCTCACGCCCGACGGGACGGGGACCGACTCGACCGTGACGGCCGTCGGCCCCTCGCCGGACTGGTCGACGAGGTCCGCCCCTCGCGACGACTCGAGGACCTGTTCGACCGCGCGCCGCTTCACCGGGTTGCCGCTGCCGACGCCAACTCGCATACCCGTGGTCGCGCGGCGGGCTACAAATAAACAAGGAGAGAGCCCACGGCTTTAGCCGTGGGGTGAATCCGACAACTGCGGTAACACGTGCGCACTACGCTTTGCTGGATATTCAACTCTCCAATTTATCCAATCCTGCCTCTAGCACTTCGGTGTATGCCTCTGAGAGTCCCAGATCGTTCGCTTCCGCGTAGTCCTTAACTCGGCCACCAAGCGTGTGCGAAATGTCTATGTTAGGACGCATGACAAAAAGACTTTAAGACTAAAAGTATAATAATCTACCGTCGTGAAGCGCACCAATACGTTCGCAGTACAGCCGCTTTCCGAGAACGGAGAGCAGCTGCTACGAGACCTCTTGGACGCTTCCGCCGCTCTCCGGAACGAAGTCAATTATCAGCGCCTCATGCGGTACAACGACGAAGACGGGTTCGAAGGCGACGTGTGGAACGCCGATACAGGCCACCTCGAAGGCAAATATAAAGGCGTACTCGGCGCGTCCACCGCCCAACAGGTGATACGGAAGAACAGCGAGGCGTGGCGCGGGTTCTTCCATTTAAAAACCAGTACCACGACAGCTCAAACACTTCCGTCACGCAAGACCCTGAACCACCGAGGTTCCGTGGAAACGAGGATGACGGCCGTCAGCTCAAGACCGTCATTCGCAACACGTCGTACACCATCGAATGGGGCGACCGCTCCCGACTCGATATACTGGTCGGAAGCGAATTGAAAGATCGATACGAGCATACCGGGCGTCTCCGACTCGAAATCGCTGGCGATCCGAATTGGCCCGACTACGAGAAACAAGGTCGGTTGGACCTGTGGTACGACGAGACTGATCGCACCTTCCGAGCCTCGCAGCCCGTGACTGTTTCTGACGAGATACGGGCAACTCCACTGGCCGATGAAACGGCCGCTCTGGACATTGGTGCGAACAATCTTGTCGCCTGTACCACGACAACCGGGGAACAATATCTGTACCGAGGTCAAGACTTGTTCGCTCGCTTTCGCGAGACGACACGAGAAATCGCCCGGTTACAGTCCAAACTCGAAGACGGCAGATACAGCAGCGAACGTATCCGGCGACTGTATCACAAGCGCACCCGTCGCCGCGATCACGCTCAAGAAGCGTTGTGTCGTGACGTGATCGAACGGGTGTACGCCGACGGTGTCGACACAGTGTATATCGGTGAATTGACTGGCGTGCTGGAGACGCACTGGTTCGTCGAGGTGAACGCCAAGACGCACAATTTCTGGGCGTTCAGGAAATTCGTGGACCGACTGGCTTGTACCGCCGAAGAGTACGGTATTTCGATCGAAGTTCAGTCAGAAGCGTGGACGAGTCAGGAATGTCCGCAGTGTGGGTCGACGGATCGAACCACGCGGCATCAGGATACGCTGACGTGTCCGTGCGGGTTTGAGGGACACGCAGATCTCACGGCGTCACAGACGTTCCTTGAGCGGCAGACCGAGCAAGAAGTCAGGCTGATGGCACGGCCCGTGCGATTCGAGTGGGACGACCACGACTGGTCGGGGCAACCACACCCTCACGACAGTCCCAAAGAAGTGCGCACAGACCGGTGTACCATCGAGACTGATGGGAAAGTTGCCTCTGGGGAGACGGCATAGCCAATATCCCACGAGAGGAATTGCACTGCTTTAGCCGTGGGAGGACGTCAAGAATAGGTCTCGATGTCGGGGTGGAACAGGCCGGCCAGCCGCTCGACGCCGTCGATCAGGGCGGGGCTCGGCTGGTTCAACAGCGAGTCGTCGATCACGTGGACAGGGGCGTCGACGGCCCAGTCGCGGCCCTCGACGCTCGCGGGATCGATCCGGTCCCCGTGACCGCAGACGTGGACGACGACGTGGTCGGGGTCCGCCGCCTCAACGCTCGCGAGGTCGACCTCGCGGGAGCGTTCGCCGGGGTCGACGAACGGGTACCGACCGCCAGCGGCGCGCACGGCGTCGGGCACCCAGTTGCCGGCGGCCATCGGGGGGTCCGACCACTCCTCGCAGTAGACGGTCGGCCGCGGGCGGTCCGCGACCGCGTCGGCGACCCGGTCGAGGCGCGCTCGGGCGTCGGCGGCGAGGCGCTCGCCGGCCTCCGGTCGCCCCACGTCGGCGCCGCGGGCGGCGAAGGTCGCGATCGCCTCGTCGAGCGTCGCGGGCTCGCGGTGGCGGACGGGGAGCCCGCGCTCGCGGCAGTCGTCCGCGAGGTCGGCCTGTAACCCGTCGCTGGTGAGGACGGCGTCGGGGTCGAGAGCGGCGACGCGGTCGAGGTCGGGGTTCAGCCACCCGCCGACGGGAGCGGGGGAGTCCGTCCCGTGCGCGGCGCCCGCGTCCGCCGGGGGATCGCAGTGGTGAGTGACGCCGACGAGCGCCTCGGCGGCGCCGATCGCGGCCACGGTCGCCGTCGCGCTCGGCGCCAGCGAGACGACGCGGAGATCGGTCATGGAGAACGGATCGCGCGCCGCCGGCCCAAGCGTTTCGGTCCTCGTGCTCGATCTCCGAAAACACGTGATAGATCGTGTCCTTTCGTCGGGTTTCCGGCGACACGTTCCGGTCGTTTTAAGTTCGGTTCCGCCGTCTATCGGACAAGATCGCTCTCGGACCGTGTTCAGTTACCGAGAGGGGGTTTAGCCATGAGTGAACGAATACACACGCGGGGGAGTCGCTCCCGAACAGAGACCGACGAGACGGAATCGGAACAGACCGACGAGACGCTGAACTGTCCGGAGTGCGGCGGGAACGTCATCAACGACGAGGAGCACGGCGAGAGCGTCTGCGCCGACTGCGGGCTCGTCGTCGAGGCGGACTCGGTCGACCGCGGGCCGGAGTGGCGCGCGTTCGACTCCCGCGAGAAGGACGAGAAGAGCCGCGTCGGCGCCCCGACGACGAACACGATGCACGACAAGGGGCTCTCGACGAACATCGACTGGCGCGACAAGGACGCGTACGGCCGGTCGCTCGGCGCGCGCCAGCGCCAGAAGATGCAGCGGCTCCGCAAGTGGAACGAGCGGTTCCGCACCCGCGACTCGAAGGAGCGCAACCTGAAGCAGGCGCTCGGCGAGATCGACCGGATGGCCAGCGCGCAGGGCCTCCCGGACAACGTCCGCGAGACCGCCTCGGTCATCTACCGCCGCGCGCTCGACGAGGACCTGCTCCCCGGCCGCTCCATCGAGGGCGTCTCCACCTCCTGCGTGTACGCCGCCGCCCGGATGGCCGGCGTCCCCCGCTCGCTCGACGAGATCGCCGACGTCTCCCGCGTGGAGAAGGCCGAGATCGCCCGCACGTACCGCTACGTCGTCCGCGAGCTCAAGCTCGAAGTGAAGCCGGCCGACCCCGAGCAGTACGTCCCGCGGTTCGCCTCCGACCTGGAGCTCTCCGAGGAGTCCGAGATGCGCGCGAAGAGCCTCCTCCGCAACGCCAAGGAGAAGGGCGTCCACTCCGGCAAGTCGCCGGTCGGCCTCGCGGCCGCCGCCGTCTACGCCGCCGCGCTCCTCACCAACGAGAAGACGACGCAGGCCGCGGTCTCGGAGGTCGCCGACATCAGCGAGGTCACCATCCGGAACCGGTACCACGAGCTGTTAGAGGCCGAGGACGGCCTCGTCGCCTGAGCCGCCCCGCGCTTTTCGACGCCTTCCGCTTCCCGCCGGACGCACACAGCTAAGTCCCCGGCCGCGGAACGCCCGCGTATGTTCGAGGAGTTCGTCCTGACCGCGAGCACGGCCGACCTCTCGGAGGAGCCGCGCGCCCGCGAGGACGCCGACGCCGTGGAGTTCCGGATGGACCTCGCCAGCGACCCCCTCGCCCAGCTCGACGCGTACGACGGCGAGCTCCCGCTGCTCGTCACGAACCGGGCATCGTGGGAGGGCGGCGAGGCCGACGACCTCGCCCGCTTCGACGCGCTCTCGACCGCGCTCGGGTACGACGCGGTCGCCGCGGTCGACATCGAACTGGCCGCCCTCCGCGGGAACGCGCCCGAGGGCGAGCGGTCGCACGCAACCGCGCTCCGCGACGCGGCCCGCGAGGAGAGCGTCGACGTGGTCGTCTCGGTCCACGACTTCGAGTCCACGCCGGAGTCCGCCGCGCTCGTCGACCTGCTCGCCGACGCCGCGAGCGAGGGCGACGTGGGGAAGCTGGCGACGACCGCCACCGCGCCGGCGGACGCGCTCGCGATGATCGAGGCGACCCACGAGGCGACCGCCGCCGGCCACCGCGTCGCGACGATGTGCATGGGCGAGCCCGGCCGCCACACTCGTGCGGTCACCCCGATCTACGGTTCGAAGATCGGTTACGCGCCCGTCGATCCCGCGAACGCGACCGCACCCGGACAGTACCCGCTCGCGACGCTCAGAGACCTCGTCGACGGGCTGCGGGAAGGCGACGCAGGCGAGTGACTATTTATAAGTGAACGACCGCAGCTGCGGCGACTGTTTATACGTGAATACGGTGTGGTGGCGCGTGCCGACGAGCGCCCCTTGGGCGCGAGTCGCACGCGCGAGGGAGTCGGGCGCGACGAGGGCGACCGAAGGGAGCCCGAAGACGCGCCCGACGAGGCTGGGGAGGCGTGAGGTGCGGTTGCTGTGCTGGCGGGGCGGGGTTCAAAGGGGCAGCCGGGAGGACGAAGACGCGCGACGTAAGCACCGCAGTGAGTGAGCGGAGCGAACGAACGAGGAGCGCAGCGAGCGCATCGAGTCCTCCCGGCTGGGGCTTTGGAGGTGTTCGCCGCCGATCCGTAGTCAACCACTTATGAGCGAGTAGCTGGGTCTTAAGAGGTGTTCGCCGCCGATCCGTAGTCAACCACTTATGAGCGAGTAGCTGGGTCTTAAGAGGTGTTCGCGGCGATACCATCAGAGACGGTTTATAAGTCATCAGCAGGGCCGCCGACCGACTCACGATAAACCGCGTAAAGAGCCAAACCGCTTTACGAGCGCCCCTGTAAGGGGGAGTAATGGCGACGTGCGACGTGTGTGGGGAGTACGAGAACCTCCCGTATCAGTGTAAACGGTGCGGCCAGACGTTCTGCGCCGACCACCGCCTGCCCGAGAACCACAACTGTCCGGGCCTCGCCGAGTGGGACGACCCCGGCGGCGTCTTCGACAGCGGGTTCGACGAGAGCGTCGACGCGGGCGGGTCGGGGAGTTCGGGCGGGTCGGGCTCCGGCTCATCGGCCGGCGTCACGGGCCGCATCAAGCGACGGATCGACCGCGAGACCAGCACGGGGGGGGTCGTCAGCTACCTCCGCGGGAACGCGACGTACGCCCTGCTGGCGGCGATGTGGATCACCTTCCTCGCGCAGTGGGCCGTGACGCTCACCCTCGGCGACGCCGCCCACAGCCAGATCTTCGTCCTCCGATCGGACGCGCTCGGAAACGTCTGGACGTGGGTGACCTCAGTGCTGTCGCACTCGCGGGTCGGGCTGTTCCACATCATCGGCAACAGCATCGTGATCCTGTTCTTCGGCCCCCTCGTCGAGCGCGCGGTCGGCTCCCGGCGCTTCGTGGCGTTCTTCTTCGGCGCGGGGATCCTCGCCGGCCTCGGCCACGTCCTGTTCGCGATCGCGACCGGCGCGCCGACGGTCGGCGTGCTCGGCGCCAGCGGCGCCGGCTTCGCGATCCTCGGCGTGCTCACCGTCTGGCGGCCGAACATGCAGGTGCTCCTCTTCTTCGTGATCCCCATGAAGATCAAGTACCTGACGTGGGGGATCGCGCTCGTCTCGGCCGTGCTCGTGATCCAGACCGGCACGGGCGGCGTCGGCGGCATCGCGCATCTCGCGCACCTGATCGGCTTCGCGATCGGGCTCGCGTACGGCAAGCGCAACGAGAGCCTCGCGCGGTCCGCGGGCGGCCCTGGCGGGATACAGATGGGCGGCGCGAGGGGACCTGGCGGCCCCAGAGGACCGGGCGGCCCCGGCGGTCGATTCTGAATGACGCCCGCGGGCGACCCCTCGCGCGGCGGCCCGAACGACCTCGCGCACCCCGAGTTCCTCCCCGACCCCGCGCTCTCCCGGACCGAGATGCAGTCGCTCCAGCGCGAGCTGGCGGCGACGGCGACGTTCGCGGACGACCACGGGATCGACCCGGAGGCGGTCGCGAGCGAGGAACCGGCGGACCTCACGGACGGGCTGCCGGACGCGCGCCGGGAGACGGCGCCGGACGGGGACCAGGAGACGCTGCCGGGCACGGGCCCGGACGCCGGCGAGTCGGCGTCCCCGGTCGTCGTCGGCGTCGACCAGGCGTTTCTGACGCCCGACGACGGTGAGGACCGCGCCGTCTCCGCCGCGGTCGCGATCCGCGACGGCGAGGTGATCGAGTACGCGAGCGCGACCACGCCGCTCTCGATCCCCTACGTCCCGGGGCTGCTCGCGTTCCGCGAGGGAGAGCCGATGCTGGCGGCGCTGGACGCCCTCGAAGCGGAGCCCGACCTGTTGGTCTGTGACGGCTCCGGTCGGATCCACTTCCGGGAGGCCGGCGTCGCGACCCACGTCGGGGTCCTGCTGGACGTGCCGAGCGTCGGCGTCGCGAAGAGCCTGCTGTGCGGTAAGCCCGACGAGCCGACCGCCGAGCGGCCGGCGGGGTGGCGAACGCCGATCCGGGCGGACGATGCTGTGGAGACGGCGGCCTCGGACTCCGAGACCGTCATCGGTCACGCCTACCAGTCGCGACAGTACCCGAACAGCCGGCGCGTGAACCCGCTGTACGTGAGCCCCGGCCACCGCGTGTCACCCGGGACGACCGTCGAGTTCGTCGAGGCGCTGTGCGCGGGCTACAAGCTCCCGGAGCCGACCCGGATCGCAGACGCGTACGCCGACGCCGCGAAGCGAGACGCGACCTGAGAGCGGGAGGGACCGCGACGCGGGGAGGGCGGTTGCGGCCGAATGATGTGTGAGCAATTGCCACGGTCAGGCGGTTTAAATATCATGGACTGCGAACGCGGAGACATGGGAGACGAGGAGACCGAGGGCCCGATGACTGCAGAGGAGTTCCGCTCGCTGCGCGACGGACTGGTCCGCCAGAGCTCCGGCGGCGGGACGACCGTTTATAAGAACGCCGCCGGCGTCGGCTGTCCGAACCCCGACTGCGACCGCGGCGTCTTTCAGACGCTGTTCGTCAGCGACCACGGCTGGCAGCAGATCGGCGCGACCCGCGACGGGATCGACCTCTGCCTCTGTAACACCGAGTCGAAGCGGCTCGTGTTCATCCACGACGAGTGAGCGCAGACGATGACGGACCGATGAGCGACGAGTCCGATCCCGCCGCCGCCCTACACGAACACCTCGCGGCCACAGAGGAGCGCCCCGTGGAACGCGAGGCGGGCTGGCGGCTCGGCGAGGCGCAGGCGCTGGCCGCGGAGATCGCCGGTGGTGTCGACGAACCGACCGCCGTCAGGCGGGCCGGCGAGATCCGGACGCTGCTCGCCGAGATCGACGGGACCGGCGACCGCGAGGCCGACGACCACGTCGCCGCCGCGCGGGACCTTGCGGATCGAATCGCGACACAGGGAGAGAGCGAGTGACGGCCGGCGCTCGTTAGTCGTCGGCCGCCGTCAGTCGTCGGCCGTCGACTCGCCGCCCGCGTCCGCCGCGCAGCGGTTGGGACCGAGTTCCAGCTCGATCGCCGCGGTCTCGTCCGGCGGCGACTCGACGCCGCGATTGGCGGCGATGACCGACTCGTAGTTCGGCGGCTTCTCCGGAAGCGTCGCCGTGATGCGCTCGACGAACGCCTCGCGGTCGAGGCCGAGCACGTCGATACCGCGGCGCGCAGCGCCCACCGTCGTCGTCACGGGTTCGCCGGGAACGACGCCGCCGGTCGTCCCGTCGTTCGCGACCGCGAAGTGCCCGGGACAGACGACGACGTCGTCCGGCTCCGCGAGCAGCGTGCCGTGGAGCGAGTCGTAGAGGCGTTCGGCGCCGGTCGCCGCGCCGGCGGTTTCATCCTCCGTCCCACCCTCCGCGTCGTCCCCCGCCGCGAACTGCAGTTCCGTCCGGCCGACGCTGTCGGTGAAGAGCGTGTCGCCGGTGAGCACCGCCGACCGCCCGACGAGGTAGCTCGCGCCGTCGTCGGTGTGACCGGGCGTCGCGAGCGCCTTCACGTCGACGCCGCCGAGGTCGAGCGTCTCGTTTCGCGAAAGCGGTTCGAACGCGTACGACACGTCGCGCTCGGCGGCCGCCGCCGGCAGGTAGTAGGGGACGCCGAGCTCGTCGGCGAGCGCTCGGCCGCCGGAGAGGTGGTCGGCGTGGACGTGCGTGTCGAGGACCGCCGCGATCGACGCGTCGCGCTCGGCGGCCGCCGCCCGCCACTCGTCGCCGTGACGGGAGACGTCGACGGCGATGGCGACGCGGTCGGAGCCATCGGGATCGGCGATGGCGACGCGGTCGGAGCCATCGGGATCGGCGGCGGCGGTATCAGCCCATCCCCCCACCACGAGATAGCCGAGACACCCCTTCGCGCGCCGCTGGATCTGGACGACCTCGAGCGGGTCGTCGCCCGCGCCGGGGAGCGGGACCGCGGTCCGGTCGTACACGCCCGACCACCCGCGCATCCCGTCTTCGACGACCGTCACGTCGTCGTAGCCGGCCGCCTCGAGCGCCTCGGCGAAGTCGAGCGACGCCTTCCCCTTCGCGCAGGCTGTGACGACCGCGTCGTCCGGTCCGAGCCCGGTCCGGGCCTCAAAGTCGTCGACGTCGAACTCGTGAAACGGCTTGTAGAAGTAGTGGATCGAGTCGGCGATCCGCCAGCTCTCGTAGCTCTCGCGGGGCCGGGTGTCGACGAGGGCGAACGACCGCTCGCCGCGTCGCCGCTCGTCGATCCTGTCGCGGAAGGCGTCGGCGTCGATGACGGTTGGCATGGTCCATGGTTGGGGCCGAACGGCAAAACGCTGTCCGGTGGGATCGGGCCGCGGCGGCGGTCCAGTGCGGTCGGGCCGCGGCGGCGCCCAGATCGCGCCCGCGATGGACAGGTTTTAGCCCGGCGACCCGACACGTCGGCGCATGGTCGAGGCGTTCGCGGTCGCCAGCGGGAAGGGCGGCACGGGGAAGACGACGAGCACGCTCGCGCTGGGGATGGCGCTCGCGGAGGAGCACGACGTCACCGTCGTCGACGCCGACACGGGGATGGCGAACCTGCTGTTCCACGCCGGGCTCGACGACGCGGCGGTCACCCTCCACGACCTCCTCGTGGAGGGGACCGCGACGACGGTCTCGGAAGCGACCTACGACCGGTTCGGGCTCTCCGTGGTCCCCTGTGGAACCTCGCTCGCGGGCTTCGAGGCGGCCGAGCCGGGTCGCCTCCGCGAGGTCGTCGCCGAACTCGCGAGCGACGCCGACGTGCTGCTGCTCGACTCGCCGGCCGCGCTCGGCTCGAAGTCGGCAGTGCTGCCGGTCGTTCTGGCCGACCGCGTCGTGATCGTCGTCGAGCCGACGATCCCCGCGCTCTCGGACGGGCTGAAAGTCCAGGAGTACGCGCGCTCGTACGGGACGGAGACCGCTGGCGTGCTGTTCAACAAGGTCCGCGAGGACGCCGCCGACGTGACCGAGCAGGCCGAGCGTCGCTTCGGCGGCCCCGTCCTCGCGAACGTCCCCGACAGCGACGTGGTCCGGGACGCCCGCCGCGCCGGGAAGCCCCTGCTCGCGCACGCCCCGGAGAGCGGGGCGGCCGCCAGCTACCGTCGGGCCGCCGCCCGGCTCGACGTGCGCGACGGCGACGAGGGGGCCGTCGCCGACCGCTTCCGGAGCGCGGTCGTGCCCGACACGCCATGACCCGGACCGCGTCGTCGGCGGAGCTACGGATCCCCCGCGGGGACCTACTGCGGTCGCGCGTCGTCTCCGACGTGGGCACGACGCTCGCCCGGGCGCTGGACAGGGAACTCACCGGCTACGCGACGCTCGTACCGCAGGAGACGCTCCTCTTGGAGGGCGACGCCCGCGGCGTCGTCACCTTTGCCGACGGCGTCCCAGTGCTGGCGTACAACACGGTGAGCGACAGCGGCGGCCCGGACGCCCTTGCCGAGCTCGCGGTGCCCGGCCCCTACCGCGTCGAGCTGTACGCGGTCGACGACGGCGCGCTCGAAACCGCCCACGAAGAGGAGGCGCTCCGGGTCGCGCCGGGCGCCGTGGCGACCGAGCTCGCGGACGACCAAGCCCTCGCCGACCGCACACGCGACGCGGCCCCGGACGAGCGGCTGGACGCCGGGCGCGACGACGGCGGCGACGCGGTCGCCGCGTTCCTCGAAGACGACGAGCGGATCGAGGCGATCCGCGAACAGGCGCGCTCGGAGGCGGCAGAGCGCGCCGCCGAGTGGGGGCTCGACGACGCGCTCGCGGGGGAGGGTGGAGACGAGTTCGACGGCTGAACGCCACAGCAGTTAGGTCGGTCCGTCCCGTACTCCGGCCATCACCGTCCTCCGCCTCCTCCGCCTGACCGCCCCGAACGATTTCGCCGACTGGTACGCCGCGAGCCGCGCGTACACCCGCCACGTCGCCGAGGAGATGGGGTTCGAAGGGGCCGACGCGCTCGACGGCACGCGGATCGCGGCCGACCTCCGCGAGGACCCCTTGGGGCTGTCTCCCGCGGCGGCCCGGTCCGTCGCGGCGACGCTGCTCGCCGACGGCCGGTTCTCCGAGCCGTACTGCGAGTGGCTCCCGACGTGGTACGAGCTGGGGCTGATAGCCCCGGTCAGGTACGGGGAGTGGCGGCTCCGCCGGGTCGCCGCCGCGGTCGCGGACGCGGCAGCGGTAACGGTCGCCGCGCCGCGGTTCTCTCGACCGCGGGACGTGACGATCGACGGGAGGCCGGCGCTCGCCCGCGTCTCCGGGTTCCGCGAGCGGTTCCTGCTTGCCGACGCCCTGTTGCACCTCGAGTGGTTCGACCACGCCGCGGCCGCTGACGGGGTCGAGGTCCCGGCGGCGCTCGTCGATCGAACCCGGCAAGAGTCGCTGTCGTACTACGGCGGCGACCGCGATCGGCTCTCCGAGCCCGTGCGTCGCTTCCAGCGGCTGCTGTTCGCCGACGACGCGTGGGTCCGGCGGGTGGACGAGAGCTACGGGCTCGACAGCCGTCTGTTCGGTCTCTGGGAGCGACTCCTGCGCGCGGAGCGAGAGCGGCTCGCGTCGGCGTGACGGGGCGAGCGGACGGGACCGACCGATCGCTGGCGACCGGACAGCAGCGGTGTTACAACTCCTGTAACATGTTACAGATTGTGTTGTTGAATCGGGAGATAAGTATTCCAGTGGACGGACCATACGCGGTTTTACGAGCCGTCTACCGGTTCGTCGTTCCCCGATCGCTTCGGCCCTCCCCCGCGTTCCTGCCCGCGTCCGTAATTAAACCCGTGACCGTAGCGGGCGGTGACCCCACATGAACCCTGAGTGACCCGGCTCGATCGGCGGAGCGTCAGCCGGCCGGCGCCGGATCAGTCGTGTCGAGCCACCGCGTCTTGGGGATCACTCGACCGCGAGTAATCTTTTATTCACAGTTGCACAGGCCGGAAGCTTCATACGTCGGCTCTCGGATCCTCCGCACACACGAATGGCAGTACTCTGGCTCGAGGATGTCGACGCCGACGACGTCGGGACCGTCGGCGGGAAGGCGGCTTCGCTCGGCGAACTCATCGGCGCTGGACTCCCGGTCCCTCCGGGGTTCACCGTCACGGCGGGGACGTACCGCACCTTCATCGAGGAGGCGGGGATCGACGAGGAGCTGTTCGCCGCGGTCGACGTCGATCCGGAGGACTCCGCCGCGCTCCGAGCCGCCGAGGAGACGGCGGCGGAGCTGATCTTGGAGACGCCCCTTCCCGACGACGTTCGCGAGGAGATCGTCGACAGGTATCGAACGATGGGCGAGGACGGCGAGGAGGCGTTCGTCGCGGTGCGCTCGTCCGCGACCGCCGAGGACCTCCCGGACTCCTCGTTCGCCGGCCAGCAGGAGACGTTCCTCAACGTCCGCGAACAGGACCTGATCCGACGGGTGAAGGAGTGCTGGGCGTCGCTTTTCACCCAGCGGGCGATCTACTACCGGCAGCAGCGGGGGTTCCCCCACGCCGAGGTCGACATCGCGGTCGTCGTCCAGCGGATGGTCGACGCCGAGAAGTCGGGCGTGATGTTCACCAGCCACCCGTCCACCGGCGACCCGCAGATCACGATCGAGGCCGCGTGGGGGCTCGGCGAGGCGGTCGTCTCCGGCACGGTCTCGCCCGACAACTACGTGTACGACCGCGAGCGGGGCACCGTCGACGAGGTGACCGTCGCGGACAAGAAGGTGGAGATGGTCAAAGACCCGGAGACCGGCGAGACCGTCACGCTCGAAGTCGACGAGGAGCGCCGAAACGACCGGGTGCTCTCCGACGCCGAGATCGAGGACCTCGTGGCGCTCGGCGAGCGCGTCGAGGACCACTACGGGACGCCGCAGGACGTGGAGTGGGCGGTTTTCGACGGCGACATCTACATGCTGCAGTCCCGCCCGATCACGACGATTCAGGAAGACGCCGGGAGCGACGCGGCGTCCGACGAGAGCGCCGGCGAGGCCGGGACGAGCGGCGACGCCACCGCGAACGGCGGCGACCGCGGTACCGCGGACGACGACGCGGACGTCCTCGTCGACGGGCTCGGCGCCAGCCCGGGCGTCGTCTCCGGTACCGTCCGGATCGTGCACAAGCTCGACCACCTCGACCAAGTCGAGGAGGGCGACGTGATGGTCACCGAGATGACGATGCCGGACATGGTTCCCGCGATGAAACGCGCCGCCGGGATCGTCACCGACGAGGGGGGCATGACGAGCCACGCCGCGATCATCTCCCGAGAGCTCGGAGTGCCCGCGGTCGTCGGCTCCGGAAACGGGACGCGGCTCCTGAACGACGGACAGAACGTCACGCTCGACGGCGACAAGGGAACCGTCCGCGCCGGGACCGACGAGGAGGCCGAGCCAGGCGAGGAGTTCGAACCGGTCGAGGCGGCGCGGCCGGAGACCCCCGTCAAGCCGATGACGGCGACGGAGGTGAAGGTGAACGTCTCGATCCCGGAGGCCGCCGAGCGCGCCGCGGCGACGGGCGCTGACGGCGTCGGCCTGCTCCGGATCGAACACATGGTGCTGTCGCTCGGGAAGACCCCCGAGAAGTACATCGCCGACCACGGCGCCCGCGCGTATCAGGACGAGATCATCGAGGGCGTCCGACGGGTCGCCGACGAGTTCTACCCGCGACCGGTCAGGGTCCGGACGATCGACGCGCCGACCGACGAGTTCCGAGAGCTCGAGGGCGGCGACGGCGAGCCGGCCGAACACAACCCGATGCTCGGCTGGCGCGGGATCCGGCGGAGCCTCGACAAGCCCGAGCCGTTCCGGCAGGAGCTGGCCGCGTTCGCCCGGCTCTACGAGATGGGGTACGACAACCTCGAGGTGATGTTCCCGCTCGTCAACGACGCGAGCGACGTCGAGGGGATCAAGCGACACATGCGCGACTCCGGGATCGATCCCGAGACGCACCGCTGGGGCGTGATGATCGAGACCCCCGCGAGCGCGCTGCAGATCGAGGAGCTGGCGGCCGCCGGCATCGACTTCGCCTCCTTCGGCACCAACGACCTCACGCAGTACACGCTGGCGGTCGACCGCAACAACGAGCACGTCGCCGGTCGGTTCGACGAGCTCCATCCGGCGGTGTTACGGCTCATCGGCGACACGATCGAGACGTGCCGGGAGCTCGGCGTCGACACCAGCATCTGCGGACAGGCGGGATCGAAGCCCGAGATGGTCGAGTTCCTCGTGGAGGCGGGCGTCTCCTCCATCTCCGCGAACATCGACGCGGTCCGCGACGTGCAACACGAGGTGAAACGGACCGAACAGCGGCTCCTCCTCGACTCGGTCCGCTGACGCGGGCGCGGCAGCCGCCCGATCGAGAGCGCTCGGAGCGGAACGGGTAAGACCCTCCGCGGCAACGTTCGGTCGAATGCAGCAGCCCGAGCCGCAGTCGTTCGACCGGGTGCTCTCGTCGATGTGTACCGAGCCGCATCCCGCGGCACGGGAGGCGGCCGAGCGGTTCCTCGCGACGAATCCGGGCGATCCGGCCACGTACGAGGCGATCGCGTCGCTGGAGGAGCGCGCGGTCGAGCTGCTCGCGACGCTTACGGACCACCCGACGCCGACCGACGCGACGGGGTACGTCACCTCCGGCGGTACCGAGGCGAACGTGCAGGCGGTGCGGTCGGCGCGAAACCGCCACGACGCGAGCGACGTGAACGTCGTCGTCCCCGAGAGCGGCCACTTCTCGTTCCACAAGGCCGCGGAGCTGCTCGACGTGGAGCTCCGGACCGTCCCGGTCGACGACGACTTTCGAGCCCGGACCGACGCCGTCGCGGCCGCCGTCGACGAATCGACCGCACTGGTCGTCGGCGTCGCCGGGAGCACGGAGTACGGCCGGGTGGACCCGATCCCGGAGCTGGCGCGGATCGCTCGGGAGGCGGGGGCGGTCATGCACGTCGACGCGGCGTGGGGCGGGTTCGTGCTCCCCTTCACCGACGCCGAGTGGTCGTTCGGCGACGGCGCCGTCGACACGCTGACGATCGACCCGCATAAGTTCGGACAGGCGGCGGTGCCGGCCGGCGGGCTCATCGCCCGCGACGCCGCGGCGCTGGACGCGCTCGCGGTCGACACGCCCTACCTGGAGACGCGGTCGCAGGCGACGCTGACGGGAACGCGGAGCGGCGCTGGCGTCGCCGGAGCCGTGGCCGCGATGGAGGCGCTGTGGCCGGACGGCTACCGCGACGCGGTCGAGCGCGCGACCGCCAACGCCGAGTGGCTCGCCGGGGCGCTCGGCGATCGCGGGTACGACGTGGTCGAACCGGAGCTCCCGCTCGTCGCGGCGGCGCTCCCGGAGCCCGAGTTCGACGCGCTGCGGGAGGCGGGCTGGAAAGTCTCGCGGACGGGCGGCGGCGAGCTGCGCGTCGTCTGCATGCCCCACGTGACGCGGGAGACGCTCCGAGCGTTCGTGGCGGACCTCGATCGGATACGGGAGTGACCGGCCGCGAGGGCACCGACTCCTTTTCACCGAAACCGCGGCCATCCCCGCCGTGATCGCCTTCAGCGACCTCGCCCGCGCCGCCTACTGCCCGCGACAGCTCTACTACGCGCGCCGTGACGACGACCGAGGCGTACCCGGTGAGGCGCGCGCTCGGATCGACCTCGCTTTTCGGTATCCCTCGCTCGTCGACGCGCCGGACGCGACGCTCCGACGACTGCCGATCCGCCGCTCGCCAGCCGCGTACCGCCGGAACCTCTCGCGGCTCCGCGAGCGCGGCGACTACGACCGGCTCGCCGACCCCGAACGCGAGCGCGTCTTCCGATCCGGAAGGGAGTGTCACGGGAGGGTCCACAAGGTTCTCGCGGGTGAGACGGACGTCGACCCGCCCGTTCCCAGCGTCGTCTCGCCGGGCGAGCCGCCGACGAACGGCGTCTGGGAGCCGCAGGCGGTCAGGGCCGTCGCCGTCGCGAAGGCGGTCGCGTGGGAGCGCGAGCGCGAGGTGCCGCGCGCGCTCGTCGAGTACCCGAGCGTCGGCGCCGTCCGCGACGTCCGCCTCACGACCCGGAAGAAGGCCGCCTACCGAGGGGCGCTGCGGGCCGCGCGGGCGATCGATGGCCCGCCGGCGCGCGTCGACGACGACCGCTGTTCGGCCTGCGAGTACCGGGAACGGTGCGGGACGAAGCGGCGATCGGTCCGGTCGCTGCTGGGGTGAGACGGCGGCCGAAACGGCCGCGCGTTCGGTGGCGGCTACGGAGAGAAGGAGGTCCCGCAGTCGTTGCACGTGAACCGGAACCGCCCCTCGTCGGTCAGCTCGGTCGCGTGCGTGCGTTCCTCGCCGCACTCGCGGCACTCGATCAGCGACTCGATCTGGTCCCAGTCGTGTCGCGCGCCGGGTGCGCCGAACGCCCACGCGGCGACGTCCTCGTCGGCGTCCTCGCGGACGAAGCCGGACTGGAACTCTCCCGGTGCGAACCGGATCAGCTCTCCGGCGCCGACGTCGACCCGCTCGCGGTCTCGGCCCACTTCGAACGTGGCGGTCCCCGAGAGCACGTAGAACACCTCCTCCTGATCGCGGTGCGTGTGGAGCCCGCCCGAGAACTCGTCTCCCGGCGCGAGTTCGAAGTAGTTCATCGCGACGTGTTCGGTGCCGATCGCCCGCGAGACCGGCTTTCGAACGTCGTGGACACCCATCGGGTTCGTGACGACGTCGACGTCGTCGATCGCGGCTTTCCGCATACCGACCCGTCCGAGGGCGGCCGTATAATCGTATCCCCGACCTCGGCCCTCCGGTCGCCGTCCGACAGCGGGCGCCCGACGCGCCGTGAGCCTCGGCTCGGTCAAACCTGTCGCGACCCGACGACTTATCAGTGTGTGACGCGTCGGCACGGACACGAATGACACGAGACGATCGTGGTCGTTCGGAGGATAGAGGAAGTCGCCTCACGGCGGCTGGCCGCGAAATTCTCCGGCGATAACGACACCGGGGCACGACCGCCCCGCGGCGGTACCGGCCCCGAACCCACCGACGAGCCGACGGACTTCCTTTTGACCCGAACACCACTCACCACACTCGACGAGGTACAGCTGTTAGACACCACCCTGCGCGACGGCGAGCAGATGCCGGGCGTCTCGCTGACGCCGGCCGAGAAGGTCGACATCGCCCGCGAGCTCGACGCGGCCGGGATGCACCTGATCGAGGCCGGCTCGGCGTGCACTTCTGACGGCGAGCGAGAGGCCATCCGCCGGGTCGCGAGCGAGGGACTCGACGCGACCGTGACGAGCTTCGCCCGCGGCGTGAAGGCCGACATCGACCACGCGCTCGACTGCGGCGTCGACGGCGTGAATCTCGTCGTCCCCGCCTCGGACAAGCACGTCGAGACGAAGGTCGGGTCGACCCGCGACGAGGTGGTCGAGACGACGGTCGAGCTCGTCGAGTACGCCAAAGACCACGGCCTGTGGGTCGAGGTGCTCGGCGAGGACGGCTCGCGCGCCGACCTCGACTACCTCGAACGCTTGCTCGGCGCCGGGCTCGACGCCGGTGCCGATCGGATCTGCTACTGCGACACGGTCGGCGCGGCCGACCCGGAACGCACCGCGGACGTCGTCTCTCGGCTCGCCGACCGCGGCCCGACGAGCCTCCACACCCACGACGACCTCGGCTTCGGCGTGGCGAACGTCCACGCCGGGCTGAAGGCGGGCGCCGACACCGTCCACGGGACCGTCATGGGCGTCGGCGAGCGCGCCGGCAACGTCGCTTTAGAGGAGGTCGCCATCGCGCTCGACCAGTCGTACGGCATCGACACCGTCGAGCTGGAGCGGCTCTATCGGCTCTGCCGGACCGTCTCGGAGGCGACCGGGGTCGCGCTCCCGCCGAATAAGGCGGTCTGCGGCGCCAACGCCTTCGCCCACGAGTCCGGGATCCACACCGACGGGACGCTGAAGGACGGGACGATGTACGAGCCGTACCCGCCCGAGACGGTGGGGCGGGAACGGCGGCTCGTCCTCGGCAAACACGCCGGGCGCGCGGGGGTCAAAGCGGCCCTCGCCGAGCACGACGTCGCGGTCGACGCCGACGAGCTGAGCCAGGTCGTGAGCCGCGTGAAAGAGCTCGGGGACCGCGGGAAGCGCGTCACTGACGCCGACCTGCTCGCGATCACCGAGGACGTGCAGGGCCGCGAGCGCGACCGCCGCGTCGAGCTCGTCGACCTGTCGGCCACCTCGGGTGGGAACCTCCCGACCGCGTCGGTCCGGCTCCGCGTCGGCGACGACGAGCGGGTCGCCTCCGGCACCGGGTCCGGCCCCGTCGACGCCGGGTTGGAGGCGGTCCGGGCCGCGCTGGCGGGCGATTCCGCCGTCGAGGGCGTCTCCTTCGACCTCGACTCCTACCACGTCGACGCGATCACGGGCGGGACCGACGCCGTCGTCACCGTCGAAGTCGACCTGTCGCGCGGCGACCGGTCCGTTTCGGTCTCCGCGACCGACGCCGACATCACCCGCGCCAGCGTCGTCGCGATGGTCGACGGGCTCGACCGCCTGCTCTCGGCCGCCGCCGAGGACGGGTCGGTCCCGGACGCCGCCTCGCTCGCGGACGACTGACGGGGACGGACTCGCGTCGCTCCGAGGCGCCGTCGCTCCGCTCGGCCGCGTTACCGCTTCTCTCCGCGCAGCCACGCGTAGTCGCAGGCGTCGAGCTCGAACGTGACGCCGCCCTCCGCGACGGAGTGACCGCCGTCGCCGACGACGTGCTCCACGCTGTCCGGGTCGACGTCGAACCCGACGATCTCCTCGCGGTACTCGTCCGCGAGGTTGTGCGCGCAGAGGAGGACCGTCCCCTCGTGGTCGAACCGGTGGACGCGCGTCTCCTTGTGGTCACAGTCGGGGGTTCGGTAGTCGCCGCGGGCGATCTCCGGGCACGCGTCGCGGGCCGACACGAGCGCCTCGACCCGCGAGAGCAGCGAGTCGGGATCGCCGCGCTGCGCGGCGACGTTCACGCGGTCGTAGGCGTACTCGCCCTCGTCGACCACGGGGTTGTAGCAGTCCTCGGGGGCCGCGGCCGAGAACCCGCCGTTCGGCGAGTCGTCCCACTGCATGGGCGTGCGGACGGCCTCGCGCTCCGGGAGCGAGAGGTCGGCCCCCATTCCGATCTCGTCGCCCGACTGGAGCGCGACGGAGCCGGGGAGCGAGAGGAGGAGGCTGTGGGCGACGGCGATCCGATCGCGGTCGCCGCCGTACAGGTCGGCGAGCCGCAGCCGGTGGCCCCGCTCGAAGATCCAGGAGTCCCCGGCGTCGTCGGCGAAGTACTCGCGGGCGTGCTGGAACGCCTCCTCGGGGAGCTTCAGCAGGTTCCACTCGTCGTGGTTCCGCAGGAAGTTCACCCACCCGCCGACGTCGGAGACGTCGGGGAGGATCTCTTCGGCCCGCTGGAGCGGCCAGGTGTCCTTCACGCCCACCGCGTACGTGAGATGGGCGTTCATGACGAAGTTGAACTGGAGGTTGAACGCCTCGCCGTCGCCGAAGTAGTAGTCGAGGTGTTCCGGCTCGTCGTCGGCCTCGGCGAGCAGCACCGCGTCGGACTGCTCCGCCTCGACGACCCGCCGCATCTCTTTGAACAGCTCGATGGACTCGCCGAGCTCGGTCTCGTCGAGAGTGGTCGCGTTGTGGCCCTTCGGCATCAGCATCGGGTGGGCGGCGTCGATCCGGAACCCGTCCGCGCCCTGGTCGAGCCAGAACCGGAGCACGTCGTACAGCTCCGCTCTGACGACGGGGTTCGCGACGTTGAGGTCGGGCTGGTGGCCGTAGAACTGGTGGAAGTAGTGCTTGCCGGCGACCTCGTCGTACGACCAGACGCCGTCCTCGTACTCGGGGAAGATGTTGCCGCGCTGGTGTGCGTCCTCCGGATGGCTCGTCCACAGGTAGTAGTCGTGGTACTCGGACTCGGGGTCCTCGCGAGCGCGCTGGAACCACTCGTGCTCGTTCGAGGTGTGGTTGAAGACGAGGTCGGTGATCACCCGTATCCCGTGCTCGTGCGCCTGGTCGGCGAACTCGCGGAAGTCGGCGAGGCTCCCCAGCCGGTCGTCGACGGCGTAGTAGTCGGCGACGTCGTACCCGTTGTCCCGGAGCGGGCTCGGATAGAACGGGCGGATCCACACGGCGTCGACGCCGAGCTCGTCGAGGTAGCCGAGCCGCTCGATCGCGCCCGTGAAGTCTCCCCACCCGTCTCCGTCGCTGTCGTTGAACGTCTTGACGTCCAACGAGTAGATCGTCGCGTCCTCGTACCAGGCCCGGTCGCTCATACGCCGCGGTACGGAACCCGGGGTTTGGTCTCTTGCGATTTCGACCGTCGTCTGACGAGGTTTTTAACCGATTGCCGTCCGAACGACGCCCGTGAGCGTCGTCGTCGCGGTCAAACCGTCCGCTCGCAAGCGCAACGCGAAGGTCGGGCGACTCGTCTTCGAGGACGGCCCCCGCCACGCGTTCGAGAGCCGGGCGGCCGCCGAGCGGTGGGCGGCCGACCTCTCGACCGGAGACGGCCACGTCTGGGTCGCGAGCGCCCACCCCCGAGACGGCGACGACACCGATCTCTACCTCGTCTCGCGGGCGACGAACGCGAAGCTCGAGGCGGCCTACGACAAGCGCCGGCGGCGGCTCCGCGGCGATTCCGGACCCGAGCAGGAGTCGCTCGGCGGAGAGCCGTAGGCGGTCGGCCCGCGCCGGCTCGGGCCCACGTCGACCGGGCCCGGCTGGGGCCCGCGTGGACCGCGACGGACGGCCGTCACCGACCGGCGGAACGAGAGCGGTCGCTCGCGAGTCGAGCGTCCGAAAGAAGCGCCGA
This sequence comes from Halorubrum kocurii JCM 14978, assembly GCF_000337355.1. Classification (GTDB taxonomy): domain Archaea; phylum Halobacteriota; class Halobacteria; order Halobacteriales; family Haloferacaceae; genus Halorubrum; species Halorubrum kocurii. Next base: position 9,647 of record NZ_AOJH01000076.1, on the reverse strand, counting down.
GGCGGAGATTTGAACTCCGGTGTCCGAATGGACAGTAGATTTCGAATCTACCGCCTTGGCCAGGCTAGGCTACCTCGGCTCATCCTTCGGTTGGCAGGTTCCGCTGTTATGCGTTTCGATCGCCGACGCCGCCGGGGGCGTCGACGACGACCGCTGTTCGGCCGTCCTCCCGACAACGCTTTTCGGCGGGGATCGCGTGGTGGCGGTATGGACGTCCCCGAAGCCGCGGCGGCCTGCTCCCGCGTCGTCGACGAGGTCGGCGGCGCGGTTGTGGCCGACCGCGAGTTCCTCGACCGCGTCACGCTCGGCATCCTCGCCCGCGGTCACGTCCTCCTAGAGGACGTGCCCGGCACCGGCAAGACCCTCTCCGCGCGCTCGTTCGCGGCCGCGCTCGGCCTGGAGTTCTCGCGGGTCCAGTTCACGCCCGACCTCCTCCCCAGCGACGTGACCGGGACCAACGTGTTCGACGAGCGCGACGGCTCCTTCGCCTTCTCGCCCGGGCCGATCTTCGCGAACGTCGTGCTCGCCGACGAGATCAACCGCGCGCCGCCGAAGACGCAGGCCGCCCTGCTGGAGGCGATGGAGGAGGGGCAGGTGACCGTCGACGGGGAGACCCACGACCTCCCGAAGCCCTTCTACGTCATCGCCACCCAGAACCCGGTCGAGAGCGAGGGCGCGTTCCCGCTCCCCGAGGCCCAGCTCGACCGGTTCACGATCAAGACCGCGATCGGGTACCCGGACGATGAGGGGGAGGTCGAGCTGCTCCGCCGGCGCGCGGGCCGCGTCGCGCAGGCGCCGACGGTCGAGCGCGTGCTCGATCCGGACGCCGTCGCGGACCTCCGCGAGGTGCCCGAAACGGTCCGGGTCGACGACGACCTGCTGGCGTACATGGCGTCGGTCGCCCGCGCGACGCGGACGGACCGCCGCGTCGACGTGGGGGTCTCCCCGCGCGGCACTCAGCGGCTCTTCGAGACGGCGCGGGCCGCCGCGGTCGTCGCCGGCCGCGAGTTCGTCACGCCCGACGACGTGAAACGCGTCGCGGAGCCGGCGCTCGCCCACCGGCTCGTGTTGACCCCGGACGCCGCCGTCAACGACACCGACAAACGCGACGTGATCGCCGACGTGCTCGATCGGGTCGCGGTGCCGACGGTGGACGCGGGCGAGGCCTGACGTCGGTGTAAAGGGGCGGAACCGCCCGAACCGGGCTACTCCGCGTCCCGCTCCGCCAGCAGCTCGGTCGCCGTGAGCAGCGACTCCAGTTCGATGTCGTGGTCGGCTAACAGCTCCGAAGCGCCCTCCTCGCGGTCGACGACGACCAGCACGCGGTCGACCGTCGCGCCCGCCTCACGGAGCGCTTCGACGGCGTCGACCGCGGACTGCCCGGTCGTGGCGATGTCCTCCAACACGACGACCTCCTCGCCCTCGTCGAGCCGGCCCTCGATGCGGTTGCCCGTGCCGTACTCCTTCGCCTGCTTGCGCGCGATGACGTACGGGCGCCCCATCTCGGCGGCCGTGACGGCCACGAGCGGGACCGCGCCCAGCGCGACGCCCGCGAGCGTCGCGTCGGTGTCGGCGAGCCGGTCGGCGAACGCCTCGGCGATCAGCCGGAGCGCGTCCGGGTCGGTCTCGAAGAGGTACTTGTCGACGTAGTAGTCGCTCGTCCCGCCGTGCGAGAGCTCGAACTCGCCGAATTTGACGGCGTCGGCCGCCCGCAGCGCTGCGACCAGCTCGCCCCGTCGGTCGTCGTCAGACATACCCAGACAGCGCGCGTCGCCGATTATAAACGGGTCGAAACGCGAGCGGGGCCGGGAGTACGTGTCTCAATTCGGCTGATCGGTCGTTTATGAGCGATCATCGCAGTCGCCCACACGTTTTTAAGTATCGTATCACCGCCGACAAACTGCACCACTCGCTCCCGCTATCGATCACTCCCTCGACCAGGGGCCCAAATCACGTTCGGATCAACATATTCACTACAGGTCATCCCGAACCGGGGTGTATGAGCACGGACGACGTCTCTCGGCGCACGTTCATCCGGACCGCCGGCGGCGCGGCGGGCGTCGCGGGGGCGACGGCGACGACGGCGGGGACCGCGGCGGCACAGGAGGAACAACCGGTCTGGCCGAGCGGGGCCGAAGGGAACGTGGGGTCGTACGAAGACGCCCGCGGCGAGAGCGAGATCACCGTCGAAGTCGGCGCCGGTGATCAGGGCCTCGCCTTCGACCCGACCCTCCTGTGGGTCGACACCGGAACGACGATCACGTTCGAGTGGACCGGGAACGGCGGCGCACACAACGTCCAGACCGTCGAGGGACCGGCCAGCCTCGACAGCGGCGACCCGGTCGGCGAGGAGGGAGCGACCTACGAGTACGAGACGAGCGAGGAGGACGTCGGGATCACCCACTACCACTGCGTGCCCCACACCGACGTGGGCATGCACGCCGGCCTCGCCGTCGGCGAGGACATCGAGACGGAGTCGACCGGCGGCGGCGGATCCGACGCCGTGTTCGTCCCGCAGGGCGCCCGCGCGCTCAGCGTCGCGACGTTCGTCGCGATGGTGAGCACGCTCGGGCTCGCGTTCGTCTTCATGAAGTACGGCGGCACGATCACGCGAGACGACGAGTAGTCGCCCGTCGCGGCTCGCGCGGTGTTCGGTGTTACTCCCCGCCCGAGAGCCCGCGGTACGCCTCGACGACCCGGTCGAGCACCGCGTCGCGGTCGTAGGACGCGAAGTCGCGCTCGACCGACTTCCGGTCGAGGTCGCCGACGGCGACGAACTCGTCCGCGAGTTCGGCCGGGCTCGTGACCAGCCGGCCCCGCCGGCGCCCTTCGACGAGCTCGTGGGCGCTCGAGTCCGCCTGATACTCGACGAGGGCGACGCAGCCGCACGCCAGCGCCCACAGCAGATCGGTCGCGAACGTCTCCCACGTCGCCGTCGCCACCGCGACGTGAGTCCCCTTGAACAGCGCCACCCGCTCGCGGAGCGGGAGGTCACCGAGGAACGACACACGGTCGTCGATCCGGAGGTCGCTCGCCGTCGACTCGATCCGCGCGCGCTCGGGGCCGTCGCCGACGACCGCGGCGGTCCAGTCGCGGCCGCGGAGCTCCGCGAGTCCGAGCAGGAACGTCTCGACGTTGGCGTGGCGGTCCAGCCGCCGGGCGTACACCGCGTCGAACCGGTCGTCGACGCCGGCTGATTCGACGAGGTCGAAGTCGATGCTCTCGGGGATCACCCGCACGTCCTCGCCGGCGGCGCCGTGCTCGCGGACCCGCGTCTTGGTCGTCCGCGACGGGGTCGTGACGGCGTCGGCCCGCCGGGCGAGCAGCCGGTACCGCCGCCGGGAGTCGGCGGGGTGGTCGCGCCACCAGTCGACGACGACGGGGGCTCGGGAGAGGGTTCCCGCCGCGGTCGCGGCGATTCCGGGCGTCGGCGGGGTGTTGACCGCGTGGACCACGTCGGGGTCGACGCGGCGGAGCGCGAGCGGGAGCCGGGCCGCGAACGCCGACGGCGACGGCTCGACCGTCACCGACCGGTAGGCGATCCCGTCGTCCTCGAAGGCGTCGTGGTCGCCGCCCCACCAGCGGGCGCAGAGCCAGACCACGTCGTGGCCGCGCTCGGCGAGCCCCCGGGCGATCCGTCGCGTCCGCGACCGCGCCGGCGTGTCGCCGTGGCCGGGTGCGAAGAGCGAGACGAACGCGACGCGCATACGCCGACCGGACGGCTGGGGCGGGTAAAAAGACACGGCATCCGCCGGGGCGCGGGGGATCGACGACCCGCTCGCGGCCGTGCGACCGGTTCCCCCACCCGAAACGGTTTCACACCGCGCCCGGAATCAGACCCCATGCACCGGTACGACATCGAGCGCTACCTCAACGTACGGAACGCCGGCGGAGCGGATCTGGGCCCCGACGGACGGCTCTCCTTCCTGTTGAACACGACCGGCACCGGCCAGGTGTGGTCGCTCGACGAGCCGCTCGGGTGGCCCGAACAGCACACGTTCTTCGAGGAGTCGGTCTCCTTCATCGACTCCTCGCCCGAGCGCGCGGAGGCCGTCTTCGGCATGGACGAGGGGGGCAACGAGCGCGCGCAGCTGTACCTGCTCAACTACGAGTCCGGCGAGATCACCGACCTCACCGACCGCCCCGAGTCGAAACACCGCTGGGGGGGCTGGGACGGCGAGGGCGACCGCTTCGCGTTCGCGTCCAACCGGCGCGACCAGTCGGTGTTCGACGTGTACGTCCAAGCCCGGGACGCGACCGGAGACGACGCGGAGCTGGTGTACGAGGGCGACGGCTGGCTCTCGGTCGCCGGCTGGTCGCCGAGCGACGACCGACTGATCGTCCACGAGGCGCACTCGTCGTTCGACCACGACGTGTACACCCTCGAACTGGACACCGGCGACCTGACTCATCACACGCCCCACGAGGGCGACGTGCGGTACGGGAGCCCGGAGTGGGGGCCCGACGGCGAGGGACTCTACCTCGTCACCGACCGCGACAGCGACACGCTCCGGTTGGAGCGGCTCGACCTCGCGACCGGCGGGTTCTCGGTCGTCGCGTCCGGGGACGGCCCGGAACGCGCGAGCGGAGCCGGCGACGGCGGTGACGACGCGGACGACGCCCCCGCGAAACCCGGCGCCGACGACGGCTGGAACGTCGACGGCGTCGCGGTCCACGAGGAGTCCCGCCGCGTCGTCTACTCGCGCAACGTCGACGGCTACACCGAGATCACGGTCGGCGAGCTGGTCGAGCCGGACCGGATCGACCCGTTTCCGGCCCCCGACCTCCCCGAGGGCGTCGCCGGCGGCGTGAGCTTCGGCCCCGACGGGGACCGCTTCGCGATCACCGCGACCGGCAGCACCCACAACGCGAACGTCCACGTCGTGGACGCGACGACCGGCGAGAGCGAGCGCTGGACCGCGGCCTCGACCGCCGGCATCCCGCCGGACACGTTCGTCGAGCCCGAGCTCGTCCACTACCCCACGTTCGACGGCCGGGAGATCCCCGCGTTCTTCTCCGTCCCGGAGACGGAGCCGCCTGAAGGCGGCTACCCGGTCGTCGTCGACATCCACGGCGGGCCCGAGTCGCAGCGGCGACCCGCCTTCGCCTCGGTCAAGCAGTACCTGCTGAACAACGGCTACGCCGTGTTCGAGCCGAACGTGCGCGGGTCGTCGGGGTACGGGAAGGCGTACGCCGCGCTCGACGACGTGGAGAAGCGGATGGACTCGGTCGCGGACGTCCGGGCGGGCGTGGAGTGGCTTCACGACCACCCCGAGGTCGACCCCGACAGCGTCGTCGCCATGGGCGGCTCCTACGGCGGGTTCATGGTGCTCGCCGCGCTGACCGAGTACCCCGAGCTGTGGGCGGCCGGCGTCGACATCGTCGGCATCGCGAACTTCGTCACGTTCCTGGAGAACACGGGCGACTGGCGCCGGTCGCTCCGCGAGGCCGAGTACGGCTCGCTCGAGGAGGACCGGGAGTTCCTCGAGTCGATCTCGCCGATCAACAACATCGAGGCGATCGAGTCGCCGCTGTTCGTCCTCCACGGCGCGAACGATCCCCGGGTGCCCGTCGACGAGGCCGAGCAGATCGTCGAGGAGGCGCGCGAGCAGGGCGTCCCGGTCCGCAAGCTGATCTTCGACGACGAGGGGCACGGCTTCGCGAAGCTGGAGAACCGCATCGAGGCGTACCGCGGGGTCGTCGACTTTCTCGCTGAGTACGTCTGAGGCGGAGAGCCGACGGGCCCCGAGAGCGGAGCCGGTCCGGGATCGACCGTTCCATCCCGTCGGTGCGCGCCTCGGCGGGACTCCCCCGCTGTCGTCGGGAGAGGGTCCGCAGTAGCCTTATGACCCAAGACAATAATTATTTATCATGAGTATCGACGCAATCGCCGAGTCTACGGCGGCTTCGATGAGCGAGGGTCAGATGCGGGAGCTCCTCGAAGCGGAGGGGGTCGGAACGCTCGGCCTCCCGACCGGCGACCTCCCGTATCTCATCCCGGTCTCGTTCGGCTTCGACGGGGACGCGACGCTGTACTTCGTCTTCCTGCTGTTCGGGACCGAGAGCCGGAAGGAGACGCTCGTGAGCGAGGCGGGACGGGGTCGGTTCCTCGTCTACCGCGCCGACTCGATGTACGACTGGCAGAGCGTCTCCGTGACCGGCCCGATCACGGCCGTCGAGGAGGGAGAGTGGGACGAGCTCCGGAGCGCGATGGAGAACGCGTGGCACCCGAACGTCTTCTCGTCCGCCCATCCGATGCGCGGCGTCCGCGGCTACCGATTCGAGATCGACGAGTGGACGGGGCTCCAACAGCGGGACACCGGCGGGAACTGACGCGCGAGGCGCGTCGGTGTCGGTTTCCGACGGGCGGCACCGCGATCGGTCAGCCTACCAGTCCGGGCCGAAGTCGGGATTCAGCTGGCGGTCGGTCCGGCCGAGATCGTCGATCGTCTCGATGTCCTCGTCGTCCAGTTCGAGCCCGAGGCTCGCCCAGTTGTCGGCGATGTGGTCCGCGCCGGTCGCCTTCGGGATTGCGGTGACGCCCGACTCGCGGAGCCACGCGAGGCTCACCTGCGCCGCGCTGACGCCGTGCTTCTCGGCGATCTCGCCCACGGCCGGGTCGTCGAGGATCTCCCCGCGGGCGAGCGGCGAGTACGCGACCAGTTCAACGTCGTTGGCGTCGGCGTACGCGCGCAGCTCCTCCTGTCGGAGCAGCGGGTGCATCTCCACCTGGTTCGCGAACGGCGCCTCGCCGAGCGCGTCGGTCGCGGCGTCGAGGTGTTCGGGCTCGAAGTTCGAGACCCCGATCCGGTCGATCAGGCCGTCGTCGCGGAGCTCCGCGAACGCGGGCAGCGTCTCCGCGGGGTCGTACGCGCCGGCCGGCCAGTGGACGTACAGCAGGTCGACGTACTCGGTGTCGAGCTTCTGGAGGCTCTCGCGGGTCGAGGCGGCCACGTCCTCGGGCGCGAGGTTCTCGATCCACACCTTCGTGGCGAGGAACACGTCGTCGCGGTCGACGTCGGCGGCCGCGATCCCCTCGCCGACGGCGGCCTCGTTGCCGTAGATCTGGGCCGTGTCGACGTGGCGGTAGCCGGTCTCCAGCGCGGTCGTCACCGATTCGGCGCACTGCGCGGGGTCGTCGTTCTCCCACGTCCCGAGCCCGAGCACGGGCATCCCGTCGTTGGTCGGTACGTCGAAGGACCGTGACTCCTGAGACATACGCGACGGTAGTCGCGTGAGGGGAAAGTCGGTTGCGGTTCCGACCCTCCGATCGATCCGGGTTGTCGGTTACCGATTCGCGGGAAGCGGCGGGCGATACTTTGCGACTGCGTCACAACTGTTGACACCGATGGCGAGCTACTACGACTGGCTGCTCGCGGCGATCGCCGCGGCGCTACTCGCCGGTGCAGCGACGAGCGTCCACCCCGCCGTCGCCGTTCACCAAGGACTCGCCGGGGGGAGTCTCGTGTCCACGCTCATCCTCTACGAGATCCTCTTCCGGAATCCGCCGACCGAGCCGACTCGATCGTCGACCGCCGCGTCGGTCGTCGTCGGGAGCGGATGGCTCCTCACCGTCGTGCTGATGTACTGAGCGTGGCCTTTCGTGGGCCGTCACTCCAGCAGCGCCCGCGAGGAGTTCGTCACGACGAGCAGGCTGGAGGCGCCCATCGCGAGCGCGGCGAAGAGCGGGTTCAGCAGGCCGGCCACCGCGAGCGGGATGGCGACCGCGTTGTAGCAGAACGCCCAGCCGATGTTCCCCTTCACGCGCCGGCCGGCGGCCCGCGAGAGTTCGAAGACGGTCGCCACGGAGTCGAGATTGTCGTCGACGATCGCCACGTCGGCCGCGTCGGCCGCCATCGCGGTCCCGCCGCCGAGCGCGACACCGAGGTCGGCCGCGGCGAGCGCGGGCGCGTCGTTGGTGCCGTCGCCGACCATCACCGTCCGCCCCCGCGCCTTCAGCCGCTCGACCGTCTCGGCTTTCCCCTCGGGGGGGACGCCCGCGAACACCGAGTCGATCGCGTCGTGCTCGCGGAAGACGGTCGCCGCGCGCTCGTCGTCGCCCGTCAGCACGACCACCTCGACGCCCTCGTCGGCGAGCGCGGTCACGGTCTCCTCCCACCCCTCGCGAAGTTCGTCGCCGACCACGACGACCCCCTCCGCGGCGCCGTCGCGGCCGACGGCGACCGGGACGCGCCCCACGTCGCGGGCCGCCGCGACCGTCTCGCGGATCTCGTCTGAGACCGTCCAGCCCCGTTCGTCGAACAGGTCGGGGTGCCCGACGACGACCTCGACGCCGTCGACGACGCCGGAGACCCCGCGGGCGTGGCTCTCGAACTCGGTGACCGCGAGGGCGCCGCTCGCCTCTTCCGACGCTACCTCCCCTCCGTCGGCGACCGCGGGTGACGCGGCCCCGGAGTCCGACGCGGATCCGGGATCGCCGAGCGCGCCGTCACTCGCGCGCGCCGCGGCGATGGCCCGACCGACCGGGTGCGCAGAGCGCTCCTCGACGGCGGCGGCGAGCCGGAGCAGCTCGTCGTCGACGTCGGTCGCGACCAGCCGCATCTCGCCGGTGGTGAGCGTCCCGGTCTTGTCGAAGACCACGGTGTCGGCGCCGCGGATCCGCTCGAAGACGGTGTCGTCGAAGATCACGATGGAGCGCTCGAGCGCGTCGCGGATCCCGGCGGCGACCGCCAGCGGGGTCGCGAGCCCGAGCGCGCAGGGACACGAGACGATGAGCACCGTGAGGCCGACGAGCATCGCCTCCGTCACGCCGTTGCCGAGCGCGAGGTTCGCGCCCGCGGAGAGGAGCGCGACCGCGAGCACGACCGGCACGAACACCGTCGCCAGCCGGTCGGCGAGCTTCTGGACGCCGTGGTTCCCGCTCTGGAGGTCCCAGACGAGCTCCGCGACGCGGTCGAGGCTGGAGGTCGCGTCCGGGCCGACCGCGACCGTCAGGGAGCCGTCCGCGACCACGGAGCCGCCGACCACGGCGTCGCCCGGCGTCTTCCTGACCGGCATCGACTCGCCCGTGACGACCGACTCGTCGACGGCCGCGTCGCCCGCGACCGCCTCGCCGTCGACCGGTACCCGCTCGCCCGCGCGCACGAGCAGCCGGTCGCCGGGGGCGAGGTCGTCGATGGCGACCTCCTCGGTCTCGGCGCCGTCCGCGTCCCCCTCGTCGACCAGCCGCCGGGCGCTGTCGACCTGCACCGCGGTGAGGTCGGAGAGGAGCTCGGTCGCGCGCTTTTTGATCGAGTCCTCGTAGTGGTTGCCGACGGTGACGATCACGATGATCGCGACGGTCACGTCGTAGTAGATCGACGGCGACTCGACGAAGATCACGGCGAGGGTGCTGTACGCGTACGCGCTCACCGCGGCGATCGCGACGAGTAAGTCCATGTTCGGGGACCGCGTCCGGGCGCTGACGTACGCGCCCCTGAGTATCGGTTTCCCGGTGACGAACAGGACCACCGTCGTCAACACGGCGATCACGATGAAGAAGTACGTCCCCGAGCTCGAGGCCATCGCCTGGTCGAGGTACTCCAGGGTCCGCTCGTTGTAGAAGGGGAACGCGAAGTACGTCGGGTAGATGATGACGATGTACTGGAGCATGACCGCCATCCCGACGAGCACGCCGACGGCGAGCC
>NZ_AOJH01000075.1 GCF_000337355.1 Halorubrum kocurii JCM 14978 | reverse complement strand
CCCCGGGTTTTCCCCCCGCCGTCATCTCTAAGAACGACTCGCAGGTGGCGCAGTGCATCCCGTCGACCTCGAGGAACGTCGCCTCGTGGTCGGCGGGGACCGCGGTGTCGTCGCCCGCGTCTCCGGCTCCGTCCCCGCCCTCCCGGCGCCGCTCGCGCACCGCCTCGGCGTCGACGTCGACGTCGCCGAGCGCCTCGTACACGTCCCGGCAGCCGGTACAGCAGAACTCGTTGCCGCCGCCGTCGGTCACGTCGACGCCCTCGGTCGGGAGCTCACAGAGGGTGCAGTCGGGCGCGCTCATCTCACATTCCCCCCATCATCCCGGCGTCGAGCGGGTTCCAGAACGGGAGCCGCGGGTGCGGCACGTGGATCCCGACGGACATCAGCCCGTGCGCGAACAGGACGTAACCGAGCGCGACGAAGGCGACGCCGAGCAGCCGGTGGACCCGACGCCGGTGGGCCGCGTCGATCCCCTCGATGACGGTGCCGTAGAGGAAGACGGCGGGCATCGTGCCGACGCCGAGCGCGCCGAGCGCCAGCGCCCCGCTGACGGGGGAGCCGCTGGCGAACGCGTAGAGATAAGCCGGGTAGAGGATCGGGCAGGGGAGCAGGCCGTGGACGGCGCCGAGGCCGACGATCCCGGGGCCGTTGGCGAGCCGGTCGACGTGACCGGTGAGCCAGCCGGTGACGCGGTCGAGCCCGGGGAGGTGGACCCCGCCGGTCGCGCCGCCGAGGGCGTATCGGACACCGACGAGGATCACGGCCGCACCGACGCCGAGCCCGACGACGCCGCGGACCGCCTCCGCCGCGCCGGTCAGCGTCGCGGTCGTGACGAGGACGGCCCCGCCGAGCGCGCCGAGCGCCGCGCCGATGGTCGCGTAGCTCGCGGTTCGGCCGAGGTTGAACAGCGCGTGCTGGCGGACCTCATACGTCGTTAGGTGGCTCTCGCGACGCCCGCCGGTCGCGCCGGCGGTGGGCGATCCGCCGTCGGCGCGCTCGCCGCCCTCGCGCATCCGGCCGGCGTACACCGTGACGAGGGGACCGCACATCCCGATGCAGTGAGCCCCGCCGAGCAGACCGATGGCGAGGAACAGCAGGACGTCGGTCCCGAAAAGCGTCGAGAGGTCCATGAGTCGAGTCACCTGCGGTTGGGGGCGCTCGCGCTAATGGGTTTCGTCGGGCGCGATCCGCGTCGACCGGCTCGGCGCGCTCCCGAATCAGTTCGGCGCGCTCCCGAATCAGTTCGGCGCGCTCCCGCATCGGTTCGGCGCGCCCGCAGCCCGGATCGATGCCCTCGCACGTCACTCCTCCACGAACACGGTCGCGTACATCCCGCCCGTCTCGTGCGGGATACAGACGTAGTCGTAGCGGCCGGGGACCGAGAACGTGTGCGCGAAGCGGTCGCCGCTCTCCAAGGCGCCGCCGAAGTCGTCCTGCCACGCGTCGCGGGCGCTCCGCTCGTCGTCGAAGCCGCCGGAGGCGAAGTAGTCCGCCCCCTCCGGGATCCCGCCCTCGTAGGCCGTGACGGTGTGCGTCCGCGCGCTCGTGTTCTCCCAGACGACGGTGTCGCCGACCGAGACGGTCAGCTCCGCCGGTCGGTACCCGTCAGCGACCATTCCCACGTCGTAGTCGGGCTCGCCGCCGACGCCCGCACAGCCGGCGAGGGCGGTCGTCGCCGCCACGCCCCCGGCCACGCCCGCTCCTCGGAGGAACCGTCTGCGGTGCATACCTCACCTCGGGGCCTCACGCGTTTGAATACCGCGGTTCACCTCACCGCGCGAGAACGGGTCGCCGCCGCGCCATCGAGCGGTCGGGGGCCTCGACCCATACCTGTCAGGTCCTGTCGTTTAACCGAAATAGGACGAACGTGTTGCTGTAGTATGTTAGAGACAGCCGCAGCCGACTTACTCATGCAGGGTATCGTCCCGCTCGAAATGACCCAGACCGAGGTGTTCCAAGCGATCCAAGACAACGGGCTCTTGGCCTCGTCGCTCTGGATAAACATCGCCCTCGCGGGCCTGTCGATCCTCCTGTTCGTGTACATGGGGCGGAACATCGAGGACCCGCGGGCGCAGTTGATCTTCGTCGCCACGCTGATGGTACCGCTGGTGTCGATCTCCAGCTACACCGGTCTCGTGTCCGGGCTCACGGTGAGCTTCCTCGAGATGCCGGCAGGGCACGCGTTGGCCGGGCAGGAGGTGCTCACGCCGTGGGGTCGGTATCTGACGTGGGCGCTGTCGACGCCGATGATCCTCATCGCGCTCGGCCTGCTCGCCGGCACGAACATGACGAAGCTGTTCACGGCCGTCACGGCCGACATCGGGATGTGCGTCACCGGTCTCGCCGCCGCGCTGACCACGTCCTCCTACATGCTGCGCTGGGTCTGGTACGTCATCAGCTGCGCGTTCTTCGTCGTCGTCCTGTACATCCTGCTCGCGGAGTGGGCACAGGACGCCGAGATCGCCGGCACCGCCGAGATCTTCAACACGCTGAAGATCCTCACCGTCGTCCTCTGGCTCGGCTACCCGATCTTCTGGGCGCTCGGCGCCGAGGGGATCGCGGTGCTCGACGTCGCCATCACCTCGTGGGCCTACAGCGGGATGGACATCATCGCGAAGTACCTCTTCGCGTTCCTCCTGCTCCGCTGGGTCGCCGACAACGAGAGCGTCGTCTCCGGCATGGCGTCCGGCCTCGGCTCCGCCTCCGGCGGCGCAGCTCCGGCCGACGACTGAGTCGAACGACCGCCGCGCGGTCCGAACCCGTTTTCACACGTTTTCAGCCCCCCTAGTCTCCGCTCCGGTCGAGAGCAAAGCGCTAAACCCGCGGCGGCGGTGGTACGGGACATGAAACAGGCCATCGTCGCCCGCACCGACATCGGGATGGGCGAGGGGAAGCTCGCCGCGCAGGTCGCGCACGCGTCGCTGTCGGCGTACCAGGACGCGGGGCGGCGCGTCCGCAAGAAGTGGCAGGGCGAGGGGCAGAAGAAGGTCGTTCTGAAAGGCAACTCCGAGAGCCAGCTGTTCGAGTTGGCCGACAAGGCGGACAGGGAGGGGATCCCGTACGCGATCGTCCGCGACGCCGGCCACACCCAGCTCGAGCCGGGGACCGTCACCGCGCTCGCCGTGGGGCCCGCCCGCGACGACACCGTCGACCGGGTGACCGGCGACCTCTCGCTGTACTAGATGGCGCCGTCAGCTCCCCTCCGCGAGGCGCACCCGGCTGAGCGCGCCGCGGCCATCGACTACTACGTCAGCGGCGCCGACGGGATCGGCGGCCGGCTCCGCGAATCGCCCGAGGACTTCCGCGTCCGCGAGCTGGAGGCGTTCGAGCCGGAGCCGCTCGGCGCGGACACCGGGAGCTACCCCGAACTCGTCGTCCGCGTCACCCTCCGCGACTGGGACACGAACGACTTCGCGCGTCGGGTCTCCGACGCCCTCGGGATCAGCCGCGAGCGCGTCTCGTGGGCGGGGACGAAGGACAAACGGGCCGTCACCACCCAGCTGTTCACGCTCCGCGGAGTCGATCCCGACGACCTCCCCGAGATCCGCGGCGCCGAGATCGAACCCCTCGGTCGCGCCGGCCGCGGGCTCTCGTTCGGCGACCTCGCGGGCAACGCCTTCGAGATCCGGGTCGCCGGCGCGGTCGACGAGGCCCCCGAGCGCGTCGCCGACGTGGTGAGCGACCTGCGGGCGTTCGCCGGCGGGGGAGACGATGCGAGCGACGGCGGCGACGAAGCGACCGACGACGCGACCGTCGGCGTCCCCAACTACTTCGGCCAGCAGCGGTTCGGGAGCCGGCGGCCCGTCACCCACCGCGTCGGGCTCGCGGTCGTCCGCGACGACTTCCGCGAGGCGGTGCGGCTGTACGCCGGCAACCCCTCGGAGACGGAGCCGGACGACACCCGGGCCGCGCGCGACCGGGTGGACGCCGCGTTCGGCGCCACGGGAGAGTCCGACCCCGCCGCCGACGGCACCGGCGACGGCGACTGGGACGCCTGCCTCGACGCGATCCCGGGCAAGCTCCGATTCGAGCGCTCGATGGTCCACCGCCTCGCCGAGCGGGACGTGTCCCCCGACGCGCCGCCGGACCACGAGGACTGGCGGCACGCGCTGGAGGCGGTCCCCTCGAACCTTCAGCGGCTGTTCGTCAACGCCGCGCAGTCGTCCCTCTTCAACAAGGTGCTGAGCGAGCGCCTGCGTCGCGGGCTCCCGTTCGACCGTCCGGTCGCCGGCGACGTGGCCTGTTTCGCCGACGCCGACGCACCCGACGAGCTGTACGCGCCCGACACGGACCGGCTCCAGCGGGTCGACGAGGACCGGGTGTCCGTCGTCACCCGCCACTGCGAGCGCGGGCGCGCGTTCGTCACCGCGCCGCTCGTCGGCACGGAGACCGACCTCGGCGGCGGCGAGCCCGGCGAGATCGAGCGCGAGGTCCTCGCCGACGCCGGGATCGAACCCGGCGACTTCGCGCTCCCCGGGGAGTTCGACTCGTCGGGCACCCGGCGGGCGATCCTCCTCCGGAGCGACCTCGACGTGACGTTCGAGGCCGGCGACCCGCGGTTCGCGTTCGCGCTCCCGAGCGGGTCGTACGCGACGGTGCTGCTCCGGGAGTTCACGAAGAGCGGTCCGCTCGACCTGTGAGCGGCGCTCGGCGCGAATTGATCCGCGTTCGTGCATTATCGTACGGGTTTAGCGGACGAAAACACCACGATACTGCGCTCCGTTCCGAGCCGTTTTTGTGCTGGAGCCGCCAATCGGCGCCATGACCCGGATCGTCGTCATCGACCTCCACGGCCAGTTCACCCACCTCGAACGGCGGGCGCTCCGCGACGTGGGCGTCGACACCGAGATCGTCTCGGCGGACACGCCCCCCGCCGAGCTCGACGCCGACGGCATCGTCCTCTCGGGCGGCCCCGACATGGACCGCGTCGGCAACGCGCCCGACTACCTCGACCTGGACGTTCCCGTCCTCGGCATCTGCCTCGGGATGCAGCTGATCGCGGTCGAGCGCGGCGGCGCGGTCGGCGGCGGCGACTACGGCGGCTACGCCGACGTCGACGTGGAGATCGTCGACGAAGACGACCCGCTGGTCGGCTCGCTGGCGCCCGAGACGCGCGTCTGGGCCTCCCACGCGGACGAGGTGACGGAGGTCCCCGAGGGGTTCGTCCGGACCGCGACCTCCGACGTCTGCGACGTGGAGGCGATGTCTGACCCCGACGCGGGGCTGTACGGCGTCCAGTGGCACCCCGAGGTCGCCCATACCGAGCGCGGCGAGGAAGTGTTCGAGAACTTCGTCGCGATCTGCGAGTCGGCGTAGGGCCCTACGCTCTCGTTTCTCACTCGTCGAGCCGCGCGGTCAACACCGGCGCCTCGCTGTGTCGAACGACCCGCTCAGCCACCGATCCGGCCGCGAGGAACCGGCCGACCCCGGTCCGGCCGTGCGTCCCCATCACGATCAGGTCCGCGTCGTAGTCGTCGGCCGCGTCGAGGATCGCCTCGTGCGGGCGGCCGCGGCGGAGGTGGTTCTCCACCGGCACCCTGCGCTCCGCGCCGGCGGCGGCAACGGCGTCGAGCGCGCGCTCGCCGCGCTCCTCCTCGCGCTCGACGACCACGTCCCAGCCGTCGGCGCCCGCGATGGTCTCGTCCACCACGAACAGCGCGTGGAGGCGCGCGTCAGCCAGGTCGGCGAGGTAACACGCGTGTTCCACGGCCGCGGCGCTCCCGGGGCTCCCGTCGGTCGGACAGAGGATCTCGTCGTACATCGCGGCGGGGCCTCCGGTATCGACTCAGAGCCGGTACCGCCGGACGTGCTCCGTCCCGCAGCTCGGGCACTCCCGACGGTACTCGACGGTCGCGCCCGTCGTCACCGCCTCCCACGTCCCGTCCTCCTCGACGAACCCGCACTCCTCGCAGGCGTGGGGCCGACCGTCGAGCCGCGCACGGAGCCGGTCGAACGCCGACGTGCCGCCGTAGCTTGATGACATGTGCTAACAGTACACAACAACACGATTAATAATTATCGATCAGCGAGGTGTCGGTCTCAAGCGGCGCCAGCGCCGCGCCCGCCGCGCGCGGTGTTCGCGGGAGGTGTCGGTCGCTAGCGGTCGTGGCAGTCGCTAGCGGTCGTGGCAGTCGCTGACGATCGCTGACAGTCGCGGCAGTCACCGACCATTGCCGATCGGCGTCGTCGCGTAGCGGAGCAAAAAGGACCGGACCCGCGTTTACGCCGCGAACAGCTCGTCGACCGCCTCGCCGGCGGTTTCGGCCGCCTCGCGGGCGACGACGTCGGGGTCGGGGTCGTCGGGGGCGTTCAGGTAGACGTCGACGTCGAGGACGCCCTCCTCGAACGTGACCGTCACGTCCAGATCGGTCACTGCCGACTGGTCGTAGTGGGCGAACACGACGCCCTCGGCCGCCTCCGCGGCGGTGCGGACGACTTCTTCGTCGGTCGGTTCGTCGGTCGATTCGCTCGGCATCGGCGCTTACGCGCCGCCCGCGCCCGGACCGCCCGGACCCATCGGGCCGCCGCCGGCGCCGCCCTGGAGCATCTGCTGGAGCTCGCCCTGCAGGTCGTCGAACTGCTCCTGAACGCGCTCCTCCTGCTTCTCGAGCTGCTCGGCGCGCACTTCGAGGGAGTCGACCTTGTTCTCGAGGTCGTCGTAGGCGGACTCGTAGTCGGTCTCGACGAGAACCTCGCCGATCTCGCGGTACATTCCGGCGTCCTCGTCGACGTCCTCGAGGGCGTCGAGCGCCGTCTTGGACTCGTTGAGCGCGGACTTCGCCTGCTCCTTCTGCTCGGCGACCTGCTGTGCGGTCTCCTGCAGCTCCTGAAGCTCCTCGATCTTCTCCTGTGCCTCGGGCGGCATGTTCCCTTGCATGGGCGGAACGAGGCGGTCCGGACGGAAAAACCCCCGACTTCTCCGACGACGGCCGATTCCCGGGATACGGCCCCGGAGCGTCGGGGTATCGGCGTGTTGGTGCTACTTCCGACCGCGCCCAGCGGCGACGCGCTCGGCGACCTCGACGAGCCGCGACCAACTGTTGATCCCGGCGCGGAGGGCGACGAGGTCGTCGGCGACGACCCGGACCCGGACCGCGTCGCCGTCGCGGGAGACGGTCGCGGCGGACCGGGCGTCGTCGATCTCGCCGACTTCGGGCTCGAGCGCGCCGCCGACGAGACGTGCGCGTCGCTCGGACGGGTAGCGAAACGAGAGGACCGTCTCGTGCGCGCGGTCGGCGGTCGCGGCGACGGGGTCGGAAGTCACGGGGACGAGTCGGGGTCGAAACGGGGGATTACTCGACGTTGACTTCCTTCACGTCGGCGCCGCGCTCCTTCAGGAGGACGCGGTGGCCGCAGTACGGGCAGCGCACGCCGCCGTACTCGTCGAGGGTGACGTCGCGCTTACAGCGGGAGCACTTGTAACTCATCGCCTTATTCCTCGTCGGCGAGCGCGGCGCGGATGGAGCGGCGGACGGTGCGACCGCCGGGCGTCTCGGGGCGGTACGCGCCGCCGGTGAACGTCTCGCCGGTCTCCTCGTTAACCCAGATGCCTGTTCCAACGCGCTTGACGTCGTCGCCGTCGACGGTGGCGTTCTGCATCTCCTCTTCGATGTCCTGGACCCGCTTGCGGGAGACCCGGCCGTAGCGAGCGCCGAATCGGCCCGCGCTGCCGGTGCTTCGTGCCTTGTCCTCAGCCATAGTGACTCCGTCTACCGCCAGCGCGGGTAAAAAGGCTACGAGTCGGGTGCGTCGGCGGGGACGACAAACTGGCCGAATTCGAGGTGCGGAGTTCACGCAGTTTCGGCGGCAGTTATTAAAAAAACAGATGAGGCCGTGGCGCGTGCCAGTGAGCGGCCGGAGGCCGCGAGCCGACCGCGCGAGGGAGGCGGCGGGG
>NZ_AOJH01000074.1 GCF_000337355.1 Halorubrum kocurii JCM 14978 | reverse complement strand
TGGTTCGTTTTGGGGTGGTTCGTTTTGGGGTGGTTCGTTTTGGAGTGGTTCGTTTTGGAGTGGTTCACCGTCGATCCGTTCTCATCGGCTTCTAAACGAGCGGCCGGGGCGTTGCGGGTGTTCACCGCGTATCGACCGCAACGCCTTTTACTACTTAGTAATATTACTTGGTTGTATGCACGGGTTCGACGGTTTCAGCGACGTGAGCGAGACGGACGTGACGAAGGCGATCGGCAACGAGTGGACCGACGGGTTCCTCGAGTTCACCGACTCGGAGGTGATCATTCTCGGCGGCGGTCCCTCCGGACTGATGGCGGCCAAGGAACTGGCCGAGCGCGGCGTGAAGGTGATGATCGTGGAGAAGAACAACTACCTCGGCGGCGGCTTCTGGCTCGGCGGGTTCCTCATGAACACCGTGACGGTCAGAGACCCCGCACAGGAGATACTCGACGACCTCGACGTGGACTACGAGCCGGTCGACGACGTGGACGGACTCTACACCGCGGCCGGCCCCGAGGCCTGCTCCGGGCTGATAAAGGCGGCCTGCGACGCCGGCGCGCGCGTCCAGAACATGACCGAGTTCACCGACCTCGTCGTCCGCGAGGACCACCGCGTCGGGGGCATCGTGATGAACTGGACGCCGGTCCACGCGCTCCCGCGCGAGATCACCTGTGTCGACCCCATCGCGGTGGAGTCCGACCTCGTGATCGACGCGACCGGCCACGACGCGGTCGCGATCAGCAAGCTCGACGAGCGCGGCGTCCTCTCGGCCCCCGGCATCGAGCACGCGAAAGAGCACAACACTGGGATGGACCAGACCGGCGACGGCGAGTACGGCGCCCCGGGCCACGACTCGCCCGGCCACGACTCCATGTGGGTCGGCGAGAGCGAGGACGCGGTCGTCGAGCACACCGGCGTCGTCCACGACGGGCTGATCGCCTCCGGCATGGCGGTCGCGACCGCCCACGGCCTCCCGCGGATGGGCCCGACGTTCGGCGCGATGCTGGTCTCCGGGAAGCGCGCCGCGCAGGCCGCCCTCGACGAGCTCGGCGTCGACGGGCCGGAGGTCCGGCTCTCCGCGGGCGACGCGCCCGCACCCGCCGACGACTGACGTCCGGGCCAACGGTCCGGACGGGAATCGATCGGTCCGCCCCGGCGACGCCTTTTTATTCGATATCAGCGGATATCGAGCATGTACTGGCGCGGACACGTCGGCATCGCCCTGCTCGCGTACGCCCCCGTCGCGGGGGCGACGCTGGCGATCGGTGAGCCCGAACTGATGCTCTTCGGCGGCGCTTTCGCCGTCGGTACCGCCACGCTCCCCGACGCCGATCACCGGCTCCCGATCTCGCATCGCGGGCCGACGCACACCCTCGCGTTCGCGGTCACCGCCGGTCTGCTCGCGGGTGGCCTCGCGGCGGCCGCGTTGGCCGTCGGCGACGCCGGCCGAGCGCTCCCGCAGTGGGCGCCCGCGTTCGTCGGCGGCGCGGTGACGCTGTCGCTGTGTTCCCACATCGCCGGAGACGCGATCACGCCGATGGGGATCCGCCCCTTCAGGCCGCTGTCGACGGCGCACTACTCGCTCGACCTGACGCCCGCGAAGAACCCCCGAGCGAACCGGATGTTCCTCGTCGTCGGAGTCCTCTCGACGGCGGTCGCCGTGGGCGTGACCTACTGAGACGGGGCCGTCGCGTCACGCTCGACGTCGCCCGATCCCGCTACGACTCGGAGGCGCGTCGGACCCGATCGACGACCGACTGCGGAACGACGTGTTCGGCGATTTCGACGTCCGCGGGGGTGACGACGCCGAGCGACCGCCCGGCGAGAGCGTAGGTAACGACGACGACGAGGGGAAGTACGACGGCCACGACCAAGTCCCTCGACACGAACGTGACGACCAACGCACCGGTCGCGAGAGCGGGAAGCCACGCGGCGACGACGAGACCGAGCTCGCGCGTGAACGGGTGAATTCCGCGGTAGTAGTACACCTCGAGGAGCGCGGCGACCCCGGAGAGCGTCAGGGCGAGCATCGTTCCGAGCCCCGCGCCGAGGATGCCGTACCGCGGCACCAGCAGGACGCTGAACACGAGGTTGGCGACCAACAGCAGCGCGGAGTTGAGAAACACCAGCCGGGAGTAGCCGAGTCCCTGGAGCAGCGCGCCGTCGGGGCCACCCGCCGTGACGCTCACCAAGTAGCCGACGATCAGGGCGAGAACGACGCCGCTCGCGGCCGTGTACTGCGGGGTGAACACGAGGGAAAGATACGCGTCGGCGCCGAGCACGAGGACGGCGGCCGCCGGCAAAGAGAGGGCGAGCACCCACCGCGTCGCGGTCTGATACCGCTCGGTGATCGCGTCGCCGTCCCGCCGCCGCTCGGCGATCAGCGGCTTGAACACGGGCGCGAGCGACGAGAAAAAGACGAGGAGATTCGCCGCGAGCATGTACCCGATCCGGTAGATACCTACGTCATCCGAGGACATGAAGTACCCGACGACGAAGTAGTCGACCTGTCCCATCACCACGAAGATGACGCCCGCGAGCGCGAGCGGTACGCCGTACCAGAGGATCTCGCGGAGAGACGTGAACACCGTCTCGCCGCCTTTCAGCACGTTCCGTCGTGTCAGCAAGGCGACACCGAGGAGTACCCCGAGAACGAGACCGATGACGTAGCCGCCGACGATCCCGACGAGGCCGAAGCCGACGAGCAGCAGCCCGACCGTTGCGAGCAGCCGCACCGTCGGTCTGGTGATATCGCGGACGTACACGCGGTACCTGAGTCGCTTGATACCGCTGTACGACGCCATCAACCCGTTAAAAACCGCCAGCAGCGGGAGCGCGACGGAGAGCATTCGGAGCCCCGTCGCGACGCCCGGTTCGTCGAACGCCGCCGCGAGCGCGTCCGCGGCGACGAACACGCCGATCCCCGTCACCGTGGAGGTCAGAAGCAGGAGACCGAACACCTGTATCGTCAGGCCGCGGGCCCGACCGGGCTCGCCGCGGTCGAGATACTGCGGGACGAAGTAGTCGATCGCGCGGTGTAACCCCGCGCTGGCGAACACCTGTGTGAGGTGAAGTACCGACGTCGATAGCACGAACAGCCCGTAGACGCCGGGACTCACGAGCCGAGTGATCATGGCGACGACGAGGAACCCGAACCCCTTCTTGATCAGTTCGCCGGCGAACGTAACGCCGCCCTGCTCCGCCATCGTTTGGTCCCCGACGTTCGAGGGCGGCATCGACGTGTCCGTCGTGTCCTCTCGCACCTCGGTGGAGGGGTTCGGGGCCGACTGCGACTCCGCGGCGTCGACGGTCACGTCCGGTGCCCGCCCGTGCGTCACGACCCGTACCCCGGGCGCGCAGATCGTTCACCGGGGTGCGAGCGGGTTCCGTCGTCGGCGGCAGTACGGTCCATGTTAGGGGTTTCTGACGACTTCGGCCTCGTGGTCGGCGACGAGCGCGGCCCGTTCACCGACCTCGGGAAAGACGACGGCGAACTCCCAGCGGTCGCCTTCGGAGACGTCCGGCACCTGTTCGATCGTGGTGTCCAACGACTCGTCGTCCGCGTCGAAAAAGCGGACCCGCACCTCCAGGTACGTGATCTCCTCGTCGCTGGTCCGCTCGATGACGCCCTCGGCGGCGACCGACTCGTCGTCGGTCCCCTCGTGTTCGCGCACGAGCTCGCTCCTGACGACCCGTGCTCGCGGCTCCAACAGCTCGTCGTCCGAGTCGTCGCTACACCCGGCGGTGGCGAGCGACGCGGCGACCGCGACCGCGGCGAGGAGACGGCGGCGGCGCATCCGTCTCGGCTCTCGGAGGCGGGGGAGATAAAACGGTACTTCCCGGCCTCAATTGCGGTTCCGGCGCGGGCACAACCATCACGAACGTTCACTCGGTGGCGACTCAACCGTGTGGCTTTTTCCGCCCCTGCGCCGAATCCGGCGGTATGCGCAACGCTAAAATCGTCTGTACGATCGGTCCCGCGTCGGACGACCGGGACACGATCCGCGACCTCGCCGACGCGGGGATGTCCGTCGTCCGGCTGAACGCGAGCCACGGGACGACGGACCACCGCGAGGAGGTCATCGAACGCGCCCGCGCCGTCGACGACGAGACCGACGACCCCCTCGCGGTGATGGTCGACCTGAAAGGCCCGGAGGTCCGCACCGCGGAGCTCGAGGAGCCGATCTCGCTCGCGACCGGCTCCGAAGTGACGTTCGTCGAGGGCGACGACGCCACCCCTGAGCGCGTTGGGCTCACTCACTCTATCGCGGCCGCAGGCCCTGGCGACACGGTCCTCCTCGACGACGGCCGGATCGAGTGCCGCGTCGAGCGCGTCGACGGCGAGTCGGTCGTGGCCACCGTCGTCTCCGGCGGGAAGCTCAGCTCGCGGAAGGGCGTCAACCTCCCCGGCGTCGCCATCGACGTGGACCTGATCACGCCGGCTGACGAGGACGAGCTCGACCTCGCGGCGCGGGCGGACGCCGACTTCGTCGCCGCCTCATTCGTGCGTAACGCCGACGACGTCTACCAGATCGCGGACGCGCTGGAGGAGCGCGGCGGCGACGATATCCCGATCGTCGCGAAGATCGAGCGGGCCGGCGCGGTCGAGAACCTCGACGGGATCGTCGACGCCGCCGACGGCGTGATGGTCGCCCGCGGTGACCTCGGCGTGGAGTGCCCGCTGGAGGACGTGCCAGTCATTCAAAAGCGGATCATCCGGAAATGCGTCAACGCGGGCGTCCCCGTCATCACCGCGACAGAGATGCTCGACTCGATGGTCCACTCCCGGCGGCCCACCCGGGCCGAGGCGTCCGACGTCGCCAACGCGGTCCTCGACGGCACCGACGCCGTGATGCTCTCCGGCGAGACCGCCATCGGCGACGACCCCGTCAACGTCGTCGAGACGATGGACCGGATCGTCCGCGAGGTCGAGTCCAGCGACGAGTACGCGGAGACGCGCGAACAGCGCGTCCCGACCGCCGCGGAGGGCTCCCGGACGGAGGCGCTGGCCCGGTCCGCCCGGTACCTGGCGCGCGACATCGGCGCGTCCACCGTGGTCGCGGTGTCAGAGTCCGGCTTCACCGCCCGTAAGACCGCGATGTTCCGGCCGGGCGTCCCGGTGGTCGCGACGACGCCGGACGACCGGATCCGCCGCCAGCTCGCGCTCTCGTGGGGGGTCCGCCCCGTGCTGACCGAGTACGCCAACGACATGGAGACGATCCTCGACAACGCGGTCGACGCCGCGCTCGACACCGGCGGCGCCTCGTCCGGCGACACCCTCGTCGTGCTCTCCGGGATGCTGACGGAGCTAGAGGGGACGAACACGACCAACACGCTGAAAGTCCACGTCGCGGCCGAGACGCTCGTGACCGGGAAAGCGGCCGTCACGGGCCGCATCGCCGCCCCCGTCCACCGGACCGACGACGGCGACCTGAGCGGGATTCCAGAGGGGTCGATCGTCGCGCTCGGGCCGGGATTCGAGGGCGAGTTCTCGGGCGACCTCGACGCGATGGCGGGGATAATCGACGCCCGCGAGGGGATGACCGGCTACCCCGCGGTCGTGGCCCGCGAGCTCGGCGTCCCGATGGTCTCCGGCGCGACGCTCCCCGAGAACGTCGCCGACGGGACCGTGATCACGCTCGACGGCGAGCGCGGCATCGTCTACGACGGCGACGTGATTGCGGCGGCGCGGGAACGGTAGAGCGGGAGAGCACGGGAGGTCACTTCCCCACCCGCCAGCCATTTACTGGTGAGCCGCGTAGCGGCGAGCATGAGCAGCGACGACGGCCGCGACGGCAGGGATCGCGATAACGGGGACCGCCACGACGTGCGGAGCCGGGCGAACGAGACTCGAAGCGACGACGAGGGCGACGACGAGAGCCAGTGGCGGTTCGCCGTCGACGACGTGGGGCCGGGCGGCGTCACCGAGGACACCCACACGCCCGAGTCCGAGCCGATCGAGCCCGGATCGATCGACACCGAGCACGCGGTCTTCGTCGTGCTGGGGGTCGCGCTCACCGTGGGCGTGCTCCTCGTCGGGTTCTGACCGGTCGTCCCCGTCGTCCCGTACAACCACTTATACCGCCGCGGCCGTACGTCCGGACATGGACGTGCTCGTGCAGTCCGGACTGCTCTCCCCGGACACGCTGCCCCTGCTGTTGCTGACCGCCGGGCTGTTGCTCTCGATGGCGGAAGCGCTCGCGCCGGGCGCGAACTTCATCGTGGTCGGCATCGCGCTGATCGGGGCGGGGCTCGGCGGCCTCCTCCTCACGTCGCTCGGGATCGTCGGCGCGGGGCTGGTCCTCGTCATGGCGCTCCTGACGCTCGTCTTCGGTGCGGCGGCCTTCTACGGCTACCACGAGTTCGATCTGTACGGCGGGAAGGGCCAACAGCAGACGAGCGACAGCAACGCGCTGAAGGGGAAGA
Source organism: Halorubrum kocurii JCM 14978 (assembly GCF_000337355.1). Lineage (GTDB taxonomy): Archaea > Halobacteriota > Halobacteria > Halobacteriales > Haloferacaceae > Halorubrum > Halorubrum kocurii. The sequence continues at coordinate 9,338 of NZ_AOJH01000074.1, read as the reverse complement.
CCGGCGTCGTCACCGAAAAGGTGACCACCGCCGGCGGCGAGGTGAAGCTCTCAGGCGGCGGCTTCAATCCCAACTACTCCGCGCGCTCGATCGAGGGCACGATCGAGGAGGGCGAGGAGGTGATGGTCGTCGACCCCGGCGGTGGCAACGTGGTCACCGTGGAGTCGATGGGGTACGTCGAGGACGACATCGATAAGCAGCTCGCCGCGGACAGGGCGCGGAAGGAAGCGCAGCGGGAGGCCGAGGCGAGCGCGGACGACACCGACGGCGAGCGAGAGACAGAGACCGAAACCGAACGGGAGTGACCGTGACCTAGCCGGCGGTTCGGTATGTAAACGACTGAGCGAGGGCAACGATATCTTATAAACAAACTGCGGTGGCGCGTGCCCGTGAGCGGGCCTTTGGCCCGCGAACGGCACCGCGCGGGGTCGCCGGCGGCGGAGCCGCCGGCTGCCAGGGAATCTTCGATTCTCGCTGGACGCGGTGAGCGCTCGGAGAGCGCGAACCGCGAGGCTGGGGCTTTGGAGGTGTTCATAGCTGAGCCAGCGTCGAACAGTTATAAGCGACCGACCGGGCTTCAGGAGTCGTCACAGAGCCCTGCGCTATCGATCAGTTGAAACGCGCCCCCGGCCACGAACGCGTATGGACGCGGACTGTCGGATCGCCGCCGTCGAGGAGGTTCCCGAGGACAGCACGCTGCTCGTGACGCTGCGGCCGGTCGACGTCGACGCGGTCGACGACGGCGACGGCGACGTGGGCGAGGCCGAGGACGGGACGCCCGAGGCGGAGGCGATCCTCACGCGGGCGACCGGCGAGGTGCGCGCGTTCCGCAACTACTGCCAGCACTGGACCGACGTGCGGCTCGACAAGGACGACGGCGCCTTCGTCCGCAACGGCGAGGTGTTCTGCCAGAAGCACGGCGCCACCTTCGAGGCCGACGGCGGCTACTGCAACTTCGGCCCCTGCGAGGGGGCCGTCCTGGAGTCGGTCGACGTGGCCGTCGACGGCGACGCGGTGTACCTGGCCGACGAGGCCTACGAGTTCGTCCGGCTCGGCCACTCGAACCGCGACGGCGACGCCGGGGACTCCCGGATCGACTTCACGGGGAACTGAAGCCGGAGACGAAAACGGCTCTTTGAGCCACGCCGGCGCATTTATAAGAGGCCGACGAACGACGCGTATGCGCACTCCGAAGCCCTCTCGGCGCCGATTGCTCGCCGGCGGCCTGGCCGCGGCGGCGGGCGCGGTCGCCGGCTGCCTCGACGGGTCGGTGACCGGCGGTCCTGCGAACGACGATGACGACGACCGGGTCCTCGCGCTCACGCTCGGCGACGCGGGCGAGACGCTCCGAGACGGCGCCGTCCACGATCCCGAAGAGACCGAGCCGCGGTGGGACGAGGCGGCGTTCGCGGCCGCCGTCGAGGGGGAGCGGTACACCACGCAGTACCGGAGGCCGTTCCCGCCCGCGGCCGAGAAGCCGACGTACGCAGTCCACGAAGGGACGTACTACCGGCTGGATTCCGTCGTCGTCGACGAGGCGGAGGCGACCCGTCCCGTGCTCCGGCTGTTCGATGTCGACGGCGGCGAGTCCGACGCCGAGAGCGGGGCCGACGACAGCGACGGGGTCGACGCCGCCGAGGAGGAGACGCTCCCGGAGGGCGACCGCCGCGCCGTCGAGATCGCCCACAAGTCGGCGCGGGCGCGGGGGAACTCGGGCGGCGTTCCGGTCGGGCTCGTGGAGCGTGGCGGCTACGTCTACCGCGACGGGGACGCGATCGACGCGAGTCGACTGCTCGCGCCGGACGGACCGGCTCGTGTCGCGTACCGAGACACCGTTTATCGGGTCGAGGTCACCCGCGAGCGGTTCTACGAGCCGGTGTACCGCGCCGTCGCCGAGCCGGTCGCGGAGTCGTCGGAGCGGATGGAAGCGGTCCTCCGAGCGCACACGGTCGGCGCGCGGATCGACCCCGACGACCTCTCGGCCGACGCGCGGGAAGTGATCGAGGCCGCCAGACACGGCGGGTACGAGGAGTCGCACCCGTACTCGGACGGGTACGCGGAGGTGCTCCGAGCGTTCCACGAGCGCCCGTACCTCGACGGCAACGTCCGGAAGGACGCGGCGTGGAGCGAGTCCGGCGCGGAGCGGATCCGCTACGAGGACCGGTACTACGACTATCGGCTCCGATTTGTGCCGAGCTGAAATCGCCCCTCAGAACCGCGTCCGACCGTCGGCCACCTCAGAACCGCGTCCGACCGCTCGCCCCGCCGGCGTCGTCGCGCCCGAGCGCCTTCTTTAAGAAGCTCATCCAGCGCTTGCGGTCGGCGGCCTTCTGTCGCTGTTCCTCGGTCTCCGGGTCGGGCGCGTCGAGGCCCTCCAAGGCGTCGAGCGCGCGGTCGATTCCGATGATCGACCCCGCCAGCTCCTCGCCGCGGTCGTAGCTCACCTCGTTCTCTTCGATGGGTTCGAGCCGCTCCAAGCGCTCGCGCCGGAGGTTCCGCTTCGCCTGTTCGACCCGCTCGCGCTCGCCGGGCGGGACCGTGTCGCGGCGCCTGATCTCGAAGACGAACGACCGCAGTTCGATCGGCTCCCCCTGGATCTCGATCTCCTCGGGGATCTCCGCGCCCACCGTCGCCGCCTCGCGGTTGACGCGTTCGAGGAGCCCCTTCCGCTCGTACTCCTTCACGGTCGCCAGATAGGGACCGACCGCACTTCGCTCCTTCGCCCCCCGAAGGAACGACGTTAACCCGACCGGGGCGCAAGCGATCCCATGGAACCGCTCGAAGCCGAGCTCGAACGCGCCCGCGACCTCGACGCCGGAGAGCTCGCCGACGCCATCGAGTCGATCGGCTTCGAGTGCACGCGCTGTGGCGGCTGTTGTACGGGGTACGCCCCCGACGAGCCTGGCGGCGCGCCGGCCGGTGAAGGCGTCGACGATGACGGGTCCGGAGACCCCGCCGACCGCGAGCCCCACACGGCGACGGTCTTCCCCGACGAGGTCCGCGCGGTCGCCGGCGCCGCCGAGGCCGAGTTCGGCGAGTCGTACGACTGGCGCGACGTCGCCCGACCGATGCCGTTCGGGCTCTCCGCGGGCGACGACGGCGAGCTCGCGGGCGAGACGTTCGAGTGGGCCCTCGCGACCGACGACTGCGGCGACTGCGCCTTCTACGAGGAGACGGACGGGCAGGGGGCCTGCGCGGTCCACGACGACAGGCCACTCATCTGTCAGACGTACCCGTTCAGCGTCGCGCTCGACGGGACGAGCCAGCCGATGGGCGAGGCGGTCGACGAAGCGGGCGTCGTCCGCGCCCACGAGTGCGAGGGCCTCGGCCGAGACATCTCCCGCGAGGACGCCGAGGAACTGGCCGCGTCGCTCAAGGAGCGTGCGGTCCGCGAACTGGAGGAGGCGATCGGCGTGCGCGACGGCTACGACCCGACCGCCGCCGACCGCGCCGACGGCGACGTCGTCGTCTTCGACTCCGAGGGAGCGAAGGAGGCCGACGGGACGCCGGTGGACGGGGACTAACGCGTCTCCGGTGACGGGGACTGACGGGTCGTACCTCCGGGCGCGCCTTAGACGACCTCCAGCGCCGCGTCGACGTCGCCGGCGATGGCCTCGCGCGCTGCCTCGTCCGGGAGCGTGAGCGGCGGGCGGACGCGGGGATCCGGGACGAACCCGCGGTGAGCGGCCGCGACCTTCGCGACGGGCGCGAACCCGTGGTCTCCGCACCGCTCGAACAGCGGGGTTATCGCCCGTCGGTGGAGCGCGAGCGCGCGGGCGTCGTCGCCGTCGCGAAGCGCCTCGCCGAGCGCGACGAACACCTCGGGAATCGCCTGCGAGAGGGCGTGGATCCCGCCGTCGACGCCGATCGACGCGCTCGGATACAACAGCGCGTCGACGCCCTGGAAGACGGTGAACTCGTCCGGGGTCCGGTCGACGGCGGTGTCGACTGCCGAGATGTCGCCGCTGGTGTCTTTCAGCCCGACGACCGATTCGCGCTCGGCGACCGCCGCGAGGACGTCGGGGTCGATCGGTTCGCCGACCGTCGACGGGATGTCGTAGAGGTAGATCGGGAGCGGGGCGCCGTCGGCGACCGCGTCGAGGAAGGCCCGCTGTCCCGCGGGCGCCGTCGAGGTGTGGTAGTACGGGAGCGTGACGAGCCCGGCGTCCGCGCCGACCTCGGCGGCGAACTGGAGCCGGTCGCGGACGCCCGGGACGGTCGCGTCCGCCGCGCCGGCGATGACGGGGATCCGACCGTCGGCCGCGTCGACGACGGTCTCGACGACCGCCCGGCGCTCATCGTCGGTGAGGCTGGCGAACTCGCCGGTCGTCCCGCAGGGGACGACCCCGTCGAGGCCGGCGTCGACGACGGTCTCGACGTGGGTCGCGAGCGCGTCGGTGTCGACGTCGCCGTCGGCGTCGAACGGCGTGACGATCGGTGGCGAGACAGCGCCGTATCGGAACTCCGGAGCGGTCATAGGGTCTGATTCGGCGGGCCGTGACAAAGGCCTTGATGAGATGCCGAGGGTTCCGGGGGCGACGGCGGTCGGCGCGTTCCTCGGCGGCTGACCCCCGCGTGTCGGCGGTACAACTATACTGGTTCGTCTCCACGTATCGTTGGAGTCTACTATGGAGATCTCAGAGAAGCTCCTTTGTCTGTTCAGCGCCGATGTTCGAGAGGAAAACGGCGAGTACGTCGTGGACGTCCCGCGACGCGAGGTCGAGACCGGATCGCTAGAGCCGGGCGAGACGTATCGCGTCGCGCTCATCTCTCGGTCCGAGTCCGACACGAGCGAGACGGCCGGCGAGGGCGTCGACACCTCGGCGTCCCGGGGCGACGACGGACCGCAGCCGCCGGTCGAGCCCGGCGAGATGCGCTACGTCGAGATCGAGGACCTCGGGAAGCAGGGCGACGGGATCGCCCGCGTCGAGCGGGGATACGTGATCATCGTCCCGGACACGGAGGTCGGCGAGCGGGTGAAGATCGAGGTAACGGAGGTCAAATCGAACTTCGCGGTCGGCGAAGTCGTCGAGGACTCGGCGTAGCTCACTCGGCGTCGCTCGTCTCCGCGTCGTCGGGGTCCGCGGGGATCCGAGCGTCCCAGTAGGAGACGGACGCCACGTAATCACCCGGAACCGTGTCGCCGGCGAGTTCGTCGACGACTCGGAACGGCTTCGCGACGGGCCCCGGCAGCTCGCGGTAGAAGCCGTACGGGAGGACGAAGTCGTGTTCCTCGCCGGCGAGCGTCAGGTCAGCCGCGCGGAGCATGTCGACGACCTGCCGCTCGGAGTAGAGCCGGGACCCCATCGGGAGGAGCCAGGTGTACAGCGTCCGCAGGCTGCGGCGGTTGAACGTGTCGAAAAACACCTGATCGCCGCTGACGCGGCGCAGTTCCTTGAGGAACGGCGCGGGATCGTCCATCAGGTGGAAAAACCGCATCGCGACCACCGAGTCGAAGTGGTCGTCCGGGAACGGGAGCCGAGAGGCGTCGCCGCGGACGAACTCGACCGTGTCCGACAGCCCCGCCGTCGCCGCCTTCTGTCGGCCCTGTTCGAGCATCTCGCGGGAGATGTCGATTCCGACGATGTCGGCGCCCCGGTCCGCGAGCATGGTCGTAAACCGGCCGGTGCCGCAGGCGACCTCCAACACGCGGTGTCCCTTCTCGATCGGCCCGAGCGCGGAGAGGACCGCCTCCTTCTCGCGTTGGTCGATGAGCTCGCCGCCGCCGGAGAACCGTACGTCCTCGTACTCTTCCGCGACCTCGTCGGCCTGGTACCAGTCCTGTCCCTTCACGTTGTCCGTACTGCACACCCGACCGACAAAACCGTACTGGATGCGGTCGGCCCGAGCTGGCCGACGGCGACTCCGACGACCGGCGGACCGGACGGCGATCCGATCGGCGAGTCGGCCGGCGGGCCGGGCGGCAGGCCGGTCCGATCACCCGCTCGTCGTGACGGTCTCGGCCGGGATCTTCACCAGCACTCGCGGCCCGGACTCCTCGCCGTGGTGCGGGTACTCCTCGACGTCGAAGTACCGCCGCGCGAGTTCGTCGATGTGCTCGGTCGCGCCCTCCTCGGTGAGCTCCGCCTCGCCGCGCACCGAGACGTACCGGTACGGATCCGTCGGGTCGAGCACGCTCACGCCGACCTTCGGGTTCCGGCGGACGTTCCGCTCTTTCTGGCGGCCGCGGACCGTGTTGACGAGCACGTACTCGCGGTCCTCGTGGTCCACCCACACCGGCGTCACGTGCGGCGTCCCGTCCGGCATCACCGTCGCGAAGTGGGCGTACGATTCGGCCTCGAGGATGTCGACGTGGGACTCGGGGATCACGGATGCCCCCTACGCGTCGCCGCGTCAAAATATGCCTGATCGATCGGGAATGACGGTCCGCCGAGCTGTGATATTAACACATTATATTATTCCAATCAAATTGCCCTATATGTAGCCAACCTTTACCAATAGGCGCGGACTCGCAATAAGATATGAGTACCAGTCCCGCGGAGACCGCTGACCAGGACCGCCTTTCGGAATCAGAGTACCGCGACCGTCTGCGCGAACTCCCCCCGAGCGCCAAGCTCGTCGCGAAGGTGCTGGAGGGCGACGCTCCCCTCTCGCAGGGCGGCCTCGCCGACGAGTCCCTGCTTCCCGACCGTACCGTCCGCTACGCGCTCAACCGCCTCGAAGAGGAGGGTCTCGTCGACTCCCGCTACAGCTTCAAGGACGCGCGCAAGCAGGTGTACTACCTGACCGTCTGACCGTCTCGCCGACACGCAAAACGGCGCGCGACACGACGGCCCAGCGATGCGACCGTCCGAACGCTCGCGACCGACTCGCGGCTCGACCGCGCGTTCGGTTCCGCACGGAGCCCTTTTTACTCCTCGGCCTCGATACCCGTCAGTATGGACCTCTCGGTCGTCGTGCCCACCCTCAACGGGCGGGACCGGTTGGCCGCCTGCCTCGACGCGTTGGCGGCTCACGCTCCCGACGCGGAGGTGATCGTCGCCAACGGTCCCTCCGCCGACGGCACCACCGGGATGGTGCGGGACCGCGACGACGTGGACGTGTTAGTTGAGATATCTGACCGGACGGTCAACGTCGCCCGCAACGCCGGCATCGAGGTCGCGACCGGCGACGCGGTCGCCCTCGTGGACTACGACAACCGGATCGAGGCGGGGTGGCTCGACGCCGTGCGTGCCGGGCTGGACGACGCGGACGCCGTGACCGGACCGGTGACTCCGATCGGGCAGGAGGAGGGAGACGACGGGGGAGACGACGAGGCGCCGAGCGACGACGAGGCGCCGAGCGACGACGAGGAACGCGGCGACGACGAGGAACGCGGCGACGACGAGGAACGCGGCGACGACGAGGAACGCGGCGACGATCACCGCGACGGCTCGGAGCGCCGGACGATCGCGGGCACTGAGGTGACCTACTTCGAGGGCGGCAACGTCGCCTTCCGGCGGGACACCCTCCGGGACCTGGACGGCTTCGACGAGTACCTCCACACGGGGGGCTCGCGCGACGCGGCCCACCGGCTCGCGCAGATGGGGGGAACCGTCGAGTGGCGCGACGACCTGTCGGTCACCAAGGAGCTACCGAGCCCGACGGCGGCCGACGGCGGGCGCAGCGCCCGCGAGTGGGGGTGGAAGTACCGAGCGCTCGCCTACCGCCTCCTGAAGAACTACGGCGTCCGCCCGACCGTCGTCGCGCGGGCCGGGACGCACGCGGCGACGGACGCGCTCGGGGCGGCCGGCGACGTGATCCGCGGCGAGTCGACCCCGTCGCGGTGGGTCGCCACCGGCCGCGACGTGGTCCTCGGGCTCGCCGGCGGGAGCTCCGACGGGCTCGTCGCCCGGAGCCGCGACCGGAGCCCGGCGCGGAACCCGAACGGCATCTCGAAGCGGGCCGACCGCGCCGTCGCGAAGTACGACCGGCGATCGACGGAGGAGTGAGCGACCGGCCGCGCGGACCGGCCGCTCGTCCCCGCGCCTTTTAACCTCCGCCGTCGTTTACGGCCGGTAACGAATGGGACTCACGAAGCGGATCATCCCCTGTATCGACGTCGACCTCGACGACGACGGGGACGCGGCGGTGTACACGGGCGTCAACTTCGAGAATCTGGAGTACACCGGCGACCCGGTGGAGCTGGCGAAGAAGTACAACGCCGCGGGCGCCGACGAGTTCGTCTTCCTCGACATCACCGCGAGCGCGGAGGGGCGCGAGACGATGCTCGACGTGGTGAACGCGGTCGCCGACGAGTGTTTCATCCCGCTGACGGTCGGCGGCGGCATCCGCACCAAAGCCGACATCAAGGAGACGCTCCGGGCGGGCGCCGACAAGGTGTCCATCACGACCGGGGCGTTGGAGCGCCCGGAGCTCATCGAGGAGGGCGCCGCGGCGTTCGGCAGCCAGTGTATCGTCATCTCCGTCGACGCGCGCCGCCGACACGACGACGAGGGCGAGCACTTCTACGAGGACGACGACGGCGAGACGGTGTGGTTCGAGTGCACGAAGAAGGGCGGCCGCGAGGGCACCGGCATCGACGCCGTCTCGTGGGCGAAGGAGGCGGAAGAGCGCGGCGCCGGCGAGCTGTTCGTCAACTCCATCGACATGGACGGGACGAAGGACGGCTACGACATCCCGCTGATGAAAGCGGTGTGCGACGCCGTCTCGACGCCCGTCATCGCCTCCTCCGGCTGCGGGAGCCCCGAGGACATGTACGAGGTGTTCACGGAGGCGAACGCCGACGCCGGGCTCGCGGCCTCCATCTTCCACTTCGGCGACTACTCCATCGAGGAGACGAAGCGATATCTCGACGAGCGCGGCGTTCCCGTCCGATTGTAGGCGAACGACCGCCGTCCGTACCCGGAACGGAGATAATCTCTGTTCACAACCGCCGTTGTTTCTAATAGTACCGATCGAAACCAACAGTTATTATGTCATGCCGAGCGAATCGTGACGTATGTCCACGTCATCGACGCGCGTCCGTGCTGAGCGGTCGGAGCTCGTCTGTAAGCGGACTGACGGCGACGGCGACTCCGACGGCGGGGAGGTGACGTTCTTCGAGCGGGACCGCGATCCCGACGAGCGGACGACGCGGTGGATCACGGTCCGAGCGGCGGACTGCGTGCCGGAAGACGAGTGGCGATAGGTTCGGTGTCGATCGGTCTTATAAGCGGTCGACTGCGATCTGGCGGTGATGGGTATTTCCAAAGCCCCAGCCGCTCGTTTATAAGCGGTTAACGACGGATCGATTGCGAACACCTCCAGAGCCCCAGCCGCGAGGACTCGCGCGCCTCGCTGCGCTCCTCGCTCAGTCGCTGGCGCTCCTTCGCTGT
>NZ_AOJH01000073.1 GCF_000337355.1 Halorubrum kocurii JCM 14978 | reverse complement strand
CAGGGCGAGAGCGAAGCTCTCGCTTGCAGCCGGCGGCAAAGCCGCCAGCGACGCCACCGCATCCGGTTTATAAATCCGAAGCGCAGCCACCCGTCATCTTTTAAATACGAAGCGAAAGCAACAGCGCGTCAGTCGTCGGCGGCGATCCGGTCGGCGAACTGCGGGAGCTCGTCGTCGAGGAGCGCCACGGTCGCCAGTCGGATCGCGTGGGGCCACCCGAGCGGCGTCGCGCTGTCGGGCGTCCCGTCGTCGAAGAACTGCTCGGGGAGGTAGCTCGTCGGCTCGCAGAGCGTCCCGCCGGGCGAGACGTGCGCGAGCAGCTCCCGAGCGCGTTCCGTCATCTCGGCCGCGCGCGGGTCGTCGCGGTCGGCGAGCAGGACGGCCAGCTCGGCGCACGCGTTCGCGCCCCACGCGGTCGAGACCGTCCACACCTTCTCCGAGCGCTGCCCGGCCCGCCGCCAGCCGTCGCCCTCGTACCGGACGAGCCCCTCGATCTCGTCGCTCTCGTGTGCGAGCCCGTCGACGACCGTCTCGACGTGCGAGACCAGCCGGTCGAGCCGCTCCGCGTCGACCACGCCGTCCCCGCCCTCGGGTTCGTCGCCGCCGAGCGCGTCGAACGAGCGGTGCGCGCTCGCCAGCGACAGCGTCGAGGAGTCGAGTCGGTCGTCGATCGCGCCGTCGGGCGTCTCGCGGAGCGCGTAACACCCGCGCTCGGGGACCCACAGGTCGTCGAGCGCGTCGTACACCCGCGCCGCCTGGTCGCGGGCGTGCGCGGCGAGGTCGTCCGGGAGGGCCGCGGGGTCGAGGTCGCCGCGCGACCCGATCGCGTCCGCGTCGAGCGCGTCGCCGTGGAGCGCGAGCTCGCTGTACGCCTCCAGGAACGTCGCGGCCGTGTGCGCGAAGCGTCCGGCGCTGTCCTCCCACGCGTTCTGGCAGACGACCGGGCGGCCGTCCGCTTCGAGGGTCTCGTCGAGCCCGGCGAGCGCGGCGACGAGGGTCTCGTCGAGCCCCTCGACGTCGGCGCCGGCGGCGCGCGCCTGCGCGAGGTAGGCGATGACGCTGCCGGTCTGGTCTGCCTGGTAGTCCACGTCGGGCCCGTCCTCGATGCGCGCGTTCGCCCAGCCGGGCGCGAGCGCGCCGCTCCGCGGCCAGACGCGGTGCGGCCACGAGCCGTCGGGGCGTTGGGTGGCGACGTACATCTCGGCCGAGCGCACGTGCCAGTCGTCGAGCCCGAGCCCGAGCCGGTCGTCGGCGCCGAGCAGGAACGTCGAGATCTCCGCGTCGTCGCGGAACCACGTGTAGCCGTAGCCGCCGGAGGTCGCGTAGAAGGGGTCGAAGTCGGGGCCGGCGATCCGGAGCCCGGACTCCGCGGAGAGCAGCGAGAGCACACGGAGGTCGGCGACGACAGACTCCCGGGCCCGGACAGATTCGGGGACCGAGGGAGTCGTCTCGCTCGCGGCCGCGGCGAGCGCGTCGCGGTCGTCGAGCTCAGCGAACAGCTCCGCGAGCCGGTCGCGGGCCGCCTCGCGCGTCGTCTCCTCGCGGTCGATCAGCAGGGTGCCGACAGTCGCGACGCCGTCCTCGAAGGGAACGTCGGCGATCACCTCGCCGGAGAGGCGCTCCTCCTCGTAGCGGTCGCCGTCGCGGTCCCGCGGGAGGTCGGTCGGCGCGTCGTCGAGCAGTTCGGGAAACGTCGCCGGGAGCTGGCCGCGCAGGTCGGCGAAGCCGGTGTCGCTCGCGAGGAAGTCGGTCTCGTCGGCGTGGTACACCTCGATGGCGTCGTCGTATCGGAGCTGACCCACCCGGTCGTCGCGCCCGTCCGGCGCGAACCTAGCGTACACGACGAGCGAGAGGTCCGCGGGGTCGACGTTCGCGTGCCCGTCGTCGCCCACGTCGACTTTCGCGCGCGTGAGGTGGGCGCCGCCGAGCGTCACGTCGTGTCTGGTGACCGTCGCCCAGTCGGTCTCGTGAACGGTCTCTATCAGCGTGGTGTCGCCGACGTAGCGCTGCTCGGTCGGGGTCTCGTCGAGCCAGATGACCTCGTCGCCGATCGCCAGGCCGATGCGCGAGCGGACGAGCCCCGTCTGACCGGTCAGCGGGTACCCGAAGTCGCGGAGTTCGCCGTCTGCGTCGACGTGAACGAGTCGTCCTTCGCCGCCCGAGAACCGACCGGTGACGGTCCGGCGTTCGCCGGGGAACCGGGTTGCGTGCCCGGTGTTTCGCTTGTAGTCGTCGAGCGCGTCGCGGAGTTGCATTACGGAAGTAAACGACCCCTCCGGATATGAAGTTTTGGTGTAATTATTGTTCATGCGTTTGAAGAACAGAACCTGACAACGCAGGCGCCGCCGGGACTCGGCGTCCGCGAGCCCGCACCTGCGGATGAGGAACGCCGGCGGCCGCCGCCGAGGACGGCCGCGGCGAGCCGGTCCTCCGACTCTTATAAGTGATCCCCTTACGCATTTCCGACACATGGATGACCGGACGCTGAACGATCTTCTCCGCCGGTTCGGGCTGTCGGACAAGGAGGTCGATACGTATCTCAGTCTCTTGGCGCACGGCGAGGCGAAGGCGAGCACCGTCGCCGACGCCGCCGGCGTGTCGAAACGCTACGTGTACAGCGTGAGCGAGTCGCTCGCAGAGCGCGGCTTCGTCGAAGTGAACGACCACGTCGTGCCGACGACGATCCGCGCGAACCCGCCGGACGAGGTGATAAACCGACTCCGCTCGGACGTGGACGCGATCCGCCCCGGCTTAGAGGAGCGCTTCTCGCGGGTAGAGCGGCAGACCGAGCAGTTCGAGGTGATCAAATCGCGGGTGACGGTGATAAAGCGGATCCGCTCGCTGCTCGCGGACGCCGACAGCGAGGTGACGCTGTCGATCACGGCCGGCCACCTCCCCGAGATCCGCGACGCCCTCGTCGAGGCGGTCGACCGCGGCGTATTAGTGCTGCTCATCGTCTCTGACGCCCCCGAGGTAACGGACGAGATCGAGGGCGGGCTCGACGGCGTCGCCAGCGTCGTCCGGACGTGGCGCGAGGCGATGCCGACGCTCCTCACCGTCGACTCCGCGGCCGGCGTCGTCGCCCCGCCCGAGCTGTTGCGCCGGTCTAACACCGATCGGCAGGCGATCCACTTCTCGCAGGAGCAGCTCGCGCCGGTGATCGTCGGCTCGTTCTTCGGCAACTACTGGCCGGCCGCGGAGGAGGTCGCGACCGCGCCGCCCACACCCCTCCCGGTCGAGTACGCGAACTTCAGGCACACCGTCTTCCAGGCCACGCTCCGGCGCCGCGCCGGCGAGACCCCTCGCGTCACCGTGGGCGGCCGGTGGACCGAGGACGACGAGCCGGCCGAGGTCAGCGGTCGCGTCGTCGAGTCGAAACAGGGGATGGTGGAGCCGACGACCAACGAGTTCCCCGTCGAGCACTCGCTGGTCGTCGAGACCGACGACGGCGAGACCGTCACGGTGGGCGGGCAGGGCGCCTTCGTGGAGGACGTTGAGGCCGACCTCGTGCGGATCGAGGCGGACGAAGACGGCTCCGAGGAGGGGGAGAAGACGGAGGACGATACGGACGAGGCAGGCGACGAGTAACGGCGAGATCGCGTCAGGGGCGTCGACGACCCCGCCGCCCGGCGGCGACACGCCCAGTTACGACCGGATCGACGCGCTGGCGATCCCGACCGGCTCGTCGTCGGAGCCGGCGGAGAAGCTGACCCGCCAGCCCCCGTCGACGGAGGCGATCCGGATCGCGTCGTGGCGGTGACCCGGCTCCGTTCCGCGGTACAGTTCGAGGACCAGCGGCAGCGTCGGGAACCGCCCGTCGCGGGCCGTGAGCGCGCAGTCGGACACCAGGACGGTCGCGCTCTCGGCCGTCGAATCGGCGGTGCGGGAGTACCCCCCGACGACGCCCGCCCCGGCGAGGCGCTCGAACGCGCCGGCGACCGGATCGCCCGCGGAGACGGGCGGAAGTCCCGCCGCCGCGGCCGCCAGCACCGACGCCTGTTCGTCGGGGGTGAGCCGCCTGTGGAGGGCCGCGGCCATCGCTTCGAGGAGGCACAGACAGAGGTCGTTCGGGTCGCTCACGCGCTCGGCGAGGTCGAAGTACGCGTCCATCACCGCCGACTCGGCGTCGGCGTGACCGCCAGCCGACAGCGCCTCGAACAGCGCGGCCGCCGCCTCGTGGCAGAACTCGACGCGGTCTCGCCCGCGGTCGTTGTCACGGCCGCTCGGCTCGTCCGGGGCGTTCCGATCGCGGGTTCCCTCTCCGCCCCCCACCGCGGGATCGGAGAGGCTCCACTCTGACGCCTCCGCGGCCGAGAATCGGCGTACGTCGTGCGGGTCGCTGGACGGCTCGTCGGGTCCGTCTGGACCGGGAGCGTCGCCGGCGGTCTCGGCCGCCGAACCGTCGTCCGCGAACTCCTGTCGAACGATCACGTCGTAGTACGGGACCCCCGGGTCGTACCGACGAAGCGTATCCCGGTACTGCTCGGCGGCGCGCGCCGCGGCACGCGCTACTGGCCGGCTCTCGAACCGGAGCCCGGCCGCCGGGACCGGTCGGTCGCCGTACCGCGCGCAGACGAGCGAGTACTCGCCCGTCTCGCTCGCGAGCGATTCGATGTGGTCGCTGATCTCCAACAGCGTCGTTCCGATCACGTGTGTCACCCACTCACGCAGCTCAATCCTCGAGGCTCGGGTGCGTCTCCTGCGGGTCCGGATGTGGCGCCGCGAACCGCTCCCGGATCGCCTCGCGCGACGCCTGCTCGCGCTCGCGGCGCTCGGCCGCGTCGATCTCCTCGCAGCCCGGCGGCACCTGCCGCCCGCGGTCTGTGAAGTACCCCTCGGGCGCGACCCAGTCGTGGTAGAACCCGCGCTCGTCCGCCTCGCAGATCGCCACGCCGACCTCGGCGCCGTGACCCGCGCACACCGCCGCCTGATGGGGTTTCTCCGCGAGCCGCCCGGCCGCGTACAGCCCGTTAACGCCGGTCCGACCGCGCTCGTCGGTGTCGACGTACGACTTCCCGCGGTCGAGGATGCCGACCCCTTCGACGTCCGTGAGGTAGCCGACCTCGTTCTTCGTCGCGGCGACGACGTACCGGGCGCGGAGCGGGTCGCTGTGGCCGCCGGAGTCGCGCTCCGTCTCGACGACGAACCGAGCGTCCTCGCCCGGATCGGAGCCCTGGGAGCCGACCGCCGCGACCCGGGTCACGCGGCCGTCGAGCCGGTCTGCGCCCGCGGTCGCCGCCTGCTCCCCGAGGAGGTCGAGCAGGCGGCGAGCGTCCACGCCGAGCGGGAAGCCGGGGAAGTTCTCCAGGTGCGCGTTCCGCCGCAGGATCGACTCCCCCGAGTCGACGACGAGCGTGTCGAGCCCCTGTCGGGCCGTGAAGACGGCCGTAGAGAGCCCGGCGACGCCGCCGCCGACGACGACCACGTCGCGAGAGCGAGGCGAGTCGGTCTCGCCGTCCGCAGACATCTCGTCGCCGCTCATCAGTCGATCCCCCGCGCGAGTCGCGAGTCGTCGTTTCCGTTCGCCATACCCGTCGGCGCGCGCGAGCCGTGGTAGTCGCTTCGGTCCGGGGCCGGTTCGACTCCGGTTGTTCCCGCGACCGCGTGACGGGGGCACCGCGCGCTCATCGCCGCACCCGAACCGGTCGTTTCGCCGCGATGAACGGCTCGTCGCCGTCGGCGGCCGCGAACGCGAGGTCACCGTCGGCGCCGCGCTCGACGCGCCACGCCGGGAGTGCCGGGACGTCGTACTCGGTCGGGTCGCCGAAGGCGGCCGCGACCGCCCACTCGCGGGCCCGCATCTACGGCCCTCCGATGAAGCTCACCGCGTCGACGCGGTCGATCGCGTTACAGCGTCTCCGTGCGGTTCGGTCCGCGTGTTTTTCCATGCTTTTAGGCCTGCCTAAAGCATTAAATCGCTTTCGAATTTTAGGAGGGCCTAAACCGGGATCGGTCGGCGAGTGCGCGCCCTCGACCCGCCGCCTCGTCGATCGACAAAATACATAAGATATTAGATGATAATTCAGAATCCGGCGTCAGTAAGGCGTCTATCCAGGTCTTAATCGAGTTTTAGGTCGTACGAAAAAGTGTTCTTATATTGATAACTTATAAGTGGGTAGCGGGCGTACGGGGTAGTGTTATGAGCACTCAGAAGGAGACTCGGCAGCGCGCCGGCACCGTCGAAGAGAACGCCCTCAGGCTCGAACCCGAGAAGGCGGAGCAGATCGTGGAGGCGCTGAACGTCGACCTCGCGGACGCGTACGTCCTCTACCACCAGCTCCACAAGCACCACTGGAACGTCGAGGGCGCGGAGTTCCTCGACGTCCACGTCTTCCTCCAAGAGGTGTACGAGGACGTCGAGGCGGCCGCCGACGAGCTCGCCGAGCGGTTGCAGGCGCTCGGCGGCGTCCCGCACGCCAGCATGGCGACGCTCGCAGAGAAGGCCACCGTCGAGCCCGAGGACGAGGACGTCTACGACGTGCGCACGTCGCTCGCGAACGACCTGGAGATGATGGGCGACATCATCGAGAGCTACCGGCAGCACATCGAGCTCGCGGAGGGGCTCGGCGACTACGCGACCGGGGAGATGCTCCGCGAACAGCTGGAGGACATCGAGGAGCACGCGCACCACATCGAGCACTACCTCGAGGACGACACGCTCGTCGTAGAGTCCGCGACGAACTGACGAAACGCGTTTTTAGCGAACGTCCGGCGCCGTCTGGTCGGTGCGGCCCGGCACCGTCACTTCGATTTCTAACTCCGGTTCACCGACGCCCTCGAAGTCGATCTCGAGCTCCACGGGTTCGCCGAACGCGAAGGGAAGCTCCCACTCGTCCGTCTCGATACAGAGGTCGTCGCCGTCGCGGAGCCCCTCGCCGAGCGCGATCAGGAACTCGCCGGCCTCGCTCGCGTCGACGCGGTACTCCTGTTCGAAGTTCCGACCCGCGATGACCGTCCGCTCGTCGTCCGTCGGGGACTCGTCCGAAGTGGGCTCGTCCGAAGCGGGCTCGTCCGTCATCTCACCGAGTTACCTCGACCACGTGATCGCTCGCGATCCACCCGTCCGTGTTCTCGGATTCCATGAACACCGATCGACCGGGACATCCCTCACAGACCGTGACGTCCGGATTCTGGTCGGGTTCCGATTCGCGACGGGAGTCGGTGCGGGACTGGGTGCCTGCTGACATTACCGCCATTTAGGCAGACCTAAAATAAAAAGGGTGCGGTCGACGACTGCGCTCGTGGAGGTACCCGTGGCCGACGACAGCGTCGGTGTCGTCGGTCTGGCGAGTGATGACCACAGTCACGGCTCGCGCGTCGGTGAGGCGTCAGAGTCGTCGGATCGGGCCTCGCCGTCGAGGTCTTCGAACAGCAGGTGGGCGAGCCGCTCGGCCACCGCGGGGCTGACCAGTCCGGCCAGCTCCATCGCCTCGCGTTCGTGCTCGTCGAGGCCGAGGACGTCGCGGAAGAACCACGACAGCGCGACGTACGTCTCGTGGAGGTCGCTCGCGCGCGCTCGCCCGGCGTCGGTGAGGGTTGCCCCCTCGTACGGCTCCCGGACGACGAGCCCGTCGGCCGCGAGCCGCTGGAGCATCTCCGTCGCCGCCGCCGGGGACCGGTCGAGCGTCTCGGCCACCCGGCCGGGAGCGACGGGCGGCGACGTCCGGTGTTCCGCGATGTACAGCGCGAGGAGGTACCGGGCCGTCCGCGTGGACCCCGATTCGCCGACGTCCGCCATGTTTTTTAGGCTAACCTAAAAGAATAAATCGGTTACGGATCCGAACACCGGCGGCGCGACGCCTCACGGGGTCGCCCCCGAGGTGGGCGGTTCGACCACTCGCCGGCGAGTGATTCGATATAGCCGATTTTGATTTATTGCTCGTCGAACGCCCGAATCGATCGGAACGAGCCGTCGACGATCGCGTCGGCGATCCCGCCGACGTCGCCGTCGCGCGGCACCTCGTGGGGATACTTCCGGCCGAAGTACCGCAGGAGGTTCTCCACGTCTCGTTCGAGGAACTCGCGGGCGTTCTCGTGGTCGACGGGGACGGCCTGCGGCCAGTCGAAGATCGTGATCCCGCTTTCCGCGACCGCGACGTTGTGTTCGGACATGTCCGCGTGGATCCAGCCGCGTTCGTAGGCGGTCACCAGCTCTCGGAGGACGAGGTCGAGGACGCCCACGGCCTGCTCGGGGTCGAGTTTCGCGCGCGCGAGCTCGACGCCGTCGAACTTGTCCATCACGATGGCGTGACGGTTGTGGTCGATCGGACGGGGGACGGAGACGTCCGGGTACATCGCCTCCATCGCCTCGTACTCGCGCTCGGCCGCCTTGCGCGCGGTGTACAGCCACGAGACGTGGTCTCGGTCGGCGGTGTACTCGCGCTCGCGGTTCACCTCGCGGAAGTTGGTGTACCCCTCGCGGTGGTACTTCAGAGCGAGCGGCTTGAACGACTGCGCCTCGTACACGTCACCCTCCTTGCCGAACCCCAGGGGTGAACCGACGCCGTCGATGGTCTCGCGCTCGGAGAAGGTGCGGAGCGCCAAGGCGTCGTACCCCTCGAAGGTGAGCTGGTACCCCTCGTACTGGATCGTCTTCCGTTCGATCAGCTCGCGGTCGAGACACCGGTCGATCCGGTAGTCGACCTCCTCGCGCGTCAGGTCGGCGTAGTCGGGGAGCTTGTCCCGGCGGACCCACTCGGAGAAGCGCATCCCCTGCTCGACACCCGAGAGGAGGTAGAAGTCCTCGGGGTCGAGCTCGGCCATGTCGCCGGCGACGTTTCGAACCATACACGCCCCTACTCCGGGGATTCCTAAAAGGGACGCGCGTTCGGTGAACGGCGGTATAAATCAGATATCGCGATAGCAAATTGGGTAGCACCTGGTTTGCAGTGCCTACAGATTGGCCCGCTCGCGGACGCCTCTCGTTGACTCTGAAGGAATCACGGGCCGATTTCGAACCGAGGACACGGAGCGACGAGCGGCTGGAAGATCGAACGAAAAGGACGCATCGATGCCGCCCCTGCGGTCAGGAACCGCCCGGAGGGGACAGTTCACGTGACGGATCGCCGTTCGGGGACGGGGAGGTGAGAGCGACGGTTAGTGCCCTGCCTCAGGGCTCGCCGACGTCGCCGACCACCGTCCGGCTCTGCTGGCGCATGAACTGCTGGAGGTACCACGGTCCGCCCGCGAACTTCCCGGTCGTGCCGGAGTACTTCCAGCCACCGAAGGGTTGGGCCTCGACGAGCGCTCCCGTCGTGGCGCTCTGTTCGCGGTTCACGTAGCACATTCCGGACTCGATCCGGTCGAACCACGCGTCGATCTCGCCTTCGTCCTCGGAGAAGAGACCGGCACAGAGGGCGTACTCGCTGTCGTTGGACTTGTCGATCGCCTCGTCGAGACCGGACACCGGGTGAATCGTCACGAACGGGAGGAAGTGCTCGTCCGTCGCGAGCGCGTGGTCGTGGGCGAGCCCCGTTACGACGGTCGGCTCCACGTACCGGCCGGTGGGGAGGTCCGCGTCCTCGAGGCGGCTCCCGCCGCAGCGCACCGTCCCGTCGGCCCTCGCTCTCTCGCAGATGTCGTCGTAGCGCTCGAGTGCGGCGTCGTCGATCAGCGGTGAGACGACGGTCTCTCGCCGCTCCGGTTTCCCGACGGCGAGCTCCTCCGTCTCCTCGACCAACCGCTCGGTGAACTCGTCGGCGACGTCCTCGTGGACGTACACGCGAGACGTCGCCGAGCACTTCTGCCCGCTGAACGAGAACGCCCCGAACTTCACTCCCGAGACCGCCTTTGAGATGTCCGCGGTGTCGGAGACGATGACGGGGTTCTTCCCGCCGAGCTCCGCGATCACGGGGCCGCGCTTCCCCATCTCGTCGAACGTTCGCTGGATGTTGAGCCCGACCTCTCGGGACCCCGTGAACACGAAGCCCGCCACGTCCTCGTGTTCGATCAGCGGCTGGCCGACCTCGCGGCCGCCGCCGGTGACGAGGTTCGCCACGCCGTCCGGAATACCGGCTTCGATGAGGACGTCGAAGAACGTGTGCGCCGTCAGCGGCGTCGTGCTCGCCGGCTTGACGACCGCCGTGTTGCCGGTTATCAGCGCGCCCGTCGTCATTCCGACGAGGATGGCGAACGGGAAGTTGAACGGCGAAACGACGCCGAACACGCCGTACGGCTGGAGGTCGCTGACGCACCGCTGTCCGGGGGTCGGCTCGCGAAGCGCTCCGCTGTACGCGTCGGTCCGCTCGAGTTCGTCGCTGTAGTACCGGAGGAAGTCGATCGCCTCGTCCACCTCGGCGATCGCTTCGGTTCGGTTTTTCGCGTTTTCGTAGGCCATCAGCGCCGCGATCTCTATCTTCCGCTCCTGCACGATGTCCGCGGCCTCACGGAAGATGGCGGTCCGCTCTTCCCACGACGTCTCCTTCCACTCCGCGAACGCCTCGCTCGCGGCCGCGACCGCGTCGTCGACGTGTCCCTCGTCGCCGGCGGCGAACTCTCCGAGGACCTGCTCGGTGTCCCCGGGGTTCCGAACGGTAAACGTGTCGTCAGTTTGAACGGTTTTCCCGTCGATCCACAGCGGGTGGCTCTCGCCGAAGTCCGAGGCGATATCGTCGACCGCGGCCTCGTAGGCCGCATGGAACTCGTCCAGCGTCCCCTCCTCCGTGTGTTCCTGAATGGTGAGTTCGTTCTCGAACTGACTATGTGTCATTACTTAACAACAACAGACGCACACGGCATAAATGTGTACCACCGGTCTCGCTCCCGGGCGGGGCGACGCGGGAGGCTCGACCGAGGACGGGCTGCGACAGGACGGCTGCGGACGTTTCCCGACGGGCCGACGCCGCCCGAGCGCAACCGCTTTCGGACCGGCGGGCGGAGGGGCGAGTATGACTGCGCCGACGGGCGACTGGCGGCTGATCCGAGAGGATTCTCGGCCGGGACCGATGCAGATGGCGCTCGACGAGGTCGCTGCGGAGACCGCGGCCGCCGGCGGGCCGGCCACCGTCCGGACGTATCGGTGGGATCCGAGCTGTCTCACGCTCGGCTATCGACAGGACCCGGACACGGTCGACTGGGCGTTCTGCGACCGCGAGGGGATCGACGTGACGCGCCGGCAGACCGGCGGCGGCGGGATCTACCACGACGCGCACGGCGACATCGCCTACTCGATCGCGGTGCCCGCCGCCGACGTGCCCGGCGAGCTGCTCGACTGCTATCACCTGCTGTGTGAGCCCGTCCTCGACGCGTTCGGCCGTCTCGGAATCGACGCCGACTACGTCGAGGAGTCGGTCCCCGAGCTGTACCACCCCGCCTGCTACCTGCGAGAGCTGCACCCGGCCCACGACGTGGTGGCGGGAGGTTCGAACGCGGCGGGCGGCGACGGTGCGGACGAGGACGGCGCGGACGACGACGACGCGGGCGAGGACGGCGCGGGCGAGGACGGCGCGAGCGAGGACGGCACGACGGGCGGCCGGAAGATCGCCGGCAATGCCCAGTACCGCAAGCGCGACGCCGTGATCCAGCACGGCTCGCTGACGTTCTCGGTCGACGCGGCGCGTCACCTCGGGGTCTTCGCCGAGCCGCCGGTCACGCCGGCCGCGTTCGGCGAGCGCGTCGTCGGAATGGACGAACTGGCGGACGTCGACCGCGCGGACGCCGTGGCGGCCGTCGAGGCGGCGCTGGTCGCGTGGGTGACGGGAGGTGAGGGCGGCGAAGAACGGGGGGACGACGGCGGGGAAACGGTCGAACTCGACCGCGACGGCTCCTGGTCGAGCGCAGAGCTCGCTCGGGCCGAGGAGCTCGTCGAGACGAAGTACCGCGACGACGGGTGGGTCCGAACGCGACCGGGGACCGGTCGGTAGGATCGACCGTCCGGTTCCGAAGGGGCTTTTTCAGTCGCTCTCCTGGTAGCGGTATGAGTCTCAAGGTCGGCGCCCACGTCTCGATCTCCGGTTCGAGAGCGTCCAACGATCCAGAAACGCCGCCGCACGGGAACATCGCGAACGCGGTGTTCAGACAGAAGCAGTTCGGCGGCAACTGCGGCCAGATATTCACGCACTCCCCGCAGGTGTGGCAGGACCCGAACATCGGCGAGGAGGAGGCCGAACTGTTCCGCGAAGGGACCGAGCGCGACCTGGAGGGGCCGTGGGTGATCCACACCTCCTACCTCGTCAATCTCTGTACGCCGAAGGACGGGCTCCGCGAGAAGTCGCTCGACTCGATGCAGAAGGAGGTCGACGCGGCCGAAAAGCTGGGGATCCCCTACGTCAACGTCCACCTCGGCGCGCACACGGGGGCGGGCGTCGAGGGCGGCCTCGACAACGCCGCCTCGGTGATCGACGACATCGACGTGCCCGACGGCGTCACGATCCTGATCGAGAGCGACGCGGGCGCGGGGACGAAGCTCGGGGGCGAGTTCGAGCACCTCGCCGGGGTCATCGACCGCACCGACACGGACATCGACGTCTGCGTCGACACTGCTCACGCGTTCGCGGCGGGGTACGACCTGTCGACGCCCGACGCGGTCGACCAGACGATCGGGGAGTTCGACGACGTAGTCGGGTTGGAGCACCTCGAGTACGTTCACCTCAACGACTCGAAACACGCCTGCGGAACCAACAAGGACGAGCACGCCCACATCGGCGAGGGCCACATCGGCGAGGCGGGGATGGAGCGGTTCCTCAACCACCCGGACCTGGCGGACGTGCCGCTGGCGCTGGAGACGCCGACCGAGGACGGCAAGAGCTTCGCGTGGAACATCGATCGGGTCCGCGAACTGCGCGCGGAGTGAGGAGGGGACGGCGTTCGGAGGTGGCTTAAAAGCGTCCGACGCGCCTTTATATATCCAGGACCGTGATCCACGGTTATGACCACCACGAAAGCGCTGCTTATCGGGCAGCGGCGTCGGTTGGCCCTCACGATGGTCGGCGGGTTCGCCGGCGTCGTGGCGCTCGCGCTGGCGGTCGCGGTCGTCGCCGACCTCGCGGACATCCGGACCGCGACGGCGCTGACCGACCGGCTCGTTCCGCTGCTGGTGTTTTACGCGCCGGCGCCGATTGCGGCCGCCGGCGCGTACGCGCGGTGCGGCGGGCCGGCGTGTCTGACGGTGGGCGTCGTGCCCGCGCTCGTGTTCGCCACGCTCGTGGTCGCGGGAACCGTGTTCGGCGTCCCCGGCGTGGGCGGCGGCGACGCGCCGCTGGGCGGGGTGACGATGTCGTTCGCACTCGTCGGACTGAGCGGGGCGTTCGTCGGCTACTGCGCCGGCGTCACCGCTGCGCTCCTCGCCGATCTCGCCGGGTTCGGCGGTGACGGCGGTGACGGCGGTGACGGCGAGACGGACGCCGCGGAGTGACCGCGGTCCCGCCCGAACGACCGAGTTCCGCACGTTTATTCTCCTCTGTGCCGAACGCGAGGTCGTGCGACGCTTCTCCGCGGAGTACCTCGAACACACCCGCCGCGGGATGTGGACCGACGGCCGTGAGGCCCTCGCGGACCTCGACCTGCCGAACCGTCGGCGCGTCCTCGACGTCGGCTGCGGCACCGGTGAGCTGACCCGCGTGATCGACGCGGAGACGCCGCCCGCCGCGACCGTGGTCGGGACCGACGCGGACTCGGAGCTCCTGCGAGTCGCCCGCGAGGAGACCGGGCTCGGGTACGTCGTCGGCGACGCCACGCGGCTCCCGCTCCGGGACGGCGCCGTCGACCTCGCGGTCTGTCAGGCCCTCCTGATCAACCTCCCGGACCCGGCCGCCGCGGTCCGGGAGTTCGATCGGGTCTCCTCGGACCTGGTGGCCGCGATCGAGCCCGACAACGCCGACGTGACGGTCACTTCCACCGTCGACGCCGAGGAGCGGCTGGAGCAGGAGGCGCGGGAGGCGTACCTGCGGGGGGTCGACACCGACGTGGCCCTCGGCGACCGCGTCCGCGAGGCGTTCGCGGCGGCGGGGCTCACGGGCGTCCGGACCCGGCGGTACGTCCACGAGAAGCGGGTCGCGGCGCCGTATGCGGAGCCGGCGCTGACGGCCGCGGCGCGGAAGGCCTCCGGCGCGGGGCTGGCCGACCACCGCGAGGAGCTGATNCGACCTCCGAGGCCGCGTACGACGACCTCCGGCGGCGCTGGCGCGAGATGGGACGGGAGGTGGTCGACGCGATCGGAAACGACGAGTACGAGCGCGTCGAGCGCGTCCCGTTCGACGTGACCGTGGGACGGGTCGTCTGACTCAGTCCGCGATCGCTTCCGACTCCCCGGTCATCGCCGACGGGTCCTTCACCCAGAGGTCGCCGAACAGGTCGTCCTGCTGGAGCCGGACCGAACCGCGGTGCGCCATGAACAGCAGCGCGAGGTACGTCATGAAGGGGCGGCCGCCCGCGGTCTCGATCTCCGCGAACAGCACCTCCGTGCGCCCCCGGTCGAACTGGGTCCGGAGGGCGGTGTCGATCTCCACGATCACCTCCTCGATGTCCTCATCGTGGGTGCGGTCGGTCGCCTCGCCCGCGGTCGGCTCGCCGTCCTGCCGGAACTCGTCGCCCGTGTGGTAATCGAGCGTCTGGGTGCCGCGGGCGTGGCCGTGCGGCGACTCCGAGGTGTCGTACTCGCGGGAGTCCTTCCACCACGATCCCCGCTCGGCCTCGCGGAGCTCCCGGACCAGCTCGTCGAGCGTCTCCGGGGAGCCCCGGGTGTTCTTCCGGTCGAGCCGGCGGTCCATCTCCGCCTCCAGCCCGTCGACGGGGTCGAAGTCGCCGTCGGCCGGGTCGGGCGCGCCGCCCTCCATCGCGACCTCCCACGGCTCCGGCTCGGGCTCCTCGTCCGCTCCGTCGTCGTCGGCCAGCATGCCGTCGCTCTTCATCCGGAGCAGGACGCTGGCGTAAAAGAGCGCGCGCCCGGTGGTCCGGAGGTCAGTCTCGTCGAGCTTCTCTAAGAACGCGTCGGTCACCTGCACGATGTCGATGTCCCACGGCTCGATCTCGTCCTCCTCGGCGAGCTGGACGAGGAGCTCGACGGGCTCGACCTCGTCGTCCTCGCGATCGCCGGCGGCGCTCTCGTCGCCGCCCCCGTCGCCCGCGCCGGCGTCAGTCGCGCTGCCGACTCCGGGGGCGTCGCCGCCGTCGCGCTCGCTCGTCAGGTCGAGGTCCGGGACGCCGCCCGCCGACTCCGGCGGCTCAGTCATCCGCCGTCACCTCCTCCTCGTCGCCGTCGTCGCCGAACTGCATCCCCGTCACCGCCGAGAGGTTGTCCCCCTGCATCGTGACGCCGATGGCACGGTCGGAGCGCTCTAACAGCGCGGAGCGGTGGCCGACGACGACGAACTGGGCGTTCGCGGCCAGCTCCTCTATCATCTCGCCGACGCGCTCGGCGTTGACCGCGTCGAGGAACGCGTCGATCTCGTCGAGCGCGTAGAACGGGGCGGGGTTGTGCCGCTGGATCGCGAAGATGAACGAGAGCGCGGTCAACGACTTCTCGCCGCCGCTCATCGCGTCGAGCCGCTGGACCGGCTTGTCGGCGGGCTGCGCCTTCATCGTCAACCCCTCCTCGAACGGGTCCTCGGGGTTCTCCAAGAGGAGCTCGCCGCTGCCGGCCGAGAGGCGCGCGAAAATCTCCTCGAAGTGGTCGTTGATCGACTCGAACGTCTCCATGAACGTCCGCTTCTTCTCGGCCTCGTACCCCTCGATGCGCTCCTCGATCCCGTCGCGCTCCTCGACGAGCACGTCCCGGCGTTCCCGAAGCGTGTCCAGCGCCTCCTCGACCTCGTCGTACTCGTCGATCGCGAGCATGTTGACGGGTTCGAGCGCCTCCATCTCGTCCTCCAGCTCCTCGATCCGCGACTCCACCTCGTCGAGGTCCGGAATCTCGTCGGCATCGTACTCGCCGACCTGCGACTCCAGCTCGTCGATCTCCCACGCCAGCCGGTCGCGCCGGTCGGTGAGGTCCTCCAAGTCCGACTCCGCATCCGAGACGAGCGAGCGCTGCTCGTCGCGCTCGCGGGTCGCCTCGGAGATTTCCTCGCGGAGGTCCTCGCGGTCGCCCTTCAGCTCCGTCAGCTCTTCTTCGAGCTCCGCGATCGCCTCGCGTTTCATCGCCAGCGTCTCCTCTTTCTCGTCGATTTCGCGCTCGTGCTCTGCGATCGCCTCCTGGGCCTCGGCCTTCCGGTTCTGCGCCGTCTCGACGGTGTCGTGGAGGTCGTCGACCGCGTCCTCGGCGTACCCCTTCTCCAGTTCGAGCTCGTTGCGCCGCCCGTCGAGCGAGCTCATCCGGTCTTCCAGGTCCGAGATCTCGCCGCGGATCTCGTCGGCGCGCTCGGAGAGCTCCGGGATCTTCGAGTCGGCCAGCTCCGCCTCGATCTCGTCGATCTCGGCGTCGATCTCGTCGATCTCCGCGTTCAGTTCGTCGATCTCCCCGTCGAGCTCAGTCATCTCCGCGTCGACCGACTCGCGTTCCGCCTCCAGCTCCTCGAGCTCCGCCTCCAGCTCGTCGATGCGGTCCTCGGCGCCCGCCAGCTCGTCCTCGGCGCGCTCGACGTCGGCCTCCAGCGACCGGACGCGCTCCGCCGCGTCGGCCTTCCGGTCGCGGGCGTCGTCGATGTCGCCTTCGAGCGCGTCGATCTCGGACTGCAGCGACTGGCGTTCGTCCTCCAGCTCCGATATCTCGGTCGCGAGCCGTTCGAGCTTCCCGCCGCCCGACTTCGTGAACGCGTAGCGGGAGCCGCCGCCCGACCCGCCGGTCATCGCGCCGGACTTCTCGACGAGGTCGCCGTCGAGGGTGACCATCCGGTAGTCGCCCATCAGGTCTCGAGCGGTGTCCATGTCCTCGACGACCAGCGTGGAGCCGAGCACGTACGAGAAGATCCCCTCGTACTCGCCGTCGTAGTCGACGAGGTTGCGGGCGAAGTCGACGACCCCCGGCATCGAGGGTTTGCGCGGGAGGCTCCGGTCGTCCATCTCCGTGATCGGGAGGAACGTCGCCCGGCCCGCGTTGCGGCGTTTGAGGTAGTCGATACACGTCGAGCCCACGCCGTCGTCGTCGACGACGACGTTCGCGAGCCGACCGCCGGCGGCCGTCTCACACGCCTCGGCGTACTCGGCCTCGACGGAGCCGAGCTCGCCGACTGCGCCGTGGACGCCGTCGATCCCGCCGTTCTTCACCTCGGTCACCGCGCGGGGCCACGAGGCGTCGCCGCGCTGGTCGGCGGCCGCCTCCAGCTTCGCGTACTCGTTCTGCTTCTCGCGGAGGTCCTCCTCGACCGCCTCCAGCCGTTCGCTCTTCTCGGCCTTATCGGCGAACAGGTCGGCGACCGCGTCCTCGATCGTCGCCTCGTTTTTTCTCGCCTTGTCGAGCTCGCTGTGGAGCTCCGAGACCCGCGCTTTGTGTTCGGGGATCGACTCGCGGGCTTCCTCCAGATCGGTCCGCGCCTCGCTCACCGCGTTCGAGCGGCGGCGGGCCTCGTCGAGCAGGCGGTCCTTCTCGCGCTGGAGCTCGTTCTTCTCCTCCCGCAGCGACTCGATCGCCTCCTTCTTGTCGGCGAGGTCGGCTTTCAGCTCGTCGAACTCGGTGTCCGCGCCCTCGATCTCGGCCTCGACGTCGGCGAGTTCGGAGCGCTTCGTGGCGATCTCCGATTTCACCGAGGCCTTCTCGACTTTGACATCGCGGATCTCCTCGTCGAGCTCCTCGATCGTCTCCTCCTTGCGGTCGATCTGGACGAACGCGTCGCGCCGCTCGGTCTCGGCCTCCCCGGCGCGCTCCTCGGCGGCCTCGATCCGGTCTTCCAACCGCGAGATCTCGCCTTTCACCTCCTCGATCTCCGACCGGATCTCGATCTGCTCGTCCTCGCCCTTCGTCTCGATCTCGTGGTTGAGGTCGGCCAAGTCCTCCTCCAACCGCGTGAGCTTCCCCTGTCTGGCGTCAAGTTCGGCGCGGAGGTCTTCGAGCTCGGCCTCGGCGTCGTCGATGTCGCCCTCGACGCCCGCGAGCGTCTCGCGCTTCTCCTCCAGTTCGGAGGCCTTGAGGAACCCGCGGTACTCCGCGAGCTCGTCGCGGTACTCCTGGTACTGGAGGGCGGTCTCGCGCTCGTCGGCGAGCTGGTCGAGCCGGTCCTGCTTCTCGCCGATCCGGAGGTCGGCCTCCTCGATCCGGTCTTCGACGGTCTCGAGCTCCTCGTAGGCGGCCTCCTTCTTCTGGTCGAACTCGGCGACGCCCGCGATCTCGTCGATGATCCCCCGGCGCTGGTAGGGGGTCATGTTGATGATCTCGGTCACGTCGCCCTGCATCACGACGTTGTACCCCTCCGGCGTGACCCCGGCGGCCGCGAGCAGGTCCTGCACGTCCGAGAGGTTCACCGACCGGCCGTTCAGGTAGTAGTACGAGTAGTAGTTGTCCTCGGTCTCCTTCACGCGCCGCTTGATCGTGATCTCCGAGACGTCGCCGACGTTCTCCGTGCCGGCGGCGGAGACGACCTGCGAGCGGTCGAGCGTGCCGTCCTCGTTGGAGAGCACCACCGTCACCGACGCCTCGTTCGGGCCGTCCGAGGCCTCGCCCCCGTCGTGACCCGGGTTGTAGATCAGGTCCGTGAGCTTCTTGGCCCGGATCCCGCGGGTCCGGGCCAGCCCGAGCGCGAAGAGGACCCCGTCGATGATGTTCGACTTCCCGGAGCCGTTCGGGCCGGTGACGACCGTGAAGTCGTCGTAAAAGGGGATCCTCGTCGTCCGTCCGAAGCTCTTGAACCCGTCTAAAACCACTTCTGTGATGTGCATGTGTCGCGGAGGGTGAACGGCGGGTTACGCGACGATGATGTCGCTGTCGGACTCCTCGTCGCTCTCCTCCTCCGCGTCTGCCTCCGCCGCCGCAGCCTCGGCGTCGGGCGTCGTCGCCTCCTGTTCGGGGACGATCACGCCGTCGCCGTCCTCGGCCGCCGCCGAGTCGCCGTCAGCCGATCCCGCATCGTCGGCCGCGGGACCGTCGTCGGTTCGCTCGACGACCTCGACGTGGTCGTCCGAGTGCGTTCGGCGCTCGCCGCCGGTCGCCTCGGGCTCCTCGGTGCCCGCCTCCGTGGCCTCCGGCGTCTCGTCTCGCGCCGACTCCGCCGACGCGGCGGCGTCGGACGCGACGGACACTTCCTGTGCGTCCTCCACCTGTCGGACGCGCTCTTTCATCTCGACGAGCTCCTCGGTCAGTCCGTTGACCGCCGCCTGTAGCTCCGCGACCTGCCGTTCGAGGTCCTCGACGCGGTTACTCATTATACACACGTATGCCCACGCGGGCCGTATAAATCTGCGTCAGACATGTGTGGTCGTACCACACGATCTCCGCTGTCCCGCGGGTGAATGTTTCAGCCCGGTGAAACGTGTCTGTCGATCGTCGGACACGAGGAGAAGATACTTGTAGTGAGGGTCGATATCAGTTCGGTATGAGCAAGATCACCTTCCGAGCCGACGACGACCTCGTCGAGCGGCTGGAAGCGTGTGACGCCTCCAAAAGCGAGGTGATGCGAGAGGCCCTCCGGACCCACCTCGACGGCGCCGTCGACGGCGACGCCGACGCGTCGGACGCGACGGTCGACGCCGCGCTGGCCGATCGGATCGACGACCTCATCGCCGATCGGATCGACGCCGCGCTGGACGAGCGGCTCGGCGACCGACCGGCGACGTCTTCGCCGACGGCACCCGCGGCGTATACGCCCGGAAACGCCGGCGACATCAACGTAAACGTCACTCTCGACGCTCCGGGCGCCGGCGAGGACGACGCCAGTGTAACGCGTGAGACGACGGGCGACCCCGACGCGCAGACGCGTAAGACGCCCGCGGATCCTGACGTGCAAACGCGGGAAAACGTCTGTGGCGGATGCGGCGAAAACGTCCCTTCTGACCACGTTTACTGCCCGAACTGCGGCGAAAAGCAGTCTCACAGAGCGTTCTGTGAGTGCGGCGACGAGCTCCGGACCGACTGGGCGTTCTGCCCCGGCTGCGGGCGGCGAACTCCGGCGGCAGACGTCCTCAAGGATCGCTAATTCCCCCTCATCCCCACGTATACGCTCTAACTCTTCCGTTTTCTCGGTGTGTCTTACACCCTCCGGTAGTTTTATAATGGTAGCCTCGGTGACTTCAATTGCGTAAGACGGTCGTCTTACAGCGGCCGTCCGAGGCGGGGTGACCCCCCGTAGTCGGGCGGTTTGGCGCTGTAAGACACACGAGTCGCGTGTTCGCCGTCTTACCGGGGGAATACCAATGGAGCGTGTGACACTACGAATCCCGAAACAGCAGATCGACGAGGTCGAACAGATGGTCGAAACGGGCGAGTTCCCGAACCGGAGCGAGGCGATCCGGTCGGCCGTTCGCGACATGTTAAACGAACAGGACGGCGAGCGCGACGAGCGCGGCCGCAACCGCAACTGGGCGAAGGTGTAAACTAATGCAAGATCTCGTTCAGGACGCTCTCGACAACGCGGAAGCGGAGAAGCGCGACATGGACGTCGACATGGACGACGACGAGTTCGGGGACCCCCGGATCGTCATCGTCGGTGCCGGCGGCGCCGGGAACAACACGGTCAACCGGCTGTACAACATCGGCGTCGACGGCGCCGACACCGTCGCGATCAACACGGACAAACAGCACCTCAAGATGATCGAGGCCAACACCAAGATCCTCGTGGGCAAGTCGCTCACGCAGGGGCTCGGCGCCGGCGGCGACCCCAAGATGGGCGAGCGCGCCACCGAGATGGCCCAGGGCACGATCAAGGAGGTGCTCGGCGACGCAGACCTCGTCTTCGTCACCGCCGGGATGGGCGGCGGCACCGGCACCGGCGCGGCGCCGGTCGTCTCGAAGATCGCTAAAGATCAGGGCGCCATCGTGGTCGGAATGGTCTCGACCCCGTTCAACGTCGAGCGCGCCCGCACGGTGAAGGCGGAAGAGGGGTTAGAGGACCTCCGCAACGAGGCCGACTCGATCATCGTCCTCGACAACAACCGCCTGCTCGACTACGTGCCGAACCTGCCGATCGGGAAGGCGTTCTCCGTGATGGACCAGATCATCGCGGAGACGGTCAAGGGGATCTCCGAGACGATCACCCAGCCGAGCCTCATCAACCTGGACTACGCCGACATGTCCACCATCATGAACCAGGGCGGCGTGGCCGTGATGCTGGTCGGCGAGACCCAGGACAAGAACAAGACCCAAGAGGTGGTCAACGACGCGATGAACCACCCGCTCTTGGACGTCGACTACCGCGGCGCCTCCGGCGGGCTCGTCCACATCACGGGCGGCCCGGACCTCACGCTGAAGGAGGCCGAGGGCATCGCGAACAACATCACCGAGCGGCTGGAAGCGAGCGCCAACGTGATCTGGGGCGCCCGCATCCAGGACGAGTACAAGGGGAAGGTCCGCGTCATGGCGATCATGACGGGCGTCCAGAGCGCGCAGGTGCTCGGCCCCTCGACCCAGAAGCAGGCCGACAAGTCCCGCGCCGCGGTCGACGGCGAGGACCTCGGCGACTCCCGCTCGCGGGCGGCCGAGACGAACGGCACCGCCGGCGCGGCGGTCTCGGGCGGCAGCGACGGCGGCGCGTGGGAGTCCGACGGCGGCAGCGAGCCGACCGAGAAGAACAACGGGCTCGACGTCATCCGCTGACGGTCGCGCCGGCCGACCTCGACGTCGTCGCATCGATCTGCTGACCGCGGTTTTCACCGAACTCTCGACCCGCCGAGCTACGCCGCCTCGATCGAGTCGAGCAGTCGGCACTTCCGACAGACGTCGCGGCTCGTCTTCGAACCGCAGCGCTCGCACTCGCCGAGGTCGGGCGAGTCGGCGTCGCCGCCTTCCCGGTACGCCTCGGCGGCGAGCGCGGACAGCTCCTCGTAGCCGGCCATGATCGAGTGCCGGGCGCCGGGGTGGTTCTCCTCGAGGTCGTGGATCGTCGACTGGATCTCGCCGCGGTACGCCTCCGAGGAGTGCGGACACTCGGCCATGTGGGTCGGGAGGTCGCGGACGTGACAGTACAGTGCGATCTCCTTCTCGGGCACGTCCCGCAGCGGCTTGGCTCGTGGGACGAACGCGTCGGTCCCCTCGCGCTCGTCGAAGGGGCCGAGCGAGGCGTCGAAGTGTTTCGCCACCTGCCGCACGTCGCCCTCTAAGAAGTTCATCATCGCCGTCTGGGCCTCGTCGTCGAGGTTGTGGCCGGTGAGCAGCTTGTCGGCGTCGAACTCGGCGGCGTACTTCTCCAAGAGGTCCCGCCGGAACACGCCGCAGTACGCGCAGGCGGCCATGTTCTCCGGGTCGCTCTCGACCACGTCGTCCATCCGCACGTCGAACTCATCCTCGTAGGAGACGACCTCGTGGCGGAGCGAGAGGTCCGCTGCGAGTTCGACGCAGGCGTCGAGGCTCTCGTCGCGGTACCCCTCGATCCCCTCGTGGATCGTCAGCGCGAGCATCTCGACGCGCGGGTCCTTGCCGAAGACGTCGTCCAGAATTCGGGTCAGCGCGACGCTGTCTTTCCCGCCGGAGAGGCCGATCACCCAGCGGTCGGGGTCGTCCGGCGTCGCGTCCGGATCGAGCAGGCCGTCCTCGCGGACCCGGCGTTTCACGCGCTTCTCGACCGACCGGCGGAGGTGCTCGCCACAGAGGTGCGCCCCGGAGTAGGCGGCGTGGTGGATCGCGTCGTCTCCGCACCTGTCACACTCCATCGGTGTCGGGTTGCGGTCGCGCGCAGATACCCGTTTCGGGCCGCCTACGCGAGAGCGGGAGCGAGATCGGATGGCAGTGG
>NZ_AOJH01000072.1 GCF_000337355.1 Halorubrum kocurii JCM 14978 | reverse complement strand
GCGGGCTGGCTCGCGGCCGCCGGTGGCGGCCGCTCGCAGGCGCGCCACCGCGATCGGTATAAATAACCGTCCGACGCCGACAACCGCCCGCGCGTTGTCGCCGGTTCCGACACGGGTTTGACCGGGGCGCCGTCACCCGTTGACGTGACCGACTCTCCGACCGGCGTCGACCGCGACCCCGACCCGAGTCCCCTCCGCGAGGACCCGCCGGCGGAGAGCCTCCGCACCCGGCTGTGGCGCCACGGATTCAACCTGCTGCCCTCGTACCGCGGCACCGGCGCCCGAGTCGAGCACATCGGCGGGGACTGGCGGTACGTCCGGATCCGGGTCCCGTTCAACTGGCGGACGCGGAACGCGGTCGGGTCGATCTTCGGCGGGAGCCTCTACGGCGCGATCGACCCGGTGTACATGACGATGCTCAGACGGACCCTCGGTGACGGGTTCACCGTCTGGGACAAGTCCGCCGCGATCGAGTTCCTCGAACCCGGCCGCGACGCGCTGTACGCGGAGTTCGAGCTCACGGACGACGAGGTCGAGACGCTCCGCGAGGAGCTGGATCCGGGCGAGTCGACCGATCGCGACTACCTCGTCTCGCTGGTCGACGAGTCGGGGACGGTGCACGCGGCCTGCGAGAAGACGGTGTACGTCCGTCGGGACGAGTGAGTGCGGCGGTCGGTCCGCGAGGGCGACGACCGGCTCAGTCGTCCGCGCGCGCTCCCGACGCGACCTCCTCGAACTCAGAGACGGAGATGACGAGGCGGTCGTCGCTCGTCGTCGTCACCATCTTCGACTCCGCGAAGGTGGACCCGTCCGCGCGGAGCCCGGTGCTCGTCCCCGTCCACCGCTCGCCCCCCATGACCGCCGGGATGATGTGCGTGCGGATGTGCTCGACCTCCTCGGTCGGATGGAGCCGCTGCCAGCGCTCGCCGACGAGCTCGTCCGGGTCGTAGCCGTACAGCTCGCCGTACTCCTCACCGACGAACTCGAACGTGCCGTCGGGCGCCACGGTACAGACCCCGTCGAGCGCCACGTCGCGAGACGGGTCGCGCGGCGGGTCAGCCGTCGGCTTCGGACCGCTGTCGCGCCCCCGCTCGCCGTCGGAGGCGGCCTCGAACCGGCCGCCCTCGCCCTCGACCGCGTGTTCGACCCGGCGCAACAGCGCGGTGTAGCCGTCGGCGCCGCCCCGCTTCGTGACGTAGTCGCTGACGCCCGCGCGGACCATCTCCGCCGCGATGGCGTCCGGCTCAGTCGCTGAGAACAGGAGGAACGGGAGGTCCGGGTCGTACTCTCTGGCCGCGGAGAGCAGCTCGACGCCCGTCCGGCCGGGCATGTCGTAGTCGCTGACCACGCAGTCGAACGCCTCCCGTTCGAGCCGGTCGAGCGCCTCCTTCGGGTCCGTCTCGACGGCCGTCTCGCAGTCGATCTCGTCGTCGCGTTCGAGGTACGCCGCGACCAGCTCGGCGAGACCCGGCTCGTCGTCGACGCAGAGCACTCGAAGCGGTGCTTCCGTCATACCCGACAGTCGGCGGGGTCCGGCTAAACAGTTTATCGCCCGATACTCAGAACTGATACCGACCG
This sequence comes from Halorubrum kocurii JCM 14978, assembly GCF_000337355.1. Lineage (GTDB taxonomy): Archaea > Halobacteriota > Halobacteria > Halobacteriales > Haloferacaceae > Halorubrum > Halorubrum kocurii. The sequence goes on along the minus strand of NZ_AOJH01000072.1, from coordinate 41,387 downwards.
GTCACGCGGTCGCGCCCGCGACGAGGGTCTCCTCGACGGTCTCGACGAACCGGACCGGGTGTTCGACGTGGGGCAGCAGCTTGGCGCGGTCGAAGACGACGAGGCGGGCGCCGGACGCGTCGGCGAGGTCGCGCCCGTCGGCCAGCGGGCTCACCTCCGCCTCGCGGCCCCACACGATCGTCGGCGCCGCGTCCATCGACGCGAACGCGCCCGCGAGGTCGAGGTCGCTGTTGAGGTACCCGGAGATGAACGACGCGGGCGCGAACCGCGCGTTCTCGACGTGGCTCGTCCGCCACTCGTAGTCGAGCCACTCGTCGCTCGGGTTCGTCGGGTCGTCGTAGCCGTGGTCCGCGTTGAAATAGCGGATCGAGGGCTTCGAGGCGATGACGTTGAACAGCGCGTCGCCGAGCAGCGGCGCCCGGATCAGCTCCCGCAGCCACGACTTCGGCGGGCTCGGCCCGGCGACCGTCGTAGGGCAGACGCCGACGAACCCGCGGACCGCCACGCCGTCCGCCGCCGAGCCGTCGAGGTCGACCGCCGCGGCCGCGTACGCCGCCGACAGCGACGAGGCGACGACGGCCGGCTCGTCGAAGTCGGCGAGGAAGTCGCGGACGAAGTCCTCGTACAGCGCCGCGGAGTAGCGCAGCGGCGGTCGGTCCGAGCGACCGAAGCCCGGCAGGTCGGGCGCGACGACGTGGTGTTCCGCGGCCAAGTCGCCGAACACTTCGCGCCACTCGCCCGACGAGCCCGCGGCGTTGACGCCGTGGAGGAGCACGAGGTCCGGGTCGTCGGGGTCGCCGGCCTCGGTGTACGCCACGTTCATGCCGCGCCAGCGGAACGTGCCGTCGTCGCCGTCGAGCGGCGACTCCAACTCCCCTTCGTACCGGAGACCGGTGTTGAGGGCGGCGATCGCGCCGACGCCGAGGAGGGCCGTCCCCGCGAGGTTCCTGAGCTTCATAGAAACCTGTTGGTCCGCGGGCGACTTATATCACGTGGGCTCGCGAGCCGTTCGCGGTCCGCGATCCGCGTTGCGCTCGCGTCGCGCTCACGTTGCGTCGCCGTCGACGGGCTCGGCGCCTCCGACGTCGCCGACGCCCTCCGCGTCGGATTCGACACAGTCCGCGATCGGCGCGACGATCTCCGCGGCGAGGCTGTACGGGTCCGTCTCTCGCCGCCGGACCGAGTCGGCGAGCGCGTCGATCCCGCCTCGGCGCTCGATCTCCGCGCTCGCGAGGGCGCCGACGTCCGAGCGGACCAGCGTGCGGATCTCCTCGGCGTAGCGGCGCCGCTTCGTCGACTCGATCGCGCCCGACTCGCGGAGGTGGGTCGCGTGGGCGTCGAACGCCTCGATCAGCTCCGGTACTCCCTCCCCGGTGTTCGCGACGGTGCGGAGCACTTCGGGAGTCCACTCCGGTTCCCCGCCTCCGTCGTCCCCGTCGGTCCCGTCTCCGTCGTCCGGGTGATCGGGGACCTCGAAGCCGTGGTGCCCCCCGTCGAGCCCCTTCGTCGGGCTCTCGCGCCGGTGGACCATCTCCTCCAACTCGGCGAGGGTTCGCTCCGCGCCGTCCATGTCCGCCTTGTTGACGACGAACACGTCGCCGATCTCCAGAATGCCGGCCTTCAGCGTCTGTACGTCGTCGCCAGACCCGGGCTGGACCAGCACCGCGACCGTGTCCGCCGTGCGGACCACGTCGACCTCGTTCTGACCGGCCCCGACCGTCTCGATGATGACGGCGTCCTTCCCGAAGGCGTCGAGCGCCTTCACGGCGTCCGCGGTCGCCATCGACAGCCCGCCGAGCTGGCCGCGCGCGCTCATCGACCGGAAGAACACGTCCATGTCGCCGACGTTCGACGCCATCCGGATCCGGTCGCCGAGCACCGCGCCGCCGGTGTACGGCGAGGAGGGGTCGACCGCGACCACGCCGACGGTGTCGCCGCGGTCGCGGTAGGCGGCCGCGAGCTTGTCGACCAGCGTCGACTTCCCGGCGCCGGGCGCTCCGGTGACGCCGATCACGTCCGCGCCGCCGGTGTGCTCGTGGAGCGCGGCGACGATCCCGCGGTAGCCGGCCGCGCGGTTCTCGATCCGCGTGATGACGCGCGCGAGCGCCCGGTGGCTCCCGGCGAGGAGGTCCTCGACGAGCTCGGCGTCGCCGTCGCCGAGCGCGGTTGCGTCCGACCGGCCCATCTACGCTCGCTCCGGGAGGTTGTTCCGGATGAACTCGATCGTCTCCTCCATCGGGGTCCCGGGGCCGAACACCTCGGCGACGCCGAGCTCCTTGAGCTCGGTCTCGTCGTCGTCGGGGATGATCCCGCCGACCAACACGAGGGTGTCCTCGAACGCGTCGTACTCTTTGAGCCCCTCGATCACCTTCGGGACGAGGGTGTTGTGCGCCCCCGAGAGGATGGAGATGCCGAGCACGTCCACGTCCTCCTGGACCGCCGCCTGCACGATCTCCTCGGGCGCGCGGTGGAGCCCTGAGTAGACGACCTCGAACCCGGCGTCCCGGAACGCCCGCGCGATCACGTGTGCACCCCGATCGTGGCCGTCGAGTCCGACCTTCGCGACCAGACAGCGGACGGCTCGCGTCTCCTGTTCGGCGCTCATACCCGACTCTCCGTCGCGTGACCGTTTGATTCTAACGGAAGTTCAGGAGAGTTCGGTTCCGGCGCCGCCCGCCCCTCCGCGACCGACGCGTTGAACGCACCGGCGCCGCTACCGACCGGCATGGACACCGACGCCGCGGGCGACGCCCCCGCCGACCGGCTCCCCCCGGAGACGCGGGTCGGCCGCGCTGCGCTTCGGGTCGCCGACCTCGACGAAACGACCGCGTTCTACCGCGACGCCGTCGGTCTCGCCGTCCTCGACCCCGGCGACGAGCGGACGACCCTCGGCGTCGACGGGGCGCCCCTGCTCGTCTTGGAACGCGACCCCGACCGCCCGGAGCGTGGCCGGACCGACGCCGGCCTCTTCCACACAGCGTTCCGGGTCCCCTCTCGCGCCGCGCTCGGCGAGGCGCTGGCCCGCGTGCGGGACCGGTGGCGGCTCGACGGCGCCTCCGACCACCTCGTCAGCGAGGCGCTGTACCTCGAGGACCCCGAGGGGAACGGCGTGGAGATCTACCGCGACCGCCCCCGCGAAGAGTGGCCGGTCGCCGACGACGGGACGGTGCGGATGACGACCGATCCGCTCGACGCGCAGGGCGTCGCCGCGGCGGCGGGCGAGGGGGCCTCCGAAGGCCACGTCGTCGACCGCGCGCCGTCCGGCACCGACGTGGGTCACGTGCATCTCGAAGTCACTTCGCTGTCGGCGTTTGAGACCGTCTACGTCGACGGCCTCGGCTTCGAGGTCGGGATGACCGGCCCGGACATCCGGTTCGTCGCGGCCGGCGGCTACCACCACCACCTCGGCGCGAACACGTGGCGGGGGCGGACGACCCCCGCGGCGGGGCGCGGGCTGGCGTGGTTCGAGGTCGTGGTCCCGGGCGCGGCCGCCGTCAGAGCGGTGCGAGACCGGCTCGAGGCGGTCGCGGCCGACGGCGACGTCGAGTTCGCGGTCGAAGAGCGAGCGGACGGGGTCGCCGTCACCGACGCCGACGGGAATGAGGTCCGGGTCCGGACGCCGTAGCCGAGCGGCCCGCATGCGATCGTGACCCGAGTCGCCTCACGGCCCGCTTACCCGACGATCGTCCGGAGCGTCGACTCCGTCAGGAGCGTGGTGACCCCGAGCGCCTCGGTCGTCATCCAGCCGAGGAAGGCGACGTACATCGCGAGGAAGACGTACCCCTCCTCGGTGGTGATCTCGAAGTCCGTCGCGGCCATCACCACCACGACGAGAGTTGTGTAAAACAGGAACAGCAGGAGCGGCACAGAGGTGAGGAAGCCGATGGAAACGCCGCCGGCGAGGATGACGCCGATCGGCAGCGCCGCGACGAGGTTGAACGTGTTCGTCCCGAAGACGTTCGCGATCGCCGCCCGCTTGTCGCCGGCCTTGCCCATCTTCACGCCGACGAGCAGATCGGGGAAGGAGCTCAGCGCCGACAACACCGTCACGGAGACGAGGAACGACGGCGCGTCGAGCGCCTCCGAGATCTGTACCGTCATGGTGACCATCGACTCGACGCCGACGAGCACGACGACCAGCCCGGCCGCGAACAGCCCGGCCTGTTTGGGGACGTTCGTCGACTCGGCCCGCTTCAGGTCCGACGCGCCGCTCTTCCCGCCGGCGAGTAAGATGACGTACACGCCGTACAACACCAGCAGGCCGACGCCCATCTGCGGGGAGATCCGCGCCAGCTCCCGCCCGTCGGTCCCGAGGACGCCGAGCGCGATCACGCCGAAGAGTGCGAGGACGGCGACCATGTAGAAGATGGCGTCGCGGTAGACGATCCCCTGCGTCGTCGTCGTGTCGCCGCTCGTGATGGAGACGGCTGCCGGGATGACGAGTATGTTGAACACAGCCGTCCCGATGAGCGCGCCGGCGCCGACGCCGAAGTCGCCGAGGAAGACCACCGAGATGAGGATGATGGCGAGTTCGGGGAACGACGTCGCGGCCGCGACGATGAGTCCGCCTTGGATAGCCTGTGAGACGCCGAAGTGGTCGCTGATCTTCGAGGTCGTCGACTCGATGACGTTCGCGCCCTTCCAGGTCAGCAGGAACCCGATCGCGCCGAACACGATCCAAACGGCGAGCGACTGGTCTCCGATGAGCTCCTGCAGTACGGTCACGTCCGGACCATGAGCCCGGACGCGATTATGGGTTCCGGAGGCGAACAGCCTACTCGCCGTCGTGCTCGCCGAACCGCTCGTCGAAGAGGGCGACCACGCGGCGCTCGATCTCGTCGCGGATCGGGCGGACCTCCTCGATCGGGCGCTCGCCCGGGTCGTCGAGGTCCCAGTCGTCGGTGTCGACGCCGTCCAGTTCGAGCGTCGAACAGCCCATCGTCGCGACGAAGTCGGACGCGGCGAGCGTCTCGTCGGAGACGTGTCGCGGCTCGCGGCCGTTCACGTCGAGGCCGACCTCCGCGAGCGCCTCGACGACCACGTCGTGGACGCTGTCGGCGGGCATCGTACCGCCCGTCACGATCTCGACCGCGTCGCCGAGGCCGCGCCGGTCGCGCTCGCGCTCCGCGAAGGCGGTCGCCATCTGGCTCCGGCCGGCGTTGCGGACGCACATGAAGGTGAGGGTGGTCCGCATCAGTAGATCAGCTCGTCGTCGTTCTCGACCATGTAGAGGGTGCGCGCCGCCACGTTGACCGCGTGGTCGGCGACGCGTTCGAGGTCGCGCACCGCGAGCAGCGCGCGGGACACCTCGTCGAGCGAGGCCTCCAGCGCCTCCGCGTCGGCGTCGGCCCCGCCCTCCGCGGCCGCCTCGTTGCGGGCGCGGTCGGCCTCCAGCAGCTCGCGGACGACCGCCTCGCTCGCCCGCCGGCACCGCTCGTCGAACTCGTCGTCGCGGGCCGCGATCTCGCGGCAGGCGTCGGCGTCACCCGCCTCGTAGGCCGCGACCGCGTCGGCGACCATCTCGGCGGCCTCCTCGCCAAGCTCGCGGAACTCCACGGCGGGGTGGACGCCCCCGTCCGGACCGCCGTACCCCGCGAGGTTGGTCGCGAGGTCGGCGACGCGCTCGAGGTCGGTGATCACCTTGAACGAGGCGGTCACCAACCGGAGGTCGCCCGCGACGGGCTGTTGGAGCGCGAGCAGCTCGGTGCAGTCGTCCTCGAGGCCGAGGTACGTCTCGTTCACCTCGTGGTCGCCCTCGATCACCTCCCGCGCGAGCTCGTCGTCGCCGGTCGCCGCCGCCTCGATCGCCGCGTCGTACCGCTCGCCCACCAGCTCGCCCATCGCGACGACGTCGTCCCGGAGCTGGTCGAGCTTCTCCTGGTAGTTCTCTCGGGGCATCTATCCGAACTTCCCCGTGATGTAGTCCTCGACGCGCTGCTCCTCCGGGTCCTCGAAGATCTTCGTCGTGTCGTCGTACTCGACGAGCCGCCCGCCGGTGAGGAACACGGCGGTCCGGTCGGAGATGCGGGCCGCCTGCTGCATGTTGTGCGTGACGATGATGACGGTGTACTGCTCCGCCAGATCGTCGATGAGGTCCTCGATCTTCGAGGCCGCGACGGGGTCGAGCGCGGAGGTCGGCTCGTCCATCAGGACCACCTCCGGGTCCGGCGCGATCGCCCGAGCGATACAGAGCCGCTGCTGCTGGCCGCCCGACAGTTCGAGCCCGGAGGAGTCGAGCTGGTCTTTGACCTCGTCCCACAGCGCGGCGCCCTTCAGCGACTCCTCGACGCGCTCGTCGACGTCGCCGTCGAACCCCTGGATCTTCAGGCCGTACGCGACGTTGTCGCGGATCGACTTCGGGAACGGGTTCGGCTTCTGGAACACCATCCCGATCTTCCGGCGCAGGGCGACCGGGTCGACGTCGCCGTCGTACACGTTCTTGCCGCCGAACTCCACGTCGCCCTCGACGCGACAGACGTCGATCATGTCGTTCATCCGGTTGATACACCGGAGGAACGTCGACTTCCCGCAGCCCGAGGGACCGATCAGCGCGGTCACTCGTTTTTCGGGGATCTCCATCGACACGTCGTCGATCGCCTGTTCGTCCCCGTAGTAGACGTTCAGGTCGCGCGCGGCGACCGCGGTCCGATTCGAGGGCGCCGTTCGGTCGTTCGATCCGGTCTCTACGTCCGTCGTGATGAGCGAGTCGCTCGATTCGGTCTTGGTTTCGGTGTTGCTCATGTCAGTGTCCCTCCTCCGCACGGTTCCGCAGCAGTATCGCCGTCCCGTTCATACCGATGAGGATGATCAACAGCGTGATAACGCCTGCGGCGACGACGCCGTACCGGAACTCCGCCTGCGGGAAGTTCGCCCACGCGTAGATCTGCATCGGCATCGCGCTGAACTTGCTGAACAGGCTACTCGGCGGGCTGAACACCGTCGTCGCCGCACCGACCATGATGAGCGGCGCGGTCTCGCCGATGGCCCGGCCGAGCGCGAGGATCGTCCCGGTGAGGATTCCGGGGAACGCCTCCGGGAGGACGACGTTCTTTGTCGTCTGCCAGCGGGTCGCACCCATCGCGTCCGACCCCCGGCGCAGGTCGTCCGGCACCGACCGGATCGCCTCCTGTGCGGAGATGATCGTGATGGGGAGGATGAGCAGCGACAGCGTCAGCGACACCGTCACTGCGGTCCCGAACCCGAGTCCGAGGAAGTTCGCGAACAGCCCCAGTCCGAGCAGCCCGTAGACGACGGACGGGATCGCCGCCAGGTTCGCGATGTTGATCTGGAGCAGCCGCGTTAACCCGCCGACGACGCCGCTGTCCGCGGTGTACTCCTCTAAGAACACCGACGTCGCGACACCCAAGACGAACGACAGCACGGCGACCATCGCGATGATGATCACCGAGCCGACGATCGCCGGGTAGAGCCCCGCCTCGGAGGCGGTTCTGGACGGCGCCTCAGTGAGGAACGTCTCGCTGACCCAGGGGCTCGGCGTCGGGATCCCAAACGTCTCGACGACGAGCGCGCCGGCGAGCGCGCCGGCGGCGAGCAGGACCGGGAGTCCCAGTCCCGTCAACCCGTCGCCGGCGTCGAACACGCGATGGAGGTACACGGCGACCGGCACGCCCGTCACGGCGATGACTACCAGCGCGTTCGGGCCGCCGACGCCGAGCCCCGCGGCCCGTCCGAACAGTCCGACCGCGGCCGCGAGCGCGAGCGGAACGCCCCCCGCGGTCAGCGCCGCAGTCCGGCTCCCTCGACCGTTCACCACGACGGCGCCGGCCGCCGCGATGGGGATCGCCAGCGTCCAGAGGTAGATGAACGCCGTCGTCGGGTACGTCCGGAGGGCTTCCCGGGCGAACACGGCGAGCAACACCCCGAGGATACTCACTGGGAGGGCGGCCGTCACGGCGGCCGGCGTGTCTCGGAGTTGACCGTACGCGTACGCGAGCAGCGCCGGGACGATCCCGAGCGTGTACGCGAGGAACCACAGTCGCTCGTCGAACACCAGAAAGAGGACGGTGAACGCCAGCCCGATGGCGGTCCCGCCGATCAACCGTCCGATGAGCCCGAATCCGACCGACCCGGGTCGGCCGCGGGCTCCCATGTACGTGAGGTATCCGGTGAGCGGAATGACGGCGACGAAGAGATACGTGAGCTGCCAGTTGAGCCTCGGGACCTCGCCGACGAACGCCTCGATTGCGGTGAAAACCGCGGCGACCGCGACGAGTCCGCCACCGGCCACGGCGACCGCGCGGCGCGTCAACGCCGGGTCGCGGGCGCTGTACAGGCAGAATCCGAGGAACGGAACGACGAGCGTGAGGAAGTACGTCAACAGCCACAGGGGGTCCGCGTTCGCCAGATCGAAGGCGTCGATCGTGACGTAGATGAGCAGCACCGCGAGCGCGAAGATCCCCAGGACGCTCGCCCCGAGCGAGAGGTACTCGAAGACGATGCCGCGGACGCGGCTCACCTCCCCGAACCCCTCGCCGCGGGCGGTGTCGGTGTCGGTCGCCATCAGTACTCCTCCCGGTAGCGTTCCGCGATAATGTCACTGAGAACGTTCATTACGAGGGTCACCACGAACAGCGTGAGGCCGAGCGCGAACATCGCGTCGTACGGGATCGTCCCGCCCGTCAGGTCGCCGCCGGCGATCTGTACCATCGCGACGGTGATCGTCATCCCGGACTCGAGGAGGGTGTCGGCGGGGTTGATGTACGGGATCCCGAGGAGACCGTCTCGGACCGCGGGCATCCGCGCCTGCGCGCCCATCGCGACGACGACGATCATCGTCTCACCGATGGCCCGCGAGACCGCGAGGATGTACGACGAGGCGATCCCCGAGATCGACGCGGGGACGACGATCCCCGTCGACACCTCGAACTTGGTCGCACCGAGCCCGTAGCCGGCCTGGCGCAGGTCGTCCGGCACGGAGCTCATCGCGTCCTCGGAGATCGACGACACCATCGGGATCGTCATGATCCCCACCATCAGCGACGCCGACAGTGCGTTGAACGTGCTCATCCCCGGGAACAGCGTCGCCTTCAGCGCCGGGGTGATGTACACCAGCGCGAAGTACCCGTAGACGACCGTCGGGATGCCCGCGAGGATCTCCAACATGGGTTTCAGTATCGAGCGCGCGTTCGGTGTCGCGTACTCGCTGAGATATATCGCGGTCAACGTCCCGACCGGAAGCGCGACGAATCCCGCCGTGATCGTCACGGTGAGCGTTCCGATGACCAACGCGACGATGCCGAACGTCTGTCCGCCTCCGCGCGGGTTCGGGCTCCAACTGGTGCTTGTCAGGAACTCGGTGATCGGTACCTGGGAGAAAAACACCACTGCGTCCGACAGCAGGGTCGCGATAATGGCGACCGTCGTGAGCAGGGTGATCGCCGCACACACGGCGAAGAAGCCTCCGTATGTTCCCTCTTTCAGTCGTGTGAGCCCGCTCCGTCGCTGGAGATCGGGACTCTCGGTGCTATCTGTCACGGACGGTCGGAGATCGAACGCTGTCGTAAATCAATACACCGGTTCATGGCGCGAGGCTCAGCCCTGCGCCTGCTCGATTGCGTCTTCGAGGGTCTGCATCTGCTCTTCCTGCGTCTCCTCGGTCGCGGGGACGTACCCGACGTCGCCGGCGACGAGGTCCTCGTTGGTGGTCTGCTCGACGAAGTACCGGGCGAACTCCGCGATGTGTTCCTCGCCGAGCGACTCGATCGACGGGTAGGTGAACAGCGGCCGCGAGAGCGGGGCGTACTCGCCGGAGGACGCGGTTTCGAGGCTGGGCTCGACCGGACCGTTGCCGTTGTCGATGGCGACCGGCGTAACCTGGTCCTGGTTCTGGAACCAGTACGCGAACCCGAAGTAGCCGATCGCGTACTCGCTGCCCTCGACGCCCGAGGCGATGGTGTTGTCCTGCTCGGTCGCCTGGTAGTCGTCGGTGTGGCCGTCCTCGCCCATGACGTTCTCGATGAAGTAGTCGTACGTCCCCGAGGTGTCGGCGGCGCCGAACCGCTCGATCTCCTCGTCGGGCCACTCGTCGCGCACGTCGCTCCACAGCTCCGCGGCGTCGGACTGCCAGATCTGCGAGAGCTCGTCGACGGTCATCTCCGTCGCGAAGTCGTTGTCGTTGTTGATCACGACCGTGAGCGCGTCCGTCGCGGCGATCAGCTCGACGTACTCGACGCCGTTGTCCGCGCACAGCTCCTCCTCTTCCGGCTGGATCGGCCGGCTCGCGTTGTTGAAGTCGGTCTCGCCGACGCAGAAGAAGTTCGAGAACCCGCCGCCGGAGCCCGTCGAACTGATGTCGGGATCGACGTCGGGGTGCTGCTCGGCGAAGTCCTCCATGACCGCGCTCATCAGCGGGAAGACGGTCGAGGAACCGGCGATGTTGATCGCACCCGACAGCGAGTCGGAGCCGTCGGACCCGTCAGAGCCGTCGGACCCGTCAGAGCCGTCGGACCCGTCGCTCCCCTCGGTCTCCGTACATCCCGCGAGCGCCAGCGCCCCCACACCGCCGAGCGCCGCGAGCGATTTCCGCCGCGTGATCCCCTCGGTATCCGCGTCGTGGCTTGATGCCATCACCTGAATGAGAGCGTTTTCTATATAAGTAGTATGCTATGAGGGGTACGACCGACGCAGTACCGCTCCCCGGTGATATATACTCTATATAGATCGCTCGGCGACCGTCTCCTGCGGTGTGGCCACCGACGTCCGATTCGACCGTATTTTTAAGACCCTCCGTGCGAAGACCCGGACCATGGTCCCACCGACGACCGGGAACCCGATCCCGCTCTCGCTGTCCCGCGAGGAGGCGTGGGTCGCCCACGCGGCGCTCCTCGACGCGGGCGCGGCCGCCGTCGACGACGGCGACGACGCGCCCCCGCAGTGCCGACCGATCCGGCGCATCGAGCGCGACCGCGCGCTCACGCCGGACGGCGCCGCGCTCCTCCGCGACGCGCTGATCGACTACCTCGGCGACGCGCCCGTGCGCGACCGGGCGCCGGGACGGGCGCTGCTGCGGCGGATCGACGACGCGGTCGACGCCGATCGGTCGGCGTCGCCCGCCGACTCGAACGCCTGAGCCGGACCGGCGCTCCGATTCGCTCCGGCTATGACCCCGCCTCCACCGCCTCGATCAGCAGCTCCGCGACGTCGACGACCTCCACGTCGTCCTCGAAGTCCCCCGTCTTCCGCCCGTCCTCGAACATCGTCGTGCACATCGGGCAGGCGACGACGAACTTCTCGATAGCGTCGCCGGCGTCGGTGTCCTCCACCGCCTCGCGGAGGCGCTCTTCGCTCGGCTTGACGTCCTCCTCGTGCTCGGTCCAGAGCCCGCCGCCGCCGCCGCCGCAGCAGAACGAGTCGTTCCGCGAGCGCGGCATCTCGTAGAGGTCGGCGCCGGTCGCCCGGATCAGCTCGCGGGGCGCCTCGTACTCGTCGTTGTACCGCCCGAGGTGACAGGGGTCGTGGTAGGTGACGGTGTAGTCGAGCTCGTCGCCCGCGAGGCTCAGCCGCCCCTCGTCGACCAGCCGCTCGACCACTTGCGTCCAGTGCAACACGTCGATCTCCCCGTCGGCGTTCCACGGCTCCTCGCGGTCGAACGGCATCATCGGGTCGTCCGCGAACTCCGCGAAGTCCACCTCGGGGTACTCGTTTTTGATGGTGTTGTACGAGTGTGGGTCCGTACAGACGATCGTGTCGAACTCGCAGTCCGCGAACGTCTCGACGTGGTGGCCCGCGAGCTCGAGGTAGAGGAACTCCTCGCCGATCCGCCGGATGTCGTTGCCGTCGGTCTTCTCGTCGTCGAAGAGGATCCCGAACTCGACGCCCGCCTCGTCGAACAGGCGAGCGAGCGCGCGGGCGACCTTCTTGTTCCGGTCGTCGAAGCTCGGGTAGTCGCCGACGTACCAGAGGTACTCCACCTCGCGCTCGCGGGCGTCCGGGACCTCGACGTCGTCCAGCTCGTCCGCCCAGTCGCCGCGGGCCGACTGCGACTCGCCGAAGGTGTTCCCCTTCTGCATCACGTCCTGGAACACGCCCTGGAGGTTGGAGTCGACCGCCCCCTCGTCGACGAGCTGGCGGTTCAGCTTGGTGAAGGAGGTGAGGTGCTCGATGTCGACGGGGCAGGCGTCCATGCAGGCCATACACGACATGCACGACTCCATCGACTCGCTGGCGATGACCCCGCCCTCGTCGGCGACGATGGGGACGGTGCCGCCGTCGGAGGCGGCGGCGGAGCTGGCCACGCCGCCGTCGGTCGCGACCGCGCTCCCGCCGCCCGCCACCGGGTCGTCGCTCACGGACTCGCGGTACGCCTTCAGATCTAAGATTACGTCCCGCGGGTCGAGGTTCCGACCGACCGTGTCAGCGGGGCAGGCGTCGGTACACCGCCCGCACTTCGTGCAGGCGTCGCCGTCCATCAGCTCCTTCCAGGTGAAGTCCTCGATCGACTCGGCGTTGGTGTGGTCGAGGTCGGCCGGGACGTTCGGGAGCCGCGCGCCCGCCTTCTCGTCGCGGGCGACGACGTTCGCGAACGAGGAGATCATGTGGAACGGCTTCGCGTACGGGATCCACGCGATGAAGGCGAACGCCAGCAGCGAGTGGCTCCACCAGACGACACCGTAGATCGCCTCGGCGCCGCCGGCCGTCAGTCCCAGCCACCGGAAGCCGGCCGCCATCGCCATGCCGATGAAGCTCACCGTCTCGTCCGCCCGCGCCGGTTGGCCGACGATGCCGAGCGCCTGCACGACGAACCCGCCGACCCCGAGCGCGAAGAGGGTCCAGACGAACGCGTCGTCCTCGAGCGAGGTGTGTTTGCCCCACAGCCGCCCCTCGCGGTTCCGGTACCGGCGGTACATCGCCATGCCGACGCCGACGACGAACAGCAGCCCGAAGGCGTCGACGGTGAACTGGTAGGCTAAGTAGAAGTCGCCCACCCAGAACGACTCGCCCGCGAGCGGGCGGTACACGTCGATGTCGAAGCCGAGGATGGTCGTCGCGACGAGCAGGGTGAGGAAGCCCCACAGCACGAACGTGTGCATCACGCCGGCGTACAGGTCTCTGTCGAACTGGTTCTCGTTCGACATGACCGTCTTCGTCGCCGCGACGGTCCGGGCGGGGAGGTCCGACAGCCGGTCGCGGGGGTCCTCGCTCCCGCGGGCGTACGCCGCGAACCGGGCGTACACCCCGTACAGGAATACGAGGATCGCGACAGCAGCGAGCCAGTAGAACGCGACCTTCCCGACCGGACCGATCGTCCAGAACGTCTCCCGGGTGGCCGCCTGCAGGGGAGTCATGATCGATCAGGCGGATACGGCGGGGTTAAAACTTGCCACAACGCGGGGCACGTCCTCCGGCGTTTCCCGGCCGGCTACACGAGGGGAACGACGGCCGCCGCCAGCAGCCCCGCGCCGACCGCGAGCGCCGGGTAGTCCGCGGGGCCGAGCGCCAGCCGCGGGAGCGTCGGGTTCCACGCGAAACACCGGGCGTTCAGCGCGGTCCCCAGCCGGTCGGCCCGCCCGAACGCCCGGTTGATCCCCGCGACGGCGACGAGCCGCATGCGGTCGCGGACCGGAAGCGCGTCGCCGCCGCGGGCGCGGATCGCCTCCCGCGCCGTCAGCAGGTCCCGCTTCAAAAGTGGAAGGAATCGGAAGACGAGCGCGACGCCGACGCCGAGGAACTGTCCGGGCTTCCCCGGCACCGACCGCTGGATCGCCGCTCGCGACTCCCGGACCGGCGTCGACCTGACGTAGCCGGCCGCGACGACGAGGATCAGCAGGACGCGGTAGCTCGCGAGCCCCGTGGTCGCGGCGCGCTCGACGCGGAACCACGGCGCGCCGAGGGTCGCGCCGGCGACGAGCGGCGCGAGGGCGAGCACCGGAAGCGCGAACCGGTAAGCCCACAGATCGCGGGGACCCCCTCCCGAGAGGGCGAGCCAGGCGACCGCGAAGAGGGTGAGCGCCCCGAGCCCGCGGGGCGTCGTGTACGCGTACGCGGCCGCCGCGAACCCGGCCTGCACGAGGAGCTTCGACCGGGGGTCGAGCCGGTGAGCGAGCGAGTCGTCGGGGACGTACGAGAGGGTCACGGACTGGACGAGGTATCGGCGGCGTCCGCGGACCGACCGTCGAATCCCGCGGGGACCCGCACGTCCAGCCCCGGCAGTTCCGCGGCCGCCCCCCGCGGCGCGTCGTCGACCGCGACCCGACCCGCGGACAGTCCCACCACCCGATCGGCGAGTCCGAGCACGTCGCGGAGGTCGTGAGTCACGACGATCACGCTCGTACCGGCGGCGCGGAGGTCGCGCAGGCGGTCGAGCACCGACCGCCGAGCCGGTTCGTCCAGCCCGGTGAACGGCTCGTCCAGGACGAGGTGGTCGGGTTCCATCGCGAGCGCGCCGGCGATCGCGACGCGCTCGCGCTCGCCGCCGGAAAGGCTCGCGATCCGCTCGTCCTCGCGGTCGGCCATGTTTACCGCCGCGAGCGCGTCGTCGACCCGCCGGTCGATCTCGGCGTGCGAGCAGCCGAGGTTCTCCGGCCCGAACGCCACGTCCGCGCCGACGGTGGCGGCGACGAGCTGGTCGCGGGGGTCCTGAAACACCATTCCGACCGCCGACCGCGCGGCGACGAGGTCGTCGCGCACGGGCGTCCCGTTGACGGTGACCGTCCCCGAGTCCGGGGTCACGAGCCCGTTGAACGTCCGGACGAGCGTCGTCTTCCCGGAGCCGTTCGCGCCGGCGACGATCAGGAACTCGCCGTCCGGGATCGAGAGGGTCACGTCGTCGACCGCGACGACGCCGCCCGCGTTCCCGGTGGCCCCGCCGTCGAACCGACGGGTGACGCCCTCGACGCCGATCACGGCGCCACCTCGGGGGCCGCGGGGCAAGTCACGTGGCGACTCACGCGGCCGCGACCGCGTCGGAGCGCACGATGCCGACCGCCGCGGCGATCTTCAGCGCCTCCGCGGGGAGGAACGCGACGGCGCCGACGGTCACCGCCTCGACGGGACCGAGCGAGAGCACGTACGCGAGCCCGGCGACGCCGAGCGCGTAGATAATGACGGTACCGAGGGCCATCGCGCCAACGAGCGTCGGGAGCCCGACGGTATCGAGGTCGCGGAGCGCCGCGCCCCGGTGGACGACCGCGCCGACCGCGCCGGCGGCGAGCGGGTACGACCAGAGGTAGCCCGCCGACTGTCCGACGAGCGCGCCGACGCCGGCGGAGCCCCCCTCGAACACCGGCGCGCCGACCGCGCCGGCGGCGAGGTAGAGGACGAGCGACGCGGCCCCCCACACCGGGCCGAGGTAGACCCCGGCGAGGAACACGCCGAGGACCTGGAGCGTCACCGAGACGGGCGAGACGGGATTCGGGAACGTCACGTACGCGAACGCGCCGACGAGCGCGGCGAACAGCGCCGCGCGGGCGAGGTTCGTCGCGGCCTCGTCGCCGACGAGATCCACGGACTCCGTGCTGGTTGCCATGTCTCCGACACCCTCGTAAACCGACTTGAAGATGTTGGTTGACGGTGGGGAGGGCGCCGACGGCGAGAGCAGAGACCGCCGGAGGCGGCTCGGACCGGACGCGAGGCTTATTTATCGCCGGGGCGTACGCCACCGTCCATGGACGAGAAGACCTCCGAGCTCCGCGACATCTTCGTCGAGACCACCGGGTCGGAGACGGTCACCGAGCGGCAGGCGGAGTCCCGCGGGACGCTCACCGACCGCGACGAGGCGGCGGTCGACGAGCGGGTCCGGGAGGTGGTCGCCGCGATGCGCGAGCGGTACGACTTCTCGACCGACCTCGACGACGCGACTTACGCACGGATCGCTCGCGGGCGCTTCGAGGCGGACGACGACGAGGCGGTCGCGGCCGCGCTCGTCGAGGAGCGGGAGGCGGACGAGGACGGCGAGCGTTCCGAAGCGGGGACCGAGTCGGCGGGGGCGCCCGTCGTCGAGCCAGCCACGGTCCGCGACGCGCGGCTCGACCTCCACCTCGTCCGCGAGGCCGACAGGGAGGTCGACGACGCCGCGTTCGACTACGACGACCTGAAGCAGCTGACGGCCGAGGGGCGCTCGATCGTCGAGTGCGCGGACGCCCTCGACGTCGACCCCGACGTCGTCGCGAAGTACGCCCGGATCGCCCGCGTGGACCTGACTTCCACCCGCACGAACGACCGGTTCCGCGACGAGCTCCGCGACCTCCTCACCGACGCGGAGATCGAGGGCTCGCACGCCGAGACCGCGCGCAACGACGGCCTCGAAGCGGCGACCGAGGACATGGAGACGGACACGAAGTTATAAAACGTGTGCGGTGGCGCGTGCCTGTGAGGCCGCCTCGCGGCCGAGCAGCACGCGCGAGGGACGCGGCGACCGAAGCGAAGCGGCGGGAGCCGCGAGGCTGGGGAGGCGTGAGGTGCGGTTGCTGTGCGGGGCGGGACTCAAAGGGGCAGCCGCGAGTCGGGCGCAGACGACGTAAGCACCGCAGCGAGTGAGCGGAGCGAACGAGCGAGGAGCGCAACGAGTGTGCGCCCGCCTCGCGGCTGGGGCTTTGGCGGTGTTCGTCGTCGATCCGCTGACGGCGGCATCTATTTATAAGTGATCGGCTGAAGCGTCGACGGCGACCGTGTCGAGCCTTGCGTCCCGAATAGTATATCGACCGGCCACGGTCAAACGCTACTCTCGCTCACCCGTTTAAAACGGCCCTTTGCCGCCGCCCATCATGTCGCCGAGACCGCCGCCCTCGCCGCCGCCCATCTTCTTCATCATGCGCTGCATGTCGCCCTCGCCCATCCCCTGGAACTGGCTGATCGTCTGTTCCATCATCGAGTGCTGCTCTAACAGCTGCTGTACCGTCTCCTCGTCGGTGCCGGAGCCGCGCGCGATCCGCTCCGTGCGCGACTGGCCGACGACGCGGGGGTTCGTCAGCTCCTCGTCGGTCATCGAGTCCATGATCCGCTCGAACTTGCGCATCCGGTCTTGGGTGACGTCCATCGCGTCGTCCGGGAGCTGGTCCATCATCCCGCCGCCGAGCCCGGGGATCATGTCCATCACCTGATCGAGGGGCCCCATCCGGTTCATCGCGTCCATCTGCTTTTTCATGTCCTTCAGGGTGAACTCCCCTTTCAGCATGTCCTCGGGGTCCCAGTCCTCGTCCTCCTCCTGGGTCTCCTGCATGGCGCGCTCGACGCGCTCGGAGAGCTGCTTGAGGTCGCCCATCCCGAGCAGCCGCGAGATGAACCCGGAGGGCTCGAACCGCTCGATGTCCTGGACCGTCTCGCCGGTCCCGAGGAAGGCGATGGAGGAGTCCGTCTCGTTGACGGCCGTCAGCGCGCCCCCGCCCTTCGCGGTCCCGTCGAGCTTGGTGATCATCACGCCCTCGATGCCGATCGACTCCTCGAACTGGCGGGCCTGCTCCTTGGCGCCCTGCCCGATCGCGGCGTCGAGGACGAGGAGGGAGCGGTCGGGGTCGACGGCGCCCTCGATCTCCTCGATCTCTGCGATGAGGTCGTCTTCGAGCGCGTGGCGCCCGGCCGTGTCCACGATGTGCACGTCGGCGTCCTCGGTCTCCTCGAGTCCCGTCCGCGCGATGTCGACGGGGTCGTCGTTGTCGGGGTCGCCGTAGAACTCGACCTCCGCGCGCTCGCACATCTGCTTGGCCTGGTCGTACGCGCCGGGCCGGAAGGTGTCCGTCTGAATGACGGCGGGGCGGAGCCCCTTCTTCGAGAACCACCACGCCATCTTGGCGGCGGAGGTGGTCTTCCCCGACCCCTGGAGGCCGGCGAGGAGGATCGTCTGGTTCTCTAAGGGGAGCTCGGTGGAGTCCCCGACCAGCTCGACCATCTCCTCGTAGACGATCTTGAGGACGTGGTCCTTCGCGGTCGTGCCGCCCGGCGGCTCCTCGTCGAGGGCGCGGGACTTGATCGAGTCCGACAGCTCCATGACGAGGGAGACGTCGACGTCGGCGGAGAGGAGCGAGCGCTGGATCTCCTTGACGATCTCCTCGACGTCGCTCTCGGAGAGTCGGGACTTCCCCTGGAGCTTGTCGAGGCTGCTCCGGAGGGACGTGCCGAGGTCGTCGAGTACCATTTGCCGGAGATAGGCGGTCGACGCGGTAAAGCTTTGTTCGTCGGCGTCGCCGAGGGATACGTCGCGGACGGCGGAGCGGTCGCGATTACACGCGTCGGCTCGGCAGGTTTTTATAAGTGATCGACGGGAGGTCGCCTGCGAACACTTCCAAAGCCCCAGCCGTGAGGAGCGCGCACGCTCGCTGTGCTCCTCGTGGCTTATCGGCCACTCGGAGGCACACGCCACCGCACAAGAACCTCACTGCTGCTCGACGAGCCGCGCGCCCGCGGCGTCGACCCGGCAGACCTCGGGGTCGTAGCCCGCGTCGGAGAGGCCGGTGCCGAGCGCGAAGACGGTGCGGCCGAGCATCGCCATGGCGGCGCCGCAGTCGTCGGAGTTCTCGGGTGAATCACCTTCCGACTCCTCGACCGCCGCGATCGCCTCGGCGACCTCGGGAACGAGGAGGTCCGCCTCGCGGGCGAACGCCCGGGCCGCGTCCATCAGGGTCTGGAGCCGCGGGTCGGCGCGGAGGCGGGCGAGCGCGTCCTCCCCCGCGGCCGAGAGCGCGGCGGTGTCGCCGCCCAACACCCGCTCGGTCGACAGCTCGCCGAACGTGACGTACTCGACGCGCGCGTCCGCGGGGATCCCGTCGAGTTCCCCGACCCCCGGCGCGCCGGGCTCCAGCCGGATCGGGACGCCGCCGCGCGCCTGCGCGACCACGTCGCCGAGGCCGGTGCCGCGGCCTACCTCCGCCTCGTGGGCGATCCGGACCAGCTCGTTCTCGGAGCGGCCGCGGTCGAAGGCGTCGTTCGCGGCGAGCGCCGCGCCGAGCGCGGCCGCCCCCGAGACGCCGAAGCCGGCGCCGATCGGGAGGTCCGTCTCGACCGCGACGTCGACCGCCGGGCGGTCGCCGGCGTCCCGGCCCAGCCCGAGCGCCGCGAGCACGTCCTCGACCGCGCCGACGGTCCCCGACTCGCCGTCGATGGTGCGGGACCCGGCGGGCGCGGTTCCCGGGGCCGCTTCGTCCGCCGCCACCCGGACCGTGACCCCGTCCGTGAGCGTCACCCCGGCGCCGCGCGAGCCGGCGGCCGCGGGGCGCTCGGCCGGGTGCGCGCTGAAGAAGGCGGTGACGTGACCGGGAACGAACGCGGTCGCCCGCTGCCTGCTCATGGCGAGGCGGAGGAGCGGGCGTCGATTAACGGTTGTTATCCGCGGCGGCGGGCGGCGGCCGCGACGCGGGAAAGGGCGCGACCCGGCGCCGGTCGGCGAGGTCGACACCGCAGGCATAAATACCGGCCGGTCGAACCGGCGAGACATGCGAGACCAGTTCCGTCCCCTGCTCGCCGCGCTGCTGGCGATGGCGCTGCCGGGCCTCGGCCACCTCACGCTACGCCGGTGGGGGCGGGCGTTGCTGTGGCACCTGACGATCGTGGGCGGCGGCGTGGCGCTGTTCGCCCTCTACGACGTGCCCGTCGGCTCGACGGTTTCACCGGCGGAGGCCGCGGAGACGGCCGCGGCGCTCCCGACGGACGTGACGCTCCCGATCGCGATCCTGTACGTCCTCTCCGCTGTCGACGCCTACCTCGTCGGGCGGGCGGACGTGGCCGAGCGGCGGCAGGCCGACGCGACCGCCGAGGCGGTCCGCCGCCGTGCCGCGAGCGGCGACGACGGCGCGGCCGACCGTTCTGACGGCCTCACCGGCGCGAACTCAGCGCCCTCGGCCGCCGCCGAGAGCGACGCGGGGCCGGCGGAGATCGAGTGCCCGCACTGCGGCAAGGAGACCGACGCCGACCTCGACTTCTGCCACTGGTGTACCGAGCCGCTCCCGTGGAGCGAGACCGAGTAGGGGGAACAGCACCGGCGGGTCCGCGCGTTCGGTCGTGAGTACTGTCTGACAGGAGACGAGTCTATTTGCTCCTCCGTCACGTGTGGACCGTATGGAACACGCAGAGTACGTGTACACCAGCGGAATGTCCGAGTCGGACGTCGACGAGCACCTGCGGGCGGGCGAGCACGGCGTCCTCGGACTGGCGGACGGCGACGACGCGTACACCGTCCCGCTGAGCTATCACTACGACGGCGAACGGCTCCTGCTCCGGGTGAGCGAACACGACGACGACAGCGAGAAGGGGCGGTTCATCGAGGCGACCGAGACCGCCACGTTCGTGTGCTACGAGGCGTCGGCGACGGAGTCGTGGAGCGTCCACGTTCGCGGCCCGCTCCGCGAGTGGCAGGGGGACGCGGACGAGCAGACGCTCAACGAGTGGTTCCCCCCGTTTCGACTGTTCGACGAAGCGATCGAGAACGTCGGGTTCACCTTGTACGAGCTGGAGATGGAGCGCGTCACTGGGAGGGAGACAGTCGAATAAGTCGCGCTCCACACGCAGGCGGCACGGAAGCGCCGAACGTCGCGGTCGCGGGTCCCTCCGAGGCGCTCTGACGGAGGCAGCGCGGTTCGAGTGCGCGCGGCGGCGAGAGCCGGAGACTCACTGACCGACCGCGCGCCCGGAGCGCTCCGCGACGTCGAGCACCCAGACGTTCGGGTTCTCTCGGAGTTCGCGCTCGGCGAGGAGCTTCGATCGGTAGGCGTTATCGAGCATCGCCTCGCGGGCGGCGTCCCAGTCACCGGGGGAAATCCGGTCGAGCGACCCGGAGACGACCACGCTCCGCCACGATCCATCAGGATCGACGGCGAACGTGGTGAAGCTCGCCACGTCCGACTGGTCGGCGTACGTCTCTTTCCGCAGATCGGCGGTCGCACCGAGAAACACGAAGTACAGCCTGGCGTCGCCGTCGTACCCGAACGACAGTGGAACGCCGTACGGCACCCCGTCGGCGCTCATCGACAGGACGCCGACGCCCATGTCGGTCAGCACGTCGTCGATCGCGGACTCCTCCATCTCTATGCCCAACAACGGTCGGAGCTCCGAGTCCATACGCCCCGTATACACGCACTGTGACATAAATCCTGCCAAGAGTTAGCATGTACCGTTCGAGGACGGCCACAGATCGCGTTCGGTCGCGGATCCGTGTCGCCCCGGACCGCGTGTGGTCGCCGACCCGCGTCGCTCTCGCGGGACCCCCCGTGGACGTATCCGTGTGGATGCCCAACGAGGCGCATGCAGCCCGGATGGCGGCTCGGCTTCGAGACGCAGCGAGAGGAGGTCCGGAACGTCGACCTCGACGCGACGGCACCGTTTCCGGAGTGGCTCGACGGGACGCTCGTCTGCAACGGGCCGGGAGAGTTCGAGGTCGGCGACACGGCGCTCACCCACTGGTTCGACCCCCTGGCGATGCTCCGCGGGTTCCGGTTCGACGACGGGGCCGTCCGCTACACGAACCGCTTCGTCCGGAGCGAGGACTTCCGCGTCGCTCGCGAGCGCGGGCGGATCCGACGCTCGCTCCCCGGGACCCCCGCCGACGCCGGGGTGATAGCCCGGACGTACCGGGCGCTGACCGGTGCGTTTCAGGACAACCCCTCGATCGGCGTGGTGCGGCTCGACGGGAGCCTCTATGCCGTCACCGAGAGCCCGGTCGGGATCGAGATCGACCCCGAGACGCTCGAGACGCTCGGTCGGCGCGACCTGACCGCCGGAGTTGACGCCGACGTCACGCTCGGTCACACGCACGTCGACGACGGGACGCAGTGGGGGTTGGCCGCCGACTTCGGCCGGCGGAGCGCGTACACTCTGTTCCGTCGAGACGCCGGCGGTTCGCCGACGCCGGTGAGCCGACTCGTCTTCGGCTCGCACCCGCCGTACGTGCACGCGTTCGCGCTGACGGAGCGGTACGCCGTCGTCCCGGCGTCGACCGTCGGCGTTGACTTCGGTCGGCTCGCCCGGGGGCTTGCTCGGGGGGCGACGTTCCTCGACGCGATGCGCCCCCGCGACGCCGAGCCGGCGTTCCACGTCCTCGACAGGGCCACCGGCGAGCACGTCGCCGCCGTCCCGGCGGACCCGTTCTTCGTCTACCACTTCGCGAACGCGTACGAGGACGGCGACGAGCTCGTCGTCGACGCGGTGGCGTTCGCCGACGAGTCCGCGGTCACCGGCCTGACGCTGTCGAACCTCCGGAGCGCCGACCCCGACCTGCCGCGCGGCGACTTCGTCCGGTTCCGGCTCCCGCTCGACGGCGGGAGCGCGTCCCGCGAACGCCTGCTCCGCGGGCCCGTCGAGTTCCCGACGATCAACTACGGGCGACGCAACGGCCGGCCGTATCGGTACGCCTACCTGGCCGCGACCGACCGCGGGAGCCTGCCGACCGCGGTCGCGAAGGTCGACCTCGACGGGCCGACGACCCGGACGTGGTCCGAGCCGGACCTCTACCCGGGCGAACCCCTGTTCGTCCCGGGCCCGGCGCCGAGCGGCGAGGACGACGGCGTGCTGCTCTCGCTCGCGCTCGACGCCCGCGCCGAGCGGTCCGTCCTCCTCTGTCTCGACGCGGCGACGCTCGCCGAGCGGGCGCGCGCCCCGCTCCCGCACCGCCTCCCGTACGCGTTCCACGGGCAGTACTACGGGTCGACCGACCCCGGACGGTCGATGGCCTGAGCCGGCCGGACCGCCCCGGAGGTCGATCGGTCGCGCCGAAGCCGTCGGGGGGTTGGCGAGTAGTTTCTCACACCTGATAACTGCGTGGCAACTATCATATAGGCGGCCGGCGAGCGTTCCGATACGGACGCGAACGACGGACGGAATATGAGTCTGAATCCACGGAGATACGACGTACGGGAGCTGCGCCGGATCGCGGACGCACCGCGGAACGGCGCCGACGAAGCGCCTCGGGAGCGGTCGCTTCGTCAGCCGAACCGGAACCGAGCGGAGCAAGCCGCCCGCTCGGCCGCGTTCACCGAGCTGCTCCAGCGTCAGCGGGGGGCGCGGCTGTCCGGCGACGGAGACCGATCCGACGCCGGCGACCGCCCGTACCTGACGGTGATCCCGGCCTCCCCGGAAGCGGAACGCGAGATCGGCGAGTGGCTCGGCTACCTCGTCGACGTCGGCGGCCACGTGCGGAGCCGGGACGTGCTGTCGTACTACGCCGAACTCGGCTGGGTCGACGACGGCGTGGTCGAGGCGCTTCGGCGCCGATTTGAGGGGTTCGACGCCCCCCGGTACGACCGGCCCTTCACCCCGGCGGACCATCGGATCAGCCTCGTCTCCATCGTCCGGATCGCTTCGTGTGCGAGTACATCATGAGCGACGACGACGACTCCACGAACATCAACAGTACAGACGGCCCCGAAGCGGTCGGCGTGAAACTCGGCAGCACCCGGACGGTGCTCGACCTCCCCGACGGGCGGGGCGGCCGCGAACGACACTCGACGCTGACGTGTCTGGCGACCTACGAGGACGCCATCACGGGCGACGAGAAGGTGTTGTTCGGCCACGAGGCCGCGATCGAGTACCCCGACACGGTGCGCTTCATGCTTCGCTCCGGACTGCCGGAGGACGACGAGAGCGTCGCCGACGCCGAGCGGTTCTTCGAGGCGCTCGTGGACGCCCACGACGTGCCAGAGGACAGCGCCGTCGTTTACGCCGTTCCCACGATCGACAACGAGGCGGGCGTGAACAACCTCAAGTCGGTGATCGAGGGCTCCTCAATCGGACAGGTCGAGACGCGGAGCTACCCCGAGTCGCTGTGCGGGGCGATCCCCGCCTACGGCGACGACCTCGACGCCATCGACGAGGTGTTCGTCTCCATCAACATGGGGTCGACGACGCTGGAGGCGTGCGCCTACCGGCGCGGTGAGCAGCTCTCGCCCTTCTCGACCGGCTCGGTGACGGGCAACGAGGTCGACCGCCGGATCGTCGCCGCCGTCGAGGAGGAGAGCCAGGGCCGCGTCCACATCGACCGGACGACCGCCCGGGAGTACAAGGAGGAGCACGCCGACGTGTACGACTTCGAGCCGTTCACGGACGTGATCCAGCAACCCGGCGGCGGGAGCCACGAGTTCACCGTCGACCGCGGCGTCCGCGAGCCGGTCGACCGGTACATCGACGAGGCGGTCGACGTCGTCGCCAACGAGTTCCTCCCGGAGCTCGCGAACGACCACATGAAGCCGTACCAGCTCGCGCTGGGTCGCCCCGTCGCGGCGACCGGCGGGATGGCCTGCATCCCCGGGCTCACCGAGGAGTTCGAGAAGCGGCTCTCGGCCGAGCTCGACCGCGACGTCGAGGTTGTCTCCCCCGACGACCCCGCGACCGCCGCCGCGGAGGGCGCCGGTCGAATCGCCGAGCGCCTGATCTGATCGGGCGACCCGTTTTTCGACGCGTATTTAAACGTCGAACAGCCGCTCGGCGTCCTCGGCCTGGCGGCGGTAGATACCCCTGCCCTTCAGCCGCGGGACCTCGTGTCGGTGCAGCGTCTCCGCCTCGCAGTCGTACACGATCGGGAAGACGTTGGTCCGACGGCGGGCGACGGTGTACGACCGCGCCGCGTCGACGAACGAAGGGTCCGGGTCCGGTACCGGGAAGAGGATGTAGCCGAGGGGCGTCACAGACTCGCGTCGGTCGTCGACGCGGTCGATGAGCACCTCTCGAAACGCGTCCGCGGCGGCGACGAGCTCGTCCGGGTCGGGATCCGGATCGTCGTCGACCACGGTGGCCAGAACGGTGACCGCTCCGATCGAGTCGTCCTCGTCGCGGGCCTCCCACACCGGATCGAACCCGTTCGGCTGTCCCTCGACCGTGTTGAAGCCGTGTTTTCGTCTGTTCTCTGCGACCGCGTCGCGGTACTGCGTGTGATCCATACACAACCACACGAGCCGGACGATTAAAATAACACATATGCCGGCGACTGGTGCCACCCCCGTTTCGATCGGCGTCGCGAGCCGCGTTCGACCGACTCCGCCGATCGACGGGAGCGGGCTAAACGCGTCCGTACGGGCGTTTCTCGCGGCGGCGTCGGTGAGAGTAGTCCCGGGCGGATTCGAACCGCGAGGACTCGAATCCTCTCGTCCTCTGGGTTCGAACCGCTGAGGATATGTGCGCCTCACGGGCGTGTTCGGCGCACAGTAGTCCCGGGCGGATTCGAACCGCCGTCAATGGCTCCAAAGGCCATTATGATTGGCCACTACACCACGGGACTGCACTCGTCGATTGCCCGCGCGCACTCAAGTAGGTTACTTTTCCTCGCCTCTCGGCGGCGACCCCGACTCCCTCCGCCCCGGAGTCGACAACCGATCCCTGGGGACGGTCCCCGGGTCGTGTCCGGCCCGCGTCCACGCGCCGGCGAGGGTCACGTCGTCGTCGATCCCCGTCGAGCCGGTTCCCGCCTCGCCGACGTCGGCCGGCTCCGCCCCGTCGTCGGGGGCGACCGCGCCTGCCGCCGCTTCTCCCTCGGTCGTCTCGTCTCCGGCACCGCGTCCGACGGCGAGCGCCGGCGGGGTGTAGGTGTACACGAACTCGTCGGTCACGGCGTGGTACGCGTCCGTCGCCGGGTCCTCGACGACGCCGGTGTCGTTGTCGATCGCGAAGTCGACGAGGTCAGCGAGGGTCGACGCCTCGGCCTCTGGGCGCTCGTGAACCGACTCGGGGAGCCGGATCGCCGTGATCCACTCGGCGAACTCGGCGCGGTCGTCGCGGTACGAGAGGTACTCGCGCTCGGCCGGCGTGAGCGCGAGCCCGGCCTCCCGGCGGGCGTACGCCAGCCCTCCCGTCCCGGCGAGCCCGAGGAGGAGCAGTAGCGGTCCGCCCGCGGAGCGGAGCGGTCCGTAGCTCCGCTCGACGGCGACCTGCTCGGTCTGTTCAGTCGTGTCCGACTGGACCCCCGGCTCCGAGACGCTGTACGTGTCGCCGCCGTGATCGATCGTCATCTCGATCGTCCGCGCGTTCGAGGTCGACTCGCCGTTGATCGCGCCCTCGACGGTCACGTCCGTCGCGACGAACGTCTCCGTCTCGCCGGGCGAAGCGCCGAGGTCCGACTCTATCTCGCTCGCCGTCGCGTCGATCTCGGTGCTGTTGAGCGCGAACGACACGGCCGCCGTCTCGCCGGGCTCGACCCCGGAGACCGTCTCGGTCGTCAGCGTCTCCCGCTCGTCCCAGTAGACGGTGTCCCCTTCGCTCTCGACGTTGCGGATGACGAGCACCGACTCGTAGATGACGTCGACGTCGCTCGCGGCGTCGGCCGCGTAGCTCGTCTCCACGGCGACGTCGAGCACGGGCGCGACCCGCGTGAAGTACGTGCTCCGATCGTCGAGCACCGTTCCGGTGTCGAACAGCGAGTTCGGCTCGGTCACCTCGGCGGAGTGGACGTACTCCGACTCGACGGTCAGCGACGAGACGGTCCGGGTCTCGGTCGTCGTTCCCGGGTCGACGTGGGTCGCGTAGACGAGCCCGCCGCCGACCGCCGCGGCGACGAGACAGATCGCGAGGATCAGGGTGAACTGTGCGTTCAGTACCGCCCGAAGGCGGAGGCGGGTTTCGCTAGGGGGTGTCTCGCTCATTCGGTCACCTGTAGATCTCGCGGAGGACGCGGCGGTACAGCGGGGGTTTGGCGCGCGATTCCCGGGACCGGATCCGAGCGGGCTCCCCCCGGAGCAACAGGGCCCCGAGCCCGACGATCGCGCCGCCGAGAAGCCCGTTGATCGCGACGAGCGGAGCCCACGGGTGGACCCCGTACAGCTCGTCGATTACCGAAGCCGGCAACACCGCGAGGTATCGGTGTTCGGCGACGAACAGGCGGTAGTACCCCGTCTCGTCGGGCGCCGTGAGCGTCACCGTCGTCGACGCCTCGCCCCGCCCGCCGACGGCGACGCGCTGCGGGTCGACGTCGACCCCCGGGCTCTGCGGGGTGACGTACGCGTACACCGGGACCAGCCCGGCGTTGGGGACGACGTACTCCAGCTCCTGGCTCGTGCCCCGCTCGATGACGGTCGGGTTCTCGGACTCGAACTCGGCGCTCACGACGCCGTACTCCTGCGTCCCGGCCGGAACGACCATCGCCGCGGTCGCGGTCGCCATCAGCACCAGCGCGAGCACGCCGACGATCGCGAACACCGAGGTGCCGTCGTCGCGGGAACGGTCGCGCGTCCGGGTCTCGCGGCGCCCGCTGTCGAGGTACCAGTCGACCGCGTACGCGACCGCCGAGAGCCCGAAGAGGATGTACGCGAGCCCCTGCGTCCCCTGTAACGACCGGACGCCGAACGTGACCGCCAGCCACGTCTGGGCGGAGTCGAGCGCCGACTGGAACCCCATCGCGACGGTGCCGAGGTGCGGGATGACGACCACGCTCCCCCCGACCGTGAGCGCCTTCGCGACGACGTCGGCGTCCTGCACGACCGGCTCTCCGCCGTCCTGATCCGTGAAGGGGTTGTTGTCCCCGCGCGTGACGTACCCGCGCTCCGTCTCCTCGACGACGCGGTGGGTCGTCAGCCCGCCGCCCTCGATCTCCTGGGCGTCGAAGGTCACCACGTCGCCGACGCCGATCCCGCCCGCGATCGGCGCCGGGATCGCGATGAACCCGTCGCCCGGATTGAGCACGGGCTGCATGCTCCCCGTCTCGACGTAGCTCAGAAGCACCGGCTGTCCGAGGTACTGCCCCACGATCAGCGAGGCGACGACGAGCACGGCCGCGACCTGCAACGTTACTGAGAGAGTGCGTTTGAGGGACATGGGTCGTGTCTCGGTGGTTAGCGAGGCGGTTCGCGGTCGCCCGGTCGCCGGTCGTCGCTCGGCCGCCAGTCGTCGCCCAGCCGTCGGTCGTCGCTCGGCCGCCAGTCGTCGCCCAGCCGTCGGTCGTCGCTCGGCCGCCAGTCGTCGCCCGATCGTCGCTTGTTCGTCGATCCGTCGCCTACCAGTAGCGTCTGGAGAATGTCATTGATACGTTATAAATTCGTGGTTCGGCACAGCGCGCCGGCGGGACACAGCCAGGGACGCGCGGTGCGGTGGGACGCAACGCGGCGCAGCAGGACGCGACGCGGTCACTCCTCGAACACCCCGGCGGCGAGTAGCCCGAAGGGGCCGATGAACGCGAGACAGAAGCCGAGCAGGTGAACGTAGAGGTTCACCACGCTGCCCGGTCCCGCCGGATCGCCGGGGAACCCGACGACCGGGTAGCCGACGACCACGACGACGCCGACCGCGAACAGGTCGCCGTAGCCCGGGTTCGAGACCGCGGCGCGGCTCGACGCCCGGAGCGCCCTCCGGACCCGGATCCCGGTGCTCGACGCGTACAGCAGTCCGAGAAGGACCCCGGCGACGGCCGTCGCGAGCCCGGCCAGCCCCGAGCCGTCGAGGGACCCCGGCGAGACGGGCAGCGCCAAGAGCGCCATCCAGCCGACGAGCGGGAAGAACGCCGCGGGGAGCGCGCTGAGCGAGCCCCCCGGGAAGAACCGCTCGCGGGCGTACACGCCGAGCAGGAGCGGAAGGAGGCCGGCGAACGCCATGTTGATCCCGGAGAAGCCGAAGCCGATCGCGTTCCGGGGGACGGCGAGGTTCAGCGCCGAGAGCGCGAACGGGAACGCCAGCAGGAACGTCGCGAACGCGACCACGAAGAACCGCCGATACCCCGCCAGCACCGCGAGCGCGTACCCGACGCCGGCGAGGAGGCCGTACCCGGCGACATTGCCGGCGAGGTGCCCCGTGTCGAGGTGGACGTAGTGGGCCGTGAACGCGGTGCGTACCGTCGGGTCGGCGTACGCGAACGCGAGCGACCGGCGGGTCGACTCGGGGAGCGCGAAGACGGCGGCGAGGACCGCGGGGACCGCCGCCAGCGCGAGCAGGTCGACGAGCCGGACCCGCGCGGCCAGTTCGCGACCGAACCCGGAGCCGTCGGCGTCCGATTCCGCCGCGGGCTTGTCGCCCCGCGCCTTCGAGGAGACCGTCACGCTCCGACCCTCGCGGAGCGGCGAGTAAGACCTGTCGATGAGGGGGGCTCACGAGCGAGGCAGTCGGCGGACGAGCGCGATCCCAGCGGCGGAGATCGCCACGAGCGCGAGCAGGCCGCCGAGCTCGAGGAGGTCAATGGCGCTCGGCTCCTCGGTCGGTCCGGTCCCCGATTCTCCTGTCGCTCCGTCGTCTCCGTCGCCGTCACCGTCCTGCGCGCCGCCGTCCCCCGCGTCGCCGGCGGTTCCCGACCCCGTTCCGATCCCCGCGTCATCCCCGGAGCCGCCGCCGTCCGCGGGGTCACCGACCAGCAGGGTCCCGGCGTCCGTTCCGTCGACCGCGAGACCGTACTCGCCCGGGGTCTCGAACGCGCTCGAGAGCACGACCGTGGCGGTCTCGTTCGGCGCCAGCACGACCGTCTCGTTCGCGACCGGGTCGCCGTCGGCGGTCAGCGTCACCGTCCGCTCGCCGGCCGCGCCGCCGCCGTTCCGCAGGGTCGCTCGGACGGTCGCCGCCTCGCCGGGGTCGATCGCCGGGGTCTCGAGTGTCGTTTCGGTCACATCGAACCGGGGCTCGCGCGCCGCGACCGCGAACGTCGACGACGTCTCGGTCGTTGCGCGGAAGTGGATGCGGTCCTCGGGAAGTCCCAGGATCCGGACGACTTCCTCGTCGACGACCTCGACGGGCTCCTCCTCCCAGTCGCCCGCGTCGGTCTGCCGGTAGAGCGTCACGTCCTCGGGGTCGGTCCCGGTCGCGTTGAGGTAGGCCGGGTCCGCGCTGAACCGGATCGTCATCGCGTCGACCGCGTCGGGCGCGAAGTCGTAGTCGAGCGAGAGGTACCCGACCGGCCGGGGTTCAGTCGGCGCGGTCAGCGCGCTCCCGTTCGCGAAGGGGTCCGGACTCCCTGCGGCGTTCAGTTCGACGCGCTCGTTCCGGACGCCCTCCAGGTCGATCCCTTCGAGCGTGACGTCGTCGCCGGCGATCTCCATCCCCTCGGCGAGGAACCGGACCCCCTCGCCGCGCTCAACGCCGCTCGCGACGAACTCACGGCGGTCCGCGCTCGGCGAAGTGACCGTCGTGGTCGGGCCGCCGTCGGCGGTCTGCTGTGTCGACGCGCCCGTTCCCTCCATCTCGTCGGGCTCAGCGATCTTCGCCTCGATCGAGAACTCGTCGGCGCCCAGCTGCGTCCCGGCGGTCGCGCCGCGCGTGTCGAGCGCGAGGCCGACCGTGACCGTCTCGTTCGGCGCGAGCGTGACGTTGTTCGCCTCGCCCTCGATCGAGCCGCCGTCGGCGACGAAGGTGACGTTCTCGCTCGCGTACTCGATCCACACGTGCGCGTATTCGTCGGCCGTGTACGTGACGGTGAACACGTCGTCTATCGTCCCGGTCGTTCCGACGTTGACGCCCTCGAAGGAGGGGTCCTTGATGTTCGGATTCGACGCCGAGACGTCGATCGCGATCTCGTCGTCGTCGTTCAGGTAGGCGTACTTCCCGTTCGGGCCGTCGGCCGGCTGGACCGCGAGGTCGCCATCTGCGACGGTATCGGCCGGACCGTCGATCACCGCCGCACCCGTGGCGAACGCGAGCGACCCTGCGGCTACGAGGAGTAGGGCGAGGGTCAGGGTGCGGCGGGCGGTGGGCATAGGCTGCGTCTACCCCTCTTTGTACCTGTAGGGTCTTGATAACGCGGTGCTTGAAACGACTGAAGGGATTTCCTGTAACGAGATGTCAGCCAGGCGAACGGCATGATTCCCCTCAGAATACGTTCCAATAATTAGAATCGCCACTTCAGTGTCTCTCGCTGAATTCCTACCAGCGGAGTCGGATCGGTGTGAAGCTATCAATAGTTCAAGAGTCGACAGAGAAGGCGAAGACGGAATCGCGTTCTTCCGTTTCGTCAACCCGGGGAGTTATATTGGCTATTGTTCCGTTGCTTTGCCAACAATTGTCAGCGATATGCTATACGCACTCTCTTGTGCGTCAACCCCCGTCGTATCGATCTGAAGGCCGAGTGGCACCGAGTCACCAGTTTCAAGGACTGCTCTAGTACCGTCTCCGGTGAGGAGGTCCCCCGTGTTCACGTTGAATATTTGAACGTGTGGGAGACCTTCTGTATCATTCTGCCGACTGTACAGTTCGATCGTCCGAGTTCCCTGGTTTCTCGAGAAGAACAACGGATCCCCGTCAGTTTCACTCCCGAATCGGTAAACTGAGTCTTCTCCGAGTCCTTCGGGATTCTCTGGATTAGTGTCGATTGGCCCATCAGTTCTCTCCCGTAGGCCGGGGAAGGTGAAGTTCAGTTGTCCATCGTCTCTGTAGGCCCTATCATCAGTAGCGCCTTCGCCTTTGATCAACGCTAAGTACGCGTCATCATCGTCAGCGGTCTCGACGCTAACCGTTCGCTCTGCTTCGGCGCTCGAGAACGCCCCACTACCGATCAGCGTACCGGCACCAGTAGCCGTCGTGCCCAGACCGAGTACGAACGTGCGTCGTTTCATAATTTAGGTGTGGGGCTTTATACAAGTTTCAGACTTTGTTCGCGTTGATTTCGAACGCGGTCTCAAGCTGACTCGGGGGGCTATCCCCAGTAGAAACTTGTACGAAGTAACCTGCCGTGTCACCAGGTTCCAACTTAGGGGTGGCAGCTGCGGAACCAATCACAATATTAATCAACAATTCAATATCATCGCTTTCCTCTCCGACTTCATTCCCACCACTATCGAAATATTTCACTTGCTGTCCAGGCGTCAGTTCGACATTTTTGGTACCCTGGTTCTGAACGGTGAATACGTTTCTATCTGCAGCACCGCTTCCAAAGACGATGGTTGAATTTTCACCGACGTTGGAACCGAGTTCGTTTCCATCTTCATCCTCAACCAGCGCACCGAAGTCCAGCTCGAGCGCGTCACCACTCTCGTCAGCGTACTGGCTATCCGACTCTATCGCGAGGTACGCGCTGGCGTCGTCAGCGACTTCGACACTAACGCTTCGATCTGCCGATGCGCTTGAGAATGCTCCCGTACCAACTGCCGCAGCACTACCTGTTGCCACCGTACTCGCACCGATGATGAACTTACGTCGGTTCATTGTTAGTAGTCCTCCACGAGTGCTCCGATAACCACTTCTCCGCTCTCCTCTTCTGGATCTTCGTTCAGGGTGTCGACTGTCACATCAACGAGCGTGCTGTCACCTGGTTCAAGCTCGGCGCCATCGATGATATCTCCCTCAACGTTTGTTGAATTCTGAACCTCAAGTTCGACGCCGGCAATCGGTTCCGCAGTAGGCTCGATACCTGCGAACGGGAGATAGTCGTCGGGATTTCCGGAGAATCCAGCGAAGACGGTTTCAGTTCCCTGGTTGATGATCTTGAACACACCATCAATTTCCGTCTCGGCGTCCTGATTGAACCCGTCACCACCTTCCTTTGTCGTCTGTGAACCGAGATCAAGGCTAAGCTGCCCGTCGCCACCGTCGTCGCTAATGATGTCGTCGCGCTCTGCCTCTAGTCCGAGGTACGCGCTGTTGTCTCCGCCAACCTCAACGGTGACATCACGCTCGGCCTCAACACTCGAGAACGCGCCAGTACCTATTGCTGCTGCGCTTCCTGATGCCAATGCACCCAATCCGGCCATGAACTTGCGTCGGTTTGTCATAGGTGTCTCAGTGTCCGCACACGACCCGCGGGCCGCCGACGCGGGACATCCCGCGTCACCCGGGGTCGCTCTACTACACCCATGGGGCCTATCCAATATCGTTATGAATTTCCAGAAACAGTTCCGGGCGAGGCTGAAGATCCGACCGGCGGGTTCCGCCTCTGCCTGAATCCCGATCCGATCGCTTCAGGCTCGGTCTGAGACCCACTCGGGACACGTTCAGGCCCGTCCTGAACCGGCAATCGTTGCGGTTTCAATGATAGTCAAACTGATACAACCTGAGAAACGGGGAGCGAGATCCCGGCGTCGCTACCCACCGAGAACCCCGTATTGTCGGTTTTAGACGGCTTATAACGGGAGCTAGCGCGACTTCGACAGCCATTGTTTGAACGTCGAGAAAGTTTAGCTGGGTATCATAACCACGGGATTTATGTTGGCGTGCTCATATGTGTCTGACAGAAATGGCGTCGGTGCAACAGGTAGACGGGGGAGGTGCAGAACCGGCGACAGACATCTCCGAGGACGAGCTCTTCGACGTGTTAGCGAACCAGCGGCGGCGGTTCGCGGTCCACCTGCTGAAGCGGGAGGAGGACGACGCGGTCGCGATCGGCGACATGGCCGAACAGATCGCGGCGTGGGAGAACGGGATCGACACGGCGGAGATCACGGGCAACGAGCGCAAGCGCGTGTACACCGCGCTCCAGCAGTCGCACCTGCCGAAGATGGACAAGGCGGGCGTCATCGACTTCAACAAGGACCGCGGCATGGTCGAGCCGACGCCGGCCCTGACCGACATCGACGTGTACATGGACGTCGTCGAGGGGAGGGAGATCCCGTGGAGCACGTACTATCTCGGGCTCTCGGGCGTCGCCGTCGCGCTCACCGGCGCGGTGGCGCTGGACGCGTGGCCGTTCGTCCTGCTGCCCGACATGGCGTGGATGGTCGCGATCGTCGTGGCGTTCTCGTTCTCCGCGATCACGCACAAGTACTACACCGCGGAGATGAAGGTCGGCGAACCGGAAGAGCCACCGGAACTGACGTAAGGCAACGGGTTTCAAGCGCCGCGTACCGAGTTTCCGGCGCCGCATAACCTTAGGGTCGGAACGCGTTGTGGCGAGTGAGCGACGAGCGAACCCCAGTGGACATGAAACGACGACACGCGATCCTGCTGCTCGGCGGCGCGAGCTCCGGTGCGATGAGCGTCGGCACCGGTGCGTTCAGCAGCGTCGAGGCCGATCGCGGCGTGGAGGTGAACGTCGTCGAGGACGAGCACGCGTATCTGGGACTGAAAGATCTCACAGCAAACGAAGGGGAAGACGACGAGATCGTGGAGGGTGGCACGGAAACGGAACTCGTACGAATCACGAACAAGTTTGCTAACAGACTCTCCCTGACGATAACGCTCGAAGACAGAGGGGAGGTAATTGAGCGAATAGCGATCGGTGACTCACTCGAAACCGGTGACGAGAAGCGAATCGATCTCATACCAGGTGAGAAGGCATTCGTCGCCGTCACATGTGAAACGGAGAAGACGAAGTCGACCTCGGTTACACTCATATTCGTAGGGGACGCCGGTGGTGCTACTGTCAACAAAACACGCACGTTCGAGTTCAGGTGTACGGCCGCAGAGGAAGACGATGTGGGAACTCAGGTGATCTTTCTGAATAATGGGAAGGTGAAGATAGAGACAGAAAGCGGGGACGGCATCGATGCGAGAGCCTATATTCGTGGACCCGGCAAGAGTGGGAAGGGATCTATTGAGTCGACTGAATCGGATGAGAGGCCCACTGGCGAGGAACTGCGTCCGAAAGATTTCGGATGGGGAAAGAACGGGGTCGAAATCGTCGGGATCGGAGTCGACGGGGTTGGCGTGTTCACGCGCGACCAAGCAGGTGAAGATGGAGTTGCGTCGGAGATCGCAGCTTCGAGCGCAGAAGAGGCATTTGGCGATGATTTTGTTGGAAGTGATTGAGCGCTCTCCTCCGACCGGCGTTGTAGTGTAAGAGACTGTCGAGGTTCCCTGATGGTACTATGGAACGAGGCGTGGACCGATCTACACTCCGTTTTTTCGTTCTCGTTGTCCTCACCTTCCGCCCGCAAGATCTCGTCCGCGAACTCCCGAATTCGCTCTCTGTCCTCGGCGCTCACGTCGACCGCCCGCGCGCTCTCGATCTGGCCGTTCACGACCGCGTTCTGCTGTGGTCCCCACACCTCGGTCGGCTGTTCTTTTATGTACTCGGCTCACCGGATCACTTGCTCGTAGCGGGGCGGTCGCTCGGGGCCGTCGTCGGCTTCGGCCGACCCCTCTTCAGGCGTTCGTGAGTCACTCATAGCGCTCCTCGACGTCGAGTCGTTCGACCCGCGTTTCGAGTCGGTCGCGCGAAAGCGCTTCCGGGTCCGCACCGCGGCTTGCGCTCGGCCGCGCGCTGTTCAGATGCGCTTATATGTCCCCCGCACTGACCGTCGGACATGGACGACCACTCACACGAGCCCGACCCGGACGAGCGCGTGACCGCCCCCATGCAGGGATTCGGCAGCCGCGAGGTCGGCATCGGCGCGGCCGTCACCCTCGTCGGCCTGCTCGTCGCGTACGTCATCCCGTTCCTGTTCACGTTCTGAGCGGCGCCGGCGCTCGCCTTTTAAAAACGACAGAGAAGGGCCGACAGCGACGCGCCTACCGCGGGTACCAGGCCAGCGGGTGGTCGGCGGTGAGCTCTAAGGTGACCGACTCGTCGAGCCCGAACTCCTCCACGTGGTTGTGCAGGCAGTGGACCGTGTCGCCGGACTCCAGCTCCACCCGGTAGACGAACGACGGGCCGACGTACTGCCGCGAGACGATGACGCCGTCGGCCAGCTCGGGGCTCGCGGGCGTCGCCCGGAGGTCGTCCGGGCGCACGAGGACGTCGACGGGCGCGCCGTCGTAGACGGTGTCGTACCCCTCCAGCGTGACGGCGTCGAACCGGCCGATCCCGGTCTCGACCTTCCCGTCGCGGAGCTTCCCTTCGAGGAACGACGCCCGCCCGAGGAAGGAGGCGACGAACTTCGACTCGGGGCGCTCGAACACCGATTCGGGGCGCCCGACCTGCTCGATCTGCCCGTCGTTCATCACGGCGACGCGGTCGGAGATAGAGAGCGCCTCCTCCTGGTCGTGGGTGACGGAGACGGCGGTGACGCCGGCCTCCTTCAGGATCTGGCGGACCTCTTCGCGCATCTCGACGCGGAGCCGCACGTCGAGGTTCGAGAACGGCTCGTCGAGGAGGAGCACGTCGGGCTCCGGCGCGAGCGACCGCGCGAGCGCGACGCGCTGCTTCTGCCCGCCGGAGAGCTGGTCCGGCGTCTTCTCGCCGTGTTCGGGGAGGTCGACGAGGTCAAGCAGCTCGTCGACGCGGGCCGCGGTCGCCGCCTCGTCGGCGTCGGAGAGCCCGAAGGCGATGTTCTCGCGGACGGTGAGGTGGGGGAACAGCGCGAAGTTCTGGAAGACGATCCCGACGTCGCGCCGCTCCGGGGGGACGAACGCGCCGTCGCCGGAGACGGTCTCGCCCCCGAGCGTGATCCGGCCCTCGGTGGGCTCCTCCAGCCCGGCGATGGTCCGGAGCGTCGTCGTCTTCCCGCAGCCGGACGGGCCGAGGAAGGTGAGCAGCTCGCCCGGCTCGACGTCGAGGGAGACGCCGTCGAGGGCGGTCTCCGGGCCGAACTCCTTCGTCACGTCCGACAGCGATAACACCGGGGCCGCCGACGTGTCGGCGGTCGACGTGCTCGCGTCGGCGCGCGATTCGTTCGCTTCCGCGAGCGACTCGCTCGCGTCCCGGGCCGACTGCGTTCGTTTGACTGGTTGCGTGTGAGCCATCGGTGTGTCGGGCGCCGGACCGGCCGGCGTCCCGTAACTGGGACTACGTATTTTAGGAAAACCTAAAAGCGTATCGCTCGCTCTCTCGTCGCGGTAACGGTGATCGAGGGGCGGCCCGGCCGGTCGCTGGCAGCCCGATTTAGGCGAGTTCGCGCTCGATGACGCCGCGGAGCTCCCGGAGCGCGTCGGCGTCGAGCGCGACACCGTCGTCGCCGACCGAGAGGGAGAGCGTCCCGTCGGTCGTCACGTCGCCGAGCCGGAGCACGGGCGCGTCGCCGGCGCGCTCGGCGACCGCCTCGGGGTCGGTCGTCTGGACGACGAGGCGCCCGGGCGTCTCCTCGAAGGCGGCGACACGGTCGGGGAGGGTCACGTCGGCGCCGGCGTCGTCGGTCACGAGCTCCGCGAGCGCGACCGCGAGCCCGCCGTCGCTCACGTCGTGCGTCGCGAGCGTCGACTCGAGGCGGGCGACCGCCGCGAGCGACGCGACGAGGTCAGCGAGCCCGTCGGTCTCCGCGTCCGGGAGCGTCGGGAACCGGTCGCTTCCGCCGGCCTGCGCGAGGTACTCGGAGCCGCCGAGCGCGCCGCCGTCGGCGTCGCCGGCGCCGACGAGGAGGAGTTCGGAGTCGCTCGCGCGGTCGGCGTCGAGGGCGGCGGGCGGCGCGTCGTACCCCTTCCGGGTGCCGATCAGCGCGAGCGTCGGCGTCGGCGGGATCGGGCCCTCGACGCTGTCGTTGTACAGCGAGACGTTGCCGCCGACCACCGGCGTGTCGAGGTCGGCGCAGGCGTCGGCGAGCCCGTCGACGATTCCCTTGAAGCCGCCGTACACGGCGGGCTTCTCCGGGTTGCCGCCGTTGAGGCAGTCGACCGCGGCCAGCGGGACCGCGCCCTTCGCGGCGAGGTTGGTCGCGTTCTCGAGGGCGACGGCGCGGGCGCCCTCGTAGGGCGCGGCCTCGGTCCAGTTCGGGTTCGCGCCGGAGGAGAGCGCGAGGCCGACGCCCTCGGGATCGCCGCCGTCCGCGTCACCGTCTCCCGCCGTCTCTCGGATCGCCATGACCGCGGCGTCGTCGCCGGGTTTCATCGCCGTCCGGACACCGACCTCGTGGTCGTACTGGCGGTACACCCAGCGCTTGCTCGCGGTCGAGGGGGCGGCGACGACCGACTCGACCGCCTCCTCGAGGGACGGCTCGGGATCCGGGAGGGCCCGGTCAGGCCGGGCGGGGGTCTCGCTCGGGAGGTCGTTCATCGGGGCGCCGTCGGCGAGGTACTCGGCGTCGACGTCGACGACGACCTCGGACTCCTCGTCGCCGCCCGCGAACTCGCAGACGTAGTTCCCGTCGGTCACCTCGCCGATGACGGAGCAGCCGAGGTCGAACCGCTCGGCGAGCGCCGCGACGCGGTCGACGTCCTCGGGGGCGACCTCGTAGCACATCCGCTCCTGGCTCTCGGCGAGCAGGATCTCCATCGCGTTCATGTTCGGCTCGCGCTGGTGGACGCTGTCGAGGTCGAGCCGGGCGCCGAGCCCGCCCTTCGCGACCAGCTCGGAGGAGGCACCGCCGAGGCCGGCCGCGCCGAGGTCGCGGGCGGAGCGGACGAGGTCCTCGTCGACGAGCGCCTCGTTGCACTCGATCAGCCGCTTCTCGGCGTAGGGGTCGCCCACCTGTACCGCGGGGCGGTCCTCGGTCTCGGCGTCCTCGGCGAGGTCCTCGCTCGCGAAGGAGGCGCCGCCGAGCCCGTCCCGGCCGGTGCCGTTCCCGACGAGCACGAGCTTGTTCCCGGGCTCCTGGGCGGTCGCGGTCACGAGCCGGTCCTCGTTCGTGAGGCCGACGCAGGCGACGTTGACGAGCGGGTTCCCCTCGTAGCCGCCGTGGAAGGCGACGCTGCCGCCGACGGTGGGGACCCCGATGCAGTTGCCGTAGTGGGAGATGCCCTCGACGACGCCCTCGAAGAGGTACCGCGAGCGCTCGCGGTCGAAGCCGCCGAAGTACAGCGAGTCGAGCAGCGCGATGGGGTACGCGCCCATCGACATGGTGTCGCGGACGATGCCGCCGACGCCGGTGGCCGCGCCGTCGAACGGGTCGACGAAGGAGGGGTGGTTGTGGCTCTCGACGCCGAAGGTGACGTACTG
Source organism: Halorubrum kocurii JCM 14978 (assembly GCF_000337355.1). Taxonomy (GTDB): domain Archaea; phylum Halobacteriota; class Halobacteria; order Halobacteriales; family Haloferacaceae; genus Halorubrum; species Halorubrum kocurii. The sequence continues at coordinate 2,875 of NZ_AOJH01000072.1, read as the reverse complement.
ATCGCTGTAGTCGTCGGCGTCGCGGTCGGCGGCCGGAACGTCTGCGGCGTCCGGCTCGGGCAGCGCGAGGACCGCCGCGTCGTCGCCGGGGCCGACGACGACCTGGTCGCCCTCGCTCTCGAAGGCCGACAGCAGGGGGCGCGAGGAGCGGTACGCGCAGTGCTCGCTCCAGAGGTTCTCGAACAGCGCGGCCTCGGCCGCCGTCGGCTCCCGGCCGAGCTCCGCGACGACGAGCTCGTGGTCCGGCTCGGACAGACTCATTCACTTACGTGGTTATCGAGCCGGTTCTAATGCTTTTCTATGTGCACGTTCGTGGTGGTCTCGTGCGACATCGACGCCGACGCGTCTCGCGGTGCCGTGCGGTGGCGTGCGGTGGCGTGCGGTGGCGTGCGGTGGCGTCGCCGGCGGCGTCGCCGTCGCCCATCCGCGCTCGGACGGACGGCTAAAACAGGACGAGCGAAACGCCGTAGACGACCAGCGATCCGACCGCGCCGACGGCCAGCGACTTCGTGTTCATCCGCACGGCGCGCCGGCGGTCCGCCGCGAGCGCCTCCTGGTCTTGCACCTGCGCGGTCCCCTCGCCGACGTCGAAGATGCCGATCCCGGCGAACCCGACGCAGAACCGCTCGCGGTACTGGAAGTAGCCCATCGCGGCGCCGTACAGCGGGAACAGCGACAGGATGAGGGTCCACCGCGGCCACCCCATCGCGAGGATCAGGGCGACGGTGACCGCCGCGACCGACAGCGATCCGACCCCGAGGAGGAGCCGCCGCCGCTGTTGAGCCGGTCCGATGTTGCACACGCCCGGTTGATACTCCATACGTCAACGATGGCGTGCGGCGACGAAAACACACCGGATCCCCGCGGACGTCATCCTCCGTCCGACGGGACGGCCCGTCGAAAGCGGGACACGCGGCCGGCCGCCACGACGGCCCATTTATTACTGAACGGCTGAAGCGAACGTGCAAGAGGAGTCATGACGGACGGTTCACCTCGGGACAGGGAGGTACGACGGTACGAGACGGTCCTCGACTCGCTCGACGACGCCGTCTACGCCGTGCGTCCCGACGGGACCATCGCGTACGTCAACGGGCGCTACGCGGAGATGAAGGGGGTGAGTCGGGAGGAGCTGCTGGGAACGGACATCTACGACTGGGTCACGGAAGAGACCGCGGCGGAGGCCAAGCGGGCCCGCCGCGAGCTGGCGTCGGACGACCGCGAGGCCGGCACGGTCGAGTACGAGTTCCTCACGGCGGACGGGGAGCGGTTTCCGGTGGAGATGCGCTTCACCCGGCTGACCGGCGAGAAGGGCGACGAGCTGGACCGCGTCGGCGTCATCCGCGACGTCCGCGAGCGGAAGCGGCGCGAGGAGGCGCTCCGCCGCAAAAACGAACGGCTCGAGGAGTTCGCGAGCATCGTCTCGCACGACCTCCGGAACCCCCTCAACGTCGCCCAGGGGCGGCTGGGCCTCGCCCGCGAGGAGCACGACTCCGAACACCTCGAGGCGGTCGCGCGCTCCCACGAGCGGATGGAGACGCTCATCGACGACCTCCTGACGCTCGCCCGGGACGGCGAGGCCGTCGAGGAGACGGAGTGGGTCCCCCTGCACGAGGTCGCCGAGGCGTGCTGGGAGGGCGTCGAGACCGCGTCGTGCTCGCTCCGGATTGAGACCGACCGCGCGATCCGCGCGGACCGGAGCCGACTCAAGCAGATCTTCGAGAACCTCATGCGGAACAGCGTGGAACACGGTCGGTCGGGAGACAACGGACCCACCGAGCGGGCGGACGGGGCCGTCACGGTGACGGTCGGCGCGGTCGACGGCGGCTTTTACCTCGCCGACGACGGCCCGGGGATCCCCGAGAGCGACCGCGAAGCGGTGTTCGAGACGGGGTACTCGACGAGCGAGGGCGGGACCGGGTTCGGCCTCGAGATCGTCCAGGCCGTCGCGGCGGCGCACGACTGGACCGTGCGAGTCACCGACGCCGCGGACGGCGGCGCTCGGTTCGAGTTCACCGGCGTCGACGTTCGCGACTGAGCGGCCCCGGATCGTCGCCCGAACCGAATCGTCTCCCCGCTTTCCGCGGTGGCAATCCTAAAAAGGGTTCCCGACGACCCTTCCGTGTGAAACGGATCCAGCTCGGCAACACCGTCTTCGAGGGCGAGAACGACGTGTACCTGCTCGACGGCGAGGCGACCGCGCTCGTCGACACCGGCGTCGCGCTCCCGGCCGTGCGCGAGGAGTTGGAGGTCGGCCTCGCCGAGCACGGGGTCGGGTTCGCCGACGTCGACGCGGTCGTTCTGACCCACTGGCACCCCGACCACGCGGGGCTGGCCGGCGAGATACAGGCCGACGGCGGCGCCGACGTGTACGTCCACGAGGCGGACGCGCCGCTCGTCGACGGCAGCGAGACGCCGCTGTTCGCCGACCGCGACCTCCAGCGCGAGACGTTCGATCGGTGGGGGATGCCGGCGGCCGACCGGGAGCGACTGACCGGCTTCTTCGACGCGGTGAGCGCCGACCTCAGCGGTCGCCCCGCCGACGTGACGACGTTCGGCGCCGGCGAGGCGATCGAGGCCGGGGGCGTCGCCCTCGAGGCGATGCACCTCCCGGGCCACACCGCCGGGCTCACCGGGTTCGCGTTCGACCCGCGCGAGGTGCCGGGTCACGAGCCGGTCGCCGGCGCGGACGCGACCGAGGAGCTGTTCGCCGGCGACGCGCTCCTCCCGCGATACACCCCCAACGTGGGCGGCGCGGACGTCAGGGTCGACGGGCCGCTCGCCGCCTACGCCGAGAGCCTCGCGCGGATCGTCGAGCGCGACTTCGACGCGGCCCACCCGGGCCACCGGGAGCGGATCGACGAGCCGAGCCGGCGGG